>UQHB01000032.1 GCA_900540735.1 uncultured Megasphaera sp. | reverse complement strand
TCTTGTATAATCTGAAGGTGTAGATAGGTATTTGGTCATATCTTTATTCTACACCAACTCCCGGTTTTGCATAGACCGGGAGTTATTTTTATGTATACACAAAAAGGCTGCCGCACAAATTACGTGCGACAGCCCCGCAGGTTTCGTTTGCGCTGCAGCTTGTTCGGCTTCTTTCTGTTTCTGTGCAGCTAGGCCGCTCAACGTCTGGCCTGCCGGGGCATTACGCATAATGTAGACGTTTTCTGCCGGTGCTTTCGGTTTCAAGGCCTTAAAGCCATAAGACATGAGCTGCTGGGCATCACCAAAGCGGTCATCAGAATTTAAAATCGTAGCAATAACGGTCCGCCCGTCTTGCGTTGCCGACGTGACGAGGCATGCACCGCCCATGTTGGTCGTCCCAGTCTTAATACCGTTCGCACCAGGAAAGCCGCTCGTCAGGAAATAGTTCGTCGAGTTGACCGTTTTATAGCCACCGTTGATGGGCATATTCCACGAACTATCTTTGACGAAATCGCGAAATTCCGGCAATTTCATACCATATGCCGCGATTTTAGCCAGGTCCCGGGCTGTCGTGTAATGGTTGTAATCAGGCAGGCCATGAGGATTGACGAAGTGCGTACTATTGGCACCGAGGGCAACGGCTTTATCATTCATAGCTTGGACGAACTGCCACTGTGTAGGCATGACCGTTTCGGCCACGTCTACAGCGACATCACAACCAGAGACAATCATCATGCCTTTCATGGCATTGCGCATGGTAATCTGGTCGCCTGGGTAAATGCCGAGAATAGACGCATCGCTTTCGAGATTGAGCGAATCTTGGGTAATGTTGATTTGCTGGTCTAATTTACCTTGTGCTTTGCCCAGTTCAATACCGAGGATAGCCGTCATAATTTTCGTCGTACTACCGGGATACATGCGTTCATCCGGATTTTTCGTATAGAGCACATCGCCTGTGTCCGCATCCATGACGACAGCTGCTTCAGCACTAATGGACGGTGCTACCGGCGCATCGGCCAAGGCGAGAGACGTAAAGGAAACACAGGCCATAATCCCTGTGAGTATCATTTTTTTCAAAGACATAAGGTCCACTTTCTTTCGTTATAAAGGATTTTTCGCAGCCATTTTCGGCTTACGAGGATATTTTTTCGGGCTTTTCGCCGTTTTCGTAATATACACGACAGCGCGCACGTCGTCAAGACCGGGGAGCGTTATGAGGCTCACTTCTTTGAGTGTCCCGCCGAGGATGGAGAGAGCCTTTGTACTTTCAGCGCATTCGTCTTCATACTGCGCCCCTTTCAGAGAAATGAAAGTGCCACTCAGTTTCACATAAGGCAGTGCCCATTCCGCTAAGATGGGTAGTCTCGCGACGGCACGGCTCGTGACGATATCAAAGGCTTCGCGATATGCCGCTTGATGAGCCATTTCTTCGGCTCTGCCGTGGAGAAAAGTACAATTCGGCAAACCTAAGGCTTGGACAACTTTTTCTAAAAAGGTCAGCCGTTTTTGCAGTGAATCAAAAAAGGTAATCTCTAAATCAGGCCGCAAAATCGCCAGTGGAATCCCAGGAAAGCTTGCACCTGTACCGAGGTCGAGGACGGTCGCGCCTTGCGGAAAATAGGCCCCATCATAGCAGGACACACTGTCTGCCATATGCTTAATCGCCACTTCCTTCGGCTCTGTAATGGCCGTGAGGTTCATTACTTTATTGGTCTCGACGAGCATATCATTAAACGTACAAAATTGCTCGATTTGCTGCGCTGAGAGGGGCATCCCCATGGCCGTAAAGGCTTCGACTAATGCTGTCTTAAACATGCTTTGCCTCCCGTTGCCGTTGTTCTAAGACGATGAGAAGGGCCGTAATGTCTGCTGGCGATACGCCGGAAATACGGCTGGCCTGCCCAAGGGAGAGCGGGCGAATTTGGTCGAGTTTTTGCCGTGCTTCACCAGACAAGGTATCGATGTCGGCATAGACAATGTCTTTGGGCATCAGCTTTTGTTCGAGACGATTCATTTTTTCTACTTGTTCAAGCTGACGGCCAATGTAGCCTTCGTATTTGACCATAATTTCGATTTCTTCTTCTACGTCTTCTGACAATTCCGGCAAGTCGAATTGTTCCCGCAATTTTTCGTAAGAAATTTCGTTGCGGCGCAGCAAATCATAGGCCGTTAAGCCCGTGCGGATAGGAGCCGTGCCGAGAGCAGCAAGTTTATCCTGCGTGTCCTGCGTGGGCGTGACAGAAAGGCCTTTGAGGGCAGCAATGCCGTCTTCAATAGCCTGTTTCTTTGCCGTAAAGGCTGCGTACCGCTCAGGCGTGACGAGGCCAAGATCATAGCCTTTTGGGGTCAATCGCAAGTCTGCATTATCTTGGCGGAGAATGAGGCGGTATTCAGAGCGGCTCGTCATCATGCGGTACGGTTCGTTCGTACCTTTTGTGACCAAGTCATCAATGAGAACGCCAATGTATGCTTCGGACCGGGTGAGGATGAACGGTTCTTTTCCTTGGACGTGGCGCGCCGCATTGATTCCGGCAATGAGGCCCTGAGCCGCCGCTTCTTCGTAACCACTCGTGCCATTAGCCTGGCCTGCTGAAAAGAGGCCGGAAATGGCTTTCGTTTCCAGCGACGGCGTAAGCTGTGTCGGGTCTAAACAGTCGTATTCAATGGCGTAGCCAGGACGCATGATTTTCACATCTTCTAAGCCCGGAATAGTCCGCAAGAAGGCATATTGTACGTCTGCAGGCATACTGGTGCTCATGCCTTGGACATACATTTCTTCGGTCATTTCGCCTTCTGGTTCGATAAAGAGCTGATGCCGTTTCTTGTCAGCAAAACGAACGATTTTCGATTCAATAGACGGGCAGTACCGCGGGCCTACACCGGTAATGACACCGTTGCACATAGGCGCACGGTCTAAGTTATCGCGAATGATGCGGTGCGTTTCTTCATTCGTAAAGGTAAGCCAGCAGACTTCTTTGTTGCGGTTCTTCCGTTCTGATAAAAAAGAGAAGGCATGGCCGTCTGTGTCGCCTTCTTGTTTCTTCATTTCATCAAGGCGGAGCGTACGACGGTCAACACGCGCTGGAGTCCCCGTTTTAAAGCGCATTAATTTCAGTCCTGCTTTTATGAGAGAGCCAGATAAATCTTCGGCTGACCGCTGGCCAATAGGGCCGCCAGAGTAGACGCATTCACCAATGATGATTTTCCCTTTTAAGTACGTCCCTGTAGCAAGGATGACGCACTGGGCTTTGTAGACTTCATCCAGTTCGGTCTGTACGCCTGTGACCTTGCCGTTTTCGACAAGGAGGTCTGTAATCATGAGCTGTTTTACATCGAGATTATCTTGGTTTTCCAAGGTCTTCGTCATAGTCAGCTGATACATTTTTTTATCAGACTGGGCGCGCAAGGAGTACACAGCCGGTCCTTTGCCCGTGTTGAGCATACGCATTTGCAAGCACGTCTTGTCTGTATTAATGCCCATTTCGCCGCCAAGGGCATCGATTTCCCGGACTAAATGGCTTTTCCCAGGGCCGCCAACAGCCGGGTTGCACGGCATGAGGGCAATATTATCTAAATTCAGCGTCGCCATCAAGGTTTTCGCCCCTAAGCGCGCACTGGCCAAGGCCGCTTCACAGCCGGCATGACCGGCACCGACGACGATGACATCATATGTATCGACAATAAACATCGTTTCAACCCCTTTATTTACCTAAACAAAATCTGCTGAAAATTTCTTCTACCATATCGTCACCAACTGTATCGCCTGTAATGGAGCCGAGGAGGTCCCACGCTTCGCGCAGATCGACGACGGCGCAGTCTACGGGCATACCGTTTTCAATGGTCTCTAAGGCCCGGAGCAAAGCTTCTTTGCTTTGCCGTACGAGCTCAATATGGCGCGTATTGGTCAGAAGCGTACTGGACTGGCCTAAGAGATTTTTATCGAGGACGAGGGAGAGCATATTGTCTTGCAGTTCGTCCATCCCTTCGCCTGTACTTGCCGAGATGGAGAGCGTTGGCAGGCCATAAGAAGCCACATCGTCTGCCGTGACGACAGGTTGTAAATCTTCTTTATTGAGGACAATAATGCCGTTTTTCCCACGGCACTGGTCGAGGATTTCCTTGTCTTCTGCCGTTAAAGGCAGGGACTGGTCGATGACGGCTAGGACTAAATCGGCTTTATCCAAGTAGGCCTTAGCCCGGTCTACACCGATTTTTTCGACTGTATCGTCTGTTTCGCGAATGCCTGCTGTATCGACGAGACAAATGGGCACGCCTTTTAAGGTAATCCATTCTTCTAAGACATCGCGTGTCGTCCCAGGAATATCCGTCACAATAGCCCGTTCTTCTTGGAGGAAGCGGTTGAGAAGGCTCGATTTCCCGGCATTTGGTGTTCCTGCAATAGCGGCCATGACACCGTCTCGAATCATTTTGCCGCTCTTTGATTCATCGAGCATTTGCTGTAACCGCTGGAGCATTTCCTTAATGGAACCGGCTACGTCAGGGACTGTAATATCTTCCAAATCTTCTTCCGGATAGTCAATGGTCACTTCCAGGCGCGTAATGAAGTCCGTCAAATGGAGGCGCATGTCTTTGACGACAGATGAGAGACGGCCTTCTAATTGATGGACCGCACTGGAAAGACCAGCTTCGCTTTTTGCTTGAATGACATCCATGATCGCTTCGGCTTGGGCTAAATCGATACGGCCATTAACGAAAGCACGCTGCGTAAATTCGCCGGGATTCGCCAGGCGCGCGCCGCTCCGGAGAACGAGGGATAAAATTTCTTGCAGCGATTGCCGGCCGCCGTGACACTGGATTTCTAAGACATCTTCAGCTGTATACGAATGGGGGCCTTTCATGATGAGAAGCAGTACTTCATCGATGGCTTTGCCGCTTTCATCGACAATCGTCCCGTATTGAATGGACCGGTCCCGGCGCTGTGCCAGCGGCGTTTGCGCTGTACTTTGAAATATCTTGTCCCCAATGGCATAGGCCTCAGTGCCGCTTAACCGGATAACACCAATGCCGCTTTCACCGAGCGGTGTCGCAATGGCGGCAATCGTATCGGTTAAATCAAACATTAGACCATCTCCTTTCAAAAAAACCGGTGCCACTGCACCGGTTTTTATAGGTCTATACTTAGTCTTTATAGTAAATGACGACGTGACGGTATGGGTCTTGTCCTTCACTTTCTGTAGCAATATGTTCTTTATTTTGTAAGGCTACGTGAATGACTTTTCGTTCATAGCCGTTCATCGGTTCCAAGACGACGCGGTCGCCGTGTTTTTTCACACGTCCTGCTAAGCGGACAGCAAGCTGCTTGAGCGTTTCTTCCCGGCGGTGCCGATAGTTTTCCACGTCGAGCATGATGAAATGCCGTGCTGTTTCACCTTGGTTCGTCGTTAAGTTCGTTAAATATTGGAGAGCATCGAGGGTTTGGCCATGTTTGCCGATGAGGATGCCTAGGTTATTCCCATGGAGATGGAGAATAATCTTATCGCCTTTATTCATCTTTTCAATCATGACATCGTCAATGCCCATGTTGTGGAGTACATCTTGAAGGAATGCTTTCGCTTTTGCTGCCGCTTCGTCCGCAGAAAAAGCCGGTTCTGTCGGCACTTCTTCTACAGGCATTTCCTGTACCGGTTCGACAGCTTCCGGTGCCGGTTCTGCCTTCGGGGCAGCCGGTGCAGCAGCTGCTGGTGCGGCTTCTTCCATGACGACTGGCGCAACCGGTGTTTTATCGTCTTTTGCTGTTAAACGGACTTTTGCCGGTTTGCTGCCAAAGCCTAAGAAACCGCTTTTCGGTTCTGCCAAGACTTCGACATCCACTTCGTTACGAAGGAGGCCGAGACGGGCAAGGCCGGAACGGATAGCATCTTCAATGGTTTTCCCCGTAATTTCAATACTAGTCATGCCGTTATGCTCCTTTTTTCCGCATCTTTTCCATCACGATTTGCTGTGCCCACTGGAAGACGTTGGAAATAATCCAGTAAATGACAAGGCCACTCGGGAAGGTCAAGCTAATGTAGCCGATAAAGATAGGCATAACGATTTTCATGATTTTCTGCTGTTTTGCAGCTGCATCAGAAGCTGCTGCCTGGCCGCCGGACATTTGGTTTTGAATACCAAAGGTCGAAAGGGCCGATAACACTGGCAGAATATAGTATGGATCCGGATGACCTAAGCTCGGCAGCCAGAGGAAGCTTTGGAATGCCGGGTCATAAGGATATTCTTTTAAAGCCCAGAAAATGGCAATTAAGAACGGCATCTGAATGATGACAGGGAGACAGCCAGATAAAGGGTTGACACCCATTTCCCGATACAATTTGCCCATTTCTTCTTGTAACTTTTTGTTGTTACCTTTATATTTCTTTTGCAGTTCCTTGATTTTCGGCTGCAATTTCTGCATGCCTTCCATGGAACGTATTTGCTTTGCCGTAAGCGGAGATAATACAAATTTAATGATTAAGGTCAATAAGATAATGGCAATACCATAACTTGGGAACCCAATCGCTTGCGTGAAGGCGTAGCAGTAGTTCATGAACACGGTCATAATGCTGCTGAGTACGTCTGCAATGCCGCTAAAAAAGCTCAATATTCTCAACTCCTATTCAGTAGGAACGTATACATCGGTCAGTCTCGGTTTCATCTGGCCAACCTCTACGGCAAGGGATCATAGCCGCCTTTGTGAAAGGGATGGCATTTTAAAATGCGCCTCAGTGCTAAGTAACTCCCTTTCAGGACGCCGTATTTCTGGAGTGCTTCAATGGCATAGGCCGAGCACGTCGGGTAAAAACGGCAGCATGGCAGATGTAATGGCGAAATGCAAAGCTGATAAAATCGTATACAGGCTATTATTATGCGTTGTAGCATATGACTCACTTCTTTGGTAAGACCCGGCCATGACGGAAGAGCTGGAGAATGCTTTTTTCCGCTGCCTTATAGTCCACGTGTTTTAAGGGACTACGGCCAATGAGAACTAAATCAAAGCCCGGGAGCAATTCATGCTGGTGCAGCCGATAGACTTCTTTCATGAGACGGCGGCACCGATTCCGTTCGACAGCACACCCGACTTTCTTACCGGTTACAAAACCGATACGCGTCGGCTGTTTCGGCGAACGAGGCAACGTATACAAGACGGCGTAGCGGTTTACATGGGACCGGCCGCGGCGGTATACGAGCTGAAACTCCCGATTTTTAGACAACCGTTGTTCTTTTCGTAACTCATACATACTATTTTGTCCTAAAAATGCCAGATGAACAGAAAAATTTCAGTACGGAATTTCTCTGTTCATCTCGTAATAATTAAGCAGAAAGTTTCTTTCTGCCTTTCATGCGGCGTTTTTTCAAAACCATGCGGCCACCTTTAGTTTTCATTCTTTCACGGAAACCGTGGGTTCTTTTTTTCCACAATACATTCGGCTGATATGTCTGTTTCAAAGTAGACACCTCCTTTGTCGCGATTGACAGTAAATGAATTTACACCATAACAGTGTAATTATAGTCTTAAAAGTACGTCTCTGTCAATTCATAATGTATGCTATTTTATCATACGTCTCTTTAGATGAGTCATTCTTTTTAGTTATATGTTTTGTCCATGTATTCACTAAAATATCTTTTCATCTGCTGTGTTTTGTTGTAGAATGTGGATAGCCTAAACAGTTGTCAACATCTTATCCACAAATTGTGGATAAGTAAAAGGAAGCCGAAAATACGTTAGTTATCGTGTTTCCGCCTTTTTACGCTTTGTGCTATGCACTGTATCCACAAAGAAAATATCAACATATCCACACTATACAGGGGAAGGATGTTTTTTATCATGGGAACCATGGATTTGCTCACATTATGGAATAACATGCTGCAAGAGCTGCAGCATTCCCTGCCGCTTCAAATATACAGCAACTGGTTTGCAGGGGCACTCATTCCCTATTCATACGAAAATGATGTACTCACACTGGACACGACGACGCAGTTTGTGTGTTCCTTTATTAGCAAAAAGTACACGGCCTTACTCGAGCAGACCGCATCAGCTGTCATTGGTCGGCCTACACAGGTCGTCTTAATCAATAGCGAAACGGCTGCGCCTGCAGAGCCCTTGCCCAGTATGCCGCCAGAACCGGCTCCGTCTATGCCGGACACAGCTATCCTGCGGGAAACGCCGGTACCACCGCTGGAACCGCAAGAATGGGTACAAACAGAGCTGCCCGTCGAAAACCACACGGTCTCGCCTATGCCGGAGATTCACCAAGCGAACCCGACCGTGTCCATGCCGACCGTACAGGAAACGTTGCAAGAAAATAATTTGATTGATAACTTTACGTTCGAAACGTTCATCGTCGGCAACAGCAACCGTATTGCCTATGCGGCTGCGCAAGCCGTTGCCGAAGCACCGGCTAAAAAATATAATCCTTTTTATATTTATGGCGACAGCGGCCTTGGCAAAACCCATTTAATGCACGCCATTGGCCACCGCATCTTGCAAAACTTCCCAAATATGCGGCTCCGCTGCATTACGAGTGAAGATTTCGTCAATGAATTTATCCAGTGTATTCAAGATAAGAATACAGAAAGCTTCCGCCATCGCTACCGGAATATTGACGTTCTTCTCGTCGATGATATTCAGTTCTTTGGGCGCGGCGATAAAGAAAGTTCGAAAGAAGAATTTTTCCATACGTTCAATAAACTTTTCCAGGATCACAAGCAAATGGTCTTCACCAGTGACCGGGCACCGCAAGATATTAAACGCTTTGAAGAACGGCTCCGTTCGCGGTTCCAAAGCGGTATGGTCGCCGAAATCGCCACACCGGACTTAGAAACGCGTATGGCCATCTTAAAAAAATGGGCCGAAACGGAACACGTCTTCGTCGAAAACGACTCCATCGAATACATTGCCTCCAATGTGAGTGAAAATATTCGAGTCTTAAACGGGGCTTTCAACAACGTCCTCATGCTTTCCAATACGGAACAAAAACCGATTACCTTGCCCTTAACGCAGCAGGCCATTCGCTATTTAATCGACGATAAAGAAGAAAAGAAATACATTACGATTGATGAAATTACGAATGCCGTCTGTCAGTATTATAACGTCAATTATAAAGACTTAATGGGCAAGAAAAAGACGAAAGACATAGCTACGCCGCGGCAAATCGCTATGTATCTTTGCCGTGAATTGACAGGCAATACGTATCCCCATATTGGGACGGCCTTTAACGGTCGTGACCATACGACGGTTATGCATGCCTGTACGAAAGTCACAAAGCTCATCGAAAAAGATAAGCACTTTAGAGAAGGCATTGAAAAACTCAAAAATAAGATTACCGGTGTGGATAACTGAGGGAATGAAAATGTAGATACATTGTGGACTACTGAAAATCCCGATTTTTAAGTGGATTTGTGGATAGATGAAAGGTGTTTATCCACAGATTATACACAGGTGTGGATAGCTTATTTCAGCCACTTCTTCAAACTTATCCACATACGCACAGTCTCTATGACTATGAACACTATCTTTTAATTATTTTCCCATTAAAAAATTACGCGCAGAAAAGGGGATATCCTCATGAGACTAAAACTAACAAAAGAAGATTTAAATAAAGGCTTGCAAACAGTGCAAAAAGTTGCACAAAATAAAAGCAATAACATTGCCTCTGAAAATGGCTTATTGATAAAGGCACAAAATGGTGTTATCGAGTTTCAAGCCAACGATTATGACATGGGCATAAAAACAATTGTTCCCGGCATTATTGAAGAAGCAGGCAGTGCTTTTATTGCAAACCCCTATTTAATGGAATTAACAAGACGCCTTCCGAGTGATGAAATTGAAATCATCAAAGCCGATGCAGATACACAACTAATCATTAAAGGAGGCAGTTTAAAATTTGAATGCCTAACCATGAACCCTGTCGACTTTACAGAAGTAGAAATGGTAGAAAATGGCTATGCTCATTTCACGACGACCAGTGTCATTTTGAAAGATTTAATTGAAAACACATCCTATGCTTGCGCAACCGACGTAGCTCGTCCCATTTTTATGGGCACCTACCTTGACGTTAGTGACAGCCAAATTGCTATGGTCGCCACGGATACACATCGCTTGGCTTTAAAAACAGCTGCTTTAGAAGAACCGACTGCCCAACCTTTAAAAGCCGTTATTCCTAGCCGTTTATTATCGGAAATTGCTCGGCAGTTGCCGACGGATATTCCCGAACCTGTTGAAATCACAGCTGTGCGGAATTACTTGGCCGTTCAGTTTGGCAACGTCTACATTCGGACCCGCCTCATTGAAGGGGAATTCCCGAACTATCGCCGCGTCATTCCGAAAGATTTCCAGTGCACTGTTACGGTTGATCGTGCAGCCTTTACAGGTGCTGTCGAACGCGCATCGATTGTTGCCAAAGATGCGCAGTATAATGTCATTAACTTCATCATTGCTGACAATGTCATTAAACTCATGAGTCAACATCCTGATTACGGGACTATTGAAGACTATGTCGACTGCCAAGTTGAA
This sequence comes from uncultured Megasphaera sp., assembly GCA_900540735.1. GTDB lineage: Bacteria > Bacillota > Negativicutes > Veillonellales > Megasphaeraceae > Megasphaera. Next base: position 20,310 of record UQHB01000032.1, on the reverse strand, counting down.
GGCGAAGCCTTAGATATTTCCTTTAATGGCAAATTCATTCTCGATATTTTGAAACACTGCCATGATGACCAAATCATCTTGCAGTCTCGGAAAAACAGCCCTATGCTCGTACAAAATAAAGAAGATAAAGCGTGCGTATTCGTCGTCACGCCGATGAGGACAAAATAATGGAAAACGTAAAAATTACAACAGACATGATTCAGTTAGACCAATTTTTGAAATGGGCCAGCATTTTACAAAGCGGTGGTGAAACGAAGGTATTACTGGACGAAAAACGCATTTCAGTAAATGGAACTTTATGCACGGCTAAACGGAAAAAACTCTATCCTGGCGATGTCGTCGACGTCAAAGGGATAGGTTCATACAAAATCGTTGGTGAATAACTATGCGCATACACTCTGTGCGGCTACATCAGTTTCGCAACTATAAAGAAGAAAAAATCGAGTTTAACCACTCGATTCTTCTTTTTTATGGGAAAAATGGACAAGGAAAGACCAATCTCCTAGAAGCCCTCTATGTCGGGGGGATGGGGAAATCCTATCGCGGCGTTTCAGATAGCGATTTGATTCAGTGGCACTGTCAAGAAGGCAGTGTCATCCTCGAATTTGAACGAAATGGCGTGCCGCAGCAAATCAAGATTATTCTTTCGACAGTGAAGAAAAAAGAATTGTGGGTCAATGAAACAAAAGTACCGCAACGAGAACTTATGGGGACCCTCAATGAAGTGCTCTTTGCGCCGGAAGATTTACAGCTCATCAAAGGAAGTCCGTCCCTGCGGCGGCGCTTTATGGATATGGAAATTTCGCAGGTCAGCCTGTCTTATTATCGCGAGCTCTTGCAGTATAATCGCGCTATTTCTCAGCGAAACTTGCTCCTCAAGAAGATGCGCTACGAAGGGAAACAACCGCTTACAGAATGGGATATGCAAATCGCCCGCTTTGCGGCATCTATCGTCGAAAAACGGCTCCAAGCATTGCACAAAATCAGCTTGCTTTCCGGCGTTATTCATAAACGGCTCAGTAACGGCCTAGAAAAATTGACCATGTCCTACATGCAGCCTTATTTCCAAGCTGGCAAAGATAGCCTAGACGATATGGTGCAGCCTGGGTGGTACTATGACTTGCTACAGCAGCATCTAGAAGACGATATGTATCGCGCGTCTACGTCTATTGGACCCCATCGTGATGATTTGGCCTTTCACATCAATGGCGTCGACGTGAAAAAATTCGGCTCCCAAGGGCAACAACGGACGGCGGTGTTGTCGCTGAAACTGTCGGAATTAGAATTCATCAAATCTGAAACTGGGGAATATCCGGTTCTGCTCCTTGACGATGTCATGAGTGAACTCGATCAGGCACGGCGGCAGGCACTCATTCAATTCGTCCGAGGCCGTATTCAGACTTTTATTACGACGACAGAGCCTATCCTCTTTTCGTCGATGGAAGATTGTTGTCCTATTTGTATTGCCCAAGGAAAGGTACAAGACGATGGACAAACGAAATCATGAGCTAGAAAAAGCCGGTCTTTCTATTCCGGAAATTTTAGCAAAAAATCGGCTCTTAGTGCCGTACAAAGTGTATCAGGCAAAATTAAATTGGGCCGATATTGTTGGCAAACAAATTGCTAAATATTCGTATGTAAAAGATTTTTATAAGAATCTCTTAATCGTCGGTGTCTTAAATCCAGTTTGGATGAATCAACTCTTTATGTATAAACAAGAGATTATACATAATATTAATGCTTATTTAGGTGAAGAAATTATTCATGATATTCGCTTTATCAAAAGTGGTAAGAAACCACCAAAAGTGGTCTATGAAACGCTGGACGGTACAGAAAATGAAGATTTACCGCACGTACCGATTAAACAAATCGTCATTCCTACGGCAGATGTTGAAAAGATTCGGCATGAAACAAAGGCTTTGCCGAAAGGGCTTCAAGAGAAAGTGACGCATCTGCGGTTTGCTCAGCGGAAACGACAGCTAGCTTATGAAACGTCAGGCTTTCAGTGCTGCCCGACATGCGGCCGCTGGCTTTCTAAGGGAGAATCGCAGTGCCTTGTATGCCGTTTAAAAGTACGGCAAGAGCAAAAAAAACAAGTTTATGATATTTTGCAGGACATGCCGTGGCTGACGTGGGACGAAGTCTTACAAGACGGACGGATTCTGGTAGGGAAAGCCGTCTATGAAGAGTTGTATAATGAAGTACGGCGGGACTTGATTTATAAATGCATCGAAAAAATTTACCATGATTACGATGCGCCAGCTGATGATTTAGTCTTAGCTATGTTGATTACGCGGAAAAAGCCGGGTGAATTGACGGATGATTTCATCCGCAATTTGACCGCTACGTATAGGAGTAAAGAAGACCATGTATCTACTCATCGGGAAGAATCATCTCATTCCGATTCGGGACATTGTAGCCCTGTGCAAAGCCCATAGGACACGCGCTTCTAAAGCCAATGGCTGGAAACAGTTCCAGTTTCCGTACGTGTCCTTAGCAGATGACGGCATCGTCCGTAGTTACGTCATCACAGAAGGCGCGGTCTATGGCTCATCGATTGCGCTGGAGACACTGGTGAGCCGCTACAAAAGAAGCTTTGCCACAACGGCGGAAAATAGGGTATAATAAGATGTTACATTATGTGCAATGACAGGAGGAAGCAGAATATGTCGCAAGGCAAGAAGATAACCTATGGTGCAGATCAGATTCAGGTCCTCGAAGGGCTCGAAGCCGTCCGCAAACGGCCGGGGATGTACATTGGCAGTACGTCGAGCCGAGGCTTGCATCACCTCGTCTATGAAGTCGTCGATAACAGTATTGACGAAGCCTTAGCTGGGTACTGTACGCATATTGAAGTTACGATTGGAGAAGATAACAGTATTACCGTCGTCGATAACGGCCGCGGTATTCCTGTAGCCATGCATAAAATCGGTAAACCTGCTGTAGAAGTCGTTTTGACAGTCCTCCATGCAGGCGGTAAATTTGGCGGTGACGGCTATCCTATTTCCGGTGGCCTTCACGGCGTTGGGATTTCTGTCGTCAATGCTTTGAGTGCGTGGACGAATGTAGAAGTCAAACGGGATGGCTACGTTTGGGATATTTCCTTTGAACGAGGCCATACGAAAGAAAGCTTGAAGAAAGTTCGCCCGCTCAATGCTGGTGAAGAAACGGGGACGAAAGTCTGCTTTAAACCAGACCATGAAATTTTCCCTGATACAGTCTATAGCTTTGACGTTTTGAAAGTCCGTCTTCGGGAATTAGCCTTCTTAAACAAAGGCCTTCACATTACACTCACCGATAAACGAGGCGAAGGCAAACAAGAAGTCTTCTGCTATGAAGGCGGTTTGACGTCGTTCGTTGAATTTTTAAATGAAAATAAACAGCCTGTAAACCCGACGGTTATTACCGTAGATGGTGAACGAAATCAAGTCATCGTCGATATTGCGATGCAGTATAACGACGGCTATAGCGAAAATATTTTGACTTTTGTCAACGATATTTTCACCGAAGAAGGGGGCACGCACCTCAGCGGCTTCCGTTCTGGCTTGACTCGTACTATCAACGATTTCGGCCGGACTGCAGGCATTATTAAAGAAAATGAAGACAATCTCTCTGGTGATGACGTCCGTGAAGGCTTGACGGCTGTCATTAGCGTCAAAGTACGGGAACCGCAGTTTGAAGGTCAGACAAAGACGAAACTGGGGAACAGTGAAGTCAAAGGCATTGTCGATAATATCATTTCCGACGGCTTAAAAGAATTCTTTGAAGAACATCCAGCCGAAGCCAAAGCGATTATTACGAAAAATATTTCTGCGTCCCGTGCGCGGCAAGCTGCGCGGCGTGCCCGTGAATTGACACGGCGGAAAAATGCCCTCGAAATCAGCAGCCTTCCTGGGAAATTGGCAGACTGCTCGGAAAAAAATCCGGACTCTACAGAAATTTACTTAGTCGAAGGTGATTCCGCTGGCGGCTCGGCAAAACAAGGTCGTGACCGGAAATTCCAGGCTATTTTACCGCTTCGTGGGAAAATCATTAACGTCGAAAAAGCGCGTCTCGATAAAATCCTCGCGAACAACGAAATCCGTGCTATGATTACGGCTTTTGGCACTGGCATTGGCGAAGAATTTGACATTATGAAACGGCGTTACGACAAAATCATTATCATGACTGATGCCGATGTTGACGGTGCTCATATTCGTACCTTGTTATTGACCTTCTTCTATCGCTTCATGAAACCGCTCATTACAGAAGGCCATGTCTACATTGCTCAACCGCCGCTCTATCAAGTGCGCAAAGGCAAACAAGTATGGTATCTCTACACGGACGAAGCGATGAATCAGAAGCTCGACGAATTGGGTCGTGATAATAACACCGTCGTCGTCCAGCGGTATAAAGGCTTGGGCGAAATGAACCCGGAACAGCTCTGGGAAACGACGATGAATCCGCAAAATCGGACGATGCTCCAAGTTCACTTAGAAGATGCGGCAGAAGCAGACCGTATCTTTACGGTCCTCATGGGCGATAAAGTCGAACCGCGGCGTCAATTCATTCAAGAAAACGCGAAGAAAGTACGTAACCTCGATTTATAAGGAGGGATAATCATGAAGAAATGGTATATACCGTTACTCGCTGCGTGCTTGCTGACAACTGTTGCCGGCCCATCGTTGGCGGCGACGGTCGACCCAGCAGTACAAGTAGAACATCTTGAAGATTTTTACCTTACGTCAGGCAAGAAATATGACGAAATCAGCAGTGCTGTACTGTTGCTGCCACAAGACGTGACAAAGCGCACAGAGAATACGTATATTCGTATCGATAAAAATCTCGTAAGCGATTATTTCTATGATGTATCGTTGTATAATGGCACGACACACGTGCGGCAAAGCCATTTCTTCGTGGCCAAAGATAAGACGAGTATTTGGGAACTTCCAGATGGCAAAGACCCAGCTCTCGTTTACGGCACGGCAGACGAACTCTTGAAAAAAGTGAAAGTCGTCGTCTATCCGACTAAAATCCCTTTAGGCAGTTATGGCATTATCCGCATCCAAGTACCGGGGAATATGCCGTACGACATAAAACTTACGAGTCTTAATACGTCTGTTGCGTCGATTTCAGATAAGCTCAATATCATTCCGGTGAAAACAGGGAAAACAGATATTGTCATCGATTTGAAAATCGGCAATGCTGCGAAAACCGTTACGCAAACGGTTCAAGTCATCGATACAGCTGATGGTGAACTCAATCGCGACCGCGGCCGTGACGTGCCCATTAGCGTCGGTATCGGCATCGGTTGGGGCGGTGGCTGGCACCGTGGCGGCGGCATTGGTATTGGCGTAGGCCCGTGGTGGTAAGACAAACATCCTGTAAGCAAAATCAGCTTGCAGGATGTTTTTTTACTTGTATGCATAGGGAAAACACGATATAATGAGGCCAATACCATTTTTTTCGTATAAAAGGAGACGTGATTTGCGTTGGAACTGTCCCTAGGGAAACAGTGTCTCATTATTATTTTACTTATACTTGGCAACGGGATTTTTTCCCTTCTTGAAATGGCTATCGTCAGCTGTCATCAAGCGCGGCTCGAAGCAATGGCAGAAGAAGGTAGCAGCTCTGCTAAAATCGTCTTAAAGCTGCGGGAAAATCCGAATAAAATGTTCTCAACGGTTCAATTTGGGATTACCTTATTAGGCCTTTTAACCGGTGTCTATGGCGGTACGGAAATGGCGCAGCCTATGTCGGAATACGTCGCTCTCATTCCGGGACTTGCCAATTACGCCTATAGCATTAGCTTAACGACTATTGTCGTCGTCATTACGTATTTGACCATTATTTTAGGGGAAATCGTACCGAAGCGGATTGCTATTGATAATCCAGAACGGGTCTCCTGTTTGCTCGCTCGGTTTCTCTATTACTTCTCTATGATCTGTACACCAGTCGTGGCTATCCTTTCCGGTTCGACAGCGCTTGTGACGAAACTCATGGGCGTGCAGAAAGCCGAAGTCTTGCCCGTTACAGAAGACGAAATTAAGCTTCTCTTGCAGCAAGGGGCCGAACTGGGAGCCTTTGAAAAAGAAGAACCAGAACTAGTTGACCGGGTCTTTCGCTTAGCCGATATGGATGCGAGCGACATCATGACCAATCGGACTATGGTCGATTGGATCGATTTAGAAGACCCAGAAGACGTCATTATGAATGAAATGATGGCTGTCAATAACGTGAATCTTCCTGTAGGGAGAGGGTCGCTCGATGAATTCCTCGGCATGGTTTCAGTGAGCAAAGTTTTCCAGCAGTACTATAAAGATGTGCGCGACAAACAAGATGTTTCTATTTCGCAAATCTTAGAAGCCAGCATTCACACGCCTATTTACATTCCCGAAACGATGGACATTATGAAAGTCGTCAAAGTCTTCCGGGAACACAGCGTCCATGAAGCGGCTGTCCTCGATGAATATGGTAACTTTTCTGGTATTTTGACGCTCCATGATATCCTGGAAGAACTTGTCGGTATCATGCCAGCTGATGAAGAAGAAAAGAAAGAAGAAGCGAACCGTATTATCCAGCGTGCTCCTAATGAATGGCTTATGGAAGGCATTTTGACGATTGAAGAATTTAAAGATTTCTTCCACATTGAAGAAGACATGCCTGATGAAGACGAAGACCTGTATAAAACATTGGCTGGTTTTGTGACCTATGGTATTGGCCGCATCCCGAAAGAAACAGATATTTATAAATGGGAAAACTTCACCTTCGAAGTCATGGACATGGATAATCTCCGCGTCGATAAAATCCTTGTGACGAAACATGAAGTAGAAGAACACGAATATAAACCAGAACGAGAAAAAGATAAATAACATGACGAAACGCCAGGCTCTGAGAGTCTGGCGTTTGTAGTATAGGCTTATTCAGCTTTAAGAGTGCGCAGAAATAAAGATTGTAACACATCGTGAGGATTTTTCTTTTCATAGAGAATGGCATATAAAGCCGCTGTAATCGGTAATTCAACGTGGACCGTTTTGGCTAAATCGAACAACGCTTCTGTTGTATAATACCCTTCTGCAAGCTTGGAGAATGATTTTCCTTGCATAAAATATTCCCCGAAACGGCGGTTATTGCTATGAGGCGAAAAGAGAGTTGCTTCGTAATCTCCTACATGACTGAGGCCATATACGGTCATAGCGTCGCCACCTAAGGCTTCTATTAAGCGAGATAATTCGTGCGTTCCTCGAGCCATTAAGGCTCCTTTAAGGCTCGTTAAATGGGCACCATCTAACATACCTGCCGCAATACCCATGACGTTTTTGGCAGCGGCGCTAATTTCAGTACCTAGCAAATCATGACCATAATAAAAACGGATGAGAGGACTCGTAAAGGCATTAACTAAACGATGCGTCAAAGCCTCGTCATGGGACGATAAGACCATACAATTAGGCATGCCTTGCGTAAAATCCTGTACGTGTCCAGGCCCTACCCAAACGGCTACAGGAATAGAAGCACCTAATTCTTCCTCTACAACCGTAGAGAGACGTTTACCTGTACCCATTTCTAGCCCTTTCATGCATAAGACTATAGGCTTGTGCGCTAGCGTAATGGGTAACTGCGAAAGCTGGTGGCATAATGCACGGAGCTGCTGGGAACTAATGGAGATAATACAAATGTCAGCCACCTCTACAGCGTGCTGTAAATCCGTCGTCAGTGTAATCGAGTCAGGCAGGGTAACATATTCATTTTTGCGTGTTTGCTGGAGTTCTTGTAAGTGTGTAGAACCAGGGCGGCCCCAAAGGGTAACGTCATGACCGATGTGCTGGGCGTACCAAGCGAGGAAGGTGCCCCAGCGGCCACAGCCTAAAACAGAGATATGCATCGTGTGTTCCTCCTATTTTAATCTTTTGAGGGCATCGTATTACGGATAAGCAAGGCGAAAAATAAGTTACTAATAATAGGGTACGTTAATTCTGTATATCCTAAGAGTGTTTTTATTTTATTGATTCTATATGCAACAGTATTGCGATGAATGAATAATTCATCCGCAATGGCCTGTGTTTTTCCACTGTGCTTTAACCAAACTTGTAGAAATTGCAACGTATTTACTTGATCCTTATCATCATAACTTTCTAATTTTCCCAGCGTTTGTTCAGCAAATTTTTTCAATAATTCTTTATCCGATATACTTTGTATAATTTTTAATAAGGCAATATTTTGGAAAGAAATGATAAATGGTTCTGCATACGAAAGCTCTGTTGCTGTATCAATGGCTAATTCTGCTTCTTCATATGATGTTGGTAAGTTTTTCCATGACGTACAAGGTTGACCGATGCCTATTTTATACTGTGATAATGGGTATAAGGCTAGCCATTTTTGTAAATTTTTTTCGTGATATACTAAACTCTGGCATTGATCTTGGACGAAAATAATAACCAGGCGGTCTGCAATCATTTTTTCTGAAAATACATGTGTCACGAAGGGCAAGCTTTTTAAGTGTTGTTCTAGTTTAGAAATATTACCTGTATTTGCTGGAATATCCAATAAAGCAACGCAGTATCGTTCGGTGGCATTAATATGAAACATGTCTGTTGACTTACTTTTGGTTGTATGGAGACGATGGATGATTTTTTCTAAAATCTGTGAAACATATTCCTCTTTATACTGCTTAGAATATAATTCACGGAAAATAGTCTTTTGCAAGTCACTTAGGACATATTTCCATGGAAGCACTAAGAGAGGAATCGACTTTTGATTACATATCGTGATAATAGATTGGGGAATCTTAGAGATGTAAAAGCCTGTATTGATAATGATTCCGGCAATATTTTTTTCCGTAATGCTTTGAATTAACTCTTCAAGCATATCTGTACCGCTTAGTGCTACTCCTGTCATAAAAATTAACTCATGGTCTCTAATAAAGCTAGCTGTTTCTCTATCTTCAATCGTATGGATATTAGAAACTAAGCGATAGCTGCCATTTAATCCACCAAGGATTTGGGCTTGATGGGGAACCATTGCTTTGATAATAACGTCCATCTTAAGCATTGTCTTCACGCCTCCTTTATCAATGCATATATATTATAGTATACCATAATTTGTCTCTATTATTGAGAAGTAGTAAACACTTTTTTAGTAATTTGTGCAAATGCACAAATTACATTAGGTTGGCAGACATGGGATTTTTTAGGGAAGTACGATACAATGATATCATCAAGCAGGAAGTTACTGAAAATATGAAGGAGGTAATACTATGATTGGTAAAAAAGTAATGTTACGGGTTCGGATGGGTTCGGCAGATGCACACTATGCAGGAGAATTAGTAAATGGTTCGCATATCTTGGATATATTTGGTGATGTTGGTACGGAATTATGTATCCGTAATGATGGTGACGAAAGCTTATTCGCTGGTTATTCTAGCGTAGAATTCTTAGCTCCTGTATATGCTGGCGATTTCATTGAATACGTTGGTTGGATTGAAGAACGGGGAAATTCTTCTCGTACCTGTAAATTCGAAGCGTATAAGGTTATCGAATTAGCGAGAGATAAAGACTTAGCTCTTTCCGCAGCGAATGTGTTGAATCCGCCTGTATTAGTTGGCAGAGCTACAGGAACATTGGTTGTACCTAAATCTGAACAACGGGGACCGCAAGATCCTGATTTTAAATAAAGCATAATACTAGCATAATACTCCTTAATAATAAAAGATAAAGTTCTTTATATTAAAAAATATAGAGAACTTTATCTTTTATTATTTTTGCGTTTGTGCAAATACACAAATATATTTAAACTTCAAAACATAGGTAATTTTTTCACAATACTTTATACTAAAGATAAGATAGTCGTTTGATTACGGCATACGACCGGATTTGTGTTGTACTTTGAAAATTGAATAAGGATGTGAATGCATATGAGTCTCTGTATTCTTGGCATTGTAACAGGTATTCTATGTGGTATTTGGGCAGAATTAGCCATGGTGTTCGGGCTTATTTCCTGGGCTGGTTTTGCTGGTTGCACAACATACTTTGCGTTTAATGAGCATGGATTTAAGGGCGTAAAAATGACGGTTCTCTGTAATTTATCAGGTATTGCTAGTGCAATGCTGATGTTTTACCTAGGTTCTGTGATTAGTTTCACATATTCTGTCGGTATTTTTTGTGGTATTGTTACGGTGTTGATGTGTTGGTTAGGTCATGTTAAGCATGTTGCGTTTATTCCAGGTATTTTTATGGGATGTTTCTCTACGTTTGCTGCTAATGGTGATTGGCAACTGTTGGCTGTTTCTATGGTATGTGGAGCTATGTTAGGGTATTTGTGCGATATATTGGGAACGAAAGGATATGAATATCTAGCAAAGAAAATGTCATGGCCCGTAAAATGCGATGCCTGTGAAGATGAAATTACATAAGGAGGCACTTAGTATGGATTGGGTAATTAAAGGTGGGACGATTATAACTTCTCATGAAAAGTTTGTAGCAGATATTTGGGTAAAAGATGGAAAAATCAAAGAAATTGGTACGGATTTACAAGTAGATGGAGTATCTGTAGTAGATGCAACTGGAAAGTATGTATTGCCTGGTGCGATTGATGCCCATACACACTTAGAATTTCCCTTTAACGGTACGACCTCTGCCGATAGCTATGGTGCAGGGACGAGAGCAGCAGCTTGCGGTGGTGTGACGACAGTATTTGACTTTGTTACCCAACATAAAGGGCAAGGTATTCGGGAAGCCGTAGCTCCGCGTAAAGCCTTATGTGATTCGCAAGCTTGTGTAGACTATTCATTCCATGTAGCATTGACAGATTTAACTGATGATGTATTGGATGAATTTTCTGTAGCTGCAGCAGAAGGATTACCGAGCTATAAGTTATTTATGGTATATAAAAAAGATGGCCTTATGATGAATGATGGTGATATTTATAAGGCATTAGAACGTGCTAAAGAAACGAATGTCTTAATTGCTGTTCATGCTGAAAATCCGGATGTCATCGATTTAAATATTGAACGATTCCAAAAAGAAGGCAAGCTTTCGCCGTGGTATCATTACTTAAGCCGTCCCGAGGCCGTCGAAGCAGAAGCAGATATTCGGGCTATTCATTGGGCAAAAACGTTACAGGTTCCGTTATACATCGTTCATTTAGCAAATGACATTGGTATGCAGGCTGTACGCGAGGCTATTAATGAAGGCTATGAAATTTATGCCGAAACATGTCCGCAATACTTAAATTTCACCTGTGATGTATATAAACGAGACGATGGTAGAAATTTCGTTTGCTCGCCACCGATTAAAGGCAAAGCAAGCCAAGATGCTTTATGGAAAGGGATTCAAGACGGCTATATTCATGTCGTAGCAACGGATCATTGCCCCTTTAAACAAGCTGAAAAAGATTGGGGAAAAGACGACTTTACTAAGATTCCAAATGGATGTATGGGTGTAGAAAACTTATATCCCTATATGTTGAGCGAAGCTAATAAAGGTCATGTATCCTTTGAAAAGGTTGTAGAAATTTGTGCAGAAAATCCGGCGAAAATCTTTGGTTGTACTACAAAAGGTACATTAGCACCAGGGAAAGATGCGGATATTGTATTATATGATCCTAATATTGAATTTACGATTACGAATGACAAAATGCATTCTGATTGTGACTATACCATTTGGGAAGGCGTGGAATTAAAAGGATATATTACGGATACCTATTCTCGTGGAAAACTAGTATATCAAAATGGCGAATTTTTAGGTGAACCTGGTTGGGGTGAATTTATCGTTTGCAAGAGATAACACGTATGGAGAAGACGAAAGGAGTGTTTGAATATGAGTACAGAATGGAAAACATGCGCTAAAGAGGTTATTACAGATTTACGGGAATTAGCATCGTTGACATCAGATGAATTAGGAGCTCATCGCGTAGCTTGGACTCCTACTTGGGATAAAGCATTAGAATGGTTTAAAGAAAAAATGAAAGAAGAAGGCGCGGAATTATCTGTAGATTCTTCGTATAATTTATTTGCTAAAATTCCTGGTGAAACAGAAGAAGCTATTTGCATTGGAAGCCATTTAGACTGTGTACCTAATGGTGGTTGGTTAGATGGAGCCTTAGGTGTAGTAGCTGGCATGGGCATTATTAAAAGGTATGGTAAAAATGGTAAAAAGCCAAAGAAAACCATTTATTTAGTAAACTGGGCCGATGAAGAAGGGGCACGGTTTGGACGAAGCTGCATTGGTTCGTCTGCTATTAGCGGTGCTTTAGATGCAGATATTGAAGAAGCTTTGAAATTAAAAGACGTTGATGGTGTTTCTTTTGAAGAAGCTTTACAACGGTATCACTTAGATTTACATGATTTTCCTAAAGCACGGGAAGAATTTAAACTCAAACATATTACGCAATATATTGAACTCCATATTGAACAAGCTCCTATTTTAGAATCTCAACATAAATCTGTTGCCTGTGTATATGGTATTACTGGTTGTGAACGGCAGTACATCACTTTTACAGGACAACGAGCTCATTCCGGTTGTCCGATTCCAATGCGGCATGACGCATTCTTAGCTGCTGCACAAGCAGCGTTAGCCTTTAGAGATATTGGCAATGCAAATACAACCGAAGGCAAATACGCATACTGCACAGTGGGTAAAGTCGACGTAGAACCTGGTGTAGTTACTATCTTCCCAGGAAAATGTACGATTTCCTTAGACCAACGTCATATTGATAGTGATACATTACAAAAAATCTATCAAGAAGCACATAATGCTTGCCTCCAAGCTGCAGAAGATAATGGTGTTACTGTTGAGTTTGAACCGATATGGAGTATTCCTCCGACGATTTTCGATGCAACCTTAACAGAACTTTGCAAAGAAGCCGTAAAAGAAGAAACTGGTGAAGCGACGGCGATGTATTCCGGCCCGTTACATGATGCGGCAGAAATGGCTAAAATTTTACCATCTGTCATGATGTTTGTAAAATCTACAGCTGGCTTATCTCACTGCAAAGAAGAGGATACACCGGATGAAGATTTAGAAACAGGTATTGCTGCATTCTTACGATTAGCAGATAAAGTGATTCAAGGATAATAGGTAATACAAAAGAGCCATAGAGATTAACGGTGTATCTCTATGGCTTTGATACTAAAGAAGGGTGTGAGGAACATGAAAAAAGCACTGGATGGTTTAAAAGTTATTGACTTAACCCATGCATATAACGGCCCATTTTGTACTACACTGTTGGGAGATAATGGTGCTGATGTCATTAAAGTTGAACCTTTAGGTGGAGATCAATGCCGACAATGGGGACCAATGGATGAAAAAAGCGGAGAAAGTGGGTTCTATGCTTTTTTAAATCGCAATAAAAAAGGAATTACCCTTAATTTAAAAGACCCTAAAGGACTGAAAATTTTTTATGATTTAGTCAAAGATGCGGATGTAGTTGTACAAAACTATCGAGCTGGTGTAGCTGAAAAATTACATGTTGATTATGACAGCTTGAAAAAAATTAACCCTACCTTGATTTATGCAGCTGGTTCAGGATTTGGACAAACCAGTCCTTTTGCTACACGCCCTTGCTATGATATTGTTGCCCAATCTATGGGAGGTATGGCAAATTTGACAGGTTTCCCAGGTGGCCCCCCAGTTAAAGTAGGACCTTCTGTTGCCGATAATGTAACGGGTATTTACCTTTGCGTAGGCGTATTAATGGCATTATATCATCGGGAAAAAACAGGACAAGGCCAGATGGTGGATGTATCCATGGTCGATACGATTTTCTCGTTATTAGAAAACTGCATTGTTAAAACAACGATGCATGGAGAAATCCCAGAGCGGCAAGGAAATATAGACCCTTCTATTGCACCTTTTGATATTTTTTCCTGTGCCGATGGATATATTGCCTTAGGTGTTGGCAATGATAAGTTATTCCGGATTTTCTGTAATACTATTGGCAAGCCGGAACTGCTAGAAGATGAACGATATAAGACGAATGATTTACGATGCATTCATTATCAGGAAGGCTTGCAACAGCTAATTCAAGAATGGACAAAAGATAAAACAAAGAAAGACTTAGAGTTACTATTTGCTGATGCTGGTATTCCTTGTGGACCAGTCCTGGATATGAAAGAAGCTATTGAACATCCACATATTCAGGCACGGGAAATGATGGTTCATATGGAACATCCTACTATTGGTGATATGTACATTCAAGGATGCCCTATTAAATTATCTGAAACACCGGGAAGTGTCGATACACCAGCTCCGTTATTAGGACAACATACGCAAGAAATACTGCACCTTAGTGATGATGAATATACTACATTACAGAAAGAAGGGATTGTATTATGAGAACGACAGCAAGACTAAGTTATAAAATGACTACTGCTGATTTAAGTCGGCCAGATGGGACGATTCCTGTAGGTCGTCAATTTGATTTTATTGGCGACGTAGAAACAGAATTAATGATTCTGCATGATGGAGATGAATCGCTTTGCTTAGGGTATGAGAATGTAGAATTTTTTGAAGACGTATATGTAGGAGATGAAATGGATTATACGGCTACACTACTTAAAGCAGGTAATACATCTCGTACTTGTAAGATCCAAACTTTTAAAGTAGCAACCTTGAAACAACGCATTGATCCAACGGCTAAACCGTGGGAAATGGTATATTTTGATGAACCTAAATTAGTTGCTGAAGGCATTGTCACATTAGTTGTCAAAAAGCATTTACAACGAGGTGAACAGCCTGATGGCATCGTTACGGATCCGTGGTTTGAAGTCGAATAAGTGGGGTGAAATGATATGGAAAAGAAACAATGGATAGACGAATCTGTTTCCATGAGATATAGAATGTCTGATAGAGATGTTTTTTATGGTGGTGGTGTAGTCAATGGTGCTCGTGGCATTACGTTATTAGAAGATGTGTGCCAACGCTTAGTTTCTAAAGTCGCTGGAGAAATGGGTATTTGTAAAAAAGTACATAAAATTCGCTTGTATGAACCTTTGCATGCTGGTGATTACTTAGAAAACATTGCCCGAATTATTCAGGTAGAAGAAGGAAAAATTACCATACAAAGCCGCATTTTCAAAATTGCAGAATTACCAGAAAAACCAGAGTTTCCTAGTTCTATTGATATACTGGAAAAACCGATTTTATGTACAGAGGGGATTTTTGTATTTATGTTACATCAAGGATAGAAAAGACAGGAGGTATATGAAATGACTACGATAGTTCCGATTGACATTAGGCAAGAAGTAAGTCGGTGTCTACTATGTTACGATGCACCTTGCAGTAAAGCCTGTCCGGCAAGTAATAAACCAGACCGTTTCTTACGGGCTTTATACTTTCAAAACCTCAAAGGTGCGTACAAAGCCATGATTTCTGCTAATCCGTTTTCTGAGATTTGTGCGTTAGATTGCCAAGGCAAAGCTCTGTGTCAGAAAGCATGTACTCGGAGAAAAATTGATGCACCTATTGATATTCCCAAAATTAAATTATTTTTAGCCCAGTGTGTGTTAGCAGATGAAATCAAAACGACACTTCCTGAGACAGAAACTAAGAAAAAGGTTATTTTATTCGGTAATAATTTAGCTATTACCGCAACGGCAGCGTTTTTAGCACACGAAGGCGTAGATACTACGATATATTATAAAAAAGATGCTGCTTGGGAAGAAAAACATCAAGGACAACAAATTTTGGATGATGCTAACGTGAAGACGGAGTGGATTACAGAAGATATGAAATTTTCTACCTGTCCGATGGAAGCGGATGCTTATATTGGAATCGTGGAAGATGATGACCAGAATTGCCAACAACACGTTTTTTCAGCGGAAGAGTTATTGAAAGATACCTCTGCTGTTGTGGCTATACGAAATGCTCGAAAAACGGCGAAAAAAGTCTTGGCGTACTTAAAAGAAGGAGGATAATTATGAAACGGAAAGGTGATTTATCTATCGAATTTTGTGGCGTACAGTGTGAAAATCCATTTTTCCTTTCCTCTTCTTGCATCGTAGGTAATGAAGAAATGTCGGCACGAGGCCTGGAAATGGGATGGGGCGGACTCGTTTTTAAGACGATAGGATTTTATCGGGCCAATGAAGTTTCTCCTCGATTTGATACCATACAAAAAGAAGGTGCTTCTTTCGTTGGATTCCGTAACTTAGAACAGATTTCAGACCACCCATTAGAAGAAAATCTTCAGGTATTGTATAATCTCAAAAAACGTTTCCCTAATAAAGTAATCGTATCTTCGATTATGGGAGAAACAGAAGAAGAGTGGGAAAAATTAGCTAAACTATCTGAAGAAGCTGGCGTAGATATTATTGAATGTAATTTTTCCTGTCCCCAAATGGCTGTAGAAGCTATGGGAGCCGATGTTGGTGTAAATGCAGAGCTAGTCCGGTCCTTCTGTCAAGCCGTGCGGCGTGGTACGAAATTACCGGTTTTAGCAAAAATGACACCGAATATTACGGATATGACCGTACCTGCGATAGCTTCTATTGAAGGTGGTGCAACGGGACTGGCTGCCATTAATACGGTAAAATGTATTACTAATGTGGCAGATAACTTACAGATCAAACCGACTGTGTCCGGTAAATCCTCTGTATCCGGGTATTCTGGCAAAGCTGTTAAACCTATTGCCTTACGGTTTATTGGTGACATGGCGACGTGCCCATCCTTGCAAGGTGTGCCACTCAGTGGTATTGGTGGTATTGAAACATGGCGCGATGCCCTTGATTTTATTCTCTTAGGCGCATCTAATGTACAAGTGACAACGAGTGTTATGCAATATGGGTATCGTATTATTGATGATTTAACGGATGGCTTATCGGAGTATATGGTAGAACATGATATTGCGTCATTACAAAGCTTAGTAGGCGCGTCACTACCTAATCTTGTTTCTAGTAATCAGTTAGACCGTGATACCTTAGTATATCCGCAATGGCGGATGAAAGACTGCGTTGGTTGCGGCAGATGTTATATTTCTTGCTATGATGGCGGTCATCAAGCTTTAGCTTGGCATCCGACGAGACGAGTCCCCAGTCTTATTAAAGAAAAGTGTGTAGGTTGTTTATTATGCAGTTTAGTCTGTCCTACTACTGCTATTTATGAAGGCGAAAGAGAAAATAAAATTGTAGGATAATACATACTGTTTATAACATTTTACAAAAATCAATTGATTTATACTAAAAACACTATATAATCTTAACTATATTGGTTATAAGCACAATGAAGTGTTGCTACTTCATTGTGCTTTTTTGTGTATGTGTACAAAGGGGGCAGTGTGTATGGCTATTACTATGAAATATTTGTATGAAAAAAGTATGCACTTATATAAAATGGAATTACTTGGCGGAGAAAATGGCTTAGACTGTCCTGTAGAATGGATTCATATGATTGAAAACACGCCATCGGTAACTTTTTTACATGGACACGAATTAATTTTTATTACTGGTCTTATGTATCAAGGAGCGGACTGGTTGCTGCATTATGTCAAGTGCCTGCATCAAAAGAACGTAGCTGGATTGGTAGTTAATATAGGGCCATACATTAAAAAGATTCCTTTTTCCACTGTAGAGTTTTGTAATAACGTAGGATTTCCTATATTTGTATTGCCTTGGGAAGTGCATTTAGTCGATTTTACACGTTATTTATGCCGTTTTATCATCGAAGATGAAAAGAAAAAACAGAGCAATTTAGCTTACATTAAACAAATTTTATTAGTACCGGATCAGTGTCAAGCTGCATGTGTAGCTTTAGAAAGTCAGGGATTTAATACAGAAGGCCAATTTTGTATTGCTGTCATGCATGGTGATGAAAACTATGATTTAGACGAAATGATGGCATTAGTTAAATTATATGATAGTGCAAGTATGACATTTGCTTATCACAATGATATTGTGATGGTGTTGAATCAAGAATATTGGGAAGAAAAGCATGAAAAAATAAAAGAACTATTAGAGTTTTTGGAAAGTAAAGATATATATTGCTCAATTAGTATTGGTGCATGGGTAAATCATATTGCCAAACTTATTGTAAGTTATAAGCAGGCCGTATCGATTCAACTATTAATGGGAAATATGAAAAAAGAAATTATGTTTTATGACGACTTAGGAATATATAAATTGCTGTTAAATGGCACACCTGTAGATATTCTTCGAAAATTTTATGACGATACATTAGGGGCTTTAGTTGCATATGATCAGACCCATCAATCTAACTTAATGGAAACATTGCAGTACTATATGTATCACGATTGTAGTGTTAAAGATACGGCTGCCCACGAAGTCGTACATCGCAATACGATTCTCTATAAGTTTAATAAAATTGAACAAATTTTAGGTATATCTATTGCAACCGAAGAAAGTAGACTCAACGTTCTTATGGCCTTAAAAATAAAGAAAATCCTATAAATATTATGTTTTGGGCAGATGCACAATAAAGCTTGTAAGTTTACCAATAGAATTATATAAAATTTAATGGTATTATACATACAACGAAATAAACAAAAGCAATGAGGCTTATACATCTTATGAAAAATAAGAAAAATAATCTCATTGCTTTTTATTTTTTATTTAGGAATGTTGAGGAGATGGTTGAGATGACAAGTGCAGAAATTAAAGAAATGGATTTAAAATACAATTTACATTCGTGGTCTAAACAGGGAAACTTAAACCCTATGGTTATTACGAAAGCAGAAGGAATTTACCTGTGGGACAGCGATGGCAAACGATATATGGATATGTCTTCAGAATTAGTCAATTCTAACGTAGGCCATGGCAATAAAGAAATTATTGCAGCCATTAAAGAACAAGCTGATAAATTTTGTTTCTTATCTCCGGCGTTTGCCTTGGAACCGCGTTCTAAACTAGCCAAAATGGTAATTGATCGCATGCCCGATAATATGGGCAAAGTATTCTTTACCAATGGTGGTGCCGATGCTAATGAAAATGCCATTAAAATGGCTCGGCTCTATACAGGTCGATATAAAATTATGAGCCGTTATCGCAGCTATCATGGTTCATCCTTTGGTGCTGGGAATTTAACCGGTGAACCTCGTCGTTTTGCCTTAGAACCGGGAATTCCAGGGTTCGTAAAATTCTTTACACCGTATGTATATCAAGAAGCAATTGATTTTGCTAGTGAAGAAGATGCTACAAAATTCTACATTACCAAACTTCGCGAACAGGTTATTTATGAAAATCCTGAAATGATTGCTGCTATCGTAATGGAAACCATTACTGGTTCTAACGGTGTTATTATTCCACCGAAAGGATACCTTGAAGGAGTTCGCAAGATTTGTGATGAATTTGGCATCATGATGATTTGTGATGAAGTTATGGCAGGTTGGTGCCGTACGGGTAAGATGTTTGCTTTCGAAAACTTTAACGTCAAACCAGATATTGTTTCCTTTGCAAAAGGTATTACTTGCGGGTATGTACAACTTGGTGGTGTGGCAGTTTCTAAAAAAATTGCTGATTTCTTCAATGATCATGTCTTGCAGTGTGGCTTGACGTATAGTGGTCATCCCTTGGCTTGTGCAGCTGGTGTAGCATGCTTACATTACTATGATGAAGCTCATATTTTAGATAATGTAAATACTGTTGGCAAAGTCTTGGGTGAATTAGAAGAAGAATTAAAGGATAAACATGCTTGTGTTGGTGATGTCCGGTATATTGGTCTTTGGTCAGCCATTGAATTAGTCAAAGATAAAACGACAAAAGAACCGCTTGTTCCATTTGGCAAAGACCCGGAAGGAACCATGCCGAAGATTATTAAAATGTTAATCGATAGAGGATTCTTTACGTATTCTCATGAAAATACGATTATGGTGGCTCCACCTCTTATTATCACAGAAGAACAGATCCGTGAAGCTATGGCAATTATGGATGATGTTCTTAGTGAAGTGGATAAAATGATTTAGTACTCCCTCCCCCTAATTATATATACAAGCGACGAAGAAGTCCGTAACATCGTTCTTTTTCGTCGCTTGTTTTATGTGAGGTGAAATATATGGTAGAAATAAAAGCTATTATTCGACGTGAAAAGGTAGCTATAGTGAAACAAAAGTTAGCAGAAAAAGGATTTTATGGTTTAACCCATTGGCATGTTATGGGGCGCGGCAAACAACGTGGTGTTGTCATTGATGAAGTACGATATGATGAACTTCCTAAAGAAATGCTTTATATTGTTGTTCATGATGAACATAAAACCGAAGTTATTACGACGATTATTCATAGTGCTAGAATTGAAAACCGAGGAAAGCCAGGAGATGGCAGGATTTTTGTAACTGATAGATTGTAAAATAAAGTGCGACAACTAAAAAACTCACAGTAGATTTCGTGTA
>UQHB01000031.1 GCA_900540735.1 uncultured Megasphaera sp. | reverse complement strand
TTTGAGGTACTTGTACATGAATTACGAGTGTCGCACTAAAAGTTGCAATTCATCATATATATACTATACCATGAAAGAAGGGCCGAGAAAATAGAAAACCCGCCTGACCAGTAGAGGCCAAGCGGGTTTCTATTTCAGATAAGCGGGGAGAGTAATATTAATCTTCCTGTGGTTTGGCATTCCAAACGAGGAGAGCAAGCAAAGTGGAGACGACAGCTGCGCCAACCCAGAATTCTGTAGCCAAGCCGAAATCATATACTTTTTCACCGCCAACGATGGTAATCGTCATGAGTTTACCAGTAATGAATTCCTGAATAGCCGCGCCGGCATAACTGAGAAGGCCAATCATGCCCATCGCTGCGCCAGTAACGCGTTTCGGTACGATGTCGACTGCCATGAGGCCGCCCATGTAGCAGACGAGAGCCCCCATGGTAAAGCCGTAGAAGGTCATGCAGAGCATATCTGTCGTAAAGGACTGAGGAGCCCAGACGAAACCTGCAATCGATAAGGAGTAGAGTACGCCGTAAATAAGAGCCGGCATGTTGCGTTTCGAATTGAAGAATTTATCCGAAATCCAGCCACAAAGGAGAGCACCGAAGATACCGGCAACCTGCATGTACGCCATAACACCGGCAGCACCCATGATGTCGTAGCCTTTTTGCGACGTTAAGTAGACAACGCCCCAGCTTTCAACAGCATAGCGAGCGATGTAAACGCAAAGGGAAGATAAGCCGAGAATCCACACAGCCGGGTTTTTAACAACTGCATTCCACTGCATCGAACCGACAGATTTGTTCTTTTCTGCTTCGATTTGTTCCTGCGTCTTTTCGCCGTAGTATACTGCGCCATTGGGGAGACCTTGTGTTTCCGGACGGTCACTCATGCCGAGGTAAATGAAGAGGGTACCGACTAAGGAAATAATACCAGCTGCAATAAAGCCCATGGACCAGTTATAGGCCGAAACGATAGCAGCAATGGCAAAGTATGCAAAGGACGAGCCTAAGTTATGACTCGTAAACCATACGCCGTATAAGGTGCCGCGCTGTTTGTTACTAAACCATTGGTTCAGGGCAACGATGGACGGGCCAGCACCATAGGACTGGAACCAACCGTTCAAGCCCCACAAGACAGCCAAGGGAATGAACGAATTCACAAGGCCCATGCCGACCATGGTCAAGGACGAAATGAATAAGCCAAAGGCAAAGAAGCGTTTGTTATTCATCCGGTCTGCTAGGAAGCTGTTCGTAAATTTCCCAAGCCCATAAGTAACGAAGAAAATAGAACCAATAATACCGATTTCCGTAGGTGTAACGATACCAGATGCGAGTAACGGTTTCTTAATGACCGAATAACTTTGACGGATAATGTAGTAGAAGGCGTAGCCAATCGTAATGGATGCGAAAACGCGCCATTTTACGCTGTCAAATTTCTTTTTTACAGCGTCTTTGTCCTTCATCGGTTCGATGTCAGGACCAGTTTTAAAAAAGTTGTACAATGCCTGTAACATAGAAAAACTCCTTTCTCGAATAACCCGCTCGTACGTAACTTATGAGTTTAGTATAATAAACAAAAGATAACAGCGGTAGCGGAAAAAGTCTGATTTTTATGTAGGAGTTTTTCTGACAGGAACTTTATATACAGGGATATTAATCTTGGAAAAATGTGATTGTAAATAAAACGATTCTTACAGGACCGGCGCATGGTGCAATGTGTTGGGAATTCCTCAGGCCTATGTTATACTATTTTATATAAGGAGGCAGAGGGATGAGTATTTTACAGGAACATGCAGCAGTGGTACAACATACAGCGAAAGCAATTGCTAAAGTGATTCCTATGGAAGTAGAAGTCATAGATGATGGCGGCATTCGTATTGCCGGGACTGGCAAATATGCCACGGGATGTGGCAGGAAAAATGCGAGTTTTGTTTATGAACATGTCATGAAAACGGGGGTTTTAAGTTTTATTGACTGTCCTGGTGAGCATGCCTTGTGTGAGCCCTGTCCGTTTTATCATGATTGCCCGGAAGATGCAGAATTGGCGGCGCCCATTATGGTAGAAGGAAAGGCTGTCGGCGTCATTGGGTTGGTTAGTTTTTCCAAAGAGCAGACATCGTATTTTTTAGATTATAAAGAATGGATGATTCAATTCTTGGAAAAAATGGCCGAATTGATTGCCAGTGCTGTCCGTGGCAACAGCATGCCAGAAGAACCGCAGATGCTGAATCTGCATATTTTAGAGAAACAAGCTATTGAAAAGGCCTTAAAAATCGTGGCGTCAGAACCACGGAAAGTCGATAAAGCGGCAACTCTTTTAGGGATTAGCCGGGCAACGTTATATCGTAAATTAAAAGAGTACCATTTACAATAAATATAACCGTCAATTCTAGAATTGGCGGTTTTTTCTATTGACATTCGTCTCAAATTGAGATAATATTAAAACGTAATAGAAATATAAAAATATCAATAAAAATAATTGATAATAAAATGATTTTATAAAAATATTTAGGAGGAGATAAGGATGGAACTGACTCCATTTAAACGATATGCTGCGCAGCCAGAAGATATTTCTTTTTTGGATGCCAGTCATGTTGCGCACGTACAGGCTTTTCATCAGTCTTTTCCGATGTACGAGAAAACGCCGTTAGTTGGGTTAGACCATTTGGCTCAAAAGATTGGCCTGCATCGTTTTTTTGTGAAAGATGAATCGTATCGCTTTGGCCTCAATGCCTTTAAAGTATTAGGCGGTAGTTTTGCTATTGGCAGTTATATTGCTAAACGTTTGGGCATGGATATTCAGGATTTGCCTTTTAGCAGAATGGTTTCACCAGAGATTAAAGAAAAACTGGGAGCATTAACCTTCGTTACTGCTACAGACGGCAATCATGGCCGGGGCGTTGCCTGGACAGCCAATCAATTAGGCCAGAAGGCTGTTGTTTATATGCCCAAAGGAAGCAGCGAAGAACGATTGCGCAATATTCAGGCTGAACATGCTGAAGCGTCTATTACGGATTTAAATTATGATGATGCTGTTCGTTTGGCCAATAAAGAAGCTATGGAAAAAGGCTGGATTATGGTGCAGGATACGTCCTGGCCGGGGTATCAGGATATACCGCGTTGGATTATCCAAGGGTATAGTACGATGGCCATGGAAGCGTATCAGTCATTACCGGAAAAGCCGACACATATTTTTATTCAGGCCGGCGTTGGCGCTCTAGCCGGTGCTGTTACGGGGTTCTTTTCCAAAGTATATACAGGAAAGGATAAACCAATCATTACTATCGTTGAACCGACGACGTCTGATTGTATTTTCCGGACAGCCAAAGCCCATGATGGCAAACTTCATTTCGTTACAGGCGATATGAATAGCATGATGGCCGGTCTTAACTGCGGCGAACCCTGTGATATTGGGTGGCGTGTTCTCGATAGTTATGCTGACTATGCTATAGCCTGTGAAGATTTTATTACAGCTAAAGGAATGCGCGTCTTGGGGGCTCCTGTCGCAGGAGATAGACGCATTATTTCCGGTGAAAGTGGAGCTGTAACGAGTGGTCTTGTCGTAGAATTGATGACGAACCCAGCATATGAAACATATCGTAAGACCTTACAACTAGACGATACATCAACTGTATTGTGCTTTAGCACAGAAGGGAATACAGATCAAGCAAATTATGATGCTATCGTTTGGGATGGTAAAGCGTCGAGTTACGAAAAAGCGTAAGACGAGAAATGAGGGGTACCAATGAAACACACAGATACAGATGTCATTACCTTATGTACAGAATGTATTCAAAGCCAAAGTTATTCTGGCCATGAAAACGGTGTAGCTACAGTGTTGCGCCATTACATGGAAAGCCATGGATTTGACACGATTCATGTTGACCGGTATGGTAATTTGATTGGTTCTATTAAAGGGAAACAAGAAGGGACAAAACTTCTGTTTGACGGCCATATGGATACCGTGCCTGTACCGAATCCGGACGAATGGACGTATCCGCCTTTTGGCGCAGAAATCCATGATGGTAAAATGTATGGCCGTGGCACATCCGATATGAAAGGCGCCTTATGCGCTATGGTTGTAGGAGCAGCTGATTTTGCGGCGAAGACCCATAAAAATTTTGCTGGTGAAATCTTTGTTGCCGGCGTTGTACACGAAGAATGTTTTGAAGGTGTGGCATCGCGGGAAATCAGTAAATATGTTCAACCAGATTACGTTATCATCGGTGAAGCGTCACAGCTCAATTTAAAAATTGGTCAGCGCGGACGAGCTGAAGTGATTGTAGAAACCTTTGGTAAATCTTGCCATTCGGCCAATCCGGAAAAAGGGATTAATGCCGTATATAAAATGACCAAGGTCATTCAGGCTATCCAACAAATTGCGCCGCCTCATCATGATGTATTAGGTGACGGGATTTTGGAATTGACCGATATTATTTCTTCTCCTTATCCCGGCGCCTCTGTAGTACCTGACTATTGCCGCGTTACCTATGACCGGCGCTTACTCGTTGGAGAAACAAAAGAATCGGTGTTGAAACCGATTCAGGATGTACTGGACAAACTCATGGCAACAGACAGCGAATTAAAAGCGAAGGTCTCGTATAGTGAAGGAAGTGAAGTTTGCTATACGGGCAGCGAAATCAAAGCGCAGCGGTTCTTCCCTGGCTGGTTATATAAAACGGAAGATGACTTCGTTCAGGATGCCTATCAAGAATTATTAGATGAAGGATATACACCGGAAATTACACAATATAATTTCTGCACCAATGGCAGTCATTATGCTGGTGAAGCCCATATTAAAACGTTAGGCATGGGGCCGTCACGGGAAAACTTGGCGCACACTGTAGATGAATATATCGAATTAGACCAATTGACGAAAGCCGTTGTTTGTTATGAAGCCTTAATGAAAGCGTTGTTAAAATAAAAGGCACAAACTAGATACTGTTGGCAATGAAGCCAGAGCAATATTTCCGAGGGGAATATATTGTTCTGGCTTTTTTGTATAGATGATTTTTTCCTGTGTTTGGTTACGTAAAAAGGGGGAATGTCCTATGGAAACATCATGGATTGTTATTGCTGTCGTTATTGCCTACATGGCGATTATGTTATTTGTAGGCTGGTATTCCAAAAATATGATTTCGGATAATAAAGATTTTATGGTAGCTGGTCGTCGGTTAGGTCCGATTTTAATGGCTGGGACACTGGCGGCAACTGAAATCGGTGGAGGTAGTTCCTTAGGTGTTGTACAACAAGGAATGGGAAAATTTGGTATCAGCGCGGCTTGGTATGTTATTACCATGGGATTTGCCTTTGTTATTTTAACCTTTTTAGCTCCTAAGTTTAGAGCGGCCACTGTTAAAACAGTACCGGAATATTTTCGCCGCCGCTATGGCAGACTTCCCGGTATTATTACAGCGATTATTATGTTTTTGCCCTTAGTTGGCGCAACAGCTGCGCAGATGATTGCATCAGCTGTCATTTTATCGACCATGGTTGGTCTTAGTTTTTCCTATTCTGTTATAGCAATATGTGTTATCGTTACGATTTACTCCATTATGGGTGGTCTGTGGAGTGTTACATTGACCGATTTTATTCAAGTATTTTTTATCGTCTTTGGTATGGCCATTGCTATTCCGTATGCATTTGATTTGGCTGGCGGCTGGAATCAAATTGTTGCCAATGTTCCACCAGAAACGTTTGACCTCTTTGAAGGGTATGATGTAGTCGATGTTATTTCTTTGACCATTATGTATATTACGACCTTTACAGTAGGACAAGAAGCGGTGTCACGGTATTATGCGGCACGAGATGGGAAAGCGGCGCAACAAGGTTCTATTTTAGCGGCTATTATTAACTTTATCTACGGCTTTATTCCGGCCATTCTTGGCGTCACTGTGTTGGCCTTAATCCATATGGGGTCTTTTGATGCGGCGATGTTCAAATCTGTTGGTTCCCGGTATGCTCTGCCTGTATTAGCAGTTCATGCCATGCCGCCTCTTGTATGTGGTATTTTGTTCTCTGGTATTATTTCGGCAACGATGTCGAGCGCAAGTTCTGATTTATTAGGTGCTGGTTCTATCTTTGCGAACGATATTTATCGTGAACACATAAATCCTAATGCCACTGATGGTGATGTCATGAAAGTGACACGTATCGTCATGGTTTTGGCTGGATTATTATCCTTAGCCGTAGCCTTATTAAATACGTCAAGTATTATTACGATTCTTATGTTTTCGTTTACCTTGCGGGCTGCGGGCTCTTTCTTCCCATATGTTTTAGGTCATTACTGGAAAGGCGCTTCCTTTGCCGGAACGATTGCTTCGCTTATAGGCGGTACTATTATGGTGGTGTATTTGGAACAATTTTCTAAGGGACTGCTCTTTGGGATGAAAATTGGTCAACCGATTTTACCGGGATTAATCGTTGGGTTTATTGCTTTTGTAGTCTTTTCAAAACTATTTCCGCCCAAAGTATTGACAACAGAACTTGCTCCTGATAAACATGAATCATAAGGATAGTGTGAAAAGAAGTGATGACATAACATGGATTATATTATAAAAAATGGTACGATTTGCTTAGAAGGAGAACACTTTCAAAGTGATATAACGATTAAAGATGGCAAGGTTTGGGCTATTGGTAAGTCCCTGCATCAGGGTAGCGAAGATGTCATTGATGCCAGTGGCATGTATGTCTGCCCCGGTGGAATTGACCCTCATACCCATATGGATTTGCAACAATCGCCTAAATATCGGGCGTGCGATACCTTTTTGACTGGTGGCATTGCCGCCGCTTGTGGTGGTACAACGACGATTATTGACCATATGGCTTTTGGCCCTGATGGTTGTTCGTTGCGGATACCTTTTGAGACGTATAAGGGATTAGCTAAAGATTGCCCTATTGATTATAGTTTTCACGGTGTGTTTCAACGCGTCGATGATGCTGTGTTACATGATTTAGGCGAGATTATTCAGGAAGGATTTCCTAGTTTTAAAGCCTATACGACGTATGGATACCCGATGCAAGAAGCGCAGTTATTACCTATTTTACGGGTGATCAAACAGTATGACGGACTCCTTACGGTGCATGCAGAAAATGATGCGATTACTAATATGTTACGGAATGAATTAAAGCCAGAAGAAGTGCTTCCTATTGGCCAGGCTTTAACACGGCCTAGTGTTGCCGAAGCCGAAGCGGTGGCTATGGTCTTAGCCGTTGCTCGTGTAGCTGGTAATGCACCTGTGTATATCGTTCATGTGTCTGCGCATGAAAGTGTGCAAGAAATAGAACTCATGCGCGCGCAAGGTCAGGATAATATATATGCTGAAACGTGTCCCCAATATTTACTCTTAACTGATGACAAGTTCAGTGCTGGTGGTCCTGCTGAAGGGATTAAGTATATGTTGGCACCGCCGTTACGGAAAGCAGCCGATAATAAAGCCTTGTGGCAGGCGTTGCGGAAGGGAACGATTCAAGTGGTAGCAACAGACCATTGTCCCTTTATGATGGCAGAAAAAGAAGAAAATGTCCATGATTTCAGAGCTTGTCCCGGTGGTGTATCTGGTGTAGAAGAACGGATGCCTTTATTGTTTAGTGAAGGAGTCCTAAACGGCCGCCTTTCGTTAGAACGGTTCGTCCAAGTAACGAGTACGAATAGCGCTAAAATCTTTGGCTTGTATCCGCAAAAAGGTTCACTCCTACCAGGGATGGATGCAGATATTACCATCATTAATCCTAATCAAAAGCGGACTTTTGGCCCTGATAATTTACACACTACTTGTGGCTATTCACCGTATGATGGCATGACCGTACAGTGTGTCATTGACAAGGTATTCTTACGGGGGCAGTTAATCGCTAAAGAAAATACATTTCTTGGTACACCCGGTATGGGACAATTAGTACGACGCTATCGCAAGGTAGCGTATCAAGATATTGTACAGTAAAGCTAGTACAGAAAGTGTAGGCATAGTATGAAAATTTTATTTAACAATGGATTAATCGTTGACGGTACGAGACAAAAACCATATCTTGGCAGTGTCCTTGTTGTCAACGATACGATTCAGGCTGTCGGTCAGGTCGATATTAGTGATGCAGATGAAACAATTGATTTACAGGGACTTGTCATTGCACCAGGCTTTATTGATACTCATAGCCATAGTGATTTACAGATTTTGACCAAGCCTCAGGTATTACCCAAAATCCATCAAGGTATTACGACAGAAGTACTCGGTCAAGATGGGATTTCCATGGCTCCGTTGCCAGAACAATATATTGCGCCATGGCGGGAAAATCTGGCTGGTCTCGATGGGATTAGTGATACTGTCGATTGGCATTATAAAACAACCGATGGCTATTTAAAACTCATTGCCAAAGCGCAGCCAGGACCCAATGAATGCTATCTCGTGCCTCATGGTAATGTCCGCATGGAAGCGATGGGTCTCGAAGACCGGCAGCCAACGGCGGCAGAACTTGATACAATGTGCGATATTGTCCGCCGGGAAATGGAAAGCGGCGCCGTAGGCCTTTCTGATGGATTGATTTATATGCCCTGCGCCTATAGTCATACAGAAGAAATTATTGCTATGTGCAAAGTCGTCGCTGAATACAAGGGGCTTTACGTCGTGCATCAGCGCAGTGAAGCCGATACGATTGTGGACTCAATGAAAGAAATTATTCGTGTAGGCCGTGAATCGGGTGTACAAATTCATTTTTCTCATTTTAAAGTATGCGGTAAGAAAAACTGGAAGTATGTCGATGACATGGCGAGCCTTTTAGAGGAAGGCGAAAAAGAAGGGATTCCTATTTCGTATGACCAGTATCCATACGTAGCAGGCAGTACGATGCTTGGCGTTATTTTACCGCCTTGGGTCTATGATGGCGGTACAGAAGCGGCGTTACAGCGCTTGACACAGCCTGATTTACGCAAGAAAATGGTCTATGATATGGAACATGGTATTCCGGGCTGGGATAATTTCGTCGATTTCGCAGGTCTTAGCGGCATCTATATTACGAGCGTTCATTTGGCAAAGAATCAGGACGTTGTCGGCCTGAACTTAGAAGAACTGGGGAAATTACGTGGTAAAAATCCTTATGATGCCACCTTTGATTTACTCGTTGAAGAAGATAATGCTGTCGGTATGGTTGATTTTTATGGGACAGAAGACCATGTAAAACGGTTCCTGCAACGGCCGGAAATGAATGCCTGCACTGACGGGCTCTTGGCTGGTAAACCCCATCCTCGTGTGTATGGCGCTTTCCCCCGGATTTTAGGGAAATACGTGCGTGAAGAAAAGACTCTTTCTTTAGAAGATGCAGTCTATAAAATGACGAAGAAACCGGCGACAACGTTCCATATCAAAGGACGGGGCCAATTAAAAGCTGGAAATTTTGCAGATATTACGATTTTTAATAAAGATACAGTTATCGACAAAGGAACCTTTACCGACCCTGTACAGTATCCCGAAGGGATTGAATATGTCATGGTCAATGGCGTCTTTGAAATCAAAAACGGCCAATACCAAGATGTACGGGCTGGTAAGGTGTTGCGGAAACAAGGCATCGAAGTATACTAAGTCGTAGCATTGCTACGTATAAAAATAGCGTCCATTTACGTGGACGCTATTTTTATGGGATACATTATGCTTTTTTACGAACTGGTTTTTTCCGGCTATACGGCGTATTTTCTAAGGGCAATGTTGTCGGAAGCGTATGCGTAAAGGCATAGTACGCTCCGGCAATGGCTGGCGCTGTGGGAATCGAGGTAATTTCACCGACGCCAATAGCCCCGCACGCTACATCGACGCCTTTCTTTTCTAAGGGCAATGCTTCTACATCAGGAGCTTTATCGGCACGGAAGAGACCTAATGTCCCATATTTGGCTAAGGGCTTACCATCTTGTAGCGGATATTGCTCTGTCAGGGCATAGCCGCAGCCCATGATGACGCCGCCTTCAATTTGTCCTTCTACGCTTTTGGGATTCATAATCCGGCCCACGTCATGGGCGGCGACAATCTTTTTAATAGTCCCATCGTCATTTAGGAGACAGACTTGCGTGGCGTAGCCATAGGCGACGTGCGAGACAGGGTGCGGTACTGGGGCGCCCATGGCATCGGTTTTGCCATAGTATTCGCCATGAAATTCTTTCCCTTCTAAGAGGGACAGGTCTTCTGCTGTAAAGATGATGGCTGCTGTGTCTGGATCTTCCGTGTCAATCGTCACGCCTTCTAAGTAATCACTTTTGCGGCTCGTCATCTGGTACGGCAAGTGTTTGGCCGTAAAGAGAGCCCGGCGCAATAACTCAGCGGCGCGCCGGCCTGCTTCGCCAGTAATCGTAGTTTGCCGGGACCCGGACGTAGTGCCTGAATCTGGCGATGTAGCTGTATTGGGGCTATGCCAGATAATCATGTGGGCAGGAATACGGGCTGTATCGGAAATAATCTGCGTTAAGACTGTACCGACACCTTGGCCAATACACGAAGCGGCCGAGTAAATATGGACGTGTCCGTTTTGGACGACAAGACGACAGCGGCCTACATCGGGCAGACCTACACCGACACCTGCATTTTTAAAGGCACAAGCCAGGCCTACATGGGGGAAGGCGGCGTAATATGTATCTTTGACAGCTTGTAAGGTTTCGACAAGACCCGTGGAAGGGTCAGCAATTTGTCCGTTTGGTAATACTTCACCAGGGCGGATGGCGTTGCGGTACCGCATTTCCCAAGGGTCAATACCAACTAGCGTGGCTAAGGCGTCGAGATTCATTTCTGTTGCAAAAATAGTCTGGGTAACACCAAAGCCGCGAAACGCTCCAGCTGGTGGATTATTGGTATACACGGCAGTGCCTTCAATATCAATAGTTTGATAATTATAGGGTCCGGCCGCATGCGTACAGGCCCGTTGCAGGACCGGGCCGCCGAGAGACGCATAAGCACCATTATCGGTTAGCGCGACGAGTTTCATGGCTGTTAATTTTCCGTTTTCGTCACAGGCTGTCGTTAAGTCCATACTAAAGGCATGACGTTTGGGGTGAACGAGAATACTTTCTTGGCGCGTTAGTTTTACTTTACAAGGCCGTTTCAGTTTATAAGCAATGAGAGCCGCTAAATGTTGGACCGTCACGTCTTCTTTGCCACCAAAACCGCCGCCGACCAGTTTATTTTCGACAATTACTTTTTCTGGCGGCAAGCCGAGCATGAGTGACGTTTCACGGCGTGTGTCGTAGGCCCCTTGATCGGTAGAATAAATATAGACGCCGCCATCAAAGGGCATGGCAACGGCGCATTCAGGCTCTAAAAACGCGTGCTCTGTCCATGGCGTTTCGTAATGGTTCGTCACTTTATAGGCAGAAGCGGCAATGACGGCATCGGCATCACCGCGGACTAGATGTTCGTGAACCAGAATGTTCGAGTCTTCTTCGTCATGGACGAGTGGCGCGTCTGGCTGCATGGCTGTCCGGGCATCCGTGAGTGGTGGTAATGGTTCGTAATCGATGTGGACTAGTTTTTTCGCTTCGGCCAAAATTTCCGGACTTTCAGCGGCGACTAAGGCAATGGCATCACCTAAATAATGTGTCGTTTTACCGATAGGAATCATGGCATCCCAATCGGTCTTTAAATGGCCGACTTTCACGGACCCGGGAATATCGGCTGCCGTGAAGACACCTAGAATGCCGGGCAGAGCCAGGGCTTCTTCTGTATGAATGGCTTTGACAATCGCTCTGGGATAGGCACTGCGAACAGCGCTGCCATAACATAGGCCCGGCATATCGACGGCATCGAGGTCATCAACGTATTGGCCTGTGCCGAGTACTTTTCCTTTGACATCAATGCGATGGCAGCGGGCACCGACATGTTGATACGTTTCTTCTGTCGGAATGGGCGTGTGATGGTACAGCATGTCGGCCGCCAAGGCAATGCCGTCAATGATTTTTTTGTAGCCTGTACAGCGGCAAATATTGTTGCGAATAGCGTGGACAATATCGAGCCTGTTCGGTGTGGGATTTTGGTCTAATAAGGCTTTGGCGCACATGACCATACCAGGGATACAAAAGCCGCATTGGACGGCGCCGGCTTCACCAAAGGCATAGACAAAGACCTCTTTTTCCCGTGGTGACAAGCCTTCGACAGTGAGGATATGTTTCCCTTGGAGGCGCATGGCTTTTTGTACGCATGCTTTCATGGCTTTGCCGTCGATAATGACCGTACACGTACCGCAAGCACCTTCACTACAGCCGTCTTTGACAGATTTTAAGCGTAAATCATTACGCAGAATATCGAGCAGGTGCCGGTCTCCATCGACGGTAACAGGTTGATTATTAATAAAAAGAGTGACATCACTCATCAGTATCACCACACCATCTCTTAAAGTAAAAAGGCATATTTATGGAATACAGTCTGGATTAATTCTCTAATCGCTATAGGGACAGACGTATCATCTGATGGTAACTCATGTAGCGTAATATTTTGTTGGAGCCGTAATTCATACGTTTCTGACAATCGATTGATGACGGTAAAACCAGGATTATGACTCTTTATCATCGCATCATGTGTAGGAAATAGTGTGAATTTATCCTTGTACGGCGCACCAGACCAAGGACAGAAGGTCTGGCAATTACCGCATTCATTGCAGAGTCCATCGAGATGTAAGATTTGCGGTCCTCTGGTAATCGTAATGACTATATTGGCCCGGTTCGGACAGGCTTCTACACATTGTTCGCACCGGACATCGCAGTGCAGACAGCGCGCATCACAGCCCTCGTTCGGCGCCGTAGCCGTACAGACTAAAGACTGGAGCGGCTGGAATTGCTCTGCCGGGAGAATCGCCGCTGCTGTACGTTGCGCATCGGCAATGGCTAAGGCGACAGAAGAAACACCACGCCGGCCGTCACCAATGGCATAGACTCTTGGGAGAGACGTTAGATTCGTAGGGCTTTCAACGGAGACTGTATCTTTTTCTGTCAGTGCCAGACCGGCATCACTATAGATACGTCCCTTAGGAAGGGGCTGACGTGTCTTATCGAATGGCTTGAGAATACCTGCGGCGACAGCGCCCACGGCAAAAATAACGTAGTCATAATCTGCTCGTAACTGCGTTAATGGCACGTCTGGGGCCTCTTCGATGATGCAGACTCCCATCGCTTTCACGAGAGCTATATCTTTATCAATGGCTTCATCTGTAAGTTGATGCCGCTGATGGCATAAATAGGAGCGAACCAGACCGCCGCATTGACGTTCTTTTTCCCGAAGTGTAACGGTCATGCCGCTACGGGCTAAAAAATAAGCCACTGCCAGTCCTGCAGGGCCGCCACCGAGGACAACAGCTGTTTTACCAAGGGGCTTAGACCGTGGCGCAAGGTGCTTTAGGACTGTAGCATATCCCTTTTCAGCGGCGATTAACTTATTCGCGCGAATATGGACGGCTGTATCATAAAACCTCCGGTTACAATAGTTAGTACAGGAATGATAACAAATCGTACCAGTTATAAAGGGAAGGGGATTCTTATCTAAAATCACGCGTAAAGCCTGTTCATATTTTCCTTCTTGTACGAGTGTCATGTACGTAGGAATATCTTGACCGAGAGGACAGGCTCCTTGGCATGGTGCTGTAAAGCAGTCAAGCATCGGCAATGGCGCAGGCGATACAGGCACAGGTTGGATAGCCCGTTTCGGCTTTTGATAATATGGGTCTCGAATGGCTTCTTGGAGCAAGGTCGTAAGTTTTCGGCCGTCAACTTCTGGGGGAATCGTCAAACCTTCTAGTTTAGCTGCTAGCTGGTGGATTCGTTCATAGCCGCCCGGTTTGAGTAAGGTCGTAGCCACGGTGACGGGCCAAATGCCGGCAGAGACGAGGTCTTTTATGTTATGCACATCGGCGCCGCCGCTATAGGACATAGGTAACGTACCGTGAAAATCTTGGTTGATTTTTTGCGCTACTGCCAAAGATAAGAAAAATAAAGGCTTCCCAGACATATACATTTCTGTACCAGGGAGTTCATGTTTCGTAATTGCCACCGGGAAGGTATTGGTCAATTTGACGCCGAACGTTAATCCCAGTTCTCGTGCTTGTTGTTGTAACCGGCGTAACATGGGCAGGGCATCACTGTATTGCAGGTCTTGCGTAAAATGGTCCTGTGAAAACGTGATGTATCCATAGCCGGTCTTACGTAAGAGGTCTTTCACTGTATCGTAGCCTAACAGGGTGGGATTGCATTTAACAAAGGTATGAAGCTTTTTTTCATGCAGTAAATAGACAACAATCCGTTCGATTTCAGCTGGCGGACAGCCGTGCATCGTAGAAACAGTAAGGGCATTACAAATATGTGGTGAAATAGATTCTATATCTGCAGGCGATACGTTCTGAAAGGCTTTGAGATGCTGTAACAACCAGGTTTTACATGCTTGGAAAATAGGAGTTTGGGACGCATCTTTCATGTGTTCAATAAAGGAATCTATTTTTTTCGTTTTTATTCCCTTTAAATCATAGCCAACAGACATATTGAACTGGAAGCCATCTATACGGCCATAACCGTACTCTAAGGCTAAAATATGCAGGAGAAACCAAGCTTTAACATATTCTGCAAAGGCTTGAGGTACTGTTAATTCTGTAGACCATTCGACGTTGTAACATTCGTGGGCTGCAGTGATACACGGTTTTTCGACATGTAAATCAGGACCATCGATGACTTGGACCGTTTTGAGTTCAAAAAAACGGGCGCCACCGGCATACGCTGCGGCAATATTTTGCGCAAGTTGTGTATGCGGCCCTGCAGCAGGCCCTAAGGGCAGCGAGAGGTGCCGCTGAAAGAGTGTGTATGGTGGCGTGTAGTTCTCTCTATATAGATGATGAACGCCAAAGATAGTGCCTGTCGGCGCTGTAGCTAAAAGCCAGTTCATTAAGCTGTCAAAGGGTAAGGGACACATTGTATCACTCATCACTATTCCTCCTTCCGTTAGGCATTGAGGCGCTTGCTCAGTTCTTGAGCGCCTTTTCGGATACGGGCAAAAATTTCGTCTTCATCTAAGGTCGTTACGATACGGTCTTGCATGAGGACTTGGCCATTGGCAATGGTGGTGATGACACTACGTCCTGTCATGCCAAACAGAATGTGGCTATTGAGAGATGATGGCGTAAACGGTGTCGGTGGGATATAATCGGTGACGATAATATCGGCAGCGGCTCCGGGTTTTAAGATACCTAAGGGCGTTTTAAAATAGCGGTTGGCTATTTTGGCATTATTGGTAAAGAGCATTTCTGGTATTTCTGTAAAACCGGCGTTCGGGTCGCCGAGGAAATGTTTATGTAACAGATTGGCTACTTTATAGGATTCAATCATATCCTGTGTGTACCCATCAGTACCAAGGCCGGTCAGGATGCGGCGGCGCACCATGTCTAACGTAGGCGGGCAGCCACAGGCGTTGGCCATATTGGATTCAGGGTTGTGGACGACCATGGTATCTGTATCTTTAATGAGGCCCATTTCATGGGTATTGACATAAATACAGTGGGCTAGTAAAGTCTGCGGGCCTAAAATATTCCAATCATACAGGCGGTCAACGATGCGTTTATTGTAGTGACGTAAACAATGTTCTACATCTTCAATCCCTTCGGCGACATGGATATGATAGCCTGCGCCTTGGGGCGTATGTTCTGCTGCTAAGGCAAAGGTCTGGTCACTTATGGTAAATTGAGCATGAAGTCCCATCATACCGGCTAACATATCACTCGTATCGTGCTGGGCATAGGTAATCCACCGTTCATTTTCTAAGATTGCGTCTTTGGCTTTGGTGTCACCATCCCGGTTCGATACTTCATAACAGAGGCAGGAGCGGATTCCTGTTTCTGTCGCCGCTTGGCCAATGGCAAAGAGGCTGTCCTTGATTTCACCGTAACTGGCATGATGGTCAAAGATAGTCGTTACGCCATTTTTGATACAGTCTATATAGGTGCCTAAGGCACTCAAATAGGTTAACTGCGTATCCAGATGGCGGTCGATGTTCCACCAGAGACCGTTTAAAATGTCGAGAAATCCTTGCGGCGCATAGCCTTTGATAAAAAGGCCGCGAGCCATATAACTATAGATATGATCGTGGATATTAATCAACCCGGGCATGATGATGCCGCCTTTAGCATCGATATACCGGGCCTGACGGTATGTGGCACGCAGGGAGTCTGTTGAACCAATAGCGGCAATCGTTGTCCCGTCTACTAAAATGGCTCCGTCTTTAATATATGGCTGGTTTGGGTCGCGGGTATAGACTTGCCCATTTCCAATAAGTAACATCATAGGTTCTCCTTATTTTGATTCATTAATTTTTATGGATACAGGGAGTGTATCCTTCAGTGCTTGTGTTTTAGGAAACATATCTTGGTAGTGAAAAACGAGGTTTAAGATAATGGCTGTAAAGGTCCCCGTAAAAATGCCATTTTCCAACAGCATCCGGAAGAACGGCGGGAAGGCGGTGAAAAGGCCGGGCGTAACTGTTGTGCCGAGACCGATACCTACACTGCACGCAACGATTAAGATATTTTCATTACGACTGAAATCAATAGACGATAAAATCTTAATACCGTTAGCGCCGATAGAGCCAAAGAGACAAACCATAGCGCCGCCAAGAACAGGATGAGGGATTAAAGTGGTTAAGGTAGCAAATTTTGGCACAGCCCCAAGAATTAATAAAATAATGGCCGTAGCGACTAAGACATGACGGTTTTTGACCCCTGTAATATTCATGAGGCCTGCATTTTGTGAAAATGTAACATAAGGGAAAGAGTTAAAGAAGCCACCGAGAATTTGAGCGCACCCTTCGGCGCGAATACCGTTGGCAATATCACGATGAGAAATTTCTACTTCACACATATCGGCAATCATGTAGAAAATACCGACTGATTCGGCAATATTAATGATTAAAAAGAGAGCCATTAATAAGACATCGCCTGTATCAAAGGTAGGGAAGCCGAAATAGAAAGGATGAACCATAGCAAACCAGCTGGCTTTTGTAAGCGGCGTAAAATCGACCATACCTAAAAAGTAAGCAATAATGGTACCCGTTACTAAGCCAATCAAAATAGCAATTGATTTAATAAACCCTGTACACCATTTATTAATGGTTAAGATTAAGAGTAAGACAAAGAGGCCGAGACCATAATTTTCAGCAGAACCATAGGTCGGCGCATTGACGCCGCCTGCCATATCTTTTAAGGCAATGGGGACGAGAGAAAAGCCGATAATGGTGACCAGTGAGCCGGCGACAATTTTAGGGAAAAATTTTAGAATATGTTCAATAAAGAAAGAACAGATACAAATAACCAAGCCTGATACTAAAATGGCACCATATAATGCAGTCAAGCCGCTGGCTTTACCGATAGCAATCATGGGCCCTAAGGTAATGACGGCACAGCCTAAGACAACAGGAAGTTTGATGCCAATAAAGCGGCCAATCCCCCAAGACTGTAAGACCGTGGCAATACCACAGGTAAATAAGTCTGCTGAAATCAGAAAGGCTAACTGTTCTGTCGACAACTGTAAGGCTTGTGCCAAAATAATAGGTACAATAACAGCTGACGAATACATGACGAGTACATGCTGAAATCCTAAGATCGCTAGTTTGGGAACGGGGAAGTGTTCATTTACATAATCTTTTCTACCTAATTGTTTCATTGTCAACACCCTCTCTATAAGAGTAACAAATAAAATAACTGTCTTCTATAAGGACTTGGGAATACCCCGTTGCATTATAGAAGACAGCACCATTGACTGATAATAAGTTACAGATAAAACAGGTAAAAACATAAAAACATATTTTATCTTAAATAAAAATATTTTATTTTTTAGTTCCTATATAGATTATCTCATGTTGAGACAAAAGTCAAGAGAAAAATAGTGACAGATTATAAAAAAAGTGTAGGTTTGTCAATCATATGTTACATGCTGTACGAAAAGAGTCGAGTACCTCTTTGGGCGATTTCCATCCCAAAGGCTTCATAGGAAATCGATTATATTCCCGATTCCGCACCGCTAATTGCTGTTTAAAATCAGCAAAAGAAAAGAAGGTGTGCCGTGCATAGAAATATTCGTTATCCTTGCGGTGGGACCGTTCTACCTTGCCATTGTGTCGCGGTGTATAGGGACGGATTTTATGATGCTTAATATGAAACGCCTTTAATTGTTCTTCAAATAGTGTCAAATCATCTTCTGGGACTTTTCCAAACCGTTTCGTAAACTCAAAGCCATTATCGGTCTGTACTTCTCGAATAGGAAACGGGAAATGCCGTACCAACTGTTGGAGAAACTGCATCGACGCATACGTAGATTGTTCCGGAAACGCCGCTAAATACCGATAGCGTGTGCATTCATCAATGGCTGTGTATTGATACATCCGCTGATGGTGGCGGCGCGCTTCCCCGACGATACAAGCGGCTGGCACCACTTTGACATCGATTTGTACTTTTTCACCAGGATACCGCGCCCAGAAGACGACTAACCCGTCATGCGGATGCCGTCTGTGCATATTCCGGATCAACCGGATTTCCGCTGGCGTATGCTGTGCCGGATGGGAATGAGGACGGCGTGATTTGGGCAGTAAGGACTGGATTGTCCCGTCATACCGCCAGCGTAAGCGGTAAATGAATTGCCGGTTCCGATGGTATTTGATAGCTGCTTGGATGACGCCGTGACGTTCCGCATAGCGTAAAAGAGATAGACGATACCGCCCTTCTTGTGTTATGCTAAGCATGAGAGAAAACCTCTTTTCGTGTGGATTTGGTGTGGTAACTTAATCATAACACAAAGAGGCTTTCTCTTTTTGCATTTTGTAACATATGTATTTTAACCCTACAAGCTATGTGTCAGCTTTGGCGCTGAACTATAGACATGATATAGTAAATCGTGCAAAGATTGCGTGAATACAGGGAATGTACTGTTAAGATTGCATAAAAAAAGACCTCCCGTAGGAGGTCTTTACAGTGAACCGATTATACTAGATGATAGAGTGTTTTGATAGCTGCTATATCTGCTGGCTGCAGCGGTTGCAGGGCTTGTGTACGTGCGGCTTTAATGGCTTTTACGTCAACGACCCAACGAGCTGCGCGGACATCTGCTGCATGGTCTTTGATATACTGGGCTGTCGCGAGGGCATATGTACTATCGTTGAGGCTTTGCAGAACATATTTGATGTGACTTGGCGGTACGGCTTTCGTCGGCTGCTTCCAGACGTCTTCAATGTCGAGGGTGTAATCACATTCGTGATACCCATTGGAAATGGCTTCACGGCCAATGTCTTCCGTATTTTTCCAGCCCATATCGAGGAGGATATAGTGCTGGAATAATTCTTGTTCCAGCCGTTCGCGAATGATGTCTCGTTCGGGCAAGATGCTGCACGGGTCATCGCCATAGAGCCGCAAGAGCTGCAACAAGAACTGGAAGCGATGCCGTTTAAATGTAAAGGCCGTGGCCTTTACAAAGAGCTGCCGCGCTAAGATGTAACGGCTCGTTTCTTCCTTAAAATCCGTATCAAAGTAGCTAATGGGCGTTTCTTTTTGGATATATCGATATAATTTTCCTTCTACGTCGATGAGACGCTGCGCTGCTTCGTTGCGTTTCGCTGCAGGACAGAGCGGGTCGAGCCGCTGGCGATTGAGGCCGTCCAAATAGTTAAGGCCGCTCGCAATGACCGCAAAGAGATGGAACGGGCCATGCGTGCCTTGGTGGGAAAAGATGTCTTGCTCGTCCAGAGCAGAGAGAATAGATGTAGTCATGCAAATCATACTCCTCTAAGTGACTACGACATTAATGAGCCGAATGTTCTAAGATTTCGTCTTTAAAGTAGTCTTTAAAGGACTGTACCCACGTGCGGGCCGGATGGGACAGGAAGCCTTTGCTCTTCCAAATCATGGCCAAGGTCCATGGAATTTTTGGATCCCCTAAGGGAATGGTAACGGCCTTTTCCTTTGGAATGCGTTGGCAAATGCTATCCGGCAAGAGCGTAATGCCCAGGTGCGTGGCAACGAGTTCGACGAGGAATTCCCAGTTACTACTATGACAGACGATTTTCGGCTGCACCATCAGTTGTTGATAAAATGAGTTCGTGTATGTATTAAGGGAAAATGATGGTGGGAAATAAACGAGCGACTCATTTTTGATGTCTTGCAAGGTCAAGGTTTTGCGTGTTGCCAAGGGATGATCAGGCCACAAGACGACGTTTAAATATTCTTCTTTAAAGATAAAGAAGTCGTAGGGCATCTTCGTATTGATGGGCAAGGCGACAATCCCGGCTTGAATGAGGCCGTTGTCGATAGCCGAGACGACATCGTACGAGCCGACTTCACGCAGTTCCAGTTCAATGTTTGGATAGGTCGCAATGAATTGCTTAATGAACGGCGAAATGAAAAAGCCAACTGTTGGCGGAATGCCAATGGCTAATTTCCCGGTGTTCAAGAGCTGAGGCGACTCCATTTCTTCGTTGAGCTGGTTGAAATTTTTGACGAGGCTTTCGATTTTTGGCAGCAAATACGCTCCCATTTCAGTGAGTTCAATGCTTTTGCCTTTACGGTCAAAAAGTTGTACATTCCAGTGTTCTTCTAAGGCCTTAATGCCTTTACTAATAGACGGCTGGCTAATGTGAAGAGACTTCGATGCTTTGGTAAAACTTTTTTTATGGGCAACTTCAATAAAATACGTTAATTGGAATAAGTCCATACCCGTTATTCACCTCTCTTTTACTTACCTTTTAGTTTACCATATTTCGAAAAAGAATAGAACACGTAATTTTGTATTTCTAAAAAGAATAGCATATTGTTTTCTTATAGTAAATCTCTTTTTCCATCTATATTTATGAGGCCCAATCGTTGTATAATATCCCTATAATGAGCGAAGGAGTGAAATGTCATGGCAGTACGGTGGATTATGCATGTCGATATGGATGCCTTTTATGCATCAGTGGAACAACGGGATAATCCGGCCTTGCGCCATATGCCGGTCATCGTCGGCGGTCTCATGGAACGAGGCGTAGTCGCTACGGCATCGTATGAAGCGCGGAAATTTGGCATTCATTCGGCCATGAGCATGAAAGAAGCGCGCCGTCTCTGTCCTAACGGTGTATTTTTGCCTGTGCGCATGGCCCATTATCGGCGCATTTCCCATGAAATACGGATTATTTTGTCTCATTATTCTCCCCTCATTGAGCCCTTGGCCTTAGATGAAGCATTCCTCGACATATCGGGCATGGAGCTCCATTATCCCGATGTCACAGAGATTGCCAAAGCCGTCAAAGAGGATATTCGCCGCAAAACGGGTCTCGTTGCCTCAGCTGGCATTGGACCCAATAAGTTTTTAGCCAAATTAGCATCTGACTTAGATAAACCAGATGGCCTCGTGTGGATTCCTTATGGGAAAGAAGCTGAAATTCTTGCGCCCTTACCCGTACAACGTCTGTGGGGTGTCGGGAAAGTGACGGAGCAAGTGTTGCTGCAAGCAGGCTTTGAGACGATTGGTGATATTGCCAAAAGCAGTGTCGAAGCGTTGCAGCCCGTCGTGGGCAAGCAGGCCCAGCGTATTCATCAGCTTTCCTTAGGCCTTGATAAACGGCCTCTCGAAGTGAGCCGCCGCCCTCAATCTGTGGGCAATGAGCACACGTATGAGCACGACTTAGTGACGGAAAATGAAATTGACGAGCAGCTGCGCCTACTGGCTAATGAAGTATCGTGGCGGCTGCGGCAAAATCACATCATGGGGCGGACGATTACCTTAAAAATCCGCTTTGCTTCATTCAAAACGATTACGCGGTCTTTGACTCTTACGTCTATGGGGACCTCGTCTGAAGGGCAGCTCTATTTTGCAGCGAAAAAACTGTATAATAAACGGGGCATGACTGAGCCGATTCGTCTCTTAGGCTTGACCGTGAGCCAGTTGCAGCCCTTGCAAGTGCAGGGAGATTTATTTTCTGATGACGAAGAAGTGCAGGCTAAAGTAGCTGAGGCAATCGATAAGTTACAACAACGCTTTGGCAAAAGTGCAATTATGAAAGGCTTTTTATGGGAAATGTCGCATGACAAATAGCGGTGTTTCTTAGCAAATAGAATCATAAAGGAGTTTTGTAGATTATGGCAATCGTAAAAGTAGCAGCCCATATTATTAATTGTGCTGAAGATGGGTACCTTCAATACAATACGGAAACGAAAGAAGTGCAGTCCCATTTGCATCATCCCGACCTGGATCAAAAAGTTGTTGACTATTTGACAACAGAACGGGCCATGCACCAATACACGAGTTTATCCCAGTTCCAAACGGTCAGTGCTGTACCGGCTTCGAGCCTGGAAACGTTTAAATTGGCATTGTGTTACATTTGGGTAGACTTAGGGGTTCACATTGACTGGAGCCGTCCTGTGGAAGACTAAGTCTCATATTAAGTTATCCACAGCATATCCACATTCTGTAGAAAAGTAAGTGTGCAGAATGTGGATATTTTTTACAACCCACGTAATTACGCCAACGAAGGCTGTGCATACTTTTGATAAAAATTTTTCCGTTTGTGGATAAGTGGGGATAAAATATTGAAAGACTACTTGATAATCAACAAAAAACGGCGTAAATACGCCGTTTATAGGCGGTAGATAACCTATTGTTCTCTCTATGGAAAATGGTTATGAATTGTGGACAGTTCCTTATACACAGGCTGTGCATAACTGCTTTAACTATCCACAATCCGCGTATTTACGCCATTTTTACAATGTAAAAGGGGATAGGTACAGAGACTTATCCACATTTCAATAAATGGAAAAATTGATATAATATATACTGCTTATTTCTTTATCTGTGGTATAGTATATACTATATAGAAATTGCATATAGGAGTGAGAAAGACTATGAAAGCAATCGTTAATGGACTCGTCGTCCATGACCATGAAATCGTCAATGGGCAAGTGATTATGTATGAAAAAGATATTTGGAAAATCGTGCCGCGCAAGCAGTTCCGTGCGGGCATGTGCACAAAAGTTATCGATGCAGGCGGTGGTTTTGTCGTACCGGGCTTTATTAATGAACATATCCACGGTTGTGTCGGTGTAGATGTTATGGATGAAGACCCGAAGGCTTTAGAAACGATGCAACGGACCTTGCCGCAGACGGGCGTGACTTCTTTTGTAGCAACGACTATGACCTATGACCGTCCCCGTATTGAACAGGCCTTAGGGCGTATTCAACAGGCCATGCAGCAGCCTGGCACAGGGGCGCAAATTGTCGGTGCCCACATGGAAGGGCCTTTCGTCAGTGAAAAACACAAGGGCTCTCAAGACGCGCAGTATATTCAAGAAGCGGATTTTTCGTGGCTTGAACCTTATGCAGATTGTTTGAAAATCATTACGTTTGCACCGGAAACGCTACGTAACAATACCTTTATCCATCAATGTGTAGACCACGGCATTATTCCTTCTTTAGGCCATAGTGATGCGACGTATGAAGAAGCTACAGCTGTTATGGATGACGTGCCGTGCTGCCACGTGACCCATTTGTATAATGCCATGTCGCCTTTCCATCATCGCAAACCGGGACTAGTTGGCGCAGCCCTACTACATAAAAACGCGAAATGTGAACTCATTTGCGATAACCTTCACGTCCATCCAGCAGCGCAGAAGTTAGCGTATCAACTAAAAGGCCGCGACGGCATTATCCTTGTAACCGATTCTATGCGCGCGTGCCTCATGCCGGACGGTACGTCTGAATTAGGTGGACAGACTGTCTATGTAAAAGACGGCGAAGCACGGCTCGCTGACGGCACTATTGCGGCGAGCATTGCGCCGATGCATTTGTGCGTCCTCAATTTCCTCCTCAATACAGGCGCGTCCTTGCCCGATGTCATTGCTATGGCGACGGCCAATCCAGCGAAAGATTTGGGCATATACGACCGCGTCGGCTCCTTAGACGAAGGGAAGCAGGCGGACATTGTCATTTTAGATAGTACTGATTTTCATGTGAAACAGACGGTAATTGCCGGGGAGATTGCATACAATGAAGAAGATAACTAAATGGATGAGCCTCGTCGCCCTCATCGGACTGATGGTGATTACAGCTGTGTGTAACGGCTTATTAGGAAATCAAAAAGTAGATGGCACTACTGGCGGTACGAGTAAAGAAAGTACGCCCCAAACGGCAGAAGTTATTGTCGAAAAGATGACGCCAGAAGAAAAAGTAGGCCAACTCATGATGGTGGGCATTTTGGCACCGACCTTTGACCAAGATGCGTCGTGGCAATTATCGCAGTACCCCATGGGAAACGTCATCCTCTTTGACCGCAACATGGAGTCCCAGGACCAAGTCAAAGCCTTGACGAAAGCCATTGACGGCCACGTGACGAAAACGACTGGCGTCAAGCCTTTTATTGCCGTCGACCAAGAAGGGGGACAAGTCTTGCGCATGCGCAATGATTTCCCAGCTGTGCCCAGTGAAGCCGCTATTGGCCAAACGGGCGACCCGGGGG
This sequence comes from uncultured Megasphaera sp., assembly GCA_900540735.1. Taxonomy (GTDB): domain Bacteria; phylum Bacillota; class Negativicutes; order Veillonellales; family Megasphaeraceae; genus Megasphaera. The sequence goes on along the minus strand of UQHB01000031.1, from coordinate 7,468 downwards.
AAGCAAAGAAATGGGCCGTCACGACTGGACAAGCTTTAAAAGAACTGGGGATTAACGTCAATTTTGCACCGGTCATCGACCTCGGCTCCGCTGCGGAACGGTCCTATAGTGACGACCCAGATACAGTCATTGCTTTTGCGAAAGAAGCCGTAGCTGGCTATAAAGAAGCAGGGATTTGGAGTTCTTTGAAACACTTCCCAGGCATTGGCAAAGTGAAGACGGACCCGCATATTGACGGCGACAGCGTAACGGCTAATCGGGATATGTTAGACCAACAAGATTTGCGCCCCTTTGCGGAACTGATTCCACAAATCGACGACGATAAGACCTTCATTATGGTTTCGAACATAACCTTCCCGGCCTTAGACCCGAATCTCCCGGCTTGCGTCTCGAAGCCGATTATGACGGATTTACTGCGCAATCAGTACCATTACCAAGGCCTGATTCTCTCAGACGATATGGAAATGGGAGCTATGGCGAAACATTACGCCTTTAAAGATATGGGTGTCATGGCCATCAAAGCCGGTGCAGACATGGTACTCGTCTGCCATGACTATGGCCACGAACGAGAAACGTACGAAGGCTTATTGGAAGAATATAAAAATAACAGTAAATTTAAGCAAATAGTTGATAAAAAAGTCTTGCGCATTGTGCGGACGAAATTAAAATAAAGGAGGCATTTTTATGAATTATGCCGATATGAATCACCTCGTCTTATGCCGTGAATTTTCACAAAATCCACTCATGCTCGCTGCTGCGTCCATGGGTGCAGACGAAACTAAAGGTAAAGCCGACGGAGCAGCAACACTCCTCCATTATGCCGAATTGCTGGGGCTTTCGGGCAACGTGTGGCAGCAATATGTAGTCTATCTCTTCTGTACGGGCGATAATTTAGCCGCCCGAACCGTCGAAAAGACCGGCACCTTTGGACCAGGACTGACGGCTGCCATGAAGCACGACATGGCTATTATCTGGCCTTACGTCAACCTCACATCATCGCAAGTCTTTGGCGAAGAATACGCCTTCCTCGACGACTATACACCAGCAGAACCGAAAGACGACGAAGTTGTGAAGGCCTTAACAGCGGCCTTTGCGTCCTGTACAGATAGTACGAGTGCAGCCCAGGCCTTGCTTGCTCACTATGCGTCCTTTGGCCGGGGCAAACTGGCTGCGTACATGGCCTTTCGTTTATCGTCTCGTGGCGACCTTATCGGTATTGATGCGTTCCCTCATAATGACTGGAATGACCTCATTGGCTATGAAGTACAGAAAGAAAAACTTCTGACTAATACACTGCATTTCGTCGAAGGAAAAGATGCTAATAACGTCCTCCTCACGGGCGCGCGGGGCACAGGCAAGTCGACGGCCGTCAAAGCCTTGGTCTATCGTTTCCATACGCAGGGCCTGCGGCTCATCCAAATCAGCCGCGACCAGCTCCAGTTATTGCCTCAACTGATGGAAACTTTATGCGCTATTCGCAGTAAAAAATTCATTCTCTTCTTCGATGATTTATCCTTCGATGAAGACGAAAAAGAATATAAATATTTAAAATCGGCTATTGACGGCGGCGTTTCGCCACAGCCTAAAAACGTAGTCATGTATGCTACGTCCAACCGGCGTCATCTCCTCAAAGAAACGTGGAAAGACCGGAACGATGAAATGGATGAAGTCTATCGCGACGACAGTACGAACGAATCCATTTCCCTCTCGGACCGCTTCGGCCTCATCATTCATTACGGTACGCCCACGCAAGATGAATACCTTGCTATTATTGACCATGAACTGCAAAAACATGGCATTTCCATTCCGAAAGATAAGCTCCGTGTCCTCGGCGTGCGCTGGGAAATGGAACATTCCGGCCGCAATGGGCGAATTGCGCAACAGTTTGTGAAATGGTATGTTGGAAATAAATTATAAACTAGAAGTAAACGTTTAACGTAAAAAATTACGAAAAAAGAACAGAAAATCCCTTGACAACGGCGCAAAACCTTTGTAGAATACAGTCAAGCTTTTCGAGAGGCACCAAAGAGAATGCTTCTCTAAAGCCATAATGACAAATCTGATGACGGGAAAGAGTAACATATTCAAGAGCGTCCAGAGAGCTGGCGGACGGTGCAAGCCAGTCGTTATGAATCTGTGAAAATCCTCCCCAAAGAGTGACGCTGAAGCATATTAAGCGGAAACGATTTTTCCACGTTATAGGAAACGCGTATGTTGGTACGTTGTAGAGAGCCTGTAGGCAGTAATGTCACAGGAATCAGGGTGGTATCGCGGAATTATATCCGTCCCTCAAGTGAGTTGGGGGACGGATTTTTTTATTGCCTATCGCAAGAAAACTCTAAAGGCCAACGAAGACAAATAATATATTTTTATTCACAAAGGAGACTTTAATCATGGCAAAAGTATTTTATGATCAAGACGTAAACTGGGATGTATTGAAAGATAAAACGGTCGCTATTATCGGCTACGGCAGCCAAGGTCATGCACATGCATTGAACCTCAAAGATAGTGGTGTAAACGTCGTCGTTGGCCTTTATGACGGCAGCAAATCCGTAGAAAAAGCACGGGAAGCCGGCCTTACTGTTAAATCCGTAGCTGATGCAGTTAAAGATGCAGACGTAACAATGGTCCTCATTCCAGATGAAAAACAAGCTGACGTCTATGCAAAAGAAATCGGCCCGAACCTCAAATCCGGCAGTGCTTTAGCTTTCGCACACGGCTTCAACGTTCATTTCAAACAAATCGTGGCTCCTGCTGATGTCGATGTCTTCATGGTTGCACCGAAAGGCCCAGGCCACATCGTTCGTCGTACATTCGTTGAAGGCGGCGGTGTTCCGGACGTATTTGCTGTTGAACAAGATGCTAGCGGTAAATGCTTCGATTTAGCTTTGGCGTATGCTCGCGGCATTGGCGGTACTCGTGCCGGCGTTATCCAGACGACCTTTAAAGAAGAAACAGAAACAGACCTCTTCGGTGAACAAGCAGTCCTCATGGGCGGCGTTTGCCAGTTGATTACAGACGGTTTCGAAACCTTAGTTGCTGCTGGTTACCAGCCGGAAATTGCATACTTCGAAACATTCCACGAAATGAAATTAGTCGTTGACCTCATGCACGAAGGCGGCATGTCCAAGATGCGTTATTCTTGCTCCGATACGGCTGAATATGGCGACTATGTTTCGGGCCCGCGCGTTGTCACCGATGCAACTAAAGAAGGGATGAAACAAGTCTTAAAAGAAATTCAAGACGGTACTTTTGCCAAAGATTGGTTACTTGAAAACAGAGCCGGCGGCCGGGCACACTTCCTCGCTATGCGTCGTCAGCACCAAGAACATCAGATTGAAAAAGTCGGCGCAAAATTACGTGCTATGATGCCGTGGTTACAGCCGAAAACAGAAGACTAAGAAGAATTGAAGGAGAGGGATTAGATTTATGAATATGACCGGCGCCCAAGCTGTTATCGAAAGCTTGAAACGTGAAAACGTACAAGTCGTCTTTGGTTATCCTGGCGGCTCTGTACTGACCTTATATGACGAATTATACAAAGCACAATTTCCCCATATTTTGACGGGCCATGAACAGGCAGCTGTCCATGCGGCTGACGGCTATGCCAGAGCAACTGGCAAACCGGGCGTCTGCTTTGCTACGTCAGGGCCTGGCGTTTGCAACATGGTAACAGGCATTGCGACGGCCAACATGGATTCTATTCCTCTCGTCATCATTAGCGGCCAGGTGGCAACACCGCTCATTGGCCGTGACTCTTTCCAGGAAGCGGATATTTCGGGCATTACGACACCGATAACGAAACATAATTATCTTGTCAAATCGGTCCGGGATTTACCGCGTGTCCTGAAAGAAGCGTTTTACATTGCAACAACGGGCCGTCCTGGCCCTGTTCTTGTGGATGTCGCAAAAGATGTCTTTGATACGTCCTTTGACTACGAATATCCCGAAACCGTCCACCTTCGGGGCTACAGCGGTACGTACGTCGGCAACGAAACAGATGTAACGCGCGCTGTAAAAGCCTTAGAAGGGGCGAAAAAACCGGTATTCCTCGTCGGCGGCGGTGTGGTCTTATCCGATACGGCCCCGTATTTACAGCAAGTCGTCGATAAACTGCACGTACCAGTCGTGACAACGCTCATGGGCAAAGGAGCTATTTCCGACAAAGATGAAGCTAACCTCGGCATGGTTGGCATGCATGGTTCGTATGCTTCCAATATGGCTGTGACGAACTGCGATTTGCTCGTCGCTGTTGGTGCCCGTTTTGATGACCGCGTCACAGGGGACGTAGAAAATTTTGCGCCTAACGCAACAATCGTTCATTTTGATATAGATAAAGTAGAAATTAATAAAATCGTACATGCTGACATTAGCGTCAATGGCGATTTGCGGTGGTCTTTGCCACTCTTAACGCAGGCTTTACAGCAGAGCTCTCAAGACTTTGCCAGCCAGTACGGTCCATGGCGTGATGAAGTCTTAGCCATGAAAGAAGCCCATCCTTTTGGTACACGCCATTTAGATACGGCTGTGTCGCCGGAAGATATATTTGCAGCTGTACAAGAACGGACTCCAGATGATACAATTATCGTAACTGACGTAGGTCAGCATCAAATGTGGGCTGCCCAGTTCTGTCAATTAACGCAGCCGCGGTGCTTTGTTTCGTCCGGTGGCTTAGGTACTATGGGCTACGGCTTGCCAGCAGCTCTCGGTGCGAAAGTAGGCTGTCCGAAACGGACGGTCGTCCTCTTTACAGGCGATGGCAGTATTATGATGAATTGCCAAGAATTTGCAACGCTCCATAAATACGGCATTGCTGTAAAAGTCGTTGTCCTCCATAATAACGTCCTCGGTATGGTCAATCAGTGGCAGCGCATGTTCTACAACGGCCACTATTCCCAGTCCGTCATCCGTGATAATCCCGATTTGCCGACTTTGACGAAAGCCATGGGTGTACCGGGCTTTACGGCACGGAAACCAGAAGAATTAGCCGCAGCAATGGATGAACTCTTTGCTGTGGACGGCCCGGCTTTACTCGATGTCTTTATCCCAGAAGACGAAGATGTGTATCCTATGGTGCCAGGCGGTAAGAGACTGGAAGAAATGGTCTTAGGAGGTAATGCATAATGATGAGACAACATATTGCTATCTTGTGTGATAACAAACCAGGCGTATTGACGCACGTTGCCGGCCTCATTAGCCGCCGGGCCATTAATATTGAATATATTAACGCTGGTTATACAGAAGAACCAGACGTAACGCGTATTAATATTGTCGTCTCTGTAGAAAATCGCTGGGAATTAGACCAGGCTATTAACCAATTAGCCAAACTCATTGACGTTATCAAAGTCGTCAACCTCGACGATGAACCCCTCGTGAGCTACGAATTGGCTATGATTAAAGTAAAATATAATACGCCGTCTGAACGGGAAGATTTGACCAATATTGCTCACCTTTTCCATGCGAAAGTCGTCGATGTACAGCGCATGTCCCTTATTTTCCGCTTAACTGGACGGACAGACCATCTAGATGCTTTATTAGATATGCTCAAAGATTACCAAGTATTAGAACTTGCCCGGACAGGTCAAATTTCCCTTTCCCGCGGCCTCGTTCCTGTGAAAGATATGTAACTGTAAAAGAGAAAGGATGTAGATTATGCGTAGTGATGTTGCGAAAAAGGGGATTACCCGTACAGCCCATCGAGCTCTGTTCCATGCTATGGGCTACTCTGATGAAGAATTAAAAAAACCGATGATTGGCGTCGTCAACGCCTTCAATGAAATTATTCCGGGCCATATTGGCCTTCGTGATATTGCCCAAGCCGTAAAACTCGGTGTAGCTGCTGCTGGCGGCATGCCTGTAGAATTCCCGGCTATCGGCATTTGTGACGGCATCGCCATGGGCCATAACGGCATGAAATATCCGCTCGCAAGCCGTGAACTCGTCTGTGACTCTATCGAAGCCGTAGCGAACGGCCATGCTTTTGACGGCTTAGTCCTCATTCCGAACTGCGATAAAATCGTACCGGGCATGCTCATGGCTGCAGGGCGGCTCAATATTCCGGCAGTCGTCGTCAGCGGCGGCCCGATGCTCGCTGGCCGTCATAAAGGCAAAGACATCAGTGTCAGCACCATGTTCGAAGCAGCCGGGAAAGTCGGCTCTGGTCAAATGTCCCAAGAAGAAATGACTCAAATGGAATACGAAGCATGTCCAGGATGCGGCTCCTGTTCCGGCCTCTTTACAGCAAATACGATGAACTGCATGACTGAAGTCCTCGGTATGGGCCTGCCTGGTAACGGCACGATTCCGGCAGCGTACTTTGGTGCCCGTCGGATGCTTGCGAAAAAAGCAGGTGAAGTCGTCGTTGACCTCGTCAGACGAGACGTTAAACCACGCGACATTATGACCCTCGAAGCTTTCGAAAACGCTATTGCTGTCGACATGGCTATTGGCGGTTCGACTAATACAGTCCTCCATTTACCGGCTATTGCTCACGAAGCAGGCATTGACTTGCCCCTCGATACGTTCGATAGAATCAGCCGTAAAGCTGCCTACCTTTGCAAACTTAGCCCAGGCGGTACGTACCACATGCAAGACCTCAATGAAGCTGGCGGTATCTGCGCAGTCATGAAAGAATTGACAAAACTCGGCATTATCCATACAGATGCTAAGACTATTACGTGCACCATTGGCGAACGGATTGAACACGCTGAAATCCAGCGGCCTGAAGTCATTCACTCCGTTGAAAATGCATACATGCATAAAGGTGGCCTGGCTATCCTGACTGGGAACTTAGCACCCCTTGGCTCGGTCATCAAAGAAAGTGCTGTTGAACCAGACCTCTTGACCTACGAAGGTACGGCAAAATGCTATAACTCCGAAGAAGACGCTATTGCGGCTATCCTCGGCGGTGAAATCAAAGAAGGGAACGTCGTCGTCATTCGCTACGAAGGACCAAAAGGCGGCCCAGGCATGCGGGAAATGCTCAACCCCACAGCTGTCATTACCGGTATGGGCCTGAAAGTTGCCCTAATTACAGACGGACGCTTTAGCGGTGCCAGCCGTGGTGCCTGCATCGGTCATATTTCGCCGGAAGCCATGGAAGGCGGCCCCATTGCTCTCGTCGAAGATGGCGATAAAATTCTCGTCGATATTCCAAATCGTAAGCTCGAACTCGAAGTAAGCGATGAAGAATTAGCGCGCCGTAAAGCTGCTTGGAAACAACCAGAACCGAAAGTCAAGACTGGTTACCTTTCCCGGTATGCTCGTCTTGTAACGTCAGCTAATACAGGTGCAGTCCTGAAATAATCTCATAGAAATACTAAACGCGATGCTTCGGCTGAGGCATCGCGTTTTTTATATATCAAAGGGTGTTTCTTCTTTTTATTTTTAGTAGTACAATTTAATTAAGCTATTTGGTCCTATGTCAAGATTTAGTACAAATTAAAATGATGGTTTTCATGCCGTAGTA
>UQHB01000030.1 GCA_900540735.1 uncultured Megasphaera sp. | reverse complement strand
ATAGCGAAAGGGCTGTCGCAAAAGCAAATAAATGCTTTGTGCGACAGCCCCTTTTTTAGAAATGCCTTTTACCTATATGTGCTGCGCCGTTAAGCATTAGACGCAGCTCCTTTGTGTGCGTATACTAAGAGTATCAAAGATGCAGAGGAGGGAAGGGCAATGAAACAATCTTGGCTTTCTAAGTGGTAGTGTATTATTGTTCTTGGTGTTTGCGGCATGGCATTGAGTACGGTCATGGCTTATGTTCTGGATAACGAACCTGTGCCTGGTATTGGCACATCTATGAATACAGGCGGTCCTAATTTAGGCTTAGGAGTCTTAGGAACAGGCTTGCTCTTGGCCTATGTCGGCTTCACTGGTGCTGATGCCTTTCTTGTCTTGGTTTTGGCCTTAGGTTGTACGGCCGTAGCGATTGCGGTCAGCCCGGAAACGATGGCACCACGCACTGGTGTTTTACACGCCCTTAAACCACAACTGGTCATTCCTAAAACTGTACGGCCTTGTCTCTTACCTGTGACGTGCATTGCCGTGGCTGGTCGGTCTATGGGCGGCTTTTATCAAGCCTATAGTGCCGTACTCACGACGACAGTGTTTCACGTATAGTCGCCACTCATGGCTGCGCTCTTTTGCTTTTCCTTCATTAGTCCCATCGTCATTGGTGCGGCTATGGCGCGGACCTGGTCGGCACGACAGGCACAGTGGCGCGGCAGCTCATGCAGCTAGAAGCAGAATTAGGAGTCACCCTCTTTCGCCGCAGCAATCATCATATTATCCTCACAGAAGACGGTATTCTTTTAAAGCGGCGCGCCCAAGAAATGGTCCACTTAGAAGAAAAGACGAAGCAAGATTTTCGGCAAAAAACAGAAGACCTATCAGGTCAGCTCGATATTGGTTGCGGTCAATTCTTAGGCTTTGGCTATGTAGCCGATTTGCTCATAGCCCATCCCGGCGTGACGTACCAACTATACAGCGGCGATTATAATAACGTCGTCGATTCCATTGAGCGAGGAAATTTCGATTTAGGTCTAATTTTTGCACCTGTAGATATTCGCAAATATAATTGCTTGACTTTGCCCGTTGAAGAGCAGTGGGGCGTCCTCGTGCACGATACGTCTCCCTTAGCGGAGAAAGGCTGCGTCACGCCAGAAGATATTATTCCCTATCCAATCCTCATTCCCTCGACGAGTGATTTGACGTACCAGCGGCTCTACGCTTAGTTTGGTGATTTGCAGCTCCAAATGAATATCGTCTCTACAGGGAATTTATTATAAATCAGGCAGTCCTTGCCAGTCACGGTATGGGCATCGTCCTCTGTATTGATTTAGTGTCGCGCTTTGACGGCATGAAATTCATTCCCTTGCATCCTGCTGTGACGACGCAGACCGCACTCATTTGGAAAAAGGGGCAAGGGGTGTCGCCGTTGACCAAAGGGTTTATTGAGTTTGCGCAGGAAAAAATGGGTACTATATAGTAGCGCGGTACACACCCTAATTTTACGACTTAGGAGCTTCGCAATGTGTCTTAAAAATTAGGGTGTGTACCTAAACATCGTTGTGAAACACATATGATGCCTTGACAAGGCTATGGGAGTTGTGTAAAATTAAATTATAATGAGTATGAAATGCAATCGCTAGTGCTTCGGCATTAGAGGAAAGTCCGAGCTCCGTAGGGCAGGATGCCGGATAACGTCCGGCGAAGGTGACTTTAGGGACAGTGCCACAGAAATGTGTACCGCCACGCAAGTGGTAAGGGTGGAACGGTGCGGTAAGAGCGCACCAGCAGTGCAGTAATGTACTGGCTAGGCAAACCCCATCTGGAGCAAGACCGAATAGGGGAGGGATGAAGCGGCCCGCTGATCTTCCGGGTTGTGTCGCTTGAACATGCTAGTAATAGTATGTCTAGATAGATGATTGCTGCTGCGCAAGCAGTACAAAACTCGGCTTACTGATTACTCGTTATCGTAAAGACAAGCTGTCATGCAAAGGCATGGCAGCTTTTTTGCATATACTAGGCGCGGCGACAGATTCTGTCGCCTTGTTTTGCTATACTTAAAAAAGATAGAAAGGCATACGAAAATATCCCGTATATCTCTTGTATTTACTAGAAAATGCCAGTATAGTAAAGCTGTTGCTTTAAAATGGATTACACAAGCTGCTAAACAAGACAACGTAGAAGCTTTAGAATGGATGGGAATAGTATATCAAGTAGGGATAGGTGTGTCAGAAAATCTTTCTATAGCCCAAAAATGGTTTTTAAAAGCAGCTGGAAAAGGAAGTTCTGGCGCGCAAAATAGTCTGGGTGATATGTACCGTTATGGCAATGGAGTTACACAGAATCTTAAAGAAGCAAAAAAATGGTACGAAAATTGTTAGATGAATAAGGATAAGGCAAAACTAAAAATATATTTCGTGACATATTGACGAGTCGTGTAGTCGTGTAACTGTTGTTATACTACAAGTAGCAAGAAGAGAGATAAATATATTTTCCATAATATGCCACCCCTTTCCGTTGCCAGAATTGGGTAGAGAAACGCCAATATTATATCATGAGTGAAGAATTGTTGACAATATATACGACCATATACAAAAAGGATACAGCACAGCGATAGTATTGTATCCTTTTTTGCGTACCTATGATACAATAAAAGAAAATAATATATGTATTGTATCGTAAAAAATCATGTAACAAGGATGTGAATCGTATGACACGAGTAATTCGTATACAAAAAGCTTTGCGTAATGGTATGGCAATGATACTTCGTCCAGAAGAAACAACACAACAAAAAATTCAACAAATTTTGGAAAAATCAGATACACAAGCTCTACAGGAGGACTGGATAGCTGTCGGCAACGATATTCGTTATGCTATGAACCAGTATACAAGAACTCATGAATAATAAAGCTTTACAAGCCCAAGAATTTAGAATAAGAAGCGGTCCATTGCCACCACCAGATGAACTAGATTGTCATTAATTGCACTTTGTGGTGGTATTTTCTTGGTATGGAAAGAAAATACCACGAGATTCTAGGGACAATTTTTGCCGGTATAGGATTAGCTAGTGTAGTAAAAGCATTTATACAGCCTTCTTCAAAAAAGGAATAGGAACAGAACTAGAAGCGATTGCGAAAGAAAACGATATTCCAACAGCATAGAAATGGACAAATCCTCTCGTAGGTGTCAGCAGCACTTGCGAGGGGATTTGTTATATTGTATGTGCAGGTTTTTACAAAAAACAAACTTCTTTACGAAATTTATACATAAAGACACAAGACAAATTAATTCTATATTGTATAATATAAAGGTACATTGTACGCATTACTCTCGTAAAGAAAAGTGGGGGAAACAATAATGGATCAACAAGCCAGAAAACTCTTTGGCATCATTCATATTGGCACCGTCAATATGACGTTGAAGATTATTGCCTATTCGTCTTTAGACGACATGGAAATCATTGAAAATGTCGCCCGCGAAGTCAAATATGGTGAACAAGTTTTCAACGCCCATCATGTCAGTTTTCAATCATTAAACGAAATTTGCTCTGTCCTCACAGGGTTCAAACAGTTACTCAAAGATTATGCTGTTACGGACGTGCGCGTCTTATCGACGACGGCCATTCGCGAAGCAGATAATCTCTTAAATGTCGTCGACCAAGTGGAAACGCGGACGGGATTCCACATTGAAGCCGTACGGCTGCCGAAAGAAATTTACTACAAATTCTTTGGCTTATATTACCATATATTAAAAGGTCGTTTTAATTTTGCCGATAAAGCCGTCCTCCTCGTCGATATGACGTCTGGTGGTGTGGGCTTGACGTGCTGGAAATCGGACCATTTGTTATTCCAGCAAAATGTCCACATTGGGTCGCTGCGGTTAATGGAAAATTTTACGCCTAAAGAACGGACGGAATTGTCTTTCCCCACGGCAGTACGTGAATATATTTACGGTACGCTCGCTCCTTTATGGGCGTATGTAAAACAACAAGATATTAAATACATCGTTTTATCCGGTCGGGCTGCTAGTTTAATTGGCTCCTTAATGAAGTTGCCTGAAGTCGATGGCGTGCGCTTATTAAAGCCTGATGATTTCCGGAAATTCATTTTCTCCTTCCAAGGGGTTACGCCCTTTAAGCTGGTACAACGCTTTAAATTATCCGATAATTTAGCGAACGTCATTATGCCGACGTTGCTCTTATACTATGAATTGTTACGCATCATTGATGTAGATATGCTGGTCATGATGAGTACGACCTTTACAGAAGGATACTCTATGCATTACGTAGCTGATCAGACGGACGACCCGTATATGCAGCATCAACGGGATTTGCTCTTAGGCTTGGCTCGGGGCCTGGCCAAACGGTATTACTACGATGACCGTCATTGCTGCCGTGTTGCCGAATTTAGCAGTATCCTCTTTGAATCGGTATATGAACGGATTGGCTTGTCCTATCGGTATGGCTACTTATTGCAGCTCGCATCGGTATTGCATGAAATCGGCAAGTTTACAAATATTCGTAAACATAATGATTGTACGTACAGCCTCATTTTAGAAACGGACTTATTTGGCATTACAGACGAAGAAAAAGAAATTTTGGCCAACGTAGCCTATTATGCTTTTGACGGCATGCTCCGCGGCACGACGGCTGAACGGTATCGCAAGTTATCACCGCAGCAACAGCTTATTGCGGCTAAATTAATCGGTATTTTCCGTCTGGCTTATGCCCTCGACAAGAGTCATTTAGGGAAAATCAGCCGTATTCAAACGGAATTAACAGAACATAAATTACTTGTCCGGTACCAAGCAGAATTAGATATTTCCTTGGAACGGTGGACCTTTAATAAAGCAGCCGGCTATTTTGCCGAAGTCTTTGGCGTATCGCCAGAATTAATGAAAGGATAAGGTGAGTGTCTTGAATTTTACCGACCCGAAATATTATTTAAACCGTGAATGTACATGGATTATGTTTAACGACCGTGTACTCCGCGAAGCCATGATTCCGACGAATCCCTTGTTAGAACAGTTGAACTTCATTGCTATTACGGCATCGAACTTGGATGAATTCTTTATGGTCCGTGTAGCCGGTGTAAAACACCTCATTGAAAGTGGTGTGAAACATCTCGATATTGCCGGCATGACACCGCAAGGCCAGTTTGAAGCTATTCAAGATATGGTGCACAAACAAGTGGATTTGCAGTATCAATATTTCGGTACGATTAAAGAAAAATTACAACAAGAAGGGCTCGAATTCGTCACGGTCGATTCCCTCAATACAGACCAGAAGTTATGGCTTGAAGGTGTTTTCGAACGGGAATTATATCCTGTCCTGACACCGATGGCCGTCGATTCGAGTCATCCCTTCCCGTTTTTGGGCAGCTTGAATTTGAATTTAGCCGTTCTCTTGCGGAAAAAAGAAGGGGACCCGACGGTCAAAACGGCTATCCTTCCTGTACCGACATCGGTTATTGACCGCATCATCAAGATTCCAAACACTGGCGATACGAAGAAATTCCTTTTCCTCGAAGATGTCCTCGCTGCCTTCGCAGACCGCCTCTTCTTAGGTTGTGATATCCTTGAAGCTGTGCCGTTCCGCGTAACCCGTGATGCAGACTTACGCATTGATGACGACGCTGAAGACCTCCTCGTAGAAGTCGAAAAGTCCTTGAAAAAACGTCGTAAAGGCGCAGCTGTCCGCCTCGAACTGGATGCCAAAGCGAGCCGGACGATCAAAGAATTTTTACGGACCGAATTGCAGCTCGAAGACAAAGATATGTACATGATTCCAGGACCTATTGATTGCAAAGTGTTCTTCTCCTTTACGGGTATCGAAGGGTACGACCAATTACGGTATCCGCCATTTACGCCGCAGCCGTCCTATGAATTAGCCATGATTGATGCGCCTGATTTCTGGTCGAAAATTGCGAAACAGGACATTATGGTTCAACATCCGTATGAAACGTTTGACACGATTGAACATTTCATTCAACTCGCGGCCTCTGACCCGAATGTCCTCGCTATTAAACAGACCTTGTACCGTGTCAGCAGCCATTCGCCGATTATTGCAGCCTTAGCAAAAGCCGCAGAAAATGGCAAACAGGTTACGGTCCTCATGGAAGTTAAGGCCCGTTTTGATGAAGAAAACAACATCATTATGGCCCGGAAATTGGAAAAAGCCGGTTGCCACGTTATTTACGGCTTTATGGGCCTAAAAACGCACTCGAAGATTACCCTCGTCGTACGCCGCGAAGAAGACGGTATTCGCCGCTATGTCCATTTAGCAACAGGCAACTACAACGGCAAGACGGCGCGCATTTACACGGACGTTGGCATTATTACAGCGAATACGCTCATCGGTGTCGATGCGTCGGCCTTCTTCAACCTCTTGTCGGGCTATTCTGATCCTCCTACATGGAATAAGCTCGGCGTAGCACCGCTGAACTTACGGGAACGAATTTACGAAGAAATTGACCAAGAAATTGCATGGGCTAAGAAAGGGAAGAAAGCCCTGATTGTAGCGAAGATGAACGCTCTCCTCGACAAAGGAGTCATTGCGAAATTGTACGAAGCTTCGGCAGCAGGCGTTAAGATTCAGCTCGTCGTCCGCGGTATTTGCGTCCTCCGCCCAGGCCTGAAAGATGTAAGCGAAAACATCGAAGTCCACAGCATTGTCGGACGTTTCCTCGAACACAGCCGGATTTTGTACTTCTACAACAACGGCAAAGAAGATGTCTTCATTTCCTCTGCTGACTGGATGCCTCGTAACCTCAACGAACGAGTAGAACTCTTGACACCTATCGAATTTCCACCGCACAAAGAACGGGCAAAAGAAATGCTCAAATTGTACTTTGGCGACAATGTTAAAGCATACGGCATGAATCCGGACGGCACGTATCGGCACCTCGCCGAAGAACGGGGCGATGCGAAACCAACCAATGCGCAGGCTACGTTCCAGCATGAAGCAGAAATGCATACGAAAGAATTGAAAAAGTTAAAGAAAACTAAATAACCTGTCATACTTGTGATATTGAGAATACGCGTATTTCCCTTTGGGAAATGCGCGTATTTTTGGTTTCTAAAAAAATCTTACAAAGAAATTTCCTTTCTTGGAGCAAAGTATGGGAACAGGTATCAGAAAACTAAATAAACCGCTTGAGTACCACGATTTAGATGTTACAGAAAAAAAGTCCAGAGAGAAAAGAAGGAGAAAAAATGTCGATATTTTGCTTCTTTGTAAACCTAGCACAAATTGACACGTCCAAAGAGACTTTGTTAGAATAATGTCCAATAGGGAGGGATTCGATGAAGAAACGATATGAAGGGCCTATTACTCGTATGTACATGACGCTCATTGCGCTTTTGATTATCGTCTGTCTAGCTGGCTTTATGGATAAAGGAAAAGCCGTGACAATCCAGGCAGATGGCACAACCCGAACTGTATATACGCACGCAGTGAATGCAGAAGCCCTGATGCGCGAACAAAATATTCCTTTAGGTGAATATGACGAAATGGATATTACTGCAGGCGGCCTGATTGATGGCAGTACCGTGACTGTACGCCGTGCTGTGCCTGTGACGCTCGAATACAAAGGGACAACGAAGCAGGTCCAATCGGCGAAGCAAACGGTCGAAGACGTAGCCGTACAACATGGGTATGACAAAGAAAAGTACCGCCCTTATGGCGACGTAAAAGCACCGGTACAAAAAGATATGACCATTCGTATTGGCAACGTATCGCGCAAAAAAGTAACAGAAGATGAAGTCGTGGCCTATGCGATTGAAACGATTCCAGATGAATCCATTGGCAAAGGGGAAGAACAGATTCTCCAAGCCGGACAAAATGGCCGAAAGAAAGTAACCTTTAATATTGTCAGCCTCGATGGCGAAGTGGTCGGTAAAGAAACGGTCAACACTGAATTAATTCAAGAAATGCAGCCTTTAATCCGCAAAGTAGGGACCGCCGAAACGGTAGAAATCAACACCGGTGAAATTTCGAAATACAAAGAAGTATTTACGATGGAAGCTACGGCATACTTACCGACAGACGGCAACGGTGAAGGCATTACGAAGATGGGGACTCTGGCACGGCACGGTGTCGTCGCAGTCGACCCGAACGTCATTCCCCTTGGCACGCGCGTCTTTATTCCAGGCTATGGCGTTGCTATTGCCGAAGATACAGGTAGTGCGATTTTAGGGAACCGTATCGATTTATGCATGGAAGACTATACGTCGGCTATGATTTTCGGCAGACGCGTCGTACCTGTGTATATTTTAGAGTAATTTCATACGAACGGACGCAAACAGACATCGTCATGATGTCTGTTTTTGCATAGATGCAGGATTTCTCAAAAAATATCTTGCCACACCAAACACCCTATGATATAATAGCAAAGGTTCAAAATACACACGCTTGGCGAGTTCGCCGCTGTGCTAGGATGCCACTAGTGATGGCAAACAATGACCGGGCGGAGGAAAAAACAGGAGGAATCACAATTATGGCAGTAGTATCTATGAAACAATTATTAGAAGCAGGCGTTCACTTCGGTCACCAGACTCGTCGCTGGAACCCGAAAATGGCTCGTTTTATCTTCACCGAACGTAACGGTATCTACATTATCGACTTACAGAAAACGGTTAAGAAAATGGACGAAGCTTACAATTTCGTTCGCGACCTCGCAGCTGAAGGCGGCAAAGTTCTCTTCGTAGGCACGAAAAAACAGGCTAAAGACTCCATTAAAGCAGAAGCTGAACGTTGCAACCAGTACTTCGTTAACGAACGTTGGCTCGGCGGCATGCTCACCAACTTCAAAACGATTGAAACTCGTATTAAACGCCTCAAAACCTTAGAAAAACAGGCTGAAGACGGCACATTCGACGTATTGCCGAAAAAAGAAGTTATTCTTCTCCAGCATGAAATGGAAAAATTACAGAAGTACGTTGGCGGCATTAAAGACATGAAAAAATTGCCGGACGCTCTCTTCATTATTGATCCGAAAAAAGAAGAAAACGCTGTTAAAGAAGCTCGGAAATTAAATATTCCGATTATCGCAACAGTTGATACAAACTGCGACCCGGACCTCATCGATTATCCGATTCCGGCAAACGATGACGCTATCCGTGCTGTCAAACTCTTAACAGGCCGTATCGCTGACGCTGTCCTCGAAGGCAACCAGGGCGAACAGGTTGAAGAAGGCACTGAAGACGCAGCACAAGAAGAAGCAGTAGCTGAAGAAAACTAATTCATAGTGTTTTTTAGCTCATAGATGGTTTATAATATAAAGGTAAGGAGTATATTGTGTATTCCTTACCTTTATTCAAACTTGTATACTTATTTTTAGGAGGAATTTGTAATGGCTATTACAGCAAGCATGGTAAAAGATTTACGGACAAAAACCGGTGCCGGCATGATGGATTGCAAAAAGGCACTTTCTGAAGCAAACGGTGATATGGACAAAGCAGTTGACTTATTACGTGAAAAAGGTCTCGCTGCTGCAGCTAAAAAAGCTGACCGCATCGCTGCTGAAGGTTTGGTTTATTCCTACATCCATGGCAACGGCCGTATCGGCGTTCTCGTTGAAGTAAACTGCGAAACTGACTTCGTTGCACAGACAGATAACTTCAAAGACCTCTGCAAAGATATTGCAATGCAAATCGCAGCTACGAAACCGGCTTACCTCAAGAGAGAAGAAGTTCCGGCTGAAGTTCTCGAACACGAAAAAGAAGTACTTCGTCAGCAAGCTTTAAACGAAGGCAAACCGGAAAAAATCGTTGAAAAAATGATTGTTGGCCGTTTGGAAAAATTCTACAAAGAAAATTGCCTCCTCGACCAGGAATTCATTAAAGATTCGGACAAAACGATTGCCCAAGTCATTACAGAAAACGTTGCTAAAATCGGTGAAAAAATCGATATCCGCCGCTACACTCGCTATGAATTAGGCGAAGGCATGGAAAAACGTAATGATGATTTCGTTTCTGAAGTAATGGCACAAGCTAAATAAGATGGCTCATAAGAGAACACCCAACCCGTGTTCTCTTATTTTCTAAGTTGACTTTACTAATTACGCAGGAGGACTCCTCATGGAAACGAGAAAATATAAACGCATTGTCTTGAAATTAAGTGGTGAAGCTTTAGCAGGGAATAAAGGCTACGGAATTGATCCGGAAACGGTTGAAGTCATTGCTAAACAAGTCGTCGAAGTATCGAAAGCTGGCATTCAAGTAGCTATCGTCGTCGGTGGCGGTAACATTTGGCGCGGCCTTTCGGGCAGTGCTAAAGGCATGGACCGTGTCTCTGCTGACTACATGGGCATGCTCGCAACGGTTATGAACTCCTTAGCACTCCAAGATGCGATGGAAAAAAATGGTGTTGCTACGCGCGTTCAGACGGCTATTAACATGCAGCAAGTAGCGGAACCGTACATTCGCCGCCGCGCTATTCGTCACTTAGAAAAAGGCCGCGTCGTTATTTTCGGTGCTGGTACAGGCAACCCGTATTTCTCGACAGATACGACAGCTGCGCTCCGTGCTGCTGAAATCGAAGCCGATGCTATTTTGATGGCGAAAAACGGTGTCGATGGTGTCTATGACAGTGACCCGAAAGTCAACCCTGATGCGAAGATGTTCCATCACTTGACCTACATGGATGTGATCAACAAAGAATTAAAAGTCATGGACGCAACGGCTACGACACTCTGTATGAATAACGATATTCCCATTGTCGTCTTCAATATCGACGTACCGGGCAACATCATCGCTGCAGCAAGCGGAAAAGATTTAGGGACTGTAGTCGACAAACAAGCCTAAAGGCTGTATGATATAGGTATACTATAGATTAAGGAAGTGAATACTATGGCAGTAAAAGAATTGATTTCGCAACACGAAGAAAAAATGGACAAAACGATTGAAGCGTTGAAACGTGATTTTGCCTCTGTCCGTACAGGCCGTGCGAGCACGACCCTCCTCGACCGTGTAATGATAGACTACTACGGTGCGCCGACGCCGGTCAAACAGGTTGCTAACGTATCGGCTCCGGAACCGCGCCTCATTACGATTGTACCGTGGGAACGGAAAATGCTCGGCGACATTGAAAAGGCTATTTTAAAATCCGATTTGGGTCTCAACCCGAACAACGACGGTACCATGATTCGTCTCGAAATTCCGCAGCTCACAGAAGAACGGCGTAAAGAATTGAGCAAAAAAGTCGGTAAAATCGCAGAAGATTCGAAAGTCATTATCCGCAACATTCGTCGTGATGCTAATGAAGCCATTAAGAAAATGGAAAAGAAAAAAGAAATTACAGAAGACGAAAGTAAGGAAGGTCAGAATAATATCCAGAAATTAACGGATAAAAAGATTAAAACCATTGACGAAATGAAAGCTAAAAAAGAAAAAGAAGTCATGGAAGTATAATGAATATACGCAGTCTCATTGGCATGCCCTTAGGGTATGCCATATCTGTATTACAGGAAAAAAATCTGACCTATATTGTAGAGCGGACTGTTTCACGGAGTCATTTCTTTCACTGTGATGAAGAGGCGACCTACGTCATTCGTGCCATCGAAAAAGACGGCGTCGTCCATCTTTTAGTCAATTACAGTTTAACTAAGAGTGAATCTGTGCAGCACGTGTTGCAAGATGGAGAATAGCGCATGATTAAGTTATTTCATGGAAAAAAAGCCGATACAACAGATGTGTCCTTAGAAGAGCAAATCGACAAGAAGAATATCCCCAGCCACGTAGCCATCATTATGGATGGCAATGGCCGCTGGGCAAAGCGCAAGAATCGGCCCCGTAGTTTTGGCCATAAAGCCGGTGCCGATACACTTAAGCGCATCGTCGTCGCAGCCAGTGACATTGGCATTAAGGTCTTGACGGTCTATGCCTTTTCAACAGAAAATTGGAAACGACCACCTGAAGAAGTGGCCTTTATTATGAAGCTCATGTATGATTACTTGAGTAAAAATCTCTTGGAACTGAATGAGCATAACGTACGGCTCCACTTCATTGGCGATATGAGCCGGTTACAGCCGGAATTGCAAGAAGCCTTCCTCAATGCTGAAGCTGATATGGCCAATAATACAGGCCTTGTCCTCAACGTCGCTGTCAACTACGGCGGCCGCCGGGAAATTACGCAGGCTGTGCAGCAATTAGCTGCCCTCGTCCAAGAAGGGAAGATCGCCCCGTCTGATATTACAGAAGAGACGATTAGCGAGTATCTCTACACAGCACCGGCTAATGATGTAGATTTATTGATTCGCCCAGGTAATGACAAGCGCGTCAGCAATTTCCTCTTATGGCAAATGGCCTATGCTGAATTTTGGTTTACAGACCTTTGCTGGCCTGATTTTACAAAAGAAACGCTTTACGAAGCTATTCTTTCCTATCAAGGAAGGGAACGGCGCTTTGGCGGCTTAAAATAAGGTAGGTACATGACTATGTTAGTAAAACGAATCCTTACAGGAATCATTGGCGGTGCCGCCACGATTGGCATCGTCTATGAAGGGAACTGGCTGTTTTTTATTATGATGCTTTTACTGACCCTCTTAGGTTGGTATGAATACAGCAATTTAGTCACTCCCTTAAAGGTGAAATTAGCTGACCGCTTTGGTGCTGTCTGGTTAGTTCTCTTTTTTGCAGCCTATTGGTTTGGTGCCTATCACTTGATGATGCTCTTAGCCTTAGTCTTGATGGCGTGGCTCTTGTTACGGACCGTCTTTTTCCATCAAGTCGTCAAGCCTGTAGATAGTGCCTATTCCTTATATGGCATTGTCTATTTAGGCGGCGGTTTCTTGGCTATGTTGGCCCTGCGGAGCGGCACGCTGGGCTCGTATATGACCCCGTATTTTGATACGGTCATGTTAGAACCAAGCCGTTTCATCGTCTTCTTGCTCATTTTCTCGACATGGGCGAGTGATACCTTTGCCTTTGCTTTTGGTAAATGGCTGGGAAAAAACAAGTTATGTCCGCAAATTAGCCCGGGTAAAACCCAGGAAGGGGCTTTAGGCGGCTTTGTTGGCACCATTATCGTAGCGGTTATTTTCTCGTTGATTTTTAAATTCTCCTTGCTCCATGCCTTTGCCCTGGGCATCATCATTGCCGTTATGGCACCGCTTGGAGACTTAGTAGAATCGATTTTAAAACGCGTTTGCGGTGTCAAAGATTCGGGGAACATCATTCCCGGTCACGGTGGTATTTTGGACCGCTTTGACAGCTTGCTCTTTGCAGCACCGGCTGTATATGTATACTTGTTGTGTATTGCATAGAAAGAGGCAGAACGAATGAAACGAATTACCCTCTTAGGGAGTACTGGTTCTATTGGTACGCAGGCTTTAGATGTCATTGATGCCCATAGCGAGGAATTTCAGGCTGTTGCTGTAGCCGCTAAATCGAGTTGGCAAGCTGTGGCGAAACAGGTCGTACAATTCCATATACCCTATGCCGCTATGATTGATGCAGATGCAGGGGAGAAACTGCGTGCTGAAGTAGGCAATCACTGCACGGTCTTTACAGGTGACGACTGTCTATTGCGGCTCTTAGACGAAGTCCCAACGGACATCGTCCTGACGTCCCTCGTTGGTGCTGCCGGTATTGAGCCGACACTCTGTGCCATTGAAAAGGGCTACGATATTGCCTTAGCTAATAAAGAAACCCTCGTCGCTGCTGGTGCCCTCGTCATGGCAAAAGCTCGCGAAAAGAGCGTGCAAATCTTGCCTGTCGATAGTGAACATGGTGCTGTTTTTCAGTGCCTCCAAGGACGGAGCCCGGAAGAAGTGGATAAGCTCCTCATTACGGCTTCAGGAGGCCCGCATTTCCAGCGGCCTTTAGCAGAATTCCCATCTATTACAGTGGAACAATGCTTAAAGCATCCGACGTGGAATATGGGCAGTAAAATTACGATTGACTCGGCGACGATGTTCAACAAAGGCTTAGAAGTCATTGAAGCACACTGGCTCTTTGACATGGCCTATGATAAAATAGACGTAGTCATTCAGCCACAAAGCATTATTCATTCGATGGTGCAATTTATTGATGGCTCTGTCATAGCCCAGCTCGGCGAGCCCGATATGCGCCTGCCCATTCAGTATGCCTTTACGTACCCTCAGCGGCTGGCCGTACGGGGCGCGAAAACCATTGACTGGCAGATCTTGAGCCATATCGATTTCTTTGCACCGGATAATGAAAAGTTCCCGTCTTTACCGCTGGCTTATGAAGCCGGGAAGATTGGCGGCACCATGCCTTGTGTCTTAAATGGCGCAAATGAAGTAGCCGTCTATGCGTTCTTGCGCAAGGCTATTTCGTTTACTTGTATTTTTGAAATCGTCCGCACTGTGATGGAACGTCACAAGGTGGTACATGATGTATCCCTAGATGCCATTCGCCAAGCCGATGCATGGGCACGGCGCGAAGCGGCATCGTTAGTGGAGAAAGGTGTTTAACTCTTGGGAATTACAATTATTGCGACTATTTTTGTCTTCAGTATTATTGTTTTCGTCCATGAATTAGGACATTTCATTACGGCGAAACTATCGGGCATGCAAGTCGATGAATTTGCCATTGGCTTTGGGCCGCGCCTCTGCAGTTATACTCGCGGCGACACGACCTATTCCTTGCGCATTGTGCCTCTCGGCGGGTTCAATAAAATTGCCGGTATGAGCGAAGATGAACCGCTTACGGAACGGTCTTTCGTCAATAAGCCCATTCTTTCACGGCTCATGGTCATCGCTGCTGGGGCATGTATGAATTTTGTCTTAGCGCTCCTCATTTTCTGGGGTATTTTCTTCGTCAGCGGTACCATGAAGGTCTCTAATGACCCTGTCGTTGGGGCAGTCCTGGAAAACTCAGCAGCTGCGAAAGCGTCGCTGCAGGCAGGGGATAAAATCATTTCCATTGGCGGTACAGCAGTGACGACGTGGGAAGACGTGCCGAAAGCCGTGACGGCGCACAGCCGCGAAGTCGTACCAGTAGTCATCGAACGAAACGGAGCCAATCAGACCGTCTCTATGATTCCGGAAATGGATGAAGCATCAAAACGAGCAGTCATCGGTGTCATGCCGGTCATTGTCCATCAAGACCACGGGTTCTTTGAATCAGCCCAAATGGCGGTGACGCGGACCGGACAGATTTGTAAGCTCATGCTGGTCGGCCTCTACGATATGGTCACAGGCCGGGAAAAAGCAGAAGTAGCCGGTCCTTTAGGCGTAGCTCAGTTAGCTGGGCAAATGGCTGAAGTGGGCTTTGTCAATCTCCTTATGTTTACGGCTATTTTAAGCCTGAACTTAGGGATTATCAATCTTTTGCCTGTGCCGCTCCTCGATGGGGGCTACATTATTTTACTGCTCATCGAAGGCATTACACGGCGGCGCATGCCGAAAAAAGCATTGTATTACATTCAAATGTGCGGCATGGTCATTTTAGGGGCTATTTTCTTATTTGCTATGTTCCAAGACATTAGCCGTATAGGAGGATAAGATGAAACGGAGACAGTCTATTCCTGTACAAGCAGGGAATGTTACCATTGGCGGTGATGCACCCATTTCGGTACAAACCATGTCGACAGTCAACCCGGCCGATACGGATAAAGCCATTGCTGACGTGCAGCGTCTCGCTTCGTTTGGAGCCGAACTCATTCGCTTTGCTGTGCCCGATATGGCCGCAGCAAAGGGGCTAAAAGCCGTCGTAGACGCTTCGCCCGTGCCGATTGTAGCAGATATTCACTTCGATTATCGCTTGGCCTTAGGAGCCGTCGATAGTGGTGTACAGGCCTTGCGTATCAATCCCGGCAATATTGGTAGTGAAGAAAATGTCGTACAAGTCGTAGAAAAAGTACGGCCCACAAATATTCCTATCCGTATTGGCATCAATTCCGGTTCCTTACCGGCAGATATTTTAAAAGCTTATGACGGCCATTCGACAGCAGAGGGTATGGTCGAAGGGGCACTGCGGCATATTCGTATTTTAGAACGGATGGATTACCGTAATATGGTCATTTCCTTGAAGTCCTCTGAAGTACCGCTCATGATTGAAGCCTATACGGCACTAGCCGAAAAAGTGCCCTATGCATTGCATTTAGGTGTTACTGAAGCGGGACTCATCCGCGAAGGCAGTATTAAATCGGCTATCGGCATCGGTACGCTGCTATATAACGGCATTGGCGATACGATTCGCGTGTCCCTAACAGGCGACCCAGCTGAAGAAATCAAAGCAGGCCAAACGATTTTGAGCTCTTTAGGACTCCGTTCCTTTGGGCCAACTCTCGTATCCTGTCCGACGTGCGGCAGAACGCAGATTCATTTGATTGAACTGGCCAAAGAAGTAGAACAAGCAATTGTCCATATTAAAGCACCCATTAAAGTCGCTGTCATGGGCTGTGTCGTCAATGGCCCTGGCGAAGCGCGAGAAGCAGACTTTGGGATTGCTGGCGGCAAAGGGAAGGGCATCGTCTTTTCACACGGTAAGGTCCTGCGGACTGTACCGGAAGACCAGCTCGTAACGAGCCTTTTAGAAGAAATTCATAAGTCTATTGGTTAGAACTAAATATCATACAAGACCTACTCTTGATAGAGAAAGAATAGGTCTATACTAAAAGCAACCTTTCGGAATGACTCCGATGAGGTTGTTTTTTTTAGTAGAAAGAAGGGGTTCCTATGGAACAGACCATACAAGAAAAGGCCTTACCGCCGCTAACAGAAAAATTAATCTGGATTATGGCCAAAGACTACGGCGTAACCGAATCGACGGTTGGCTTTGTCGCGACGATGACCCAAGTTGGTTTGGCTTTAGGCCTCTTATTTATTTTGCCTTTAGCCGATATTTTAGAAAAGAAACGCTTAATTTTGACGATGAACGTCGCTGCTATTGTGGCTTTGTTGGTCATTTATATGGCACCTCATTTGACGATTGTCACTCTCTTTTCGTGTATCTTAGGTTTTACCTCTGTCATTCCGCAACTCATGATTCCGCTCAGTGCAGCCTTAGCTAAAACGGGTGAACGAGGTGTCGCCATTGGTAAAGTTATGACAGGGCTCTTATTAGGCCTCTTATATTCCTTTATTACGGCAATTTACATGGTTTCCTTCTTTGTCGGTGGTGCCTTAGGCTCCTATGCCGGGACGTGGGGCTTTGAACATTTTCAGTGGCTCGGTGTGTGCTTGATGGGCTTAGTATCCCAAGATATTGCGCTCCTGGCTTTCTGGTGGGACGGACGGCAAGGAGCATAAATTAAATTTTTCTCAGCAAATTTTCATCATTCCTTAAGCCTATTTCTGGCGTTTTATGTCATACTAGTGATAGAGACACAGAGGAGGCGGATGGATGAAACAACAAGAAATAAAACAGTTACAAGAACGGGCCTTAGAGGCCTACCGCAATGCTTTACTACGGCGTGTACAGACGAAAGATGCGTACACCACAGCCCTTGCAGTCTACACGGAATTAGTCGCTATTAAGCCACGGCTTATCGACATGTATCGGTGTGCGAAATTATTGGAAAACGCGGAGTGCTTTGATGTCCCAGAGCCAGCAAAACAGTGGCGTCAAGCGTGCCAAATTTATGACCGTATGCTAATTACGTTAGAGAAAGACAAAAGGCATAAGGACCCGGCCTTGTATGAACGGATTTGCTATCGCTTATGCCGTAC
The DNA here is from genome assembly GCA_900540735.1 of uncultured Megasphaera sp. Taxonomy (GTDB): domain Bacteria; phylum Bacillota; class Negativicutes; order Veillonellales; family Megasphaeraceae; genus Megasphaera. Next base: position 14,551 of record UQHB01000030.1, on the reverse strand, counting down.
GGCCTTACGCATCGTGACCGTAACAGATGTCTTGCGTGAAGAAGAAAGCATTCTGTGGACGAAATACCAAGCAATGATTCAACCAGAACGAGCGATGTTCTATAAAGCCGTGCAGGCCATGGAGCGGTTGCAAGAACATAGCCGTTTAGCAGCACACGTCGCGCAGCTCCAAGATTTACGAGACATACGGACGCATTGGCTTTTTCCTCAGGATATATATTATATGAGGGGGAAACTATACGATATTGCCGGACAGCAGGGCTATTTACCGATGGCTGAAGCCTTTGGGCAAGCGGCTAAATACTATGAGTATGCCCAGTACTTAACGGACTATTACAGTGCTGGCAAGGCTTCTTCTCCGGCGTTGACCCAAGCCTTGTTGACGGTGTACATGCGGCTGCGACAAGGTACGATGTATCAAGCGATGTACGATAGGGCCGTCGAGAGTGGGGGTATACCGCGAGGGTTTATCTATATTTGCCGTATGCGCCAAGCCTTGATTCGTGAAGAATACGATGATGTACAGGCGGAAATGACGCGGTACGTCAAGAAGAATCATCCCTTACCGGGATTTTCCTTACGCCGGGCTAGAGCCTTCATGACCTTAGCCCAGCAAGGACACCAGAAACAAATAGAGCTGCCCTTCTATTGATAGAAAGACAGCTCTGAAAAGGCGATATATTATTTTGGTAAATGATAGGGACGGATGTAGAAATAATAGCAAAGGAAGGCACCCAATTCACCGAGTACCATAATGATGGCCATCGGTATAGCCGTTTGGTCGCCAGCAATCCCGACAATCGGTGCCATAACGGCCCCGGAAATCATGGAGAAAAAGCCAATTAAGGCCGAAGCACCGCCAGCAACTTTGCCTTGTGCCTGCATAGCCATGGAAAAGCTGCTCGTACCGATAGAAGCAATCGTCGAAATCGTTACCATCAAAAAGACGATGACAAAGGCGATGGATAGGTCAAACCAAAAGGCAGCAAAGAGAGCCAAACTGCCAATCAGGGCTTGTAGAAGGGAGAACCGTAAAATTTTCCAGTCCGGAATGCGTCCTGTAATACGTCCTACGAGGATGCCTGTAATCATCAAGGCAATGCCGTTAGCCCCGAAAATATAACTAAAGGTCTGCGGCGATACGTGGAACATATTCTGGAAGACAAAGGATGCACCCGAAATATAAGCAAAGAAGGCGGCGAAAGAGAAACACTGCATAATGCAGTGGCCCATAAAGTATTTATCTTTTAGTAAGGCTGCGAAACTATGCAAAATCGGCCCCATGCCGCCGGAAATACGCTTTTCTTTAGGCAGCGTTTCTTTCATGACCAGTGCGCCAACGGTCAAGACTAAGCCAATGGCAAAGAGGGTGACGAAAATAGCGCGCCAATCAGCAAAACGAAGAATCTGACCGCCAATAACGGGGGCTAAAATCGGTGCTAATCCATTAATCATCATGAGGAGAGAGAAAAACTTCGTCAGAGCGGAGCCTTTGCAAATGTCACGGGCAACGGCGCGGGCAATGACGATGCCTGTACCACCCATAAAGCCTTGGATGAAGCGGAAAGCAATGAATAACTCCATAGTCGGCGCAAAAATACAGGCTAAACTACTGAGCATAAATAAGGCCATGCCAATGAAAAGAGGCACCTTACGGCCTTTATCATCGCTCATAGGGCCGGCAGTGACTTGCCCAAAGGCCATCCCGGCAATGGATGCGGTAATCGTCAGCTGGACGAGGGACGTAGACGCGCCAAAGATATCCATGATTTCTGGAAGCGATGGCAAATACATGTCTGTCGAAAGGGGTGCAATCGCAGCGAGTGCTCCTAAGAAAATTGTAAGTATCAACGTAGGTCCTTGCGACTCAAGTTTCGTTGTCATAATAGAATAACCTCCCTGTGTTTTCCAATAAAAAAAGCGGCCTAAGCCGCTTTTTTTATTGCTTTGCATTCTATTGTGCTAGGTATTATAGCATACTTTTTAGACTAAGCCAAGTTCAATCATGGCATCAGCCACTTTTTTGAAGGCCGTAATATTAGCACCTGCTACGTAGTTATCAGGTACTCCATATTTTTCAGCATTTTCTTTGGCCTGATCAAAGATATCTTTCATAATATCTTTTAATTTGCCGTCAACTTCTTCAAAGGTCCAAGACATGCGTTCCGAGTTCTGGGCCATTTCGAGAGCCGATACAGCAACACCGCCAGCGTTAGCTGCTTTTGCCGGTGCAAAGAGAACGCCGTTTTCCTGGAAGTAAGCCATCGCATCGAGAGTGGAAGGCATGTTAGCCCCTTCGCCGATAGCTTTGACGCCGTTAGCTACGAGAGTTTTCGCCGAATCGAGGTCGATTTCGTCTTGTGTAGCGCAAGGAAGAGCGACGAAGCATGGAATCGTCCACACGCCGGAGCTGCCTTCATGGTACTGTGCTTTCGGATGCTTAGCGACATATTCTTTAATGCGGCCGCGATGTACTTCTTTGATTTCCTGAACTGTTGCGACATCAATGCCTTCTGGGTCATAAATATAGCCATTCGAGTCAGAGCAGGTAACGACATTAGCACCTAATTCTTGTGCTTTTTTAATCGCATAAATAGCTACGTTACCAGAACCGGAAACGACGACAGTTTTACCTTTTAAGTCAATGTCTTTATTTTCAAGCATATTCTGGACGAAGTAGAGGAGGCCATAGCCCGTTGCTTCTGTACGTGCTAAAGAACCGCCGTAGTTAATGCCTTTACCCGTCAAGACACCGGCATCGAAGGCATCGCGAATGCGTTTGTACTGGCCATAGAGGAAGCCGATTTCACGGCCGCCAACGCCGATATCGCCAGCCGGTACGTCGATGTTTGGGCCAATGTGGCGATATAATTCGTTCATGAAGCTCTGGCAGAAACGCATAACTTCGCGGTCCGATTTGCCTTTCGGGTCAAAGTTAGAGCCGCCTTTACCGCCGCCGATGGGGAGGCCTGTTAAGGCATTTTTAAAAATCTGTTCGAATGCGAGGAATTTTAAGATACTTAAATTGACGCTCGGATGGAAGCGGAGACCACCTTTGTACGGCCCAATGGAGCTGTTGGCCTGAACACGGTAGCCGCGGTTGACATGGATTTCGCCTTTGTCATCTTCCCAAGGAACGCGGAACATAATAACTCGTTCTGGTTCGACAATGCGTTCTAAGATGTGATGTTCTTTATATTTCGGTTCTTTTTCGAGCATGGGCACGATGGAGTTGAATACTTCCGTTACGGCATGCTGGAATTCAATCTGTTCAGGGTCACGGCTTTTGACGACTGCTAAGACGTCGTTTACGTACTGTTGCATTTTGGACATAATATTTTCTCCTTATACTCGACAATATATGTGATGCTAAAATTAATATAAGTTAGAAGTTTATTGAAAATCATTCGAAACTTATAAATAAATTGTATAATAATTTTAAAATAAAGTAAAGAATAGCTTAATAATTATGTTATATAAATAAAAAATAATATACATGTTAAAATTGCAAGATATTGTTGAAATTTGTAATTTCTATAATGGTAAAATAAAAGAAAATTGTTTCGATTCTTTTTTGTGTGTATTTATGTATGCATAAAAAAGCTGGGCAGAGGTCGACTAAACTATTAAAAACTACAAAACAGCCTAGAATAATAAATGGTGCTTGTAGTATAATAGGCTCATACATATAGATGAGAAAGAGAAGATACTATGAATGTCTTATTGACGACATTAAATGCAAAATTTATTCATTCGTCTCTGGCCTTGCGTTGTCTCATGACGGCGTGCTGTCAGGCTGGCCTGACGAACGTACAAAAAGCCGAATACACGATTAACCAAAACAGTTACGACATACTGCGCCATATTTACAGTTTGCAGCCTGATGTCATTGGCTTTTCGTGCTATATTTGGAATATTGAAATGACGTGCCATTTGATTGCGCTTATAAAAGAAGTCTTGCCGCACGTACGCGTCGTCGTTGGCGGCCCGGAAGTGTCGTATACGGCACGTGATGTCCTCAATGACCACCTAACGATTGATTACGTCATGCAAGGCGAAGGCGAAGAGATTTGGCCTGCTTTTATTCGTGAGCTCGAAGCTGGGCGCGATGGGACGAACATCGTCGGTGTCCTCGGACGAGTAGGGGGCAGCATTAAAGGGAACGAAATCTTTCGGGAAGTGCGTAATTTGGATACCCTTCCTTTTCCGTATGAAGGGGAAGATTTTAGTAGTCTTGCCCATAAAATCATGTATTACGAAAGCTCTCGCGGCTGTCCTTTCCATTGCCAGTATTGCTTATCCGGGAATAATGATACGGTCCGTTTCCGTTCGGTGCCTCTCGTTTTAGATGAATTGCAGCAGTTTGTCGATGCCGGTGTCCATCAGATTAAGTTTGTCGACCGGACCTTCAATTGCAACCCCAAGCATTATCGTCCTATGGTAGAGTACATGATTGGTGTCGATAGGCCTATTAATTTCCATTTAGAAATCGAACCGGCTATTTTAAAAGATAGTGATTTAGACCTCCTGGCGAAAGCCCCGAAAGGGCGGATTCAGCTGGAAATGGGCATTCAAACGACGTATGAGCCCACGCTCAAAGCGATTCACCGCCACAACGATTGGCCTCATATGGAATACATTATGGAAAAGCTCTTGTCTTTTGGCAACATGCATTTACATCTCGATTTGATTGTGGGCCTTCCCTATGAAGATATGACCCATTTGCGCCAGTCCTTTAACGATATTTATTCGCTTCATCCGCATAAGCTGCAAATTGGCTTTTTAAAGCTCTTAAAAGGCTCGGGCATTCGCCGCGACTACCCGGATGACTATCACTATGACCCGTGCGGGCCGTATGAAGTCTTGGCGACGACGTGGCTGCCCTATGAAGATGTGCAGTATATGAAGGTCTTTGAAGATGTTTTCGAGCGGACGTACAATGCTGAAAAATTCCAGTATACTTTAGGCTATGTAGAGCAGTTTTTTAAGGACGATTACTTTAAGCTTTACGAAATCATTACAGATGCGTGGCTAGCGAAGGGCTACGACCGCATTGCCATTAATGACGAGACGCTCTGCCAATTCGTCTGGGACTGCTTGCAAAGGCTCTCTATACCGGAAACGGCCAAGGTGGTCTGCCGCGAGCTCTTAGCCCTTGATATGCTGACGTTTTTCCGCTTCCGCCTGCCTGTGGACTTTTTGCAGTGGCATGAATGTGAGCGCGCTGAAACGGATGCGTTATTCCGCGACGAACGATGGCTCTCGCAATACGTCAAAGGCTACCATTTTACGAGTTGGCGTGATGTGAAGATGCGCTACCGTATTTGGCGCGTGTCCCCAGCGACCCTGCAGGCCTTGCAGAAATATGAAGATATCCCCACTGGCGAAGTCTATATCCTCGCCGAAAAACAAACACACCGGGCAAACTGGCAAGTCATCCCGGCGTATAAAGGAGTAGTATGAACGAACGTTACAACGTCTATTCAACGTATTTAAAAGAAACATACGGTGAAAAAGTCTATAAATTACCCATTAGTATTCCCAACACCTGCCCTAATCGGGACGGCACGCTCGGTACAAAGGGCTGTGTCTTTTGCGGCTCCATTGGCGCAGGTTATGAAAATCTGCCAGCGTCCGTGACGATTGGCCAGCAAATTGATGCGAACATTGCCCATATTGAGCCAAAGTACAAAGCCCATAAATTCATTGCCTATTTCCAAAATTTTACGAATACCTATTTACCGCCTAAGGTCTTTAAGGAATATCTCATCCAGGCGTGCCGCCCGAACATCGTGGCCATTGCCATTGCCACGCGGCCAGACTGTGTGAACAAGACTTATTTCGATATTCTCGCTGCAATCCGTGACGAATATCATGTAGATATTCTCATCGAGTACGGCCTGCAGACGGTCAACTACAAAACCTTACAGAAAATTAACCGAGGCCATACATTAGCAGAATATATTGATGGTATGCTCATGACAGCATCCTATGGCTTTCGTACGTGTACGCACGTCATCTTAGATTTGCCGTGGGACACGATGGATGATGTCATCGAAACGGCTAAGGTCATTTCAGCCTTGCCGAGTCACGAAGTCAAGCTCCATGCCTTGTATATCATCAAGAATACGGTTATGGCCGACTGGTATGCAAAGGAAGAAATTTCCTTAGTCTCTGTAGAGGAATACGTCGATAGAGTCGTGACCTTCCTCGAGTACTGCCGTCCAGACATCGTCTTTCAGCGGCTCATCGGCAGAGCACCGAAAGAGGCGACGGAATTTGCCAACTGGGGCATGGGCTGGTGGAAAATCCGCGATATGATTGATGCCGAACTCGTCCGTCGTGACACGTACCAAGGGAAAAAATGTACCTACCTTGGCGGAAAGGCTGTCCGAAAATTTATGGATACGTAAAGGAGCGATACCTTAGTGATAGAAAAGCGACTACATTTTTCTGATGTCTCTGAAGCCAAGGCTATTTTGGGCTTTAAAGATGAATTATTGAAAACCTTGCAAAAACAGTTCCCAACGTGCCGCATTGCTGCGCGTGGTGATGAAATCATCATGGTCGGTAAAACAGCAGACCTTGGACAAATTGAAGAAGTCCTGTGCATGCTGCGCCGTCTCAATCGCGAACAGACCCAGCTGACCACGCAGCACGTCCGCTATGCTTCGTCTTTAATTAAAGAAGGGAAAGGCGAAGCCTTAGAAGAAATGTACGACGATACGATTAACGTTTCGGCGCGGGGTAAATTGATTAAGCCCAAGACCTTAGGCCAAAAGGAATACGTCGATTCGATTCGTAAAAATTTAGTTACCTTCGGTATTGGACCAGCTGGCACAGGGAAGACATACCTAGCTGTAGCTCTTGCGGCGTTTTACCTCAAAAACCGCGAAGTAAGCCGCATCATCCTCACACGCCCTGCTGTGGAAGCGGGGGAAAAACTGGGCTTTTTGCCAGGAGACTTGCAAGAAAAAATCGATCCCTATTTGCGGCCTCTTTACGATGCCTTAGCAGATATGTTTGGGTTTGAACAATTCCAAAAGATGATTGACCGCGGCATTATTGAAGTGGCACCGCTGGCGTACATGCGCGGCCGGACCTTGGAAGAATCATTCATCATTCTCGACGAAGCGCAGAACACGACGCGCGAACAGATGAAGATGTTCCTAACTCGTATGGGCAACCATTCCCGTGTCGTCGTCAACGGCGACATTACGCAGATTGACTTAGGGAACCGCAATATTTCAGGCCTCACGGAAGCGGAAAAAGTATTAGCTCGCGTGTCCGGCGTAGGCATGGTCTATTTCACTGAAGCCGACGTCGTCCGCCACGATATGGTAGGCCGTATCATCAGAGCGTATGAACGCTATTATACGAACAATTAAGGAGGAAATCCGATGAACGTCAACGTTAATTACGAAGAACCGTCTTTCCAGAAAGAAGATTACGAACGCATTATTGATCAAGTCTGCCAAGAAGCAGCTCTCGTTTATGGCCTTGGCCCAAACGCCGAAATTAGTGTCTTACTCTGCCATAACGACTATATTCACAAATTAAACAAACAGTACCGCGACATGGACCGCCCGACCGATGTCTTGTCCTTTGCCCTCAACGAAGGCGATGACGATGGCTATGACGGCCCGGATACAGCTCTCTTAGGGGATATTGTCATTTCCCTCGAAAAAGTACAAGAACAGGCCGATGAATACGGCCATTCTTTTGAACGGGAATTGGCGTATTTAACCATTCACGGCATGCTCCATATTTTAGGCTACGACCACATGACACCAGAAGATAAGGCCGAAATGCGCAAAGAAGAAGAATTTATTCTTCACCGTTTAGGCTATGTCCGCCCAGGAGAAGAACTATGACCGAAACGAATGATGGCTTATGCCGTCAACTGATTGCGGCAGCCCGCGATGTCCAGCAAAATGCGTACGCACCGTACTCAAAATTCACAGTCGGTGCGGCCGTCCTCGGGACAAACGGCAAAATCTATACAGGCTGTAACGTCGAAAATAGTTCGTACGGTCTTACTATCTGTGCTGAACGGAATGCGTTGATTCACGCCGTCTCCTTAGGATGCCGTGAGTTTCAGGCCTTGGCCATTACCGGTGACAGCGAAGACTTTACCATGCCCTGTGGTGCGTGCCGTCAAGTCATGGCCGAGTTTCACGTGCCTTACGTCGTCGTGACGAAGCCTGACGATTCGTACCAAATTTTGACACTCGACGAATTACTACCTCATTCATTTTCACTATAATATAACTATGATAGGAGAGTACATGGAAACAACGAATTTTAAATCCGGTTTTGTTGCCGTTGTCGGACGGCCAAACGTCGGTAAATCGACCTTAATCAATCATATTATTAAACAGAAAGTGACGATTGTCTCGGATAAAGCCCAGACGACGCGCAATAAAATCCTTTGCATTCATACAGACGACCAATGCCAAATCGTCTTCCTCGATACGCCGGGCATTCATAAACCAAAACATAAACTCGGCGAATTTATGGATGAAACGGCCTACGCTTCATTGAAAGACATTGATGCGGTCTTATTCCTCATTTCTGGGAATGAAAAGAAAGGGCCAGGAGATATGTTTGTCCTCGATAAAATCAGAGGGACGAAAGTGCCTGTGTTCCTCCTCATCAACAAAGTCGATTTAATGACGAAAGAAGACATTGCAGCGAAAATCTTAGAATACTCCAAGCTCTACGATTTCGACCAAATTATCCCTATTTCTGCAAAAACAGGGATGAACGTCGATGCCGTCTTGGACGAACTGCGAAAACTCTTGCCAGAAGGGCCGAAATACTTCCCAGATGATATGATTACGGACCAGCCCGAACGGCTCCTCGTCGCCGAAATCATTCGGGAAAAATTGCTCTTGTCCTTGCGCGATGAAGTGCCTCATTCTATTGCAGTGTACACAGAAGAAATGAAGCAGCGCAGTAAAGATAAAGTTTACATCAGAGCAACCGTCTTTGTCGAACGGGATTCGCAAAAGCGCATCGTTATCGGCAAAAATGGCTCTATTTTAAAAACTGTAGGCCAGCAGGCACGGCAAGAGATTGAAAATCTCTTAGGCTCGTCGGTCTTTTTAGATATTTGGGTAAAAGTAAAACGAGATTGGCGTGATAAAGCAGCCATTCTCAGTGAATTAGGATATACACACGAATAGGAGAGATAGCATCATGGACCCACAGGAGATACTCCAGTGTTTGGTTATTTACGTTATTTGTATTATCTTCAATGCCATTTGCGTAACCGGAAAATTTGCCTTTGCTCAGTTGCGCAGGGAGTACATTGAAGAATTAATCCGCGACGGCGATATTGAAGCCAAAGGACTCTTGCCGCTCTACGACCAGCCGGGCTCCTTCCTCGGCGCAGCCCAGCTTGGCATGACCTTGTCATCTCTCATTGCAGGCGGCACGATTTGGTTTACCTTGTGGAAATGCTATGCTCCCTTAACGGTGCTTTGGCACAGCCAGATTATTGTCTGGGTCGTCTATTTCTTTGTCTGTCTCGCCTTATGGCTTTTCCTTTGGGTCTGCGGTGAACTGATTCCAAAATCGCTTGGCCTCCAATATGCCGAACAGAGCCTAAAACGAGTAGGGACGTTCATTCAGCGGTTAAGCCGTCTCTTTTCGCCTCTCATCTGCATTGGCGACTTGCTCGGTATGTTTATGTTGCGCAATAAAGACTTAGACGTAGTCAATGAATTGGATGTAGCTCGTTCGGGTGATGAAATCCGCATGCTCGTCACAGCCAGCCATAAAGAAGGGAAAATCGATAAAGTCGAAAGCGAACTCATTGGCAACGTCTTTGATTTTGCAGACCGTTTGGCAAAAGAAATCATGGTGCCTCGTCAAGACATTACGTGCCTCTATACAGATGAAGCGATGACGGTCAATTTAAATACCATTCGCCAGTCTCGTCACACGCGCTATCCCCTCTGTGAAGGCGATAAGGACCATGTTGTCGGCCTCGTACATATTAAAGACTTAATGGATTTGTATCTCCATAAACGGAGCAATCTCCATTTAATTAAACGACCTATCCTCATGATTCCGGAAATCATGCCTGTATCGAAGCTCTTGCAGCTCATGCGCTCGCGGCGGACGTACTTGGCCATTGTCGTCGATGAATACGGCAGTACAGTCGGCCTCATTGGCCTTGAAGACATTCTCGAAGAGCTCGTAGGCAACATCAAAAACGAACACTCTGCAGAAAAAGAAGAAATCCAGGCCTTTGGTGACGGCTCCTACGAATTTGACGGGACCGTCCTCCTCGAAGACGTAGAAGATTTACTCCATATTCCGGTCGATGAAGATGTTGATACGGACACGATTGGCGGTTACGTCTTTGACTCTCTTGGCCATACGCCGAGCCTGCACGATGCAGTGCGCATTGGGGACTATCGCTTTATCATTATTGAATTAGAAAAATTCCGTATTGTCCGTCTCCGTGCTGTGCCCGTGCCGCCAGAAGAACGAGAAAAGACAGACGACGCAGGGAAAGACGATGAAGCGAACGCGTAGAGGCAGCTTTATGAGCCGCCCGACTGAGCGGTACGACGGCATTATTTTGCACGTTCATAAAGCAGGACAGCAGCAAGTCCTCTCGATTTGGACGAAACAAGCCGGCCTCATTCGCGTCTTCGTGCGCACGAGTCGTAAAGGAAAACAAGGCTTTGGTGCCCTTCAGCCGTTAGCGTCCATTACGTTCGATGCCTTGCCCCAAGGGGAAGGCTATGTGCTCAGCGAGTACGATTGCCGTAGTAATAAGGCCATGCGTGAGCTGACCTTGGATACGTACGTCTATTCTCAGCTCTTTGTAGAAATGGTCGAAGCCCTCGTGCCGCCTGATGAGCCGGATGAGTCTGTTTATGCGTTGCTCACTATGTATTGCCAAACCATTGTGACGAAAGACATTCGTATGGTTACGATCCTTGCTGGGTGGCAGCTCGTAGCCCTGGCTGGTTTTGCGCCGGACCTAGCGACAGTCCGCCTCTTTGCAGCACAAGACGAAAATGGAGAAGTCGTGTATTACCTCGGCGATGACGTACCGGAGAAGATGCACGAAATCCCGCTGTCAGCCGCATTAAAGGCCGATTGGCAGCAAATCCTCACGTATCGTTGGGGGCAAAAGGAGACCGTTCACTTCCAGAGTCGTCACGTAGCTATGCTCGAGCAGCTCTTGTATCCGTACGTCGTCCAGTGCAGCGAAAAGCCCTTGCGGAGTTTGGCTCTCTGGAAAGATATTCAACGAACGATGTAATACATGCCCATATCTGTAGATATGGGTATTTTTTTTGCTATAATAGACCTGCAAGGTGAACAACGTGTAAATAAGAGGAGGGAATAAGCATGACAGAACTTGAAAAATTAGACGCTGGAATCGAATTTTGCGTATTAGACCCGGAAGTCGATGCGCGCAAGAAACGGGCTGTCCTAGGGTGTGTAAAACTTGCTGCTGTAGCCCCTCTTGACCACACAGGACAGCTCGCTGTATTATGAGACTTGTTCGGCTCTATGGGCAAAGATGCCAATGTACTGCCTGGCTTTCACTGTGATAACGGCAAAAATATTCATGTCGGTGAAGATTTCTTGGCTAATTATAATGTCACTATCTTGGATATTGCGCCAGTTTATATTGGTGATTATTGTATGATTGGGCTAATATACTGATTACGACCGTTGGGCATCCCTTATCGCCCGAAGGTCGGCGGAAAAACTAGCCTATGGGAAAGCCGTTACTATTGGTGACGACGTGTAGATTGGCGGTAATTGTACGATTTTGCCGGGTTTCACCATAGGAAATAATGTCGTCATTGCAGCCGGTGCAGTCGTCACAAAAGATGTGTCCGATAACGTCGTCGTTGGCGGCGTACCTGCTAAGGTCATTAAACAGATATAATGTATACGTGCGAAAACAAAAAGACTACCTAGGGAATATTTATAACATTGACAATTTGTTATATCTCTTGTTACAATACAAGAGAATCTTTGTTTAACTAGGAAACAAAAGGAGGATACACATGAAACAACTTCTATTGACGATGGCGGTCTTAGCCATCTCACTCTGTGGTGTTGTGACGGCTTCGGCTGCAACGCCTGAAGACAGCCAAACCTTGAACGTTAAGCTCACGAAACCACTCGTGCGCATGATTTCTGATGTGGTCTATGAGCAAGTGCCGATGCGGGGCTACGAAAACGTTGCCATGAAAATGGACATTATGGTGCCGCAAAACAATACGCAAATGCCAGCCATTATCTTTGTGACTGGTGGCGGTTTCATTAATGCCAATAAGGACAATTATATCCAAGAACGGTTGCGACTCGCCGAAGAAGGCTGTGTTACTGCGTCTATTCAATACCGCGTTGCGCCGACTGCGCAGTTCCCGGTCCCCTTAGAAGACGTAAAAGCAGCAGTGCGCTACTTGCGTGCTCATGCAGATAAATATCGCGTGGACAGCAAACGAATCGGACTCTTTGGTGGCTCTGCTGGGGGCTACTTAGTAGCTATGGCTGGTACGACGAATGGGACGAAGCAATTTGACGTTGGCGAAAACCTCGACCAATCAAGTGATGTCCAAGCTGTCGTCGATTTGTACGGTGTGTCTGACCTCAATACGATTGGTGCCGACTACGATGCCAACGTCCAGAAAGCCCATCAGTCAGCTGGTGCAACGGAAGCATTGTGGATTAATGGCAGTCCTGTCTTTGGTGGCATCGATGGTGGCGTAAGGGCTAATCCGGACGGCGCAAAAGCAGCTAACCCAATGACCTATATTTCTGAGAAAACGCCGCCGTTCCTCATTATGCATGGCGATAAAGATACGCTCGTGTCGCCGAGCCAGACAGAAAAACTCCATCAAGCCCTCGTGGCCCACGGTATTGCGTCGACGCGGTATGTCGTCCATGAGGCCGCACATGGTGGTGTCTATTGGGTGCAGTCTGAGGTGATGGATAAAATCATTGATTTTTATAATACAACTTTGAAGAAAGTAAGATAATAAAATGAGTGCGAATCAGAAGATATGGCACATGTACTAGGGTATTCGCACTCATTTTACGATGTTTTATTGCTTTTTAGAATAACATCCTGTATAGTAAAAACGTAGAAACACCATATTAGCTAGGTATAGTAGCATTACATACTATATGTAGCTGCCGCTCTCCTCGTGAGAGCGTGGATTGAAATGTCATGAGTTGCACAATTATACTGTAAAGTCCTTGCCACTCTCCTCGTGAGAGCGTGGATTGAAATCTGCCTGATGATAGGTCGATATACCTGGAGGATAGTGTTCTGTTTTTATATACGGAACCTCATTAAAACGAAGAGAAAATGAACAAAAATAAACCCTCTTGTCACATTGCAAGAGGGTTTTATTATATAATTATCAGATAGATCTACACGATAAGTGGTTGGTTTTAATATCATAATGTTTCCTAAAAAGAAAAAAAGCTTTGAAATAGAAAATCCTGAATCAAAGCTTTCTTCGGTCCGGTTTGTGCAATACGCCCCGGCTCAATTTAATAATATTAAATAAGTGATAGTTTTAATATCAAGACGAGATATGCAGTTTTACATATAAATAAGCGGGCTATCGTCCCTGCAAGGTTCCTAGCGTACAACAGATATATAAATATACTAGTGTTGTGTGAAATATATATTTATCTGATTACCATTCTGGAAAAGCTATTTTATACAAATATCATAAAATCGTTTCCCCAATTCAGTAGGTTCTACATAAGTTGGAATATGAGCTAATTCCAAACCATCAGGACAGTTTTTATCATTGGCAAGTGAACGATAGATTTCTTTTGCATATTCATCATAGTAGAAGTTTTCATATGCATGTTTATCTAAAAGAGTTCCCCATATCGGTGGTTTTTCTAATAAATTTACGCTTATGCCAGGCGGTCGGACTTATCTACAAGAGAGCGAGAAAAGATGCTTTGCCTCGTGAGACGAGCGCAGAAACAAACAGAAGCCATGGGAGCTAACGGCGCACCGAACCAAGCTCTCAAAACGGCGTATAAGCAATTATTGCAGACCGTTGATAAAAGTATATCTATGTCTCTTGAAAAAGCCGTTAGAACGGCTATAGAAGAGAAAAGCCGCTATGTAGCGGAACGGATTGCCCGGACAGAATCGGCGAGAGCTTGGGCGGATGCGTTTCTGACTCGCTATGATGCGGACGAAAGTGTAGCGGCGTATCAGTGGAAACTGTCGAGCCGTCATCCTGTCTTTGATATTTGCGAAAAGATGCAACTGTATCATCTGTATTGGAGGAAACTTATCATGCAAGGCAAGATAGACAAAATATGTATGGTAAATTGACCGATAGCTATCTCGTTAGGATAAAAAGAGAGATTGATGCACAAAAATACTTGCTATCTGTAACAGAAAAATATAAAATACCAATAGAGGAAGTTGAAGCAACAAAGCAAAATCTTAAATATTGGGAAATGATACTGAAAAAGCAATCTGGTAATATGTCAAGCCTCTAAATGAATCAATTCCAAAAGAATTCCA
>UQHB01000029.1 GCA_900540735.1 uncultured Megasphaera sp. | reverse complement strand
AGAGGTACTCGACTCTTTTCGTATAGCATGTAACATATGATTGACAAATCTACACGGGCGGCCGTTTTTTATGGGGATTTGCGTTGACACTCTGTGAAAAACATGACATAATAAATTTGTATGCCTATACACTACGAACCACTTGATAGGAGGGTTTATACATGGCAGATGATCGTATTATTACGGCTTTGGATGTATCGTCTCTGGACGATTTGAAAAAGCTCGTAGAAACGCTTGGCGACAGCGTTTCCTTTTATAAAGTCGGCATGGAATTGTTCTACAGCGTCGGCCCGGACTCGGTACGGTACTTAAAAGACCAGGGCAAGCATGTCTTCCTTGACCTCAAAGTACACGACATTCCGAATACTGTCGGCCAGAGCATCCGCGCTCTTACGCGTCTTGGTGCGGACCTCATGACGCTCCACGGCACGGGCGGCAGAGCCATGATGGAAGTGGCTGCTACGGCTGTCCGCGAAGAAGCGGCACGCCTTAATATTGCGCGGCCAAAACTTCTGGCTGTGACAATTCTTACGAGTATTGACGAAGAAGCTTGGCAAGAAATTGGCGGTAAGTATGATATTGCCCAGTCTGTTAAGAGATTGGCTAAACTTGCCAAAGAAGCAGGTATCGACGGGACAGTTTCGTCGCCGTACGAAGCCAAAGAAATCCGCGAAATGAACGGCCCGGATTTCCTCATCGTTACACCGGGGATTCGCCCGACCTTTGCCGTTGCTAACGACCAGAAACGCTTTACGACACCGTCGCAGGCACTGCGTGATGGCGCGTCTCATCTCGTCATTGGCCGACCGATTACGAAGGCGGACAATCCGAAAGAAGCAGCAACTAAAATTTTAGCAGAAATTCAGGGGGTATAACGCATTATGATGACAGAAGCAGAAGTAAAACAATTATTAGTGGACACGAAAGCTATCTTAGAAGGCCATTTCCTTCTTACATCTGGCTTGCACAGCCCGTTGTATGTAGAAAAATTCAACGTTCTCCAGCATCCGGAATACACAGAAAAGCTTTGCAAAGAATTGGCAGAACGCTTTAAAGACCAGAACGTCCAGACCGTTATGGGACCGATGACAGGCGGTATTCTCCTTGCTCATGAAGTCGGGAAAGCTCTCGGCACACGGGCAATCTTTACAGAACGTGAAAAAGGCGTTATGACCCTCCGTCGCGGCTTCCGCATCGAACCGGGCGAACGTGTCCTCATCGTCGAAGATATCGTCACGACTGGCGGCTCCGTACAGGAAGTTGTTAATGTCGTGAAAAAAGCTGGCGGCGTCATCGTTGGCGTTGGCCTCCTCGTAGACCGCAGCGGCGGCAAAGCTGAATTTGGCGTACCGAAAGATAAAGTTCAGGCTTTATTACATTTGACTGTTCCCACATACAAACCGGAAGAATGCCCGCTTTGCAAAGATGGCGTTGCTATTACCGAACGGGGCAGCCATCATTTGAAATAGGGGGCTGGCTCCATGGATTTATTATCAGCCATTTTGCCCTTTTTTACGGCTGGCGTTGTAGGTGCTGCATTCGCACGGTTTAGCGGCGTCAATTTGAGTATGTGCATGCTCTTTATTTTCTTGTATATGGGCGGGACGCCTGGTGAAGTCGTCTCGGCGTTGCTCCTTTTCAACACCTTTACGTACTTTACGTCGTACTCCCAAAACCACGACATGAATTTAAAGAGCTTGAAACTCTTCCCTGGCGCGAAAATCACCATTCCTATTTTAATCACTGTCGCTTTAGCGGCACTGAGTCCATTCCTTGGCGTTGTCTTCTTCGTCATTGTCTTCTTACTGGAAATCTTCGCACGCTTTTACAGCGAAGCCGATAAGAAAACGCGGCCGACGAAGCAGCAGCTCATCCAAATGGTCATTATTGCCGCTGTCCTCGTAGCGATGGGCCTTTTGATTTTGCCGTTTATTCCGGTGCAGTTCTACTACGTTCTCGCTGGCATCGCTGTTATTGCCTATGCAGCACTCATGTGGGCTACTGGGAATCGGCGCAAGTGGGATAACGCATGGGATAAAATCCTCTACGCTACGACCTTTGTCACGGGCTTAACGGGGATTGACCCGACGGACTGGGTCGTGCCTATGCATCGCAACACGCAGACCGCTCTTTCGCGGTTCTATCCTATCGTCATCAATGGCGCTATGATTATTGGCCTTTTTGTGGCCTTTGGCGTGTTCCGCGTTTTCTCGCTTGGCGCGTTGTTCTCCCTCATTGGTGCGGCTATGGTCATTCGCCTCTTTGGCCTTACGGAACATAGCTCGAAGGGGACGTTCTCGTACCTCGCTATGGGGCTCTCTGTGTTGGCGGCTTTAGTCTTCATGATTATTCAGCCCCAGCCTACGGGCTTTCCGATTATTCCCGTATCTGACGATAACGGCCTCGGTGGCTACTTAAAATCGCTTACATTCTAATCATATGAACGCAGTCTTAGTGTGAAGCTAAGGCTGCGTTTTTTGTATAGAAAAAGTTTCAGTTATACTTGAAACTTATCGCAAAAATGGAGAAAGTTTCTAGTATACTTGAAATTTTTGCTATAAAATATATGTAGATGTATTTTTCTAGTAATGCAAGGAGGGATGATGATGAAACCTTGGATACGAGTGACCGTAATAAGTGCCGTTTGCGCAGCTTTTACTTTCCCGATTTCTTTAGCCGCAGACGATACAGTGACACCGGTACCGACGAGCAAGACGAGTGTTTCAACGTATGCAGCGTACCATTTACTTGTCCAAGGACGGGCTGTAGATACGTCCGATTTACCGGCACCGGCACACAACAAAGACGGTGTCGTCATGGTGCCTTTGCGGCGTACAGCTGAAGCGTTGGGCTATACAGTGACGTGGGATAAGGACACGAACCAGACGCGCCTCGATATGAGCATTGCGTACATGTATTTTTCACCTGGTATGAAGGATTATGAACGCATGGGCAAACTGAAGGTCATCAATATTAATCATATCTATGAGTTTGGTGCGCCACCAGAACTCATCGAAGGGGTACTCTACGTCCCAGCAGAGGTCTTTACAGCCTTTTATAATGATGTGTCTATTGCGGGCAATGAAGTGACGATTTTGCCGCAAGTATTGTACACGACTATGGGCTAAAAGCATGGAAAATGTTCTTGACTTTACACGTGTATCTATATAAAATAATAAAAGAATATTACCATAGTCCTGTGAGGCTATGCATATTCGACACGTGATTGTACCTTTAATATAGTCCAGAGAGGCTACGAAGGGATATATTTTGCTATGCTTATGATATGACCTTTGCCCTCGGGCAGAGGTCTTTTTTATACAAGGAGGATGTCAATGGTTAGTATTCAAGGTAAGAGCCTGTTAGGGCTCCAAGGAGTACCAAAGGAAGAAATTGAGTTGATTCTGCGCGTCGCAAAGAAGATGAAAGCAGTCGTCAACAGCGACAACAAGAAATTATCCCTCTTGAAAGGAAAGTCTGTAGTCAACATGTTCTGGGAACCGAGTACGCGTACGCGCGGTTCTTTTGAAATGGCTGCAAAGTATCTTGGTGCCGATGTTATCAATTTCACGCCACGTGGAAGTTCTATCCAAAAAGGGGAAAGCTTCCGAGATACCCTCTTGACCGTCACGGCAATGGGGGTAGATGCTATCGTTATGCGTCAGAAACAAGAAGGGTCGCCATGGTTTGCCGATAAATGCGTGCCCCCTTTGATTATCAATGCTGGTGATGGCGCACACGAACATCCCACACAGGGCTTGTTGGACTTATTTACGATTCAAGAAAATAAAGGCCATATTGACGGCTTAAAAGTTGTTATTGTCGGTGATATTGACCATGGCCGCGTCGCTCGTTCTGATATTTACGGCTTAAAGACCATGGGTGCTGATGTGCATCTCGTTGGCCCGCGGACGCTCTTGCAGCCGGAACTGGCTGATATGGGCGTGACCATTCACTATGACTTGGACGAAGCCATTAAAGATGCAGATGTCATCAATGTGCTCCGTATTCAGAAAGAACGCCAAGGCATTGGCTTCTTCCCAAGTGCCGGTGAATACAACAGCCTCTTTGGCATCGACAAAAAACGGTTGGAACTGGCGAAAAAAGATGTCTTAATCTTGCATCCAGGCCCTATGAACCGCGGTATTGAAATCGAACCGGATACATGCTATAACCCGGATCACTCGGCTATTCAGGAACAGGTTAAGAACGGCGTTTCTGTACGTATGGCTGTATTATATTTGACAATTATAGGAGGCGATGACGTTGACACTACTCGTTAAAGGTGGCAGAGTCGTAAACCCGGCTGCCCAACAAGATGAAGTTTGCGATATTTTAATTGAAGACGGCAAGTTCAAAGCCATTGGCAAGGATTTACCGACAGCTGGTGTAGATGACGTATTTGATGCAACGGGCCTCGTCGTAGCCCCGGGCTTCATTGATATGCACGTCCATCTCCGTCAACCGGGCCAGTCCGGCAAAGAAACGATTGCCACAGGTACGCGTGCAGCAGCTGCTGGCGGCATTACGCGCGTGGCAACGATGCCGAATACGAAACCGGTCATTGACAGTGCGATCATCGTCGACGGCATGAAGTACAAAATCCAGAAAGAAGCAGTCGTCAAAGTCGACATTATTGGCTCCATTTCAAAAGAACAGAAAGGTGAAGAACTTTCTGCTATGGGTGCTATGGCTAAAGAAGGAGTCGTTGCTTTCTCCGATGACGGCCATTACGTAGAAAACTGCGATTTCATGCGTAAAGCCATGGAATATGCGAGCATGTTTAAGAAAGTCATTATTCAGCACTGCGAAGATGAAAACATGGTTCGCGGCGGCAACATGCACGAAGGCGTTGTCTCCAACGAATTGGGCATTAAAGGCCGTCCGGCTGTAGCCGAAGACATCGCTGTTGCTCGTGACGTACTCCTTGCGGAAGCAACACATACACCGATTCACATTGCTCACATTAGCACGAAAAACGCTGTCGACATTGTCCGTCAGGCGAAAAAACGGGGCGTGCAGGTTACGGCAGAAGTTACGCCGCAGCACCTCATCTTCACGGATGAAGCACTCCGTACATACGACACACGGTACAAAGTTAATCCGCCGCTCCGTTCGGAAGACCATCGTAAGGCTTGCGTCGAAGGCCTCAAAGACGGCACGATTGACGCTATCGTCACAGACCATGCACCGCATGAATGGGAAGAAAAAGACCAAGAATTTAACCTTGCTCCGAGCGGCTTTGTAGGCCTCGAAACGAGCATTGGTGCCATTCTTACGTACATGTACCATACGGGCATTATCGACCTCAACACGATTGTCCGCGACATGTCTGTAGCACAGGCAAAGATTCTCGGCGTAGATGCTGGTGTCATTGCACCGGGCAAAGCTGCTGATTTAACAATCATTGATTTAGATAAAGAATGGACTGTCGACGCATCGCAGTTCTATTCCAAAGGAAAAGCTTCGCCTTTCGATGAAATGATTTTCAAAGGCAAAGCTGCTGCTACAATCGTAGACGGCGAAATTGTCATGAAAGATGGGGTGGTTTTACGATGAAGGGAGTTCTCATTTTAGAGAATGGACAAAAATTTTATGGCAACATGCTGATGGACACACCGGCTGTTGGCGAAGTCGTATTTAACACAGGGATGACAGGCTACCAGGAAACCTTTACGGACCCGTCTTACGCTGGCCAGATTATTACCATGACGTATCCGCTCATCGGTAACTATGGGATTTTCCATGAAATCGAACAGGCTGACCGTCCTTATGCTGCAGGGTTCATCGTCAGTGAACTTTGCGAAGAACCGAGCAACTGGCAGTGTGAAGGTAAATTATCGACCTTCATTATGACGCACCACATTCCGTGCTTGTACGGCGTCGATACGCGAGCTATTACGAAAGCTATCCGCAGCCACGGCGTTATGAAAGGTGTCATCGTCCCAGCAGACATGAACGAAGATGCTATCAAAGAACTCTTCGATACGCCCCTTGATACGCAAGTTGTTAAAAAAGTAACGACAAAAGAAATTAAACACATGGGCGACGGCAAATTCCACGTTGCTGTCATGGATTACGGCGCGAAAAAGAATATCCTTAGAGAACTCGTACATAACGGCTGCCGTTTGACGATTTTCCCGGCTGAAACGAAAGCAGAAGACGTCCTCGCTATCAATCCAGACGGTATTTTCCTCAGCAATGGCCCTGGTGATCCGCGAGATATTCCCGATATTGCAGAAGAAGTTAAAAAATTAATCGGCAAGAAACCGATTTTTGGCATTTGCTTAGGCTTGCAATTATTAGGCGTAGCCCTTGGCGGAAACGTTTCTAAACTTACCTTCGGCCATCGTGGTTCGAATCACCCAGTCAAAGATATTCGTACTGGCCGTGTCTATATTACGTCTCAGAACCATGGCTATGTTATCAATGAAAATTCCTTGCCTCCAGAAGCCGTCGTGACACACCGCAACCTCCACGACAATACGCTCGAAGGGTTTGAAGTGCCGAGCAAGCACATCATGTGCGTTCAGTATCACCCCGAAGCTTCACCGGGACCGACAGATAACTTGTATTTATTTGAACAATTTATCAAGATGATGGAGGAACAATAAGATGATAGAAGGATTGAAGAAAGTACTCGTTATCGGGTCAGGCCCTATCATTATCGGCCAGGCCGCAGAATTTGACTACGCTGGTACACAGGCTTGCCGGGCCCTCAAAGAAGAAGGCTTTGAAGTCGTTCTCGTCAACAGCAACCCAGCGACGATTATGACTGATGAAGACATTGCGGACCGCGTGTATGTCGAACCGATTTCCCTTGATTACGTTACGGAAATCATTGAAAAAGAACGTCCAGATGGCCTCTTAGCAACGCTTGGTGGTCAGGTCGGCCTGAATATGGCTGTAGAACTGGCTAAAGCCGGCGTTCTTGAAAAATACAACGTTACCTTATTGGGTACACACCTTTCGTCTATTGAAGAAGCAGAAGACCGGGAACTCTTCAAAAAGGCTATGGAAGACATTAACCAGCCTGTACCGGAAAGTGATATTTTTGAAGACGTGCAATCTGCTGTCGACTTTGCAGACCGCATTGGTTATCCGATTATCGTTCGTCCGGCCTTTACCCTTGGTGGTACGGGCGGCGGCATTGCTAAGACTGAAGAAGAACTCTACGCCATTGCAACGCGTGGCTTAAAACTCAGTCCGATTCATCAGATTCTCGTCGAACGGTCTGTTGCTGGCTGGAAAGAAATCGAATACGAAGTCATGCGCGATAAAGCAGACAACTGCATCATCGTCTGCAACATGGAAAACATCGACCCTGTCGGTGTCCACACCGGTGACTCTATCGTCGTGGCACCGAGCCAGACATTAAACGATATTCAGTACCAAATGCTCCGGACTGCATCGCTCGCTATTATTCGCCGCCTGAAAATCGAAGGGGGCTGCAACGTACAGTATGCCCTCGACCCGAACACGAATAAATACTACGTTATCGAAGTTAACCCGCGTGTTAGCCGTTCGTCCGCATTGGCTTCGAAAGCAACAGGATATCCGATTGCTAAAGTTGCTGCGAAAGTTGCAACAGGTCTCACGCTCGACCAGATTACGAACGCTGTAACTGGGAAAACGACGGCTTGCTTTGAACCGACCCTCGACTACTGCGTCGTTAAATTCCCCCGTTGGCCTTTTGAAAAATTCGCTCTTGCTGACCGTACTCTCGGCACGCAGATGAAAGCGACAGGCGAAGTCATGGCCATCGACCGGACCTTTGAAGGGGCACTCCTCAAAGCCGTTCGCTCCCTCGAAATCGGCGTCAACTACATTTCCTTAAAGAAACTCGAAAACAAATCGATTATCGAAATTGCAGAACTCTTGTCGAAACAAGATGATGAACGCCTCTTCGTCGTCATGCAGGCTCTCCGCCTTGGCATTAGCGAAGAAAAAATTCACCACATTACAGGTTACGATTTATGGTTCCTCAATAAACTCAAAGACATTGTCAATCTCGAACATGCCCTCAAAGCAAACGGCATGAACGAAGATGCTATTCGCGTAGCAAAGAAATACAGCATGCCTGATAAAGTCATTGCTGGTTTCGTTGGCAAAACAGAAGAAGAAGTCTTGGCTTTCCGTAAAGAACATAACATTGAACCAACCTTCAAGATGGTTGATACATGCGCTGCTGAATTTGAAGCAGAAACGCCGTACTACTATTCTTGCTACGCTACAGAAGACGATGTGCGCCCCTTAGGTGACAAGAGTGTCGTCGTCGTCGGTTCCGGCCCGATTCGTATCGGTCAGGGTATCGAATTTGACTACTGCTCGGTTCACTCCGCTTGGGCTCTTCGCAAAGCAGGGTACAACAGCATTATTGTCAATAACAACCCGGAAACAGTAAGTACAGACTTCGATACATCAGACAGCCTCTACTTTGAACCGCTTACGGTAGAAGATGTAATGAACGTCATTGAAAAAGAAAAACCAATCGGCGTTATTTGCCAGTTTGGTGGCCAGACGGCTATCAACTTAGCAGCACCGCTCGCAAAACGAGGCGTAAAAGTCCTTGGTACATCTGTCGACGGTATGGACCGCGCTGAAGACCGCGAACGGTTTGACGAAGTCTTACAGAAATTAAACATTCCTCGTCCTGATGGCCGTATCGCAACGAGCGATAAAGAAGCGATGAAAGTATCGCAAGAATTAGTCTTCCCGCTCATCGTTCGTCCGTCTTACGTCCTCGGCGGCCGGGCTATGGAAATCGTGTACAATGAAAAAGAATTGGAACGGTATCTCCGTGAAGCCGTTATCGCGTCCCCTGACCATCCAATCCTCATCGACGAATACATGGTTGGCCGTGAAGTCGAAGTCGACGCCATTGCCGACGGTACAGACGTTTACATTCCGGGCATTATGGAACAAGTAGAACGTGCCGGTGTCCACTCTGGTGACTCCATCGCCGTCTATCCGCCACAGCACCTCGACCAGGAAATGATTGACCAAATCGTCGATTACACGACACGCATTTCCCTCGAACTCGGTGTCAAAGGTTCCGTCAACATTCAGTTCGTCGTTTCCCGCGGCAAGCTTTACATCATCGAAGTTAACCCCCGTTCGAGCCGTACAGTGCCGTTCCTCAGCAAAGTTACGCACGTGCCTATCGTCGAAATTGCAACGCGTATCGCCCTTGGCGAAACCCTCAAAGATATGGGCTACGGCAGTGGCTTAATGCCGAATAAACCGCACGTTGCAGCGAAAGCACCAGTCTTCTCGTTCAGTAAGATTGGCCTTGCCGAAATCGCCTTAGGGCCGGAAATGAAATCGACTGGCGAAGTTATGGGTATTGGTAAAACCTATTCTGAAGCCCTCTATAAAGCCGTTAACGGCGCGAAAATGCGTATCCCTGCAGGCGGTACGATTCTCGTCACCGTTGCTGACCGCGATAAAGAAGAAGCATACCAGCTCGCTGAAGGTTTCCAGGAATTGGGCTACCATATTATTGCAACCGAAGGGACTGGCGAATTCTTCACGGAAAAAGGCATGAAAGTCGACGTCGTCAAAAAGATTCACGAAAAAGGTGAAAACATTGCTACCCTCATTAAAGCTGGCAAAATCGACCTCGTCCTCAATACGCTGACCTACGGCAAACATCCGGAACGGGATGGCTTTAACCTCCGTCGTATGGCTGTAGAATTGGCTGTACCGTGCCTTACATCCCTCGATACAGCACGTGAAGTACTCCGCGTCTTTGCTAATAAAGGCAAACAGAACGGCTATCATCACGTCGCAGCATTACAGGATTATGATTTAGATAAATAAATAGAGAAGCAATTCTCATATAGAAGCAGTCTCTCTCGTGAGAGGCTGCTTTTCTTTATATACAAATAGAATGCATGATTAACCATATAGATATAGAGATATGGTATTTTTACGTAAAAGTCTAATGAAAAACCTTGACAAAATATTAAAATACACCTATAATGAATAAAAATTCAATTATGCACTACCAAAGACAGACGAAACTATTTTAACTATAGGAGTGGACATACAGTGAAAACAAAAGTATTCATCGACGGACACGAAGGGACCACAGGCCTTCGCATTCATGAACGGTTACAAGAACGGGACGACATTCAGTTAGTTCCTATTGCGGACGATAAACGGAAAGACCCCGATGCCATTCAGGCGTGCATGAAAGAAGCAGACATTGCTTTCTTATGCTTGCCGGATCCGGCAGCAAAAGAAGCCGTAGAAATCGCTAAAGACTGCGATGTACGGATTATCGACACGTCGACGGCGCATCGCACAGCTGACGGTTGGGTTTATGGCTTCCCGGAATTGACACTGGAACAGCCGAAGCTCATTGCTGAAAGTGCTCGCGTAGCTAATCCTGGCTGCCATGCAACCGGTGTCATTGCTCTCGTCGAACCGCTCGTACAAGTCGGCTTGATGGAACCAGATTATCCTGTATCAGCCGTGTCCATTACGGGCTATAGCGGCGGCGGTAAAAAGATGATTGCCCAGTACGAAGCAACTCCCTTGCCGACAGAATTACAGGCACCGCGCCAATACGGTCTTTCGCAGAAACATAAACATTTACCGGAAATCGTAGCCAACACGGGTCTCGATTACGAACCGAACTTCTCGCCAGTCGTTGCCAATTACTACAGCGGCATGGAAGTCATGGTGCCTATCGTCACGGCGTTTCTCAGCGGCGATGCTGATGCCGACGCGATTTGGCAGGTCTTATACAGCCATTATGAAGACAGCCAGTTCATTCACGTCTTGCCTTTTGGCGAAGATAAAGGCGGCTTCATTGCGGCTAATGCCATGAGCGGCTACGATGATATGCAGATTATCGTTACGGGCAATGAAAAACGCGTTGCTGTTACGGCACTCTTTGATAATCTTGGCAAAGGTGCTTCAGGCGCAGCCATTCAGAATATGAATATTATGCTCGGCCTCGACCCGGCAACAGGCTTGAATTTATCCAAATAAGGAGAAAGGTGGCATTACGATGAAACAGCATGACATATCTTCTGGTCTTCCCAGCGGCTTTGCTGCAGGCGGCACGTATTGCGGTGTATGCCGCAGCCGTGTAAAATTGGACTTGGCCTTGCTCACGAGTACGACGGACTGTGCCATCGTAATGGACACACCACAGCAACGGACGGCGCAGCACGGCAAAGCAGTCCTCTTGCATCATGGCGTAGCCTTGCCGGAAGGCGTGCGTGGAGCCGAAATTACGACAGAAATTTGCGACGCTGCAGCGTACCATTTACAGTGCCAACGGACGGACGTGCAGTTCATTGCGTGCGGTATGGGCGGCCAATTTTTTAGACCTTCTCTGGTCGTGCAAAGCTTGCAGAATTTACTGGCTGTGTGCCATACCGACCAATGTGAAGCCGTAGGCAAAGTCATTGATACGCTGGGCGACGTTACGTATAGTACAGCGTCTTTCGACAATGGGAAAGCCACCATGTGTGCTATGGCTGCAGACGGTACGCGCCAGCAACCGGGGATTTGCGTCATGACGACTGACAGCGACGTGACGACAGCCCAAGTGGAACGAGCCCTCAGCCAGTGTAAACAGGTCTTTGGCCTGGAAGGGTATGTTATCGTCGTCATGGCTAATGGTGCTTCTGGCACAGCATTCAGTGATGCAGCCCTGACCGAAGGGATGGCGCACGTATTAGAAGACGCAGGCTTTCAAAAGGCGTTGCAACATGTCATTTAACTAGACCACAACTAATGGAGGAATGGATTCATGTTTGAAAGAAAAGCAGTGTTCCCTGATGATTTAAATATTACAAATACACAGAAAGCCCAGATTTTGGTCAATGCCTTGCCGTACATCAAACGGTACAGCGGTAAAATCGTCGTCGTCAAATACGGCGGCAATGCCATGATTAATGAAGAGCTGCGTAAGTCTGTTATGCGTGACTTAGTCTTATTACGCCTCATTGGTGTCAAAGTCGTCTTAGTCCATGGTGGCGGCCCGCACATTAAAGAAGTCTTAAATAAAATCGGTGTAGAATCGAAGTTCTTAAACGGCCTGCGCGTAACGGACGAAGAAACGATGAAAGTCGTGCAAATGGTCTTAGCCGGTCAGGTCAATAAAGACTTGGTCAATCTCATCGGCATGATTGGCGGTAAAGCTATCGGTCTTTGTGGCCTTGATGACCAGATGATTAAAGTCTGCAAACAGAGTGATGAACTGGGCTATGTCGGTAAAATCGTCGATATCGATGTGTCCATCATCCAAGATAACCTCGATAAAGGCTACATCCCGGTCATTGCTACGGTTGGTACAGACATGAAAGGTCAGTCGTACAACATCAATGCCGATACAGCAGCATCGAAAATCGCCGGTGCCCTCAATGCAGAATGTATGATTGCTATGACTGACATTGACGGTGTCCTCCGTGATAAAGATGATCCCAATACGCTCATTACGGATATTACCCTCGAACAGGCAGATGAACTGGAAAAAGAAGGCATCATTGCTGGCGGCATGATTCCGAAAGTCCAGTGCTGCACCGACGCAATCCGCGAAGGCGTAAAGCGCGTATTTATCATTAACGGCACAGTGCCGCACTCCATTTTAATTGAATTACTGACAGAAGAAGGGTTAGGGACCATGTTTGTCGGTCACTATTCCACAACGCGGTATGTTGCGATATAATAAAAGCAATACGGGCACTAATCAAGTGCCCTTTTATACATAGGGAGGCATATAGTAATGGCTATGAATTTTAAAGCAATGGATAAGGAATATATCGTCAACGTCTACAATCGGCTCAACGCCGTCTTAGACCACGGTAAAGGCTCGGTCTTGTATGACGTAAACGGTAAGAAATATATCGACCTCAGTGCCGGTATTGCTGTCAATATTTTTGGTGTTTGCGATGACGTATGGAAAAAAGCAGTCGAAGCACAGCTCGACAAACTCAGCCACATTTCCAACGTGTTCTACACAGAACCGCAAGTCATTTTGGCGAAAAAGCTCTGTGAAAAAACAGGAATGAAGAAAGTCTTTTTCTCCAACTCTGGTGCTGAATCTAACGAATGCGCCATTAAAGCAGCGCGGAAATATTCGCACGATAAATATGGCGACAATCGCTACACCATCATTACCTTGAAAAACAGCTTCCATGGCCGGACCATGGCAACGCTCACGGCTTGCGGCCAAGATTCGCTCCATGAAGATTTCGGTCCCTTCTTGCCGGGCTTTGTCTATGCAGAACCGGATAACTTTGCTTCTGTCAAGAAACTGTGCGAAGAAAACAACGTCTGCGCTATCATGATGGAAATGGTCCAAGGCGAAGGCGGTGTCCATCCCTTAGATAAACAGTTCGTCCAAGACGTTGCAGCGTACGCTAAAGAACACGACATTCTCTTGCTCGTCGACGAAGTCCAGACTGGCAATGGCCGTACTGGTAAACTCTACGCATACATGAATTACGGCATTCATCCGGACATCGTTTCTACAGCCAAAGGCATTGGCGGTGGCTTGCCCCTCGGTGCGACGATGTTTGCTGAATCGTGCCAGCATGCTTTGACTGACCACAGCCATGGCTCGACCTTCGGCGGCAATCCCCTTTGCGCTGCTGGCGGCATTTCCATTATTGACCGTATTGATGATGCCCTCCTCGACGAAGTTACGAAGAAAGGTGAATACATTCGCGAAGAATTAGGCTCCTTGGATAATGTAGATTACATTTCCGGTATGGGCCTCATGATTGGCGTTAAATTAAAAGTCGACCTCTTGCCTGTCGTCAACGCGTGCATCGATGACGGTGTCCTCGTCCTCACGGCAAACGGCTTATTACGTCTCTTGCCGCCTCTCAACATTCCTTGGGATGAACTCAAAGAAGGCATTGCCAAAGTCAAACCTATTATTGCCGCACAGAAACAATAACATATGGTCTATCTATCCGTTAGAGGCACTTGTCTCTAGCGGATTTTTTTCATTTTTTTAACTTGCTATTGCACCCGTTTTTGCTTACAATAAGTCTATACTTTATTACCCATTGTATTTACAAAGAAAAGGAAGAGGATAAGGAGAGACACACATGAAACATTTAAAGATAGCTTACAGTTTTGACGTACAATACTACTTCGTCGACAGTGAACGAGAAATCGTACCTGTAGAACAGACAGACTTTACAGACGTTGCCGTTGCCGTCTTGTCTGACCAAGATTTTGATTTCATTGAAAAAATCGATGCTACTGGCTTTGGTATTCCCATTATGGTCATCATGCCCGGTGGCGAACGGCTGCCGGACCAATATGTCGGCAAAGTCGATGCAGTTATTACAGAAGAAATGGTCAATAAGAGCCGCTGTATTTCGACGGCTGAACGGCTTGCCAGCAATTATGAGCAATTCGTCTTGCCGCCGTTCTTTGCAGACCTTGTAGAATACGTCAGTGAAAAGAATAACCCCTTTGACTGCCCGGGCCATCAAGACGGGGAGTTTTTCAAAAAGCATCCAGCTGGACGCTATCTTTACGATTTCTATGGGCCTCATATTTTCCAGTCCGACATTTGTAATGCTGACGTGACCTTAGGGGATTTGCTCATTCACGAAGGGCCGGCCTTAGAAGCCCAAGACTTTGCAGCAAAAGTCTTCCATGCGGATAAGACCTATTTCGTCCTCAACGGCTCGTCGTCGTCGAACAAAGTCGTGACCAACGCCTTGCTCACGCCAGGCGATTTAGTCCTCTATGACCGCAATAACCATAAATCCGTTGCCATTGGCGCGCTCCAGCAAGCAGGGGCTACGCCGGTGTATCTCGAAACGGCGCGCAACCCGTACGGTTTCATTGGCGGCATTGATGCGCAATGCTTTAATGAAGAGTACTTGCGCAAGCTCGCAGCTGAACGCGATCCGGTCAAAGCCAAACAAGAACGGCCTTTCCGCCTTGCTGTCATTCAGCTCGATACGTACGATGGTACCCTGTATAATGCCAAGTACGTCGTCGAAAAAATCGGCCATCTCTGCGATTATATTCTCTTTGATTCGGCCTGGGCTGGGTATGAACAGTTCATTCCTATGCTCCGCGACAGCAGCCCGTTGCTCTTAGATTTACATGCTGACGACCCGGGCATTCTAGTAACGCAATCGGTGCACAAACAGCAGGCCGGTTTCTCCCAGGCGTCGCAGATTCACAAGAAAGACCATCATATTCACGACCAAGCGCGCTATTGCAACCACAAGACCTTCAACAATGCCTTTATGGCCAATGCGTCGACGAGTCCCTTTTATCCTATGTTTGCAACCATTGCAGTCAATGCCAAAATCCATGCCGGTGAAGCAGGGAAGAAGATGTGGCGTGACTGCGTAAAACTCGGTATTGATGCGCGTAAGAGCATTCTCAACCGGTGCCGTTACATTAAACCTTTCGTGGCACCAACCGTCCATGGCAAACCGTGGCAAGACGGCGATACAGACCAAATGGCTGACGATATTGCGTACTTTACCTTCGAACCGGGGGCAAAATGGCATGCCTTTAAAGGCTATGGGCCGGACCAATATCATATTGACCCGTGCAAATTGCTCTTGACGACACCGGGGATTAATGCCGAAACGGGCGAGTACGAAGACTGGGGCATTCATGCCAATATTCTCGCTACGTATCTGCGTGGCAACGGTGTCATTCCGGAAAAATGCGATTTAAATTCTATTCTTTTCCTCTTAACGCCGGCAGAAAACAAAAATAAACTGCGCTTCCTCGTGTCCCAGCTCGTGCGTTTTGAACGGTTCGTCGACAACGACGTGCCTATGCAGGAAGTCCTCCTCGGCGTGTACAACTCTCATCCGTCGCGCTATGCAGGCTACACGATTCAGCAGCTTTGCCAGGAAATGCATGATTTCTATAAAGCACGGAACGTCAAAGATTTACAGAAAAAGCTCTTCCGCCGGGAATACTTCCCAGAATACGTCATGAGCCCGCAAGAAGCGCAGTATGCCTTCATTCGGGGACAGCGGGAATTAGTGCCTCTTGACGAAATAGAAGGCCGTATAGCCCTCGAAGGAGCCTTGCCCTATCCGCCAGGAGTCCTCTGCGTCGTGCCGGGCGAACGGTGGTCGTCGACAGCGGTGAAATATTTCCAGGCTCTTGAAGCAGGCCTCAATGAATTACCAGGCTTTGCATCCGAAATCCAAGGGGTCTATCTTGAAAAAGAAGACGGCCGTATCCGCGCTTGTGGATATGTGTTAAAAGAATAAATTTCTTATAAAACTAAAGAGAAAGATACATAAAATAAAATTATTTAAATATAAAAAAGATGTTGATACAATAAATATAAAGTGACATAATATAGACACATCAAAGGTGTAAGCAATACAGCGGATGTACAACATAAAATAAGGCACATACAAAGGCGTATAGAAAAAATTATTCTATACGCCTTTTTGTATGGCCTACGGGTCATGTAGGGGGTGTAGGGATATGCAACAATATCAGTTACCAGAAAAGACACAACATTGTATTCCGAACTTAATTCGCGAAGTCTCCGATAGAGGCGCAACGATACCTGATTTTATTACGCTCGGCGCAGGCATGCCGTCAGAAGAAATGTTACCATGTCAGGCCTTAGAAAAATCGGCAGAACGATTGCTCCATGGAGATTTGCAAAAACTCTTTCAGTATGGCCCGGCCAATGGCGATGAAGAATTAAAGGAATTGACGCGGAAACGTCTCGTGGAAAAGAAACATTTCCCAACAGAACATCATTCCTTTATTATCCTCATGGGATCAAGTCACGGTTTAGGCTTAGCACCGCGCACGTTGTGCAACGAAGGGGACGAAGTATTTTTTGAACACTTTTCCTTTAGTTGTGCCATTGAAGCCGTCGCTTCTGCTGGCTGCCGACCAGTCAGTGTGACTATGGATGAATACGGCATGATACCGGAAGCCTTAGAAAAAGCGGCTCAGTCCGGTAAAGGCAAATACATTTACATGAATCCTAATTTCCATAATCCTACAGGCGTGACCATGCCCTTAGAACGGCGCAAAGACATTTATGCTGTAGCCCAGCGGTATGGCTTGCTCATTTACGAAGACGACCCGTATGGTGACATTCGCTTCCGTGGTGAAGACGTACCAGCTTTTAAATCATTTGATGTCGATGACCGTGTTATTTTTGCTGGGTCGTACTCGAAGACATTGACCCCAGGCGTTCGGGTTGGTTATTTATATGGGCCAGAACAATATATTCACAGCATGCTCCTCGTCAAGAATATTATGGATGGCCAGATTCCCTTATTGAATCAACTGATTGTAGCAGATACGCTGAAATCCATTGACTACGAAGAACATATTCAGGCTCTTTGCAGGGACTATGAAAAACGATGCGATGCCATGATTGATGCGTTGACGCGCTATGGCTCGTCGAAGATACAGTTTACCCGTCCGGAAGGGGGCATGTTCCTTTGGGTAACACTCCCAGATGACGTATCTATTCTAGAATTTTACGAAGCCCTCTTTGCCCACCATGTCGGTGCTGTCCGGGGCGATGCCTTTTCGGCAGACCCGACGCAACCGGGCCATTCGTTCCGGTTAAACTACACGTCTGGTTCTCTGGAAACGGTCGTAGAAGGAGCAAAACGATTTGCCCATGTGACGAAGCTCTTTTGCGGAGCCTAATCTACAAATAGATATATAAGAAAGAGATACTATACCCGCAACGATGCGGCCTAGGTGACGACGTGGTGGGTATAGCTATTTTTTATGAGGAGGATGAGTATGATGACAAAGCTAAACGTATTTCGCACAAAGAGTGTTAATGAATTTATAGCCGAAACGGCACAAGATGGAGGTATGAAGAAAGTCTTAGGTACGTTTGGCTTGACGATGCTGGGCATTGGCTGCATCGTTGGTACAGGGATTTTCGTCTTGACCGGTATTGCTGCAGCAAACTTCTCAGGCCCGGCCTTGATTATTTCCTTCCTCATTGCAGCTGTTGCTTGTGGCTGCGCGGCCTTATGTTATGCTGAATTTTCTGCTATGATTCCTGTAGCCGGTAGTGCCTATACATATGGTTATGTAGCCTTAGGTGAATTTTGGGCCTGGATTATTGGTTGGGATTTGTTGCTAGAGTATAATTTAGGCCTGAGTGCTGTCGCTCTTGGCTGGTCGGCATATTTTTCCAATATTATGACTAATATCGGTTTTGGATTGTCACCTTAATCAATATTAAAGGCGTAACCCAAAGTTCTTTCGTCAATAACTTGATTGTTGCCATTAAATTGCTCGTCGTAGCCTTATTCATCGGCTTAGGTGTAAGCCATGTGAATACAACGAACTGGCAGCCCTTCATGCCTTATGGCTGGTTTGGTGTCTTTACAGGGGCTTCCATTATTTTCTTTGCGTACATTGGCTTTGATGCGGTCTCGACAGCAACGGAAGAAGTTAAGAATCCAGAAAAAACCTTGCCGCGCGGCATTATTTTATCCCTCATTATTTGCACGGTTTTGTATATTGTCGTCTCGGGTATCTTAACAGGCATGGTACCGTACTTACAATTTAAATCGACAGCTGCACCGGTTGCCTTTGCTCTGCAGACTGTTGGCTATCATTGGGGTGCTGCCGTCGTCTCCATTGGTGCTATTTGCGGTTTAACGTCTGTCTTGTTATGTTCTGCCTTTGCCCAAAGCCGGGTTCTTTTCGTTATGTCTCGTGATGGGTTATTACCTCGTTTCTTTGGCCGTATCAACGGCAAGACGAAAACACCTGTGCGGAGCTCGTTGCTCGTCGCCGTCATTGCTTCTGTTTTAGCCGGTGTCTTACCGATTAATATTGTGGCCGAAATGGTCAATATTGGCACCTTAGGAGCCTTCATCATCGTCTCGGCTGCAGTCTTAGTCTTGCGGAAGAAACAACCGAGACGGGTCCGTCCGTTCCATTGCCCCTTCGTGCCGGTCGTACCGATGATTGCCATTATTTCGTGCGGCGTACTCGTGTACATGCTGCCCTTTGTGACACAAGTCCGTTTCGTCGTTTGGCTGCTTATTGGCTTAGGGATTTATTTCTGCTATGGCTATAAACACAGCATCATTACGAAAGCTCGCAACGGCGTGCTGGCCGATGGCCCGACACCGCATCCTGTTGCAGTTGACCCGATTCCTGCGAAAACGGCAGAACAGAGCCATTGACAACTGTCCTTAAACTTGCTAGAATGATGCCATGTAAAAAGCGATGAATGGAAGAAGCTGTACTGCTTTTGTTAGAGAGATGCCGGTCGGTGCAAAGGCATTCAAAAGGAGACAGCACGTCACCCACGAGCTGGCAAGAGGAAAGGCTTGCCCGGCAGCACCCGTTATGTGTCCATGAAGAGGCCGCATGGCGGCAAGTTAGGTGGTACCGCGGAAGATATAGCGTTCTTTCGTCCTAAGGATGACCCTTAGGATGAGGGAACGCTTTTTTGTCGTAGGAGGGAATTTCATGAACTGGAACAAAGAACAACTCGGTGCGTATGCTCCGAATGATATTGAAATGAAATGGTATGATTTCTGGGAAAAGAATGGCTATTTCCATCAAGCCCCGGATTCGTCAAAAGAACCGTTTAGCATCGTTATGCCACCGCCAAACGTTACAGGCCAGCTCCATATGGGCCATGCCTTAGATAACACGCTCCAAGATATTCTCGTTCGTTTCAAACGAATGGAAGGGTATAACGTTGCCTGGATTCCGGGTACGGACCATGCCGGCATTGCTACGCAGGTTAAAGTAGAACAGCAGCTGGCTAAAGAAGAAGGTAAAACACGGTACGATATTGGCCGTGACGAATTTTTAAAACGCGTCTGGAAATGGAAAGAACAGTACGGCAACCGCATTGAAACACAGGTACGCCGCCTCGGTTCGTCGTGCGACTGGAGCCGGAAACGCTTCACCATGGATGATGTTTGCGCTCGTGCTGTTCGCGAAGTCTTCGTCGATTTATATGACCGCGGCCTCATTTACCAAGGCCAGCGCATTACGAACTGGTGCCCTCATTGCCACACGGCCCTCAGTGATATCGAAGTAGACCACTCGGACGTACAAGGCCATTTATGGTATATTAAATACCCTGTTGTCGGTGAAGACGACTACATCATGATTGCCACGACTCGTCCGGAAACCATCATGGGCGATACGGCTGTTGCTGTTAACCCGAACGATGACCGCATGAAAAAATATATTGGCAAAAAAGTCGTCGTTCCTTTCGTCAATCGCGAAATCGAGGTTATTGCCGATGATTATGTCGATATTGGCTTTGGTACTGGCGCCGTTAAAATCACGCCGGCGCACGACCCGAACGACTTTGAAATGGGCCAGCGTCACAACCTCGAATCGGTCATGATTATGAACCTTGACGGTACGATGAACGAAAAAGCTGGTGCCAAATACAACGGCATGACTCGCGAAGAATGCCGAAAAGCTGTCGTTGAAGACTTAAAAGAATTAGGCCTTCTCGACCACATCGAAGAGTTGACTCACTCCGTCGGCCATTGCTCGCGCTGCAAGACCATTGTGGAACCGTTCGTTACGAAACAGTGGTTCGTGAAGATGAAACCGCTTACGAAAGCTGCTCTTGAAGCCGTAACAGATGGCAAAACGAAATTCGTACCAGACCGCTTTGCCAAGACTTACAACCATTGGCTCGAAGACGTTCATGACTGGTGCATTTCCCGTCAGCTCTGGTGGGGCCATCAGATTCCGGTTTGGTACTGCGATGACTGCGGCAAACAAGCAGCGAGCAAGACCGATTTGACCGAATGCCCGCACTGCCATAGCAAACACATCCACCAAGACCCGGATGTCCTTGATACGTGGTTCAGCTCGGCACTTTGGCCGTTCTCGACCATGGGCTGGCCTGATAAGACTGCAGATATTCAGCAGTTCTTCCCGACGAGCGTCCTCGTTACGGGCTACGATATTATCTTCTTCTGGGTTGCGCGCATGATGTTCATGACCTGCGAATTCATGAAAGATATTCCCTTCAAACATGTCTTCATTCACGGCCTCGTTCGCGATAGCCAAGGCCGGAAAATGAGTAAATCCCTTGGCAACGGCATTGATCCCTTAGGCGTATGCGAA
Organism: uncultured Megasphaera sp.; assembly: GCA_900540735.1. Lineage (GTDB taxonomy): Bacteria > Bacillota > Negativicutes > Veillonellales > Megasphaeraceae > Megasphaera. The sequence goes on along the minus strand of UQHB01000029.1, from coordinate 12,397 downwards.
CAGTACGGTGCCGATGCCCTGCGCTTTACACTCGTTACAGGCAACACACCGGGCAACGACATGCGTTTCTACATGGAACGAGTCGAAGGGAACCGCAACTTTGCCAATAAGATTTGGAATGCGTCTAAATTCGTCATGATGAACTTGACGGACTACGACCCCGATTTCGTACCGGAAGACAGCGATTTCACGGTCGCTGACCGGTGGATTCTTTCGTCCTTCAACGACGCTGTCCGTACGGTAACGGCTGATTTAGATAAATTTGAATTAGGCGATGCTGCTGATACAGTCTATAACTTCGTTTGGAACTCCTACTGCGACTGGTACATTGAATTGGCTAAACAGCGTCTCTACAAATCGGATGATGAACGGAGCAAACGGACAGCTCAATTCGTCCTCGTTTACGTCCTCACGCACACGATGGAGCTCTTACATCCGTTCATGCCGTTCGTTACAGAACACTTATGGCAGCACTTACCGCACGAAGGAGAAAGCATCATCGTCGCACCGTGGCCGAAACCTGTTGAAAAATGGGACTTCAAAGAAGACGCTGCGACCATGAACACCATGATGGAAGCCATCAAAGGTATTCGTAACCTCCGTGCTGAATCGAACATGCCGATGGGCAAAAAAGCTCCGGTCATCCTCGTTCCTGGCGATGCGAAGATGGCAGAAACCCTCAAGACTTATGAATCCTATTTCCATGTCCTCGCTTTTGCGGACAAAGTAACGCTCCTTGCACCGACAGACCCGAAACCGGAAAACGCTGTCGTTGCTGTCGTACCGGGCATTGAATGCTACCTCCACTTAAAAGACCTTATTGATGTGGAAAAAGAAACGGCTCGTGTCCATAAAGAACAGGAAAAGATGGAAAAAGAAATTGCCCGTCTCGATAAGAAATTATCTAATCCTGGGTTCCTCGGCAAAGCTCCGGAAGCAGTCGTAGCAAAAGAAAAAGAAAAACTTGCTGACTACCAAGAAAAAATGGCAGCTCTTACGAAACGGTTGGAAGATTTAGCAAAGCTTTAAGAGGCTGAGTATGAGATACGAAGAAGCAGTACATTATTTAGAAACATCAAGTGCTTTTGGGATTCAGCTGGGCTTAATGCGCATTACAGCACTCTTAGCCCGGCTGGGCAATCCGGAAAAGAAGTATAAAACCGTCCACGTAACGGGCACGAATGGCAAAGGCTCGGTAACGGCCATGATTGCCTCAGTCCTCACGACAGCAGGCATTAAGACAGGCCGTTACACGTCGCCGCACCTCGAAGACTATACAGAACGCATCGATGTCAATGGTAGCGACATTAGCCGGGAAGATTTTGCTGATGCGGTCGCCCACGTCAAAGATGCCGCTGAAGCCATGGTTGTAGATGGGGAAGAACGGCCGACAGAATTTGAAATGATTACGGCTGCAGCGTTTTGGTATTTTGCCAAAGTCGGTGTAGAATATGCCGTCATCGAAGTGGGCCTAGGCGGACTCGTCGACTCGACGAACGTCATCATCCCAGAAGTATCGGTCATTACGAACGTCTCCTTAGAGCACATGAAATACTGTGGCAATACGGTCGAAGAAATTGCTGTACAAAAAGCAGGCATCATCAAAGAAGGCGTGCCTGTGGTCACGACGGCAACGAAACCGGCTCTCGACATCATCGCTCGTACGGCCTATCAAAAGCATAGCCGTCTTTATGCGCTGGACCATAGCTTTACAGTCAAAGTCATTCCTCCTGCAGAAGACTGGCATCCAACTGATGGGCAGACCTTGAGCATCCAAGAAAAGTACGGCTACAACATTACGGCGACCATTCCTCTCTTAGGAGAACACCAGCAGTACAACTGCGCTGCTGCCGTCATGGCTCTCTTGCGGCTTGCTCGTAAAGACGCGCGCATTACGCGCACAGCCGTCGAAGAAGGACTTAAGAATGTCCAGTGGCCTGGCCGCTTCCAAGTCGTCAAAGCAGGGGAGGTCACCGTCGTCATCGACGGCGCACATAATCCGGCTGGCATTTCGACCTTCGTCAAGACGTACGATGACATCTTTGGACAAAAGAAACGGGTCTTCTTGTTCTCTGTCTTAGCGGACAAAGACTATACGCATATGGTGCAAGAACTGTTCCGTAAGGACGATTACGCCATTTGCGCACCGGCTCCGACACCGCGCAGTGCTGACCCTGTACAGATGGCCAATCTCTTGCCGTGTACAGCAGACGCAGCCACGACGTTAGAGGAAGGGTTAGATAAAGCCTTTGCCAGCGTAACAACTGATGCGGTACTCTGCATCGTTGGTTCCCTCTACATTCAAGGGGAAGTGCGGCAGTACTTACGCCGTCGCTTTCCAGGCATAGTATAAAGTAGATTCATATATAGTAGGCATGATAGGAATGTTTCCGTTATGCCTACTATTTTTTTATGCTCCTTTCTTGTATAATGGAACAATGAAATACTGATTCCGTATAAAGGAGCGATACCATGACTCTTGGAACGTCTCAATCCCTTTCTCCGGCAGAACGTGCACGGTTGCGTGTAGTCTATGCCTTAGGCGGGGCTGTCTTTTTTATGCCTCTTAACATCTTTATCATGGAAGGGTGTCTCGTACTAGCCTTGTTTTTAGGTGCCTATTATTGGCGCAAATTTGATGCCCCTGATTTTCCGTCTGTACCGTTGCTCAAGCCAGCCCTGTGCTTTGCTGCAGTTTCTCTCATTTCTCTCATTGGCTCACCAGAAGCCTTGATGGGACTGGCTTTTTATGCCTTTACGGCACTGCAATATATATGCTTTTATGCCCTCATTGTCTATTTTATCCATGGCGAAGGAGAGCGGAGGCTCTTGCTCTTCTTATTTCTCGTCGGTGCCGCTGTAGTCGGTTTATATGGCCTCTATCAATACGTCCATATGCTCACCCTCCACGAAGCGGCCTGGGTCGATAACGATGCTTTTCCGCTCTTAAAACGGCGCATGTATTCGACCTTATATAACCCCAATTTGTTATCTGCTTTCTTGCTCATGGTCATGGGCCTCGCTGCGTCGATGACCGTCTGGACGCGGCACAAATGGCACCGAATTACGTATGCGTCGCTCTTTGCGCTCATGACGCTTTGCCTCGTCTTGACCTACTCCCGTGGGGCCTGGCTCAGCGTCTGCGCGCTTGTCGTCTTTTTCGGTTTCATTTGGGATAAACGGATTTGGCTTTGTCTCCTCGCCGTACCCCTCATCTTGGCCTTTTACCATGGTGGTGTGACCGAACGGCTCTTATCTATTTTTAGCCATAGCGAAGCAGATACGTCCGTTTCTATGCGCCTCGACATGTGGTACAGTGCCATTGCTATGATTGCAGCTCATCCGCTCTTTGGTATCGGTTGGGGTGCTTTTAAATACGTGTACCCTTGGTATAACGACCTTATCCGCGAAGCAGGCATTACCATTTTCCACGCGCACAATATGTTTTTAAATATTCTTGCAGAAATTGGTTTTGCCGGGTTCTTTTCGTACATGGCCTTCTTCTTTGGCAACGCCTGGTACAGCATTCGCTTCCTTAGGAGTGGTGAAGGGAATCACTTTGACAAAGCCATCGCTACGGCAACTGCTGCGGCCGTCATTGCCATCAGTGTCACAGGTTTCTCCGACTATGACCTCTTTAGCACGCAAATTTCTCTCGTTTTTTGGTTCCTATGCGCTATATTTGCGAATAGTTCTATACCATACCAAAAATGTATTAAAAAAAGTTTGCGAAATAATTCACAATGATATATAATACGCTATATAGGTAATAATAAATTATTATGGTAGCCCAAATACGTGAGTTTGGGGCCATAACGGAGGATACGATATGAGACAGAAAAAGGCAATATCAGATGCCGTCATCGAGCGATTGCCGTTATATTACCGGGATTTGCTGCTCCTGCAAGATGCAGGCATCGATATTATTTCATCAGAAAAATTAGGCGAACGCTTAGGTATTACGCCGGAACAAATTCGTAAGGATTTGACTTGCTTTGGTGCGTTCGGGAAGAAAGGCGTAGGCTATTACGTCAATGAACTGTGCCAGCAAATTGTGGAAATCATCGGCCTCCAACAGCATTGGAAAATCGGCATTGCCGGTATTGGTCACTTAGGTTGGGCATTGGCCAACTATAAGACCTTTGGCCGCTTAGGATTCCGCACGATGGGGCTCTTTGACGTAGACCATCGCATTATTGGCCAAAATGTCGGTGGCATTACGGTTACGCCGAGCAGTGAAATGGGCGAAGTCATTCGCCGCGAAGGCATCCAAATCGGTATCATTACGACACCGGCACCGGTGGCACAGCAAGTCGCTAACCAAATGGTCGAAGCCGGTATCTTAGGGATTTTCTCTTTTGCGCCGCTCCGCCTCAATGTGCCCGATAGCGTCTTTGTCTTCCGCGAAGACTTGTCCATTGGCTTGAGCCGGATTTCGTACTATTTAACGAACAAAATCAAACAGACTCCGCAGCCGTAAGGGGCAAACTAAAAAGACACACTTTTAAAAAGTGTGTCTTTTTTGATATAAAAATATGTTTGCTTTTTAGAAATATAAATGGCTGTATCCACATGGTGATGCGGTACTACGGCCTCTTTCAAACACTCATAACATGAGGAGAGCCAGTGTGCACCCACCGGCCTGTCTCTTTTTGTGTTATACGACAAATATGTTTTTTTCGCAATACACTTATTGTTGCAGCCGCAACTTCGTGTTATATGCTGTTTTGGCATCGGTATCTGTAATATATCCTTGCGCTGCCATGAGCTGGAGCACGATTTGCTGTCTTTTTCTAGCACCGTCATAGTTTTCTAAAGGATTTAAATAGGTCGGTGCCTGGACGAGACCGGCGAGCATAGATGCTTCACTGAGGGAGAGCCGTTCTGGTTTAATGCCGTAATAGGTCTGACAGGCTGCAGAGAGGCCTGTTGCATTGGCCCCGAAATAGGCGGTATTCAAGTAGATTTCCAAAATATCATCTTTACTATAGTAATGTTCCAGGAAAAAGGCGAGAATCACTTCTTGGACTTTCCGCGTCATCGTCCGGTCTTGCGTAAGAAAGACGTTCTTGACGACTTGCTGGCTAATGGTGCTGCCTCCTTCGACGGTTTCGCCAGAGTAGGCATTGACTGCGAGAGCACGAACGATACCGATAGGGTCAATGGCTCCGTGTTCATAAAAGCGTTTGTCTTCGGTGGCGACGATGGCTTGCTGCATGGTCTTTGGAATGGCTCCAATGGAGACGTACGTGGGAATGGAGCTTAAATGCTTGTCCATAGCTTCGCGAAAGTGGAGATACGGATAGAACTGTTCTTTGATGGCAACGACTGGGCTGAGCGTTTCCCAGTAGCTTGGTTTCGCATCGGTCACGAGTGGCGACGACGTAGAATGTGATGGTTGTATTGGTTTGCTTGTCAAAATACCATAGCCTGCACAGGCGGCAAAGGCGAGGAGAAAGACAAGAATAAAGATTTTTTTCATAATACCCTCCTACCATACTCTTTGTATTGTACCATATTTAGGATGTATAGGCACACAAGGTAGACGAAATTTGCATAAAAAGATTTATGCAACATACTTGCATATTATTTCACGAAGGTGTATACTATGTAAGCAGTTAAGAAATCAACAACATGTATATGTGATTTCATAGAGGAGGAACTAGTGATGAGTGAAATTAAAAAGATTGTATTGGCTTATTCCGGCGGCTTAGATACGTCCGTCATTATCCCGTGGTTGAAAGAAAACTATGCTGGTGCTGAAGTTATTGCAGCATGTGCTAACCTTGGCCAGCCTGATGACTTCGATGCGATTGAAAAGAAAGCATACGCTTCTGGCGCATCGAAAGTATACATCATGGACTTGCAGAAAGAATTCTTAGAAGATTACGTTTGGCCGACTGTTCGTGCTGGCGCAGTGTACGAAGGCAAATACCTGTTAGGTACATCCTTTGCACGTCCTCTCATTTCTAAAAAACTTGTAGAAGTTGCGAAAAAAGAAGGGGCTGACGCTATCGCTCATGGTGCTACTGGTAAAGGGAACGACCAAGTTCGGTTCGAACTTACAGTCAAAGCTCTCGCTCCGGAAATCAAATTGATTGCTCCGTGGCGGATGTGGGACCTGAAATCTCGTGAAGATGAATTGAAATACGCTGAAGCACACAACGTACCTATTGATTACCAATCGGAAGAAAACCCGTATCCATACTCCATGGACTGGAACATTTGGCATTTGAGCCATGAAGGGGACGACCTCGAAAACCCGGCTAATGCTCCAAAAGACATGGTTTACATGGTGACAACACCGCCGGAAAAAGCTCCTGATAAACCGGAATACATTGAATTGACTTTCAAAAAAGGCACACCTGTTGCCTTGAACGGTGAAAAACTCGGCACTGTTGCTATGATGGAAGCTCTCAACAAAATCGGTGCGAAAAACGGTATCGGCATCGTCGACATCGTTGAAAACCGTCTTGTCGGCATGAAGAGCCGTGGTATCTATGAAAACCCGGGCGGTGCTATCCTCGTCTATGCACACAGAGAACTGGAATACCTCTGCCTCGACCGCGATACATTACACTACAAAGAAAACGTAGCGAACGAATATGCTGAACTCGTGTACGACGGCAAATGGTTCTCGCCGCTCCGTGAAGCTCTCGACGGCTTTGTAGACGAAACACAGAAAACCGTTACAGGTACCGTTAAATTAAAACTTTACAAAGGCAACATCATCAGTGCTGGTTCCACGTCGCCGTACTCCCTCTACAACGAAGAATTCGTAACCTTCGGCGAAGACGACGTTTATAACCAGACCGATGCAGAAGGCTTCATCAACCTCTTTGGCTTACCGCTCAAGATGCGTGCTCTCATGCTCCAGCATGCCAAAGCTGTAAAGAAAGCAAAAAAAGAAGCTAAACACGCTGCTAAAGCTGCGAAAAAAGCTGAAAAAGAAGACTAAGTAAGGAGACAAGACGATGAAATTATGGGGCGGCCGCTTTACGAAGGCTGAAGATAAACGAGTAGAAGAATTCAACGCATCCATTCAGTTTGACTGCCGGATGTATGCCGAAGATATTTGTGGCAGTATTGCCCATGCGACGATGCTGGCAAAACAAGGCATTATTTCCGTAGAAGACAAAGAAGCCATCATTGCAGGCTTAAAGAAGATTTACAGCCAAATCGAAGCAGGGAACTTTGAATTTTCCATTGAACTCGAAGACATTCATATGAATATCGAAAAACGGCTCACTGATGACATTGGCGAAGCAGGCAAACGGCTCCACACGGGCCGCAGCCGTAACGACCAGGTTGCTTTAGACACGCACATGTACATTCGTAAGGAAATTGCTAATATTGCTAAACTCCTCGTGGAATTACAGCAGTCTCTCGTAAAAGCTGCCGAAAAATACAGCGACGTCATCATGCCGGGCTACACGCACTTGCAACGGGCTCAGCCGATACTCTTTAGTCATCACCTCATGGCGTATTTCTCCATGTTGTCCCGTGATTTCATCCATCTTCAATACGCTTGGCAAATGGCGGATATGATGCCTCTCGGTGCAGGCGCACTGGCAGGCACGACGTATCCTTTAGATCAGCCCTTTGTAGGCGAAACGTTACATTTTGGCAAACTCTATGACAATAGCTTAGATGCCGTCAGCGATAGAGACTATATCATTGCGTTCCTCGAATTTGCAGCCGTGACCATGATGCACTTGAGCCGTTTGTCCGAAGAATTTATTCTTTGGTCGTCGTCGGAATTTAAGTTCATCGAACTCGACGATTCGCATTGCACAGGCTCGTCCATTATGCCGCAGAAGAAGAACCCGGACATTTGTGAACTCGTCCGCGGCAAAACGGGCCGCTTCTACGGTCATCTCATGGGCATGTTGACGGTCATGAAAGGCATTCCCATGGCCTATGACAAGGACATGCAAGAAGATAAAGAAGGCGTCTTCGATGCCATCGACAATCTCAAATTTGCCTTGACTATCTACGCATCTATGATCGACAAGATGACCGTCAATGGCAAGCGCATGCGCGAAGTCTTAGAAGAAGATTTCTCGAACGCTACGGATATGGCTGACTACCTCGTCAAGAAAGGCCTGCCGTTCCGCGAAGCCCACGCTGTGGTCGGCAAAGCCGTTCACTACTGCATTGAATACGACAAAGTGTTGCAGCAGCTCTCCCTCGATGAATTGCGTGCTATGAGTCCGCTCTTTGATACAGACATTCATCACTTCCTCGATATCGAAACGTGTGTCAACCAGCGCAATACCTATAACGGCACGTCGCCGTCTTCTGTGGCGCGTCAATGTCGCGATGGCAATAGTGTCTTAACGGATGAAGCCGCACAAATTCAAACCTGGGACAAAGCCGTCCAAGCTGTCTATGAGTTACTGAAGTAAATTGCAAATAATTCATGCATCGTACTGTATACGCAGTGCGATGCATTTCTTTTATTGGATTTTTTTATGTATTTATGTATACAATTGCTCGTTCTCTTGTAATGTTTGCTGTTTTTGCTATAATTAGAAAGACAGTGAAAACGTAGGTGTATACGTATGTTTCATTGCTATCGTCTTAGATAACAATCAGCAGGAGGGTATTTTCATGAAAAAAATTCGTTCGGTTTTAGTTGCCAACCGCGGAGAAATTGCTATTCGCGTATTCCGTGCCTGTAATGAATTAGGCATTCGGACCGTAGCTATTTACTCCAAAGAAGACTCGTTGTCCTTGCACCGTTTCCGGGCCGATGAATCGTACTTAGTAGGGGAAGGTAAGAAACCGGTTGATGCATATTTAGATATTGAAGATATTATCCGCATTGCCCACGAACATGATGTAGATGCTATTCATCCGGGCTACGGCTTCTTGTCGGAAAATGCAGATTTAGCTAAACGGTGTGAAGAAGAAGGCATTATTTTCATTGGGCCTAAAGTGGAACACCTCATCATGTTTGGTGATAAAATCAATGCCCGCATTCAAGCTAAAAAAGCAGGCATTCAGTTCATTCCCGGCAGCGACGGCCCGGTTATGAACTACGAAGAAGTAGAAAAATTTGCCAAAGAAGTTGGCTTCCCGATTATGCTCAAAGCCGTTAACGGCGGTGGCGGCCGCGGCATGCGTAATGTCGACCGCATGGCTGACCTTCGCGATGCTTATGACCGGGCGAAATCAGAAGCAAAACTCGCTTTTGGTAACGATGAAATTTATCTTGAAAAATGTATCGTCAACCCGAAACACGTCGAAGTCCAAATCATGGGCGACGAACACGGGAACGTTGTACACTTATACGAACGGGACTGCTCCATTCAGCGCCGTCACCAAAAAGTCGTAGAAATTGCACCGGCTTTCGCACTTCCTAAAGAATTACGCCAGAAGATTTGCGATGCTGCTGTAAAACTCATGAAGAACGTCAACTACGTCAACGCAGGGACTGTAGAATTCCTCGTTACGCCAGACGGCAACTTCTATTTCATTGAAGTCAACCCCCGTGTCCAAGTAGAACACACGATTACGGAAATGATTACGGGCATTGACATCGTCCAGACCCAGATTAAAGTTGCTGAAGGCTATGCTCTCGACAGCGATGAAATCGGCATTAAATCGCAAGACTCTATCCATTGCCTCGGCAATGCTATACAGTGCCGTATTACGACGGAAGACCCGATGAATAACTTTATGCCTGACTCCGGTAAAATCATGGTCTATCGTAGCGGCGGCGGCTTTGGTATCCGTCTCGACAGCGGTAACGCCTACACCGGTGCTATCATTACACCGTACTATGATTCCTTGTTAGTTAAAACGACGGCTTATGCTTTGAGCCATGAAGATGCTGTACGGAAAATGCTCCGTGCCCTCGTCGAATTCCGTATTCGCGGCGTTAAAACGAACATTGGCTTCTTGATTAACGTCCTCCGTAGCCCGTCTTTCCAAGCAGGGGATTATAACGTTAACTTCATTGACGATCATCCGGAACTCTTCAATCTTCCTGTCGTCCGTGACCGCGGGACAAAACTCCTTGAATACATTGGCGATGTTACGGTCAACGGCTATACGGGTAAAGGGCCGGACCACAAACCAGACTTTGAATCCCTCGAACTGCCGGTATCTCCTAAAGGCGGCTACACAGACGGGACAAAACAGCTCTTTGATTCCATGGGGCCTGAAAAATTCTCGAAATGGATTTTAGACCAGAAACACGTTCTCTTTACAGATACGACTATGCGTGATGCCCACCAGTCGCTTCTGGCAACACGTGTTCGTTCTATCGATATGCTCCGCGTCCTCGAAACAGCTGCAAAGAAAATCCCGAATTTCTTCTCCTATGAATGCTGGGGCGGCGCAACCTTCGACGTAGCATACCGTTTCCTCTATGAAGACCCATGGGTTCGCCTCCGTGAAATCCGTGAAAAAGCACCGAACATCCTCTTACAGATGCTCATCCGTGGTGCCAATGCCGTTGGCTACACGAGCTATCCGGATAACGTCGTCAAAAACTTCGTAGAATTAGCTGCGAAAAATGGTGTCGATGTCTTCCGTGTCTTCGATAGCTTAAACAGCCTCGACAACATGTACAACACTATTCAAAACGTCCGCGAAACAGGTAAAATCGCTGAAGTTGCTCTTTGCTACACTGGCGATATCCTCGACCCGGCGCGCATGAAATACAACCTTAACTATTACGTAAAAATGGCGAAAGAACTCCAGAATGCCGGTGCCAACATCATTGCCATCAAAGATATGGCTGGCCTCATCAAACCGGAAGCTGGGTATCAACTCGTATCTGCCTTGAAAGATGCCGTTGATTTGCCGATTCACCTCCATACACATGACGGCTCTGGCAATGCTATTGCTACGTACTGCCGTGCTGTCGACGCTGGTGTCGATATTGTCGACGTTGCCTACTCGGCCTTTGCCGGTGGCACGAGCCAGCCGAGCATGAGCACCTTGTACTATGCCCTTGCCGGGAAAGACCGTCAGCCGGACATGAACGTCGATGCCATGGAAGAAATGTCCCGTTACTGGGCAACAGTCCGTCCGTACTACCAAGGTGTGGACAAAGCAGAACCGTATCCAAATACGGAAGTCTACCAGCATGAAATGCCGGGCGGCCAGTTCTCCAACCTCAACCAGCAGGCAAAAGCCGTTGGCCTTGGCGACCGTTGGAATGAAGTCAAGAAAATGTATCATACAGTCAACATGATGTTCGGCGATATTATCAAAGTTACTCCGTCGTCCAAAGTTGTCGGTGATATGGCTCTCTTCATGGTGCAGAACAACCTCACTGAAAAAGACGTATACGCTAAAGGCGATACGATTGACTTCCCGCAATCTGTTGTAGAATTCTTCGAAGGCCGTATTGGTATCCCGTACCAAGGCTTCCCGGAAAAACTCCAGAAAATCATCCTCAAAGGGAAGAAACCACTCATCCAGCGTCCTGGCGCAACGCTCGACCCAGTCGACTTTGCAGCAGTTGGTAAAAAATTAGCTGATGCTGGCTATGAACACGACGCAGAAGCCATCAACGCATACTGCCAGTATCCGCAAGTATTCAAAGACTATAATGAAAAACTCAAACTCTACGGCGACGTAAGCGTCCTCGATACACCGACCTTCTTCTTCGGCATGAAGAAAAACGAAGAAATTCATGTTGAAATCGAAAAAGGTAAAGATTTGATCATTACGCTCATCAACATCAGCGACCCTGATGAAAGCGGCATGCGGACCATTACATTTATGTTCAACGGTGCAGAACGTGAAATCCAAGTCTTCGACAAAAACGTCGACATGAAGACCGTAACCCGTCGTAAAGCAGACCCGTCCAAACCGGGCGACATTGCAGCAACCCTTTCCGGTTCTGTCGTCAACGTCCTCGTTACGAGCGGCCAGAAAGTCAAGAAAGGTGATCCTCTCGTCGTTACAGAAGCGATGAAGATGGAAACAACCATTACGGCTCCTATGGATGGCAAAATTGGCGAAATTTACGCAACCAAAGGGCAAGCTATCATTAGTGGCGATTGCCTCTTAGAAGTCTTAGGATAATCTCATATTGTACTGATAAAAACTCTCTCTAGGCGATACTAGAGAGAGTTTTTTTTGTAGTTAACAAACACTTTCTGGCAATTTCTGTTAACCCTCAATATGAACGCTGTAGAGCGTCACTAAGCATAATATAAATGAGAATGCCTGTGATGCCAGTCGGAATGGATTGATATAAAACAGAATAGGTCTTGCAATACTGTTGCGGATATGTTACAGTATCTTTATATTGAAATTAACATTCATTTATATCTGTTGGTATTGCATCAAGTGACAATCATCACACAGTCAAAGAATGGAGTAAGATTATGAAACACAAAATGCATTACGCTATGCTGGCAGCATCCATTAT
>UQHB01000028.1 GCA_900540735.1 uncultured Megasphaera sp. | reverse complement strand
CGTTTTGTAGGAGCGCAGCGATGCACAAAATGGTGCGAATCGCTTATGGAAGCCGCGAGAGACAACGCAGAAGGATTCTTTTTCCTATAGTTGATGCGGACGTTGTTACGTTTGTTAGAAAACTTCTTTTTTACGTTTATAACTCTAAAACATTCATTAAATTAAATAATAGCTCGAATTTCTCTTTACAAAATAAAAATACTAGGGTATACTTCTTTATAAGTTAAGAAATAAATTATATCGCACAGGGTTGGAATCTGTGAGAGTCCAACCCTGCCCTCTACATCCTACCCCCTGCTTATGGAGCGTTGCGTTTTATAAGCAAAGATGAGAGTCTTCGTATTATCCCGTACGAAGGCTCTTATTTTTTTAGTCATTTTCGTATATACTAAAAGAAAACTATACAGAAAGGTAGGATCGTCTATGGAAGATAAATTAGTGATTATTCGTGGCGGCGGTGACATCGCGACAGGCGTTATCCAAGCGTTGGTTCGTGTCGGCTTTCCTGTGCTCGTCCTCGAAGTGGGCGACCCATCGGCTATTCGCCGTAGTGTTGCTCTTTGTGAAGCTGTTTATGATGATGTGGCAACGGTCGAAGATATGACGTGCCGTCGTTGTCATGGTGGACAGGCTATTGATAAAGCTTGGCGTAACGGTGAAGTGCCTTTGATTATTGACCCTTTAGGCCATGCTATTGAAGATTTGCATCCTTGGGCTGTTGTCGATGCCATTTTAGCAAAGAAAAATTTAGGGACCCATCGTGCCATGGCTCCTCATACGATTGGCCTAGGCCCTGGTTTTACAGCTGGTAAAGATGTGGATGTAGTCATTGAAACGATGCGTGGTCATAACTTAGGACGTATCATCACCGAAGGGACTGCCCTGCCCAATACGGGGATTCCCGGAAAAATTCGCGGCGTTGGCAAAGAACGAGTCATTCATAGTGCAGAAGACGGCTATTTTTACGGCCTCCATCGCATTGGCGACATCGTGCAACTTGGTGAACCGATTGGCGTGATTACGACCCAGCCTTTTGCGGAAAAACACACTGCCGTCATAACAGATGAGATTCCTGTGACGGCTACGCTGACAGGATTATTGCGCGGCATTATTCGCGATGCGTACCCTGTGACGAAGGGCTTTAAGATTGCCGATATTGACCCGCGGCAAGAAGAATACAAAAATTGTTTTACCATATCAGATAAAGCCCGTGCCCTTGGCGGTGCCGTCGTGACGGCTCTCTTCATGTTGGCGCGGCAGGAGAAATTTCATGTTTAAACAAAGCGAATACGTCCATTTTTCACCATGCACAGAGATTACGTACACTGCGTGCCGTGAGGGAAAGGCTGTGACAGAAACGCAAGCCATTGCCATCGAAGTGGAAACGCCGGTCTATGTCAATCGCCAGCAAGTAGGAACGCTCATTTCGTCGCCTCATGAATTAGAGTCCTTAGCCGTAGGCTATTGCCTGGCTGAAGGGAAAATCAAGGTTGGCGAAACGATAGGCACCGTCCGGATTCAAGGGGGAAATGCCTTTATCCAGACTGTGCCGATGACGCAGCACGACGAGCAAGTCGTTCCCTTTACGCCTGTTGCTGCGTCCCAGATTTGCCAGTATGGAACACTCCTCGATAGCTTTTCGGAGGCTCATCATCAGTCCCACGGTGTCCATGAAGGTGCTTTAGTCGTAGGGAATCAAATCTTGGCCTATGCTGAAGATATTGGCCGCCACAACGTCCTAGATCGCTTGTGTGGTCTCGTCGTCTTGCATAATATCGATATTCGCCAAGCTGTCCTCGTCTTTAGTGGCCGCGTGCCTCAATCGGTAATTACGAAAGTCGATGGTATGGGCGTGCAAGTCATTGCGTCGCGGGCCCTGCCGACAAGCCTAGGGATTTCCTTGGCGCAGCAATTTGGCATTACCTTGATTTGCGGCCTGCGACCAGATACGTTCCGCTTAATTGCCCATCCCGAACGAATTACGTTCTAACGAGAAAAGAGCCCTCGCAAGGGCTCTTTTTTGTATGCAAATATAGTATCTTGTTATTCTGGCTCTGTTGCTCCCGGTGATACTGGGAGAGTTGGCGTTTTCCGTTTCAGGCGATAGCCAATATAAATGAGGAGAACCCAGAAGGGAGCGAGGAAAATCGCAATTTGGAAATCAGCCATCGTCGTCATAACCGCACCGATGAGGGCGAAGTAAATGATAGCGACGATATTGCTGTACGGATACCACGGCATTTTAAAGGTCAAGGACATTTCTTTTTTAAAGCCAATGGCTTTCCGGAATTTCATTTGCGTAATCAAAATCATAATCCAGTTGATGAGAGCGGCCACAGTGGCAATAGACATGACGTACATGAACATCTGGTCCGGCATGACCGTCATCAAAGCGACGACGACGATGACGAAGCACGACGAGAAGAGTACGGCCCGACGAGGAACGCCGTTAGTCGATAATTTGCCGAAAAAGGCCGGTGCATTCCCTTGTAACGCCAAAGCGTGAAGCATGCGAGCATTACTGTAGAGGCAACTGTTATAGGCCGAAAAAACGGCTGTCAAGACGATGACATTCAAAATGACGGCAGCACTAGAAATGCCCAGTTCCATAAAGATTTCTACGAAAGGACTGCCTGCTGCGCCGACTTGGTCCCACGGATAGAGCGTAACGAGGACGAACATAGCACCAACGTAGAAGATGAGGATACGGAGAATAATGAGTTTAATTGCTTTCGGAATAGTGTGTTCCGGATTTTCTGCTTCACCGGCAGTAATACCAATGAGTTCCGTACCACCAAAAGCAAAGGTGACGACGACGAAGGACAGGAGCATACCATAGACACCGTTGGGCATAAAGCCGCCGTGATTGATAATATTGCCTAGGCCAATAGGTTCACCAACACCAAAGCCGAAGAAAATCATGAGGCAGCCAAAGAAAATCATGAGACTAATGGCTGCGACTTTGACGAGAGCTCCCCAGAATTCGACTTCCCCAAAGGCTTTGACGTTTGTCAAGTTAATGGCGTTGACGATAATGACCAAGACGAGGCCTGAGACCCACGTCGGCAAGTCTGGGAACCAAAAATGCATGTACAAGCCGACGACGGTTACTTCGGCCATGGATATGGCGACGTAGTTAAACCAATAGTTCCAGCCTGATAAGAAGCCCGGAAAATCGCCCCAATATTCGTACGCATAGGTACTAAAGGAGCCGGACACAGGATTATGGACGGACATTTCGCCAAGAGCGCGGACGACGAGGTAAATGAAGACGCCGCCAATGAGGTACGAGAGCATAATCGCCGGGCCTGCAAGCTGAATGGCACTAGCTGAACCGTAAAAGAGACCGGTCCCAATGGCACAACCGAGAGCAATCATCTGTATGTGCCTATCGCGAAGACTGCGCTGCATTGTATCTTTTTCTTTTTTCATAAGAGTCACCCCTTTCGGGAAAAAAATACCCCGACAACGAGTGCCGGGGTAGTGGTGGTACTGCGCCCGGCTGAGGGCGCATGTAGACCGCAATCTGCATGACCGCAACGTGCGTTATGGACTTATTCGATAGGTTCGAGGTGAGCCTGGAAATGACGGAGAATGGGCGGTTCCCACGTAATGCGGTAGCCGTGTTTCAGCGTATGTGCCCGTTCTTTAATGGCAATCAAGGCATCAGCAATGACATCGAGATGCGCCTGCGTGTAGACGCGGCGCGGAATTGCACAGCGCGTAAATTCAAAGTCTGCATGGAGCTGTTTACCTGTATCAGGGTCGTTGCCGAGCATGTAAGAACCAATATCGCAAGCGCGGATACCTGCTTCTTTATAGAGTTCAATACCGAGGACCTGGCCTGGGAATTCATAGTACGGAATCTGTGGGAACATAGCTGCTGCGTCGATGAAGACCCCATGGCCGCCAACCGGTGCTTGGTATGCAATACCAGCATCATCGAGGCGCGATGCTAAGTATTCCATTTGCCCAATGCGGTAGGCTAAATAATCTTCGTTGAGCCCTTCGCGAAGGCCAATAGCCAACGCTTCGAGGTCACGGCCATTTAAGCCGCCGTACGTAATGAAGCCTTCAAAGCTAATGCAAGCTGCTTTGATTTTCATGATGATGTCTGCATTCTTTTCAGCGTCTTTGACACCAATCATGCCGCCCATATTGACGATGCCGTCTTTTTTCGCAGACATAGTGAACATATCGGCAACGGAGAAAATTTTACGGATAATTTCTTCAATCGTCATATCTTTGCATGCTTCTTCGTCCCGTTTGATGAAGTATGCATTTTCTGCGTACCGCGCTGCGTCAATATTAAGGGTAATGCCGTATTTATGGCAAATAGCAGCCGTTTCTTCCATGTTCTGTAAGGATACAGGCTGACCGCCGGCGGAGTTATTCGTAATCGTCATGACGACGAGACCGATGTTTTCCGGGCCGTGTTCTTGAATGAGTTTTTCTAATTGGACTACGTCCATGTTGCCTTTGAATTTTGCCCGGTGCGATGGATCTTTTGCTTCTGGTACGACGCAGTCAATGCAGCGTGCGCCAGCCAGTTCTACGTGGGCCCGAGTCGTATCAAAGAACATGTTGGAAATCGCATATTGTCCTTTGTGCAGGAAGGTCGGGAATAAAACTTTTTCTGCTGCCCGTCCTTGATGGACTGGTTGGATAAATTCGTAGCCAAAAATTTCTTTTGCCGTATCGACGAGTTTATAGTAACTCGAAGCACCTGCATAGGCTTCGTCGCCTTTCATGAGACCTGCCCATTGTTCTGCACTCATGGCATTGGTGCCTGAGTCGGTTAATAAATCGATGTACACGTCTTCCCCACGAAGATTGAAGAGATTGTATTTTGCTTCTGCAATTTTCTGTTCTCTTTCTGCGCGGGTCGTCATGTGAATCGTTTCAACCATTTTGATGCGGAACGGTTCTGCTATATATTTGATTGCCATAGTATTACCTCCTATTTACCCCGGTCACCTCCATGGCAGGACATTTTCCTAATCACAAGCAGGCTGGCGGACGGTAGAAATAAAATTAAATGTCTCTACCAATAACAACGTAACGTATCAATAGAGGTAATTTATAGTTTTAGTATATCATATCAAAACGTTATTGTAAATATGAATTTTAGTAATATAATAGACAAGAGAAATGGGCTCCCACGCATCTATCGATGCTGCAGGGCCCGGGAAATAGGGAAGGTGATATATAGGACAAGTACAAGTGGACGGGAGGAGCACTCATACTTGATCGTATCTAATGTAAGTTAGGAACGACGAACATCATGACATGTGTAATGATGATATAGGCTAAAGCCCCCATTACAGCAGTACAAGGAATGGTCATAACCCAAGCCGTAACCATTTGGCGAGCAACGCTCCAGTGTACGGCTTTGACACGCTGTGCCGAGCCAACACCCATGATAGAACCGGAAACGACGTGTGTTGTCGAAACTGGTAAATGGAGTAACGTTGCCGAGAAGATGACCACAGCCGAGTTTAAGTCAGCTGCAAAGCCATGGATTGGATGCATCTTGAAGATTTTACCACCGACAGTACGGATAATTTTCCACCCGCCGACGCTAGTGCCAAGAGCCATAGCTGCGGCGCAGAGGAATTTAACGAGGGTCGGAACTTCAAGATTAGTGATGAATCCACCGGAAACAAGAGCCAAGGTGATAATCCCCATGGATTTCTGGGCATCATTAGAGCCGTGGGAGAAAGCCATGAGTGCTGCTGATAAAACCTGTAAACGGTTGGCTGTCATGTTGACTTTTGTCGGCTTAAAGCTGTGGCAAATGATGAATAAAATCTTCATGATAACCCAACCGACGATAATAGCAATAGTCGGAGAAAGAATTAAGGATAAGACGATTTTAATAATGCCCCAGTCATTTAAGGCACCAGCACCAACGGAGATGACGATAGCACCAATCATGCCGCCGATTAAGGCGTGAGACGAACTGGATGGCATCCCAAACCACCATGTAATTAAGTTCCAAACGATAGCACCCACAAGACCAGCAACGATGATTAATTCATTAATCATGGCCGGGGACATAACAATGTCGCCGCCAATCGTTTTCGCAACGCCTGTAGAAATCATGGCGCCGATAAAGTTCAAAATAGCTGTACCGACAATAGCGAGACCTGGGCGAATAGCACGCGTCGATACGCACGTAGCAATCGCGTTTGCTGTATCGTGGAAGCCATTGATAAAGTCAAATACCAAGGCCAAGACAACGACCAGTATGATCAATGGAGCATCAAGCATACTTCATTGTCACCTCTTTTATAGCATTTGCCAGTTCTTCTACATGGTCCGATGCTTCTTCGAGGGTTTCGAGAATATCTTTCCAACGAACGACATCTAAAATTTCTACGTCACCGCTGAAGAGACGGGATAATTCGCGACGATAAATGTCATCGACTTCCGATTCGAGTTTAGAAAGGTTGTTAGCCCGTTCCATTAATTCAGCTTCGTTTTTATCGATGCTTTTTAAGAGAGCAAAAGCTTTTTTCATTTCTTCGCCCATGTCGACGAGACGAGCTGCAATTTCTGTAGCTGCTTCGGAGTTGTTTGTAACGTGGTATACATTGACGCGGATTAAGGCACCCTGTAAGGGGTCGATGCAATCTTCGAGAGCACAGGTCAACTTGTAGAAATCTTCACGGTCAATCGGCGTAATGAAGACTTTACACAGTTTCATAATAACTTCTCCGTTAATGGAGTCTGCTTTTTCTTCTAATGCTTCAATTTGAGGTAACTTTTCTTTAATCGTCGAGACATCTTTCATGACGTCATCACAGATTAAAGCTCCGTTATGGAAATTTTCTGCATTGGCAATTAAATAATCAAAAAACTCTTCATGCTTGTTGCTTACACTAAACATGTATGTTTGCCTCCTTCAATTTGGATGCCTTCAGTATACGGATACTTCTTCAGTATTTCGCAAAAGCACTGTAAAAATACTGTAAAAAAATTAACACAAACCTTCCATGTCAAGTAAAAAAATATATCATACTAAAGAAGTATGGATAATTTTTTTGCATAATTTTATGATATAATGAGAAGAAATACGATACTATTCGAAAATCTTAACGCGAAAGCAGAGGAGAACGTACATATGTTACAGACTCGAAAAGTTGCCATTATTGGCGCAGGCCATGTAGGCTCGCACGTGGCTTTAGCACTCATGCAAGCAGGCGAAGCAGATGATATTGTCTTACTAGATCGGATTCCTGAAAAGGCTGCAGCCCAGGCCTTTGACTTAGAAGATGCTGTGAGCGGTGCCTTATGCGGCCACGATACGCACATCCGCGCTGGCAGTTATGAAGACATTGCCGATGCGGATGTCTTAGTCATGGCTTTTGGCCGCAGCCGTAAGCCTGGGGAAACGCGGCTCGATATGTTTGATGATTCCATTGCTATGGCCAACGGCATTATTGGCCATTTACAAACTATCGATTTTAAAGGCATTTTACTCAGTATTTCTAATCCTGCCGACATTATTTGTGAATATATTCGTCGTCGTATGGGCTGGGAACGGAATCGCTGCTTCTGTACAGGCACGAGCCTCGAAACGTATCGCCTCCTCCGAGTCTTGTCCAATCGCTTAGGTGTCAGTCGTCGCTCCATTCAAGGCTTTTGCATGGGTGAACATGGCAACTCCAGCTTCGTCGCTTGGTCCCGCGTCTCCATTAATGGTAAACCCTTGCAAGATATGATGCAAGATAATGATGCCTTAGCAGGTCTGAATTTAGATGATTTAGAAATGGAAGTGCGCCGTGCCGGTGATATTGAAGTAGACGGCAAGGGCTGTACGGAATTTGGCATTGCCAACGCTGCGTGCATGATTATCCGCGCTATCTTCCATGATCAAAAACTCGTCTGGCCCTGTTCGGTTGCCCTCGATGGAGAATACGGTGAACATAGTGTTGCTGCCGGTGTGCCTTGTATCATTGGTAAAGTCGGTGTGGAAGCGGTCGTGACCATGCCGATTACGGCAGAAGAACTGGCTAAATTCCAAGCATCGTGTGATATTTTACGGAAATTCTTAGACCGCGCAGAATCCCTATAAATCACTATAAAAAATATAGCCCATAGGACAGTTATATGATATAATTGACCTGTAATCAGTACGCAAAGGAGCAGATTGTAACGGTATTCGCTGCAAGGCTGCTCCTTTTGGTTGATGTACAAATTTTGCGAGGTGACATGTCATGAAAGAAACTCCAAGTGTTGTCCATGCTGTCGATGAAATGCTGCCCTTTTCCCAGCTTTTTGCCTATGGTTTGCAACACGTCCTGGCGATGTATGCCGGTGCCGTAGCCGTACCGATTATTGTAGCCCAAGCACTCCATTTATCGCCAGCTGAACTCATTCATTTAATTAATGCTGATTTATTTACGTGCGGTATTGCAACGCTCATCCAGACCCTGGGCTTTTGGAAAGTCGGTGCTCGTATCCCCATGATTCAAGGTGTAACCTTTGCGTCTGTTACGCCTATGATTCTCATTGGGACACAGCACGGCATTACGGCCATTTACGGCTCTATTATCGTAGCCGGGTTGATTACGTTCCTCATTGCCACGTATTTTAGTAAGCTCATTCGCTTTTTCCCGCCTGTCGTGACGGGGACGATTATTACGATTATTGGGATTACCCTCTTGCCTGTAGCGGTCAACTGGATTGGCGGCGGCAACCCGAAAGCTGATGATTTTGCGAGCCCTATGAATTTATTCTTAGGCTTCTCGACTCTCTGTATGGTCCTCATCGTCTATCGCTGTGCCAAAGGCTTTATCAGTAACATTGCCGTCCTGATTGGCTTAATTTTAGGCACGGTCTTAGCCTTTATTTTAGGACAGGCAAATTTCGTAGAAGTCGAAAAGGCTGCGTGGCTCGGCGTAGTCACACCGTTCTCCTTTGGCTTCCCGACCTTTGATATTGGCTCCATTATTTCTATGGTCATCGTCATGCTCGTCTGCATGGTTGAAACCACAGGCGACAGCATTGCTATCGGTGAAATCGTGGACCGTCCTATTGGTCGTAAAGGCTTGGCGCGCTGCCTCCGTGCTGATGGCTTATCGACCTTTATCGGTGGGATTTTCAACAGCTTCCCGTACACGGCCTTTGCGCAGAACGTCGGCTTAATCGCTGTTACGCGCGTAAAAAGCCGCTTCGTCGTCGCAGCATCTGGCGTTATTCTTGTTATTCTCGGGTTATTCCCGAAAATGGCGGCTATTGTTGCGTCTATTCCGAACGCCGTCCTCGGCGGTGCAGGCCTTGCTATGTTCGGCATGATTATTGCCAGTGGTATTCGCGCCTTGTCGCGTGTCCAATTCGATGGCAACTATAACCTCATGCTCGTCGCTATTAGCGTCGGCATTAGTATGATTACTTTGACGGCACCGAATTTCTTCCAGCATTTCCCGGGCTGGGCACAAATTGTCCTCCACAGTGGGATTACGCTCGGCAGTTTGACGGCTGTTATTTTAAACCTGATCTTTAATGGTGTAGGCGAAGATTACGTTATTGAAGAAGACGATTAACATCGTTTCATAAAAGGGGAAATGATATATGCGATTACGTATACTCAGTGCCATAGTCTGTCTCTGTGCGCTTTCCGTGAGTACAGCCTTTGCCGATACGGTGATGGATGTGCCTCGGCTCCAGACCGCACCGCCGCAATTTGCCAAAATGCCGACGACACCGCCGAAACGGGAAGAACCGAAAGCGGCACCGGTCTCTACAGAAAAACGCATTGCTATCAATATTGCCAGCCGTCTGTTGACAGTGTACGAAGGAAATACGAAAATTGACATGTATCCTGTTGGCGTAGGCACGACGGCTACGCCTACTCCTGTCGGAAATTACGCGGTCCAAACGATGGAAGTCAATCCGACGTGGATTGACCCGAGCAATACGAACGTACAAATTCCGTCTGGCCCAGATAATCCCTTGGGCTATCGATGGATTGGCTTTAATGGTACTTACGGCATTCATGGTACGAATCGCCCTGATACAGTCGGCGGTGAAGTGTCTAATGGCTGTGTCCGCATGCATGAAGGAGACGTAGAAAAAGTCTATGATATGGTTCATATCGGCACGCCTGTGTCCGTGTATTATGACCGCATCGTCATCAATAGCGACCCAGACCATACCGTATCGTATTACATTTATCCCGATGTCTATGGCTGGCAGCCCTTATCCATTGATGCCGTGAAAAAGGCCTTGAAAGGGTATGGCGTTGATACCTTTGCAAGTAGCTCCGCGATTAGTAAAAAAATCAATCTTTCTGATGGCCAGCCTACATACGTTGCCAAAGCCTATGACCTCTATGTCAATGGCGATAAATTAGGCATGCGGGCTCTGCAAAAAGATGGTATTGTCTATCTCCCGGCTGTCGCTATTGCGTCGGCCTTGTCTTTAGACTTGCAGTGGAATAGTGATGATGGCATCCTCGTCAGTCCCTATGGGCAAGCCTTAGGCATTGTCAAAAGTGATGTCGTCTATATTAGTAGTACCAATGCGTATGCGCTCTTTCATCTCGAAGGAGGACTGCAACCCGATTTGACCTATTCCTTGCAAAGCGTAGCGTATGAATCAAAGCCAACTGTGACGATTACGTCTAATGAGGGCTAACAATAAAGAGAACCAAAGCCCGATACGATATCGTATCGGGCTTTTTATTATGCTAAAAGAGGTATATAATATAAGCGTTCTGCATGAAAAACGTAAGGAGTCTGACTAAATAATGAAAGAAACACGAGTGCGTCGCCTACTGGCTGCTCTGTTTGGCGCAGCTGTCATGATGGTGACGAGTATACCTGTATTAGCACTGGATTTGAGTCAAATTGCCGTTGGTGGTATTGGCCCTGGGAGCATGCAATACTATGTCGAAAGTGTCTACGGCACGCCGACAGCTGCTGCTGAATTTACAGCCGATACAGGCGTTCATTATAAAGAATATAATTATGAAAACATCTTGCTCGTTGGCTTTAATGAAGAAACGAACCAAGCTATGTACATTACCTGCACAGGGGACAATCTGTCGACACCAGCCGGTGTTGCTGTAGGGATGACTGCCGATGTTTTGTCTAAGGTTTATGGCCCGGCAGACCGCATTTACAGTCATGGCGATAAATCGCTGTACGTTTACGACGATGGACAAGGGAATCAACTATCCTTTGATGTACAAAATTTTTACATCATCAGTATTAACATCCGGTCACGCGGATAGGATTGCACAAACTGAGAAAGTACGGTATAATTGACATATGACAGATACTCCCTGTGGGTATTTGCGGACTAAGCACACATATAGTATTCATATAAGAAAGAAGGAGATTTCTATGAAAGAAATTACTGCATTTTACCTCAATGGTTGCCCGTACTGCGCTAACGCGAAAGAAGCCTTAGCAGAATTAATTCAAGAAAATCCAGCATACGGTAAAGTTGCCGTTAACTGGTACGAAGAAAACGAACATCCTGAAGTCGTCAAAGGTCATAACTACTATTATGCACCGTCCCTCTTCATTGGCACAGAAAAAGTCTATGAAGCACAGCCGGGACAGCAATACGACGAAATCAAAGCACACGTCAAAGCTGCCCTCGACAAAGCATTGCAGTAAGGAGGCCTTGTCCATGCGTACAGGTGAAGGGATTATTGATGAAATCCTCCCAAATGAGGAAGTAAAAATCAAAATCCGCCGCGATCAATTATACGCGGCCTGTAGTTCCTGTATTGGCTCAGAACACGTCTTCATTACGGCGAAGAACTCCATTGGTGCAACGAAAGGCCAGTACGTCCGCTATGAAGTTCCCGATAGCCATATGGTTACAGGTGCAGCGATTTGCTTCGTCTTGCCCTTAGTGGCGGCTATTATTTGCGGCCTCATTGGTAATACCTTAGGCGAAAGCTGGGGCTATAATAGTTTTGGTAGCGGCTTCGTCGGTGCCGTCTTAGGGTTGCTCATCAGTTTTGGTATCATTCGCTGGTACGATGGGGCACTCAAAAAGAAAGTCGATACACGAGCTAATATCATTACGATTATTCGCGATGCTGACGAAACAGAAAAAGAATAAACAGAACATAAAGAGAGCTGTCCCACGCTTACAGTGAGGCAGCTCTCTTTATGTAGAAAGAAGGTAAGAACATGGATATAGCTATTGTCACAGGCGCATCGAGAATCCTTGCTCCTAGCGTTGCAAGAGGAGGTGCAGACGAAACTACGTATCTTTGCAGGCGATATTAGTACAAAGGCTACGACCGCAGCGATACAGGAGGCGTTACAGCAGATGCAGCCAACTATTCACTTTTTGATTAATAACGCAGGCTTTGGCAAGATGGGCAGTGTCGATGATATTGCCTTAGAAGATTTACAGCACATGATTCGGGTCAATGATTTGGCTCCGGTGACGCTGACCATGATGTGTTTGCCTTATATGCCGCGAGGAAGCCGTATTGGGCAGATTTGTTCAGTCGCTGGTTTTATGCCCATTCCCTATCTCAATGTCTACGCTGCGACGAAGGCTTTTTTATATCATTACAGCCGAGCTTTAGCGGTCGAACTAAAGCCTAAGGGCATTTCTGTGACTGCTGTGTGCCCGTACTGGGTACAAGACACGGAATTTATTGATGTGGCTAAGCGTCATGCTAATGGCTCCTATTTTCCCCATATTTTATTTGGTTGTCACGAAAGGGATGTCGTTGCATCGGCATGGAAATCGATTTGCCGTGGTGATTCCGTCTCCACACCGGGATGGGTCGCCACGCTCCTCCATCTGACATCGCACATTTTGCCCTTTCGGCTCATTATGGCACTTACGCAACTCGTGCGCCGTATGTAATCGGTTTCTTATGTTTGTGGTCTATTCATATGCTGGAGTAAGGTTTGCTTTAACCGCTCTTCGATTTGCACGAGTTCGGCTTCAGCAGCTTGCCGTTTTGCACGCCCTTCTTGCTGGATTTTGATTGTCTCTTCAATGGTTGTAATGAGATTATCATTGACTTTCTTCAGCGTTTCTATGTCGACAATGCCCCGTTCGTTTTCTGTCGCCGTTTCGAGCGTATTTTGCTTGAGCATTTCTGCATTTTTTTGTAAGAGCTCATTCGTAGCATTCGTGACATTACGCTGCATGTCGAGGACTTGCCGTTGCCGTGACAAGCCGAGGGCAATGACCATTTGGTTTTTCCACAACGGAATGGTCTGGTAAATGGCACTTTGCACTTTTTCGACTAAGACTTTGTCGTTGTTTTGAATGAGCCGAATTTGCGGTGCCGTTTGGATAGCAATGGTTTTGCTTAATTTTAAGTCATAAATTTTCTTTTCAAAACGACTTACAGCGTTTTCAAAGTCGCTCACCACTTGGGCGGCCATCGGGTCTTGGGACTGCGCTGCTTGAGTGCGGAGCTTGGGCAGCGTAATCGTTTGCAGTTCTTGGAGCTTTTCTTCGCCAGCTTGGATGTAGAGCTGCAGCTCTTTGAAGTACGCTAAGTTTTTATCATACAGCGTATCGAAGAGGACAATATCTTTGAGCATCATCGTCCGCGCTTTGTCTAGTTCTCCTTGGAGGGCATCGACTTGGACCGATACTTTTTCGTATGCTGCGAGCTTATTTTTAGCAGACGAGACGAGGGAGCTAATGAGAGGAATTTTCTGTAAAAAACTACCATCGTCGCTCTCGAGGCCTTTGACTTGCGTTACTAAGGTATTCAATAAGTCGCCTACGTAGCCACTGTCTTTACTGCGAATATTGGTGAGAATAGAATCAGAAAATTCAGCAATATTACGCTGTGCCTGGATGCCGAATTGCAGGGATGTTTGCGAATTCATGAGGTCAATGCTGTCGCGGATAGCCGCTACTTTTTGCTGTTCTTCTGGTGTTAAGTGCTCGACAGTTTGCGTCACGTGGGCAACATCTGCCGGTTCTGGTTGGGCCGTTTCTTGTTTTTTTGCAGCTAATAAATCATCTAAATTAATCTCTGCCATAGGGACTCCTTTCTATTGGTGAATGGAATGATAGTGAGACGAACGATAGTATTTCTTTTCAAATTCCGGGCCGTTCATGCAAAAGAGGCGAATCCCTTCGATAATGCCGACGATACCGGGAATAAAAGTCCAGCAAAAGAGAAGATATAAAATGCCCCAGCCCGTTTGACCGAGATAAAACTTGTGCGCCCCAAAGCCACCGAGAAAAATAGCCAAGACGCTGGCCGTCAGTTTTTGTTTCAACACAGGTGGGTCAATGCCGAAAAGTTTTTGCGTAATCTTTGTCGTAAACGGTGTATAGTTGTGGCGGTGACGGCGACGACGGGGCAAAGGTGTATCATCGAAGGTATCCGTCGTCCCTGGCGTCGTGCGGTCAAAGTCAGGCATGTCTTGCTGAATATGGTAGCCATCGGCAGCGATGGAGTCATTCATGACTTTTAATTCTGCATCCATATCCATGAGCTGATCACTGACGATTTTGGCAAATTGTTCCGTATAGGCTGTATTTAAATTGTAGAGGGTCTGCTTCGTCCGCAATTTAATTTCTTCCACTTCAGACGTGCGCAGGCCTGTCTTTTCGATTTCGACGTATTTCATGAGCAGGCTTGCCGTCGTGTCTTGGTAATAATCAATGAAACGCCGTGCTAAAGCTACTTTTTGCGGATGCTTTTCTAAATACTGAAAAATACGCCGTGCTTTATCCTGCATGTCCCGAAGCTGGCTTTTCATGCCTGTATCTTGGACGATAGGCAGTGTATCTTGAATGTAATTGAAGGTTTCAATGCCTTGATTAAAACTGTCTTCTAAGGCATCACTTGCTTCGCTGTCATCGAGGGAAAGGGTCACGCGGCGCGGTTCTTTCGGCTTATGGGCGACGGCGTAGATAATGGCGCCCACGCACGCAAGGCCTAAGACGGCACTGACGTACAGTAAAAAGCCGGCGTGTGCCATAAAGCTCAGCCCTAAGAAGAGGGTCAAAAGAAAGGCAAAGGCTAATCCTAATATCAGTTTAATCAACGGAAATCCTCCTTTAGTCATAAACACTATATAACATACATCATATAGAGGCTCTTTTATATTGTCAAGGCACGGTGAAACAGGCTATAATGACAACACAAAGACTCGATAGAGGAGATGGAACGATGCTGAAAATATACGGAATGTTGCTCTTTGCTTGTGCCATGTGGGGCTTTCAACCGGTTTGCATTAAATGGCTCGTTGCCGAATGGTCGCCTGTGACGGTGACAGTCATTCGCTATATTTTTATTTGCTTGCTCTGGCTCGTAGCAGCCTATAAAATGGATGGCTCCGCTATGATTCCGCGGGAAGGGAAAGATTGGCTTTGCCTTATGGGCATGGGCCTCTTTGGGATTTTGTTAAATAATGTCGTCCAATTTACAGGCATTAAGTACACAACCATTACGAACTGCACCCTCATTGCGGCTATGACACCGGCTGTGACGGGCTTCATGGCCTTCTTTATTTTGCGGCAAAAATTGAGTGCCTTAAAATGGCTGGGTATTTTTATTTCCTTCGTCGGCGTCTTTACGGTCGTTACGCACGGCGATATGAATGTAGTACGGCATATTACGTTTAACAAAGGCGACTTGTATTGCCTCGTTGCCCAAGCATCGTGGGCGACGTATTCCTTCTTTAGTCTCCGCGTTATGAAAGATATTACGCCAGAAGCGGCAACCCTTTGGTTTTCCCTCTTTGGCGGAGCCTTTACAGGGCTCTATGGTATGGCCGCTGGGGAGATTGCTGTTACGCCCTTATCGCCCCTCGCTATGGGAGCATTTGTGTTCATCGTCCTCATTGGCGGTTTCTTGTCTCTCTTCTTTTACAACGTCGGTGTGAAAAAGGCTGGCCCTAGTGTAGCTGCGATTTTCCTCAATATTATGCCCATTGTGGGCATGCTTAGCGGCTATTTCCTCTTTCATGACCCTATTGGTCCCGTGCAGCTCGGCGGTGCCGCTGCGATTCTGGCCGGTGTCTACATGACGACGCACGTGTCCTAAGACAGCAAAAAAGCGTACTCCTTATTCGTAGGAGTACGCTTTTTCTATAGCGGAAAACGAGCAGAAGAAAAATTATTTTTTATCCGTAAAGGACATGGGACTATCTGTATGGCCACTGATTTTTTCTTGTGGCAACAGGATAGACAGGACAATCCCAATAATAGCCGGAATAATCCAAGCCATTCCCATATCGCCTAAAGGCATGGCCATAATGACGGCTGTTGCACCTTCGACATTCCACACTTGATGGAATACATCGATGAGAGCTACGATAGCTGCGAGGGCAACGGTAATTCGCATGCCTAAGCGCGATAAGTCGATGAATTTATTGACAATAATCAATAAAACGACGGCAATGGCAATAGGATAGACGAATAAGAGTAAGGGCAACGATACTTTAATGATTTGGTTGAGCCCTAAGTTAGCGAGTAAGAAACTAATGACCGAGCAAATGGTGACGTACGTTTTGTACGAAACTTGCGGAAATTCTTCCGTAAAGAATTGCGAGACCGACGCAATGAGACCAACAGACGTGGTAAAGCACGTAATGACGACCATGACGGCTAAGAACCACATGCCTACGCTGCCGAAGAGCTGGAACGATGCTTGCGTCAAAATGTATGCACCAACGTTGATGTTTTTATCGGCTAAGACTTCGCCTGGAACAGCAAAGTGATTGCCTAAGAAGCCAAGGCCTAAGTAGAGCACAGCCATTAAGATAGCGACAGAGACACCAGCTGACCAAACGCTAGCGTAGTATTCCTTTTCCGACGAAAAGCCGAGTTGTTTTAACGTATTGAGGGCAATGATGCAGAACGCAAAGGATGCCAACGTATCGAGCGTGTTGTACCCTTCAATGAAGCCGCTGCCAAAGACGGACGCCGCATATTTTCCCATCGGTGCCGGGAGGGCTGTAGACGTAAAGGTAAAGAGACTGACGACGAATAAAAGAACAATCATAATAGCAAAAATCGGAGTCAATACTTTGCCAACACGAGAGAGGAGCTTCGACGGCGTAATGGAAAGCCACCAAGCAGCGATGAAATACAATGCCGTGTAGATAGCGAGCTGCATTGTCCCTTCACCGGCAATGGGGTGAATGCCAATGGAGAACGACGTAGCTGCCGTACGGGGGATGGCCATCATAGGCCCAATAGCTAAATAAATGATGACGAGAAGCAGCAGCGAAATGAATGGCGAAATTTTGCGATTCATTTCTGCGCGGAAGCCGCCAGGGTTAAAGGTACCCATAATCAGGGCAATAACAGGCATGCCCACGCCGGTAATGATGAACCCTATAATGGCCGGTACAAAGGACGTACTGGACATAAAGCCAAGGGATGGCGGGAAAATTAAATTCCCTGCGCCAAAGAAGATACCGAAGAGGAGCAAACCCACTTGCATACCTTTTTGTAACATAGACAGAATCTCCCTTCTGAGATGTCTGCCGTTTTCCACATGCTCATTGTAGAGTGATTGGAGAGCCTTGTCAATAATAAAAGTGAAACGTTTTAGCTAAAGGTCTTGCCAGTTGTTTTCCCATGGCTATAGGCGTATAATTACTAGTTACAAGAGAACGTTAATTCTCACGTGTGAGAGCGTTCGTATGGAGGAGAGACCTAGAGTGAAGAAAAGTACAAAAGCAATGATTGCCTATATGACCTTAGCCTTAACGATGCCCTTGACGGGCTTTGCGGCGAATGCAGACACGACGACTACGGCAGCTGCGCAGAAGACAACTGCGACGACCGAACAAACTGCTACGGATAGCGATGCTGTCATGGAAGTAGGCCGCGTTTATACATCAGAAACAGAACAGAAAGGGATAGACGCAACTACGATAGCTGCTCCGGAAGAAACGACTACGACTGCAGAACCAACGACGAGCGATGTGCCGACAGTCACTGTCCAGTCGACAACGAATGTCCCCGGTGCGGCCGATTGGCTCGATGCAGCCCAAGGCGAATGGTACAATACAAAGGGCGAATTGACCATGGTCATTACACCGAATGCCATCAACAACTGCCCCATTACAGCCTTAACGGATGCGACGTACGATTATCCGCGGACTGGGACCTTTACAGTTACGGAAGCAACAGGACCGAAGACGATTAAGCTCGATTTGTTAGGCCATAAATCACACCAGTATTTAATCATTAATGACCGTACGCCCCTCCGTCGTTCCATTCACGGTGACCATTATGAAACGGTTGGTTCCTTGTACTTAGGCATGACGAAAGATGATGTCCTCGCCGCTTACGGTCAGCCTGCAGCCGTCACGCCGGACCAAGGCACACAGCGTTGGTCTTATACGGACCATCACGTCGATGTCCTCATCCAAGGCAACCTCGTCATGGCTGTACGGCTGTACAAAGATAGTGATTTGAAATTTGCTCAATCCGGTCTCGGTGCAGCAGACACACCAGAAGCTTATGCACAGGCTTACGGCCTCACGGAAGTACCGACCGTGCCAACAGAAGCCGGTGTCGTTTCAAAGGCTTATCAACTGCCTCAAGGCGAACGACTTCATTTCGCTCAAGACTATGTAGAATTGTCTGTTTTCTAAAAATTTGATATAATATAACTGTTATAAAACCGGTTTCACCAAGCTCTTGTGGAAACCGGTTTTTTCTAGGCTATCAATATACATATGAAAATATAACGGTAAAGGAGGGACTATGGATTACGATGCACTAACGTGCCACGTGTCGGTGCGCATTATGGAAGAAGGCCGTGCTTT
This sequence comes from uncultured Megasphaera sp., assembly GCA_900540735.1. Classification (GTDB taxonomy): domain Bacteria; phylum Bacillota; class Negativicutes; order Veillonellales; family Megasphaeraceae; genus Megasphaera. Next base: position 15,047 of record UQHB01000028.1, on the reverse strand, counting down.
AGGGCCTGGCTTGGTAGAGCTCCTCGAAGGTGTTCAGACATACGGGTCACTCCAAGGAGCAGCGCGGAGCATGCACATGTCCTATACGAAGGCGTGGACCATCGTCAAGCATGCCGAGCAAATTTGGGGCTTTCCCCTGACGAAACGCTACGTTGGCGGCAAGACAGGCGGTCATTCAGAGCTGACGCAAGAAGCGATTATTTTACTCGCCAAGTACAGACAGCTCATGGACGAAATCCATGAGACAGCAGACGCGTCCTTTGCGCGCCTCTTTAGTACGGCAGAATTACAGAAATTACGAAATACATAAAGGAGTTTACATAGATGAAATTAATTAAAACAGAAGATGCTGTCGGGCAAGTGCTGTGTCATGATATTACGCAGATTATTCGCGGCGTTACGAAAGGGCCGGTCTTCCGCAAAGGCCACATTATTCAGGCTGAAGATATTCCCGTGCTCCTTTCAGTTGGCAAAGAGCATCTCTATATTTGGGAACATAATGAAAATATGCTCCATGAAAATGAAGCAGCTGACATATTGCGGGCCATTTGCCAAGGGGCCAACATGCATCCGACAGAGCCGAAAGAAGGGAAAATCGGCCTAATTGCTGATTGTGACGGCATGCTGACCGTCGATACGGCTCATTTACAAGCCGTCAATGCCCTTGGTGAAATGATGATTGCTACGCGGCATGGACGCTTTACTGTACATAAAGGAGATAATCTGGCAGGGACGCGGATTATTCCCTTAGTCATTGAAAAAGCAAAGATGAAGCGCGCTCAAGACGTAGCAGGGCCAGCACCGCTCCTCAACGTCGTGCCCTTTAAGAAAAAGAAAGTCGGTGTCGTCACGACAGGCAGTGAAGTCTATCACGGCCTCATTGAAGATACATTTACGCCGGTCATTGTCGATAAATTAGCCGAGTTTGGCGCGACTATGGGCATGCATGTCGTCCTCGACGACAACCCCAAAGCGATTACGGCGACGATTGCGGATATGATGGACAAGGGCATGGATATGGTCTGTTGTACTGGCGGCATGAGTGTCGACCCAGATGATCAAACGCCGCTGGCCATTAAAAACAGTGGTGCCAAGATTATTTCCTATGGCGCGCCGGTCTTGCCGGGGGCTATGTTCCTCGTGGCTTATATGCCTGATGGCCGTCCTGTCGTGGGCTTGCCGGGCTGCGTCATGTACGCGAAACGGACAGTTTTCGATTTGGCTTTGCCGTCGCTCATGTCCGATGTACCTATTACGGCGGAATACTTGGCTTCCCTCGGTGAAGGCGGTCTCTGCTTGAACTGTCCGGTCTGTACATTTCCGCAATGCGGTTTTGGTAAATAAGGAGGCCTCTTAATGAGTGAATTTACGCATATAGATCCAAATGGCAACGCCGTCATGGTTGACGTGAGCGGTAAAGCCATTACGGCGCGGACAGCAGTAGCCACTGGCCGCATTGCTATGAATCAAGACTGCTATGAAGCCGTCAAAGCCGGGACGATGAAGAAAGGTGATGTCCTCGGCGTCGCTCAAATTAGCGGCATTATGGGTGCCAAGAAAACAAGTGACCTCATTCCCTTATGCCATATTTTGAATTTGACGAAGTGCGGCGTCGAATTTACCTTCCACGATGACGTACGTGAAATCGAAGCGAATTGTACGGTTCGCTGTGATGGAAAGACTGGTGTAGAAATGGAAGCCCTTACGGGTGTGTCCGTCGCGCTCCTGACTGTCTACGATATGTGCAAAGCTATCGACAAGTCCATGGTCATCAAAGACATTCACGTCATCGAAAAAATGGGCGGTAAAAGCGGCCATTTCGTCTACACAAAGGAAGATGTCCATGATTGATTCGTATGGACGAGTCATTGATTACTTGCGTATTTCTTTGACGGATCGTTGCAATTTTCGCTGTCAGTACTGCATGCCAGTCGATGTGCCTGATGTAGGGCATGATGCGGTCTTACGCTATGAAGAATTAGAGCGTCTCGTCCGTGCCGCTGTGCGCGCAGGTATTAGTAAATTTAAAATCACTGGTGGTGAACCGCTCGTCCGCAAAGGAGCTGTCGACTTTATGGCAACCCTCAAGGCCATGCCTGGAGTGGAGCAAGTGACGGTGACGACGAATGGCTATGTCTTAAGCGAGTATTTACCGCGCTTAGGGGAAATCGGTATCGATAGTATCAATATTAGCCTCGATAGTACGGATAGAGAGCAGTTTCAGGCCTTGACTCGCGTTGACGGATTGAAACGGACCATGGCGGCTATACACCAGTCCGTGCAACTTGGCATTCGCACGAAAATCAACGCTGTCTTACTGGATGAAACGAAAGACCAGCTCTTGCCGCTCGCCAAACTAGCGGAGATGATGCCCGTTGATGTGCGCTTCATTGAGCTCATGCCTATTGGCTTTGGTATCACTCGCCATGGCGGTACAGAAGATGACGTACTCGCTGTGCTGCAGACGGCGTGGCCTGATTTACAACCTGTAGACATACGGCGCGGTAACGGCCCGGCTGTGTATTATAAAAGCAAGGCCATGAAAGGCTATATTGGTTGTATTGCAGCGAACTCCCATCAGTTTTGCGAGACGTGCAATCGCTTGCGCCTGACGAGTACAGGTTTTTTGAAGCCCTGTCTCTGTTACGACATGGGCCTCGTTGTAAAAGGCATCTTACGGCGCGGTGGCAGTGATGCGGCCTTAGACGAAGCCTTTCGGCAGGTCATTGCGATGAAGCCTGAAGCCCATTGCTTTGCGTCGCGCAAGGATATTATAGAGCATAAAGGAATGAACCAAATTGGAGGATAATATGGGAAAAATAGAAGCCATTTGTATTAGCGAAAGACGAGGAACCCAGAAGAAACCAATCCCGTCTGTGCAACTCGTACCCGATTGGGGTCTTGCAGGCGATGCTCACGGCGGTCACTGGCATCGCCAAGTGAGCTTGTTGTCTGTCGAAAAAATAGAAGATTTCAATAAACGGGGAGCTAATGTCGACTTTGGAGCCTTTGGCGAAAACCTCGTTATTTCTGGTTTTGATTTCGCTGCGCTGCCTGTAGGGACGCTCTTTCAAATCGGCGAGGCTCTCCTGGAAATGACGCAAATCGGCAAGGAATGTCATAATCACTGCGCCATTTACCATGCCGTTGGCGACTGCATTATGCCCCGTGAAGGTGTCTTTGCAAGAGTGCTCCAAGGCGGTGAAATTCACGTAGGCGATACGATAGAGATGGCACAGCGTCAAGGCAAACGGCCCTATCAAGCAGCAGTCATTACGCTCTCTGATAAAGGGAGCCAAGGCCTGCGCGACGATGCGAGCGGCCCGGTCATTGTGAATCGCTTAGAAGCTGTAGGCTACGAAGTAGTCGAAACGATTCTCTTACCTGACGATAAAGAAAAGCTCAAAGGCGAATTATGCCGACTAGCTGACCAACGGCAAGTCGATTTAATTTTGACGACTGGCGGTACAGGCTTTTCACCGCGCGATATTACACCGGAAGCGACGAAAGAAGTTGCTACGAAAGACGTGCCCGGCATTGCCGAAGCCATTCGCGCAGCGTCTATGCAAATTACGAAGCGCGCCATGCTCTCACGCGCAGCTAGCGTTATTCGCGGTAAATCACTGATTATTAATTTACCAGGCAGTCCTAAAGCTTGTAACGAATGCCTGGATGTATTCCTCGACACGTTGCCTCATGGTCTCGATGTGCTTCGCGGAAACGTCCAAGATTGCGCTCGTTCATAATATATTGCGCTCGTTCATAATATATTTCTTTTATAAAGGAGACGAAACAGTATGAATTGGAAAAAAGTAGTAGGCCTCACCGTATTAGCAGCTTTAGCAGTTGGTATCTTAGGTTGCGGCTCAGACACGAAAGATGCTAAACCAGCAGCAAGTGGTGAAAAGACACATCTCACGGTCTTTGCGGCAGCGAGCATGACCGAAACATTGAACAAAGTGGCAGAACAGTACAAGAAAGACCACCCCAATGTAGACATTACGTTCAACTATGATTCGTCAGGTACGCTGAAAAAACAGATTCAAAACGGTGCAGACGCAGATATTTTCATTTCGGCTGGTCAGAAACAGATGAATCAGCTCGACGCGACGAAAGATGAAAAAGCTAATCCAGAAAAACTCGATTTCGTTGATACGAGCACACGCATTGACCTCCTTGAAAACAAAGTCGTCTTAGTTACGCCAGAAGGCAATCCGAAAGGCATTAAGAATTTCAGTGACTTAGCTGAAAAATTAGCGAATGGCTCGGCACGCCTCGTCATGGGCAATAGCGACGTTCCTGTCGGCCAGTATACGCAGAAGATTTTGCAGTACTTTAATTTAAATGAAGGCGACATTGCTAACGCTGGTAACATTACGTACGGCTCGAACGTCAAAGAAGTAACGACCCAAGTCGTCGAAGGCAGTGCTGATGCAGGCGTTGTTTATGCAACGGATGCGTTTAGTGCGAACTTAAAACCCATTGACCAGGCAACGAAAGAAATGTGCGGTCAAGTTATTTACCCGGCAGCTGTCCTCAAAACGAGCAAGAATCAAGATGTTGCAAAAGATTTCCTCAATTACTTAAAAGGCGACGAAGCCATGAAAGTCTTTGAAAGCGTTGGCTTTAGCCCCGTGAAATAGAGGCGTTCTCATGGATTGGTATCCCCTTTGGAATAGTCTGCGCATTGCAGCTATTTCTAGTGTTATCGTCTTTTTTACAGGCATTGCGGCAGCGTACTATGTGGCGAAACTTCCGCGCCTGTTAAAAGGCATCCTCGATGTGGTCTTGACGTTGCCGCTCGTCTTGCCGCCTACGGTTTGCGGCTGGCTTTTGCTCCTCGTCTTTGGCCTGCGTCATCCCCTTGGCCAATGTCTGCAGCAATGGGGCATTCAGTTTGTCATGACCTGGTACGGTGGGATTATTGCCTCTGCTGTCGTGGCCTTTCCCCTTATGTACCGGACGGCGCGTGGTGCCTTTGAAAGCTTTGATGAAACCTTGGCGTGGAGCGGCAAAACCTTGGGCTTATCAGATACGTTCATTTTTTGGCGTATTCGTATGCCCTACTGCAAACAAGGCATCATTGCCGGGACGGTCCTCGCCTTTGCCCGGGCTCTTGGCGAATACGGCGCAACGAGCATGCTCATTGGCTACATCCCCAAGAATACGGCCACTATTTCGACGACAGTCTATCAACTCTGGCGGACGAACGACGAATACAGTACTTTTATTTGGGTTCTCGTCAACATGGCCATTAGTGCCATCGTCTTGTTGACCGTCAATATGCTCGAAAAGAAACGCCGTGCAAGGAGGGCTTGGTCATGAGTGTTACCTTAGATATTACGAAGAATTTAGGGAACTTTCATTTAGCCATTCAGCTGCAAACTAAGGGCGGTGTCGTCGGCCTCCTCGGTGCGTCTGGCTCCGGAAAGAGTAAAACCCTCCAATGCATTAGCGGCATTGAACGGCCAGATACGGGTAAAATTATCCTCAATGAGACGACTTTTTTTGATGCAACTGCACACGTCAATATGCCCATTCAACAGCGGCGCGTAGGCTATCTCTTTCAGCATTACGCCTTATTCCCCAATATGACGGTCGCTGAAAACATTGCTTGCGGCATTTGGCAGAAAGCGTCTAGGAGCGACAAGAAAGAGCGTATTGCCTCCATGGTTAAGCGGCTCCATTTGCAAGGCTTAGAAGGACGGAAGCCAGCTGAACTCTCTGGGGGACAGCAACAGCGTGTGGCTTTAGGGCGCATTCTCGTCAATGAGCCTGATATGCTCCTCTTAGATGAACCCTTTAGTGCTCTCGATAGTTTCCTCAAAGGGCAAGTCATGGCAGAGCTCCAAGACGTAATCGCCCAATTTCAAAAGGATGTCTTTGTCGTTACGCACAGCCGCGACGAAGCATACCAATTATGCGATACCTTAGCCGTCTTAGACCAAGGCCATGTGGAAATAGTCGGCAAAACGGTAGACGTCTTTGCGCAGCCGAAAACGAAAGCCGCAGCGACGCTCTTAGGGTGCAGTAATATGGCTGATGCAGTGAAACGAGGCGACCACACGGGCTATGTGCCGTCGTGGGATGTGATGCTGACGACGAGTGAACCTGTAGCCGATGGCCTTTGTGCTATTGGCGTACGCAGTCATGCCTTTTCCATGACAGAAGAGGAAAATCAATTCCCTATTACGGTTGTGGAACAACAAGAACGGCCCTTTGCTTATACCTTAGCCTTTCGCTATGCAGCGCAGCGAGCAGATGCGCCGCTCCTCTGGATGACCGTTGCGAAACGAGATTACGATGGTGCGCCGACGAAATTGGGAATTTCTCCTAAAGACATACTACTGTTATATCGCTAAGTTGTGGTATAATGCATAATTATAGTAGCATTTACTTCATAGAGAAAAGGAACGAAATCATGGAAGACCTCTTTTTACGCTTAAAAGACGAAATTGTACGACAACAACCAGTAGTGCTCTTGACCGTCGTAGACAGCGCTGGTTCTACGCCGCGCGATGTTGCCAGTCATGCCTTGTTATGCCAAGATGGGACGCTCTTAGGCACGATTGGCGGCGGTGCTGTGGAAGGACGAGCCTTAGAAACGGCACAGCAAGTCTTTTCGACGAAGTCCTCTACGCTCATGCACATGGCCTTGCACCGTGCAGCAGAAGACGATATTGGTGCTGTTTGCGGCGGCGATACGCGCGTCTTTTGCCAGTACTTTGAGCCCGGCGTGCCTGGCGGTGTCGAATGGGCGACGACAGTCTTGACTGCACAAACAGAACACTTGCCTTATGTCAATGTCCTTTCCCTGACTAGTGCCAAACGGTGGGGCATGGGCCTGATGACGGCAACGGACGTGATTACGTGCGGTGACGAAGTCGCTTGTGATGAGGTGAAGGCCTATATCCAAGAACACGGCCATGCTTTGGTCGATACGCAAGCTCTTTGGCTCGATGGTAAAAAGAAGTGGTACTGTGAACGCATGGCCCGGCCGGGACGAGTCTTCGTCTTTGGCGCAGGCCACGTAGCCAAGGCCTTAGTGCCTGTCTTGGCGAGCATTGACTTCCCGTGTGTCGTTATCGATGAACGCCGGGAATTTGCCAATGCTGAACGGTTCCCAGATGCCGAAGAAATCATGGTAGGCGACATGGCCCAAGTCAGCCATTTCCTGCACATGACGCACTATGACTACGCTATCATTATGACGCGCGGCCACGTTAGCGATTACGAAGTAGAAAAACAGATTTTGCCGTGGAAACCGGGCTATATTGGTGTCATTGGCAGTCAGGCCAAGCTTGCCTTTGTGCGTAATAAACTCTTAGCTGATGGCTTTACGCCAGAAGAATTAGATGCCGTCTATGCGCCTATTGGCTTGCCTATTTCGGCGCAAACACCAGCTGAAATTGCAGTCAGCGTTGCGGCTCAGCTCATTGCCGTACGGGCGCGAAAAGAAAACCGTGAAAAGGGCTTGGCTAAGAAATGGGGCGCTGCTGATGCTCACTGCATCTGTTTGGAACAAGAATAATCAAAAGACTCTCTCGCTCTGGGAGAGTCTTTGTGCTATTGTGCCGAAGTTGGCTGCGCAAAAGCGGCCTGTCGTGGCCTTTACCGGTGCAGGCGGCAAGACGAGCTGGATTTATGCGCTGGTGCAGGAATTGCAAGAAAAGGGGAAACGCGTCCTCATCGTGACGACGACGAAAATGTATCGTCCCCGGCAATGGGGTATCATTGATGGCAATCTGAGCGACATAGAACGAGGCTTATCACGCCAAGGCATCGTCGTCGCTGGTAAACGCTTTTTGGCAGAAAAAATAACCTATATTGGTGACGAACTACTAGGAGAGGCTAAATCCTTAGCCGATGTGGTCCTCGTCGAAGCCGATGGGGCACGGCGCATGCCCTTGAAAATCACAGGGCCAGAGGAACCGGTTATTCCACCGGGGACGACGGCGATTTGCGCTGTCGTTGGCTTACGTGCCTTAGGACAACCTTTAGGCCAAGCTTGCTTTCGCTGGAATCAAACGAATCTGACCTGCACGACCATCATTACACCGACTCTTCTACAAGATATTTGGCAGACCTACTGCCTTGACGTACTGCGACAGCGATATAACGTGCCCATCATCCCCGTTATTCACCAAGCCGATACAGCTACCTTGCAAAACCTAGGGCGGCAGCTTTTACAAACCCTCGGCGAAAGCGGTATTGTTTCGACCTTTCCACCAGCCTTACGAGATGGAGGATATACGTATGAACCTTAGCTTACTCTATATCGCTTCTGGTTTTAGCCGTCGTTTTGGGGGCAATAAACTCTTAGCCCCTTTGCGCGGCAAGCCCTTATTTCAGCACGGCTTAATGCATCTCCAAGAGGCCGTGCCACTGCTGCATGCGCACGGTATAGAATGTACGATTTGCGTGGTTACGCAATATCCTGAGATTATGACCTATTGCCAGACTGAAGGTCTTAACATTATAGAAAATAGCTATGCTGTTGAAGGTATGGCTGCGTCTATCCGCGTGGGCGTTACCCAGACAAAGGAAGCGGACGGTTGGGCTATTTTTGCTGCAGACCAGCCCTTCTTAGACAGTGAGACTATTGCTGATTTTTTGTATGCCTTTGTGATTTCTCACGAGAGTATCGGCACGGTGACGACAGGCGCGCGTCGTGGCAGTCCGGCTGTGTTTCTCCGCCCTCATCGAGGAGAGCTCTTAGGTCTTCGTGGCGATTTAGGGGGACGACAGCTTTTACAGCAACACGAAGCGAGTCTGTTCCTCTTTCCTGTCTCCCCAACCAAACTCATCGATATGGATACGCGAGATATGATAGAAAAGCATGATAAAAATTTTCTTATAACATAATTAGTTTAAACAAACTCCCTAATTCCCAATATAACTTTGAGGAAATCAAGTTAAATAGGTTAAATTAAAATAAATAATTGAAAAATACTTTACAAAATAAAAATTACGAGTATAATAAAAATCAGTCCATAAAAAGAAATTTAAGGTATTTTTAGGAATGGGGAGAGGATTTATGACTAAGCACATCTTCAGAACTAAAAGTATCAATGAATTTATTTCAGAAACCCAAAAAGATGGCGGTATGAATAAAGTCCTTGGTGCTTTTGGTTTGACTATGTTAGGGATTGGCGCCATCGTCGGGACCGGGATATTTGTATTAACCGGCGTTGCTGCTGCCAACTATTCGGGCCCGGCATTGATGATTTCCTTCATCATCGCAGCCTTAGCCTGTGGGTGCGCAGCCCTGTGTTATGCTGAATTTGCTGCAATGGTTCCTGTTGCAGGGAGTGCTTATACGTATGGGTACGTGGCACTGGGCGAATTTTGGGCTTGGATTATTGGCTGGGACTTAGTCCTAGAGTATGCGTTCGCCGTTTCGGCCGTCGCGATTGGCTGGTCAGGGTATTTCAATAATATTTTAATGAATCTAGGCATTGTCTTACCGAAAGCACTGACTATGGCACCGCATAACGGCGGCTTCGTCGATTTACCGGCTGTATTGATTCTCTGTCTAATTGCGTTCATCAATATTCACGGCGTTAAACAGAGTGCGTCTTTTAACAACATCATCGTTGCTGTAAAGCTCGCTGTCGTTGCTTTATTCTTGGCTCTCGGCTTTAGCCATGTCAATACGGCAAACTGGGTTCCTTTCATGCCCTATGGCTGGTCTGGTGTCTTTGCTGGTGCATCCATTATCTTCTTTGCGTACATCGGCTTTGATGCTGTTTCCACAGCTGCGGAAGAAGTTAAGAATCCTCAACGGGATTTACCGCGCGGCATTATTTTAGCCCTCATCGTTTGCACGATTTTATACATTGCCGTTTCTGGTGTCTTAACCGGTATGGTGCCCTATTTAGACTTCAAGACGACTGCTGCTCCTGTTGCCTTTGCCCTCCAGTCTGTTGGGTACCACTGGGGTGCTGCTGTCGTTTCAATCGGTGCTATTTGCGGTTTAACATCTGTTCTCCTGGTTATGAGTTACGGCCAGAGCCGTGTCCTCTTCGTTATGTCTCGTGATGGCTTATTGCCGAAATTCTTCGGTCATATTCATCCGAAATACAAAACACCGGCTCGCAGCTCGATGCTCGTCTTCATCGTTACGGCTGTTACGGCTGGGTTCTTGCCGATTAATATCGTCGCTGAAATGACTAATATCGGTACCCTTTGCGCATTCATCATCGTCTCTGCTGCTGTCATTATGTTGCGCAAAAAGAATCCGAACCAGCCGCGTGCATTTAAATGCCCCCTCGTTCCTGTTGTGCCAGCATTGTCCATTATTTTCTGTGCTGTCTTGATTTACATGTTGCCCTTGGTAACACAGATTCGTTTCGTCATTTGGCTGCTCATTGGCCTTGGTATTTACTTTGGCTATGGGTATAACCATAGTATTATTTCTCAAGCAAAATTGGGAAAATTACCGAATGGTGCGCCTGTTGCTGACGGCGTAGCTGTTGCTGATGACGCAAAAGATACGGTTCATTCGACGAATGGACACTAATATATCGTTTCTTCAGACCGGTGGAATTTCTTTCTGCCGGTCTTTTTATGATATACTAAGAAGAGAGCCTATAGTCAATAAAGGGGAATAGAGGTACGTTTTAAGCCGCCTATCGAAGATCCTAAGGCATAAACGCACCTCTATTTCCCCTTGCTACGCAAATAGTTATAAAAAGAGGAGAGAAATCTATGAAATGTGTTGTGTTGCTCAGTGGCGGCATCGATTCGACGACGTGTTTAGCCATTGCGCTAGAAAAATATACGAAAGAAGATGTCTTGGCTTTAACGGCTTATTACGGCCAAAAGCATGCGAAAGAATTAGAAGCAGCTCGCAACGTGGCGAACTATTACGGCGTGCAGCACGAAAAGGTAAATTTATCCCAAGCTTTTGCCCTCAGCGATTGCCCCCTCCTGCAAGGGAGCTCAAAAGAGATTGCGCACGAATCGTACGCCAAGCAGCTGGCCGAAAAAGGCGGTGAAGGCACACTCGATACGTACGTCCCCTTTCGGAATGGCTTATTTTTGTCCTATGCGGCGGCTATAGCCATTAGTGTCCATGCCGACGTGATTTACTATGGTGCCCATGCTGATGACGCTGCTGGACGGGCCTATCCTGATTGTACGCCAGAATTTGAAACGGCTATGAATACTGCCATTTACGAAGGCTCTGGCCGGACGTGCCATTTAGAAGCACCGCTCTTGTCGTGGAATAAAGCCGGTGTCGTCAAAGAAGGGTTGCGTCTCCATGCGCCCTATCAACTGACGTGGAGCTGCTATGAAGGCGGTGACAAGCCCTGCGGCCAGTGCGGCACGTGCATTGACAGAGCAAAAGCTTTTGCTGCCAACGGCGTACCAGACCCGGCGTTAGAGATGTAAAATATGTGTAATACTATAGCATGAGAACTTCGTGAAAATGGGGCTATCATGCTATTTTTGCATACCCTTGTCATGATACACAATGTAAAGGTATATTCTTTGTTCTTTCACCTATTGCAATCTGAAATTATATACGGTACAATCAGACTAAACGATTTACATTTATATAGTATATACTATTTTTTGAGGATGCATAGGGACTAGTGGGACAAAAATGTCACCGTTAGGAGCGAATTTGACACCAGAATACAGGAGGTAAGACATGAATAAATACGTAGCCTTCATGAACCGGATATGTCGGCTCTCTTGCGTTTGTGCGATGTCCATGCCATTCCGTTGGCAACGAATGTGACAAGTGCCCGTATTTTATTGACGGCCTTAGATAAAGAAGTATCCTTATTTTCTAAATAAAATTCCACAAAGGAGCGTTATTATGCTGAAAAAAACGAAGATTGTCTGCACCTTAGGCCCTAGTACGAATTCGCCGGAAGTATTGGAACAAATGCTGCAAGCTGGCATGAATGTAGCCCGTTTCAATTTCTCTCACGGCTCTCATGAAGAACACAAAGAACGGATGGATATGGTCCGCGCTGCATCGAAAAAACTCGGTATCCCCGTTGCTCTTCTCCTCGATACGAAAGGCCCAGAAATCCGTTTAGGCCTCTTTAAAAACGGCTCTATCCAAATGAAAGCCGGCAATGAATTTACCTTGACGACGCGCGACGTTGAAGGGGACGAAACGATTGCTCATGTCAATTACAAAGATTTACCGAAAGACGTCGAAGTAGGCGCACACATCCTCTTGTCTGATGGCCTGGTCAACCTCGAAGTCCTCAGTATTGATGGTGAAGACATTCACACGAAAATCTTAAATAGCGGCAAAATGAGTGACCGCAAACGTGTTGCTGTTCCTGGCTATGCCATCAACTTACCGGCTGTATCCGAAACAGACGCAGCAGATATTGAATTTGGTATTCGCATGAACATGGACTGGATTGCAGCGTCCTTCATTCAGCGTGGCAAAGATGTTGTCATGATTCGCAAAATCTTAGAAAAACACGACAGCCACATGAAGATTATTTCGAAAATCGAATGCCGTGCTGCTGTCAACAACATTGACGACATCATCAAAATGAGTGACGGTATCATGGTTGCTCGTGGCGACTTGGGCGTAGAAGTACCGGCTGAAGAAGTACCGATGCTCCAGAAAATGCTCATTCACAAATGCCAAGCTGCTGGTAAACCGGTCATTACGGCTACGCAGATGCTCGAATCTATGTGCGATAATCCGCGCCCGACTCGTGCCGAAACGAGTGACGTTGCTAACGCTATCCTCGATGGCACAGACGCTATCATGCTCAGCGGCGAAACAGCTGGCGGTCAATACCCTGTAGAAGCTGTAAAAACGATGGCCCGCATTGCTACCTATACAGAAGCAAACTTCACGCCTGATGCCCATCAACCGGAAGATACAGAATCGGCAACGACGACTGAATCTATCGGTAAAGCTGTCGTGAAAATTGCTGCTGACCTCCACGCTGCAGCTATTCTCGCGTCGACTGAACGGGGCGGCACAGCACAGATGATTTCTAAATACCGTCCGAACTGCCCGATTGTGGCTGTATCGCCGCATGAAAACATTATTCGTCGTCTCCAAGTCAACTGGGGCGTACAGGCTATTATTGGTAAAGAAGCAAGCGATACAGATGAAGTCGTCGACAATGCAGTGTTTGCAGCTCTCGACAAAGGCCTGATCAAAGCTGGCGACCTCGTCGTCTTAACGGCAGGCGTACCGGTTGCGCAAGCTGGCTCGACCAATATGATTCGCGTCCAAGTCGTCGGTGACGTTCTCATTCACGGTACAGGTATTGGCCGTAACTCGGCTGTTGGCAAAGTCTGCATTGCTACAGATGACGAATCACTCGAAAAGAACTTCGAAGACGGCTGCATCCTCGTCGTGAAAGCAGCTAATCCGAAATGGGTTGACTATATCAAACGGGCTAGTGCTGTCGTTGCAGAAGAAGTGGGTCTGACGAGTGAATCCGCTATCGTTGCCATTACTCTCGGTATTCCGACTATCATCGGTGCAGCACACGCAACAGATACGCTCGAAAACGGCGAAACTGTCACTGTTGACAGCAGCCAAGGTACGATTTTCCGCGGCGTTGCAAACTCCCGATAAGGTAATACCTGTAGTATCCAGATAAACAATAGAGGTCAGTATTATCTCTTGATGATACTGACTTTTTTGTATTTCCATTATCTTATTTTATGATACAATACACCTATACCAGAGAAAAAGGGAGAGAAACTGTATGTGGACGTATGAGCAACCTGTAAAGATATTATTTGGAGAAAAACGAATCGACTCTTTAGCCGAATTAATTGTGCGCAACGACTGGATTCAAGGCATTATCATTGCGACGCCTCACGTCGTACGAAGCGGCCTGGTTGAACGGCTGCGCGAACAATGCAAGGGACGGATTACAGATGTTTTTTCCCATATTTCGCCAAATCCAGACGTAACCGATGTCGATGCCTGCGCTGACATTATGCGAAATCAGCAAAATGGTTTCGTCGTGGCCATTGGTGGTGGCAGTGCCATGGATTTAGCCAAAGCGGCTGCGACAATTTGCCTGACAACCGAATCGATTCGTGCGTATCTCGGTACAGGAAAAGTCTTGCCCAAAGCTCATGTGCCGCTCATTGCTGTACCGACAACGGCTGGGACAGGGAGCGAAGTCACATCCGTTTCTGTCTTATCGGACCATGAATTTCAGAAAAAAGCACCTATTGCATCGCCTAATTTTTATCCTGACTATGCCATTATTGACCCGACTTTGACCTACGATATGCCGCAATATTTAACGGCTTGCTGTGGTATGGACGTACTGGCTCATGCCCTCGAAGGCTATTGGAGCGTCCACCATCAACCTGTGTGCGATGCCAATGCCATCCAAGCGGCACGGCTCGTCTTTCAATACTTGCCACGAGCCTATGAAAACGGCTATGATGTAGAAGCGCGGCGGCATATGTGTGAAGCGTCCGTCTTAGCCGGTCTGGCTTTTGCGTTGCCGAAAACGACAGCTCCTCATGCGTGCAGTTATCCCTTGACCAATCGTTATGGTATCCCCCATGGTGAAGCGTGCGGTTTGACGCTCGATTATTTCGTGCGCTACAACGATAAACAAGACAAGCGTATCCAAACGCTGGCTAAGGAGCTTGGCTTTGCTGATAGTGAAGCCTTAGCCGATGCAGTATATCAGTTAAAGCAGACCTTGCAGCTCCGTTGTGATTTAAAGGATTTCCATATTCCCCAGAGCGGCCTCGATGGCATCGTCGTTGCCAGCCATCATCCTAATATGGATAATAATCCCGTGCCTGTAACGGATGATGTGTTGTATGCATTGTATCAGTCGTTGATGTAAAATAAAAAAGGTGCCATCTATATAGAGGTGGTGATGTGTACCCAGAATCCTGGACACTGTAATGACAACTAAATAAGATGGTTTAGATGGATGCTAACCGGTATGTTACCGGTGGCATCCATTTTGTTTTCTGTTGAATACGTTCCGTATTGTAATAATGAATATAGTTTTTACAGCAGATGAAAATTGCGCGAAGGAAGTATATATTCCCTCACATCCATA
>UQHB01000027.1 GCA_900540735.1 uncultured Megasphaera sp. | reverse complement strand
AATGGGAAAAGAAACTAAGGTATCCCATGCTGCTTCCGCTCCTAATATCCACTGTATAATTAGGCCGTTACCATGTTTTACCCAACCGTTTTCGGTTAATGATCCTGCTACGATACCTTGCCCAATGATGGATGCTATCTTTTGCCACGTGCCGTCGCCGCGCAAAAAGTCGTCGGCTGTGCCGCCACTCGGTACGCCAAGTTTCACCCATGGAGTCCAAGCGTTATTGCCATATGAGCGTACCCATGTTAATCCTGTCGCCCACTCCGTAACGCGCTGCAAGGGTAATCCTGCGCCACGCATCATTTCAAGAGTACATGCTTGTTTGGCTGGGCAGTTTTTTAAAGTGCCGGCAATGGCATCGGCGTTACATCCATACAGCCCGGCCGTGGTGACTGTATTTAGGTCTGTATTAGCGGCTAAGCTTGTAGCGGTTAAAGTCGTCGCTGTATCTGCGTTGCCTTGTAAATGACCAATAAAATTCTTTGCTCGTATATCAGCAAGGGCTGCGCTAGTACCTAGTCCGTCTTGAAAAAGATACTGTTCGATTTTAGTTACACTATCAGGTTTATTAACAAATCTATGTCCTATAATGATGCCTGTTGCCGCAGCGTTTGCTTCTACCCCATCTAATACAATCTCATTACCATGTGTAACTTTCATGGCGTTACTCTTCTCTGCCTGGTTAGCATTAAGCAATGTCCATGCACTCCATGTATTATTACCCGCTTGAGTTCTTACGTATGTCAGCTGAGGGGCATTCCAGTAAGTAAGGCGTTGTGTTGCATAGGCTGTCCGAATGACTTCTAAGCCAAAAGCGTAGCCAACTACATTAGGCGTATTAAGGATTGTACCTGCTAACTCATTTGTATTAGCTTGATACCATCCTGCTGTAGTAATATCATTTAAATTCGCCCCACGCGTTAACATGTTCGTATCAATTTTAGATACGCTATCTGGTAAATCTCTATACGTCCCGTCACCGGAAAAATAGTGATTTGCTACACCGTCACGTTTAGGAGCTAACCCAGCCGCTTCTGTAGAAACGATAGCTGTACTAGCTTTAGCATCCCAGGCCGTTTTTTCTGCATCCGTCACAAAGCGATGCGTTGCATCATCTGTAATCATGGTTGCAGGATGTTTGTCAGGGTGGACATAGTTATTTGCGTGTTCAGCAATGCCGTTTAACTTGGTCAGCATGTCTGGCGACATGAGGCCTTTTTTCTGCAATGTAACGATGTCAAAATCCTGCGACTGCAATGCTTTTTCCAGCGTGCCATACCAATCTTTGAGTAACTTGTCATTACTCAAGATAACGCTAAACATAAGATTCATCGTCGAGTATAATACCGGGTCTTTGGCAATGAGCTGCGGCATATCCAAGAAAAAATCATTGCCGCTGCTGATAGGCTCTGTCGGTCGTTTAAAGCCGTCGATTTCCGCCGGCATAGCTGTAGCAAATTGTTTTTTTAATTCATCTGCTGTCATGGTTCCCTCCTAAAATTCTACAGTCCATTTGAAATTCAAACCAGATTCGGCATCTACGCCTTTGCTCGTAAGCAGTCGCATTTTCGCTGCTGTCCGGTTATTCGCGTCAATGAGTGCTACTTCATTGATTGCCCCTGTAAATTCACCGGCCGCAATAGCCGCTTCAAAGGCTACAGATGTCGCAACCGGATAGGTTACAGCCGTAATATTCTTCGTCAAGACAACAGTCGTTAAATTACCGTCATCGCTAGGCGGTGCTGGGTTGCCCTGACTGTCTGTAGCACCACCTGTGCCAAAAGCCATTTTAGTGATTTTGGCAATAGTGCCGCTTGTACCGATAGCTTGCGCCAAGGCCGCCCGATATGTAGCAGTCGTCTTTTTGTTAGATTTCAAAAAAGCATCTGTATCAAAAGCCGCCGCTGCAACTGCAACCGATTCTCCATTGATGGCTAAGGTATTCTTAATAGTATTTTCTTGTGTCATAATCTTGTCGCTCCTCCTGTAAATACTCCATTTTTATTTGTAACGTAACAGGTGCACGCATGGTCTGCTAAGCGCACAGGCTCATACACCCCACTTAAGGCATGTATGCCGTCCCAGACAGCGCCGCCGTCCATGTGATTGCGTGCTGTGTTGGTACTACGTCGTTGTGTTATGCTACCTGTACCACTGTAATCTGGCTTTTGTATGATAGACTTAGGCTGTTTAGCCTGTGCAATCTGACGATGTGACGTCACGCCGTCAACATGTACGGCATGCTTTGACTGTGCTGTTTGCAATGCTTTGGCTTGTTGTGACTTAATAGTAAGGGCAGCCTTTGCTACGTCAGACTGTATTGTTTGGGTCTCATGCCGTGCCGTTGTATGCATGACACTTGCCACAGTGCCCACGGTTTGCGTAGTAAAGGTAATAGGCATATATAAGGACTTGCCCTGTATCACAACGCATGCCAATACGCTTATGTTAGGCCTATATGTTTGCTTAGCCGACTCACTCCCTAAAGTACTACTGTAATGTTTTTGCGGCACCGTCAATACGGCGCCATACACGCCGTTCGTCGTCAAACTGTGTGCTAGTAAAAGGTTCTGGCTCGTTGCAGACGACTGTAACGAGTCGGCATAGTGCACGCGTGTCGCCAGCGTCCCCCAATCGATAGCGCCATCCCAGCGATGCATGTTATCCCACCGAGACACGCGGAGCCACCAGTTTTGCGCAGCCTCTATAGACTGCGTAATGTCTACGATATGATGTTGTCTGTCCCGGTATAACGCGTCTGGCGACCAGCCTGACCACATAGGGATACCATCCCAATTATGCAGGCCGTCCCAGATGAGTTTGTCTGTCGTGCCAATGTTCCACACATTATGATGTGCGTCAACGTACTGCATGCACAACGCTTCATGCTGGATAGGGATAGGTAAAACAATTTTTAAAACGGGTTTATATCCCAAATGAGCGGGCTTATATAGTTCTATCTGTTCTTTGATATACTTTAATTGGTCAGCTTGTTCTGCGCCAATATCCGCCACAAAATAATACTCATCGTTATGTTCTTCAATACTACCCGTGCCGTACTGACTTACTAGTGCCGTCATAAATGCTACGGTAGAACTTATGTGATAGCGGTATTTTAACAAGATTCTTCTGCGTCGCACGGCTTCGGTGTCTTCGAGCAATGGTGTAATTCCTAACATACGCTCATATATTTCAAGGTGTGGAGCCGTTTGAGGGGATAACTGGTTTTGTACATCCAGCTCTCCAAGCCGTACCGTTTCATGCTCTTCTATCAGGGTCTGTAACAGCGTATCGTTTTCTTTGTCGTGACGATACAAAAAAGGCGGTACGTAGCGACGTAAATCCACTATTTCCCGTCTCATCCAGTCTAAGATAATCATGATGTTATCGTCACCTCACCGATGACCGGCAATTGTTCCGGCGTAAGCGCGATGTTGTCCACTGCCCCATTAATTCGTAAGCCACTATAATCAATAAGTCCTGTTGCAGACGACAACAAGGTATCCCCAATCTGTGCATAACTTACGTAAGCCTGCGAAAAAGCCGTTTCTTTTAAATAAGCCGTTACAGCTTTTTTGATTGTATCCATATTAATACTGCCACTGACTTGCTTAAACGCTAGATTAATCGTAAGCGGCACGCAGGAAACAACGGTTACAGTTGCACCAATAGGGCGCACGCTTTCAATGTATTCGGCGACATTTTGCACCAACGTGTCACTAGCAACATCTCCATCAATATTCGTGATAATCACTTTGACGGTGCCGTTGCCATTCCAAAGAGGCAAACATTTTACTGTACCCACACCGGCCACTGACTGTGCCCATTCAATGTAGTGGTTTTTATTACCACTTTGTGCCGGCTTTTGCAGGTGGTCAAGCAGGCGTTTACGCAGTGTTTCATCGTCTTCTTCATCGTAGCCATCATGAGCCGCTTCAGCGTTGGTGACGCTGCTTACACCATAGATACTAACCGGGATTTTCGTAATTGTACCAGCTAAAACATTTGTAACTGTTCCGGTTTGTTGCGACGTTGCTGTTACGGTTCCTTTTCCGTTGGCATCTAGTACGACAGCCGTATCACTGATAAAGTTGATGCCTTCTTCTGTCGCAAATAACGCACCGGCTTGTACAGGCGTGTTAGCACTACCAGTAAGCGTTAAGGTAACGACGGACGATGTAGCCTGACGTCGCTTCAGTCCCCAGTCTTCTGCTAAATGGCTAAGATATTCGCCCCAACTTGTTTGTGGGAACATTGCCTCGACAATGAGGTTCATTTCGGCATAGGCTTTTTCAAATTCGATTGAATTTGCTGCCAGAATATCCCCGGCAAAGGTGCCTTCGACGCTTGTTGTCGTATTGCCTATTTTTTCATTAAAGAATTTTTTCAGCCGTTGTAAAATAGTCAGGTTATCCTCTGCCTCAAACATTATTACACCTCGATTCCGACTGTTGTGCGTCCATAAATAGTACTGACCGCAATAGATAAGGTAATTTTTTTGTTGTTCTGTTGCGCTGAAATGCTGGTTACGGCCGTAATATACGGATTGACTACGAGAGCGTCTTGGATGTACGTAAAAAGCTTCTCCTTTTCCACGCCATCATTCGGCACACGCCCAATAAACTGCTCCAACTCAGCACCATAGTCATCAAAGTATGCACGATAGCGGTAGCGTTCTACCATGAGGGCTTTGCGTATCCAAATCTTCAAAGCTTCATTGCCGCTGACAACAATGTGTTTCCCGCTTAGTGTATACTTATATGTGTTTTTGGCAAAATCCCAATCCAACTCGGTAAATAAAGGTAGCGTGTTTGCTACGCTGGCACTAGTGGGGAGCATAAAAGGATTACTCATATAACCACACCATCCAATCGTACAATTCTGGCAAAAATAATATACTGCTGTGCTGTTTGCATGTCGTCACTAGAAAAGACGGGAAGCATAGCCAGCTTATCACCAACGTGCCAGGTATCCGTATAAATCACACTAGCCGTATAGTCGTTATCGATGTCATGATTATGGCTTTGAAACGCTGCGTCACCACTGCCACCGCCGCGGTCTTGTGTCGCACTGACAATATGGCCTTTTACATGCCTTGTATGGTCTTGTAACATATATTCGTCAATCCAGAAATAACTAGCATCTAAATGTAAGCCATTATACAACACCACAAGATTCGGTGGCGGTGTCAACACTTCCCCAATGACTGCACCAGGTTGCAAGCCGTTACGCATAGCCGTGCGTATCATAATATTCGCCAGGTCTTTATAGGGGTCATCATTTTTCTTCATGTCTTACCCCTTGCTTGCTTTAATGATTTTCGTCGGCTGCAAGCCCCCCATTTCATTGTAATCACCGCCGTGGACCGTGACCATTTGACTGCTACTATTACCATAATAACCACCGTTGCCATCATAAATAACAATATGGTCATTATCACCATAGACAATGCAGTCGCCAGCTTCTAAGCTACTGGCATCAAAGTCTTGTAATAAGCCGGCATTGCTGGCATCGGCTACCATCGTCGGTACACCTACAACACCGTTATTTGCTTCTTGTGCTAAAAAGGGGCTGTAGTAACTGCCAATCTTCCCAGCCGCTTCTGCACATCCTTCTGAGCCGTTGTCCATGGTCGTATTTCCCCATGCCTCCCAACCAGCAGATAATCCTTCGTTTACATTCATGTTTCCACCTCCAGCTTGTGACTTTTTCTTCCCTCGACCGCTCGATTTAAATATTGGCGTAGCCAGGTCTTGCTGTTCAATACCGGGCTCCGTCGGTGTATCCGGCATATATTCCAAGGTCAAGCTCATGGTATGAATATTGTTTTCAAACTTGTGCGTATCACTCTTAATAAAGAATTTCCCTTTGAGCTGTTCTTCTTGTATTGTGATAGCGTATCCCGTGATGCATTGAATATTCCCTAGGCCTTCGAGAGAGGATTCTTCTTGCAACTGTTTGAGCATGGCTTTTGCCGCTTTTACATTGTCTACGCTGTCCCCTTGTTTGGGTGGCTGCATCTTATAGACTTGCTGAATCATACCATAATGAGTTACATCGTCGTTGATGGTAAAGACTTGACAAATACGGCCTACGCTATCGACAGCCTTAATCCTGTTGACCATGCCTTCTACGCTCTGGCTGTGTTCCGTATGACTGACATTGATGCCATCACTAGCAACATAACCTTCAATGACATCCCCTTTTTTGATGACTGTTACTTTGTCTAAGATGCAAATAACTGTAAAATCTAAGCCGCCGGCATAATTGGTCGTGTCGGCTTTTGTTTTGTCCCGTAACATCTTAAATACTTCTGTGCAGCTCTTGCCATCAGCGATGAAGTTGACCACTGTCGGCATAGCCAAAAGATTATCCGCTACGGGAATGCCTATTTCGGCGCAAGTCTGTTTAATCGCATCTGTTACGGTGACGTTGCTAAAGAGCAGTTGCACCTGCGATTTTGCCAGATAAATCATGTCGTCGTAAGCCGTAAAGGAATAGGTAAACTGACTCGTGTTTCGCTTACGGTAAAAAATACGGCCGCAAAAGACTTCGACCGGCGCATCCGTGTCTTCTTCTGCAAAAAAGACAAAAATAAAGCCGCCTAATCGTAAATCAAGAGGCACAAAGGCCGCATCCTTTGCCGTCGTATTATAGGCAATTTCAAATTCAAATTTACGTGCTGCTTGGTCTGTGTCACCGCTCCACGTTGCTGTCGTGACGTAATTCGTAATGTTACGCATGTTGTCCGGCTCTGTATAGGGCTGATTATTCTTCTTGGCATCATCTAGGGCTTTTTGTTCCGCTTCTGTCATAGGCGGCGAACTATAATATACATTGAGTTTCATAGATGCCTCCTAAAAGTTGATAAATGTGCCATCTTCGACCTTTATTTTCGTTTTCGTCGCGTTCAGCACTTCGCCAACGCCGATACGTTTTGACATAGCCAGTTGTTTAAATACGGCCAGCTTGTTCGCCTGCTGTTTCGTAATGCTCGTAAATTGCCCTACCGAGCGAGCCGCTACGTCCATCAAACTGTCGCCAGGATAAACGGTAATGTTTCGTTCTTTGACTGTTTCAGCAACACGAGATTTCATCCCCGTTGCCTCATTAATAGCCGTTTCCGCGGCGGGCTGAATATAGCGGTATTCTCGTAGATCAACTGAAAAATAGACGTCCCCTGTGCCGTCATGTTCGCCGTACTTGATATTTTCAATCGTACAATATGTACTAATGCTTGTGCCTGTTACAGTAAGCTGACATGGTTTGCCTGCTTCTGCAAATTGTTTCAGCTGCTCAATATATCCGTAAGGATCATTGTTGGGAGTAGATTGTTCAAAGCCGTAAGCTTGTGCCGGGAAAAAGCTCGAAAGCGAAACACTTGCAAGCCCACGCTTTCCCAGCATACCGATTTCGCCAAGTGCGTTAATCTGGACGGTACCGTTTTTATACGGATTATCTACATCAAAAGAGCCAGGCGAAACAGGAAATGTCACGGATTCGCCACCACAAGACAATGTAAAATCTGCACCACGGTTATTTATACCGCCTATAAGGGAAGAAATAGCAGAAGACAAAAAACTCATAAAAGACGCCAATTAAATCGCCCCCTCGTTCTGGTTTGCCAATCTTGTCGAAACCTCATAGACAATTTGAGCCGCCAATTCTTTGGCCGTATTCTGGTCGACTCGTGCCGCCGTAAAATTAATATGTATGTCGCCTACACGCACGCCGCCGGACATCTTTCCCATGCCATACGCTTGATTGAGCGATTGGTCATGAGGAATAACACGAGAGCCACGAGGCAGGTCAATCATTTCACCGCCGTAACGGTCATTGACCACAGCAGGGCCACCGTTCCAGCTCATTGTACCCGTGTAGAGATGAGAAATAGCCGGCTGAAAATGTTGTCCTCCTACACCAGGCACCCAACTGGGAATATCAACAGAAATACTATTGATGCCATCAATAACGGCATTGATGGCTCCCTTTACGCCATCAAGAATAGAGTCGCACACGCCTTTGATGCCGCCAAAAATACTGGCAAAAATATCGACAACGCCCTGCCATGCCATAGCCCAGTTACCCGAAAAGACGCCAGTCACAAACTCAATGATACCGTTTAAAACACCTAAGAACATGGCAATGACATTAGCCGCTACATTGACCGCCGTGACGATAGCATTAGAAAGTAATCCGGCAAAGGTAATGATTGCCGAGACAACAGCGCCGCCAATAATGCCAGCTAAGGCACCTAAAATAGCCAATAATGGGCTCAATGCTGTTTGTCCCTCCATGGTAGCGGTAAAGAAGTTTCGTACAGCTGTAAGTAGTGGACCAAATGCCGCGCCAACTCGTTGCAACGCCGGCCAAATAACGGCAATCGCACTTGCTACGGCTTGCTGGATGCGCGACCACATAGCCATAAAATACGGCGCGAATTGGTCCCACCGCGTATATAAGACATACACAGCCGCCGCGATGACTAAGAGCGCAATACCTAAGGGGGAGAAAATAAAGGCACGTGCCGCAATGGCCGCTGTTCGCAGACTCGACCCTAAAGAGCGAATGCCAGCACCGGCTGTACTCAAGGTATTGCCTACACCGCTGATAGTCCGCATCAGGCTAAAATTGCGTACCATATTGACAGCCGCTTGGCCTGTACTGACCATAGACGTACGCACACGAGACATGGCGCCTCGTATACCACCGTCCGGCATCAAGGACGTCATCCGCGCGCCTACGTCGCTCCAGTTGGCGCTACGTGCCGCATTGCCTGCTCTTAGCAGGGCATCACCGGCATCAATAGCTTTGGTTCGCATTAAAGAAAGTCCATCGACAACCTTTGCGGTAATCACAGATGTGCCCTGCATGGCACTGCTACCCTTTTGTATACCTACGCCAATATTTGCTATTGTGCGATAAACGCCACCGGCAACACTGAACGCACCACTCATAGCAAAGGAAAAAGCTGTCAACGCCACGATACCGACGCCTAAATCAGCAATAAAAACTTTTACGCCGTCAGGCAATGCATTCAAGGCATCGGCAAAACTTGCCAGTACGTGCAATACCGCCGTAACCTGCGGCGTAATCGCTGTGCCCATGTTAATGGCTAAGGACTCAAAGCTACCTGTCATGTCATCAATAGCAAATTTCATGGTCGTCTTCATGACATCAAACTGGGCCGCCGAACTGCCAGCAGAATTATTGATAGCGTCCGCCATAGCTTGATAGTCTTGCGGCGCGGTCCTAATTAAGGCTAAGAGTCCACTATAAGCGTCTTCGCCGGCAATAGCTTTGGCATACGCTACTTGTTCTGTATCCGATAAGCCGGACATGGCCGTGCGCATTTGGTCGACGACATTCTGCAAGCCTACGAAATGACCTGATGCGTCTTTGGTTTGTAATCCTAAGGCTTGAATCGCTTCGGCTGCGCCTTTCGGTGGTGCCGCTAACCGCGAAAATACGGACCGTAATGACGTACCAATCGTACTAGCTTCGATTCCATTATTTTTCATAATAGCCATGGCCGTGGACAACTGCTCGATGTTGACGCCAAGAGCCGCCGCCGGTGCGCCTGCGTACTGCATGGCTACGCCAAAATCTTCCATGCCTAAGCTCGACTGATTCGCCGCCATTTGGACTACATCAGCCACGTGCGCCGCGTTTGCCGCTACGTCGCCAGATTTCAGATTCCAAATATTTAAGGCATTGCTGACGACATCCGACGTTGTAGCCAAATCTTCACCAGATGCAACAGACGCCGTAATGATAGCCGGCATAGCCCCCATAATTTGTTGTGTATTGTAGCCAGCCGCTGCTAAACGGTCCATACCTTGTGCCGCTTCGGTAGCGCTAATCGGAAAATCTGCGCCTAAGCGAGAGGCTTCATTTCGTAATTGGGTCATTTCCTCGGCTGTGGCGCCGGCTTTTGCTCCTGCTCCCGTAATGGTCGCATCAAAATCAACAAAAGCCCTAGCACCTAAAGCCGCGGCACCGGCAATGCCAGCGCTTACAGGGGCTAAGGTACTGCCCAAATCCCCAAAGGCACGACCTACATTTTGCAACTGTGCGCCCGTTCTTCTATTAATGCGCTGCAATTCAGCCATTCGATTGCCAATCCTCGCGAGAGGCTGCGTAATTCTATCGACGAGTTGCATGACTACGTCAATGTGTTTTTCAGAGCCCGTCATTTCTTAGCAGCCTCCTCTCGTGCTTCTTCCTCATCAGCTAATTGTTTTTCAATAAACGCCCGCACAATCAGTCGTTCCCCTGGGCCTAACTTATAATAATCCGACGGTTTCCAGTGGTGCCGTACCATCAAAAAATACATAGCAAAGACATTACCGTCGGACTTGATTAGTTTTTTACTTCATCTTTTTGCGCTGCTTCTTCCTCTTCATCTACATTACCGGATAATTTCTGAATAGCGTTAAAAATCTTATTGATTTCTCCGGCATTGAATAATTTATTCACTAAATCTGCCGGCGTTGCAGCCTTGAATTTTTTCTGTACTTCCCCATTGAGAGGCGGGTCAATAATCCCTTCGCATAATACGAGCTCATGCATTTTTGTCAGGTCTACGCCTTGATACCGGCCGTTTCTCGTCATTTTAATAGCAATTTCATTGATTTCATCCATGCGACGCGGTGCAATAGCCTGTAATGTCATGATAAAGGGAATGCCTAACGCCTTGGTTAAGCGTGGAATCTCTAATTTGGTTGTTTCTTTAGTCGTCAGTTTAGACGTGTCAGCGGTCAATAATGCATCTACTAAGTTCATTTACTTTCCTCCTAATCTTGTGTCGCATCTAAAATATCAAAATCGGTAAACGTAAAATCATAGCTGTCTTCGACGAGCTTTTTCGCCGTCCAATCCATCAGCGTCAAGGTATCAAAGGTAGCGTCACGAATGACAATACGCTCTGGGCCGACCGCATCCGGGTCATCGAGTTTCGCCATAATCGTGACCTTTGTTACTTTGGCCTGTTTCATATTGTCAGCCATAAGATTCGTAAAATACGAGCTGACGTGGTTGGCTTTCAGTGTGCCGCTTCCTTCGTAGCCTGTGTATTTATAGCCTGTAAACATCTTTTTTACTTGGTCTACTTTTTCTTTATTTAATTTAACCTGTGCTTTAAAGGCCGTAATTTGCGCAAAGTACTTATCATTAATCCAGATTTCTCCCTGCGTGCCAATCATGACCTGTTCGGGATTATATTGGTCCATGTATATGCACCTCCTTAAATATCAATCGGTAAGGTAATATCTTCCATCGCGTCTAACATTTTGATTTTTGCGTGTAAAAATACCTGTTTTTTCGTATTAAGCTCTTTGATTTCTTGGTCATCCATTTTTGCCAGCTCGTCCTGTGTGTAGAGTCCGTGTTTTAACTGATACGTTTTGACAGCATCAACATCAATATCGCAGGTGCTGTATCCTTTTTGTAAGAGCCGCGCATTTTCGAGCTCTTTGAAATAGCCCATAATAGCCGTAATGAGCAGACATTTATTGTCGTAATCATTGGTATATTTCCCGATATAACTATCTTGCGCAGTACGGCGAATATCATCGTAAATCATATCCATGCAGTCTACGGTCTTGATGGTCTGATATGCTTCGAGTTTGCCCTGCGTCGTCGTGACAAGGGAGTTCATAGCACGAGACATTTTATATTTTTCGCCGTCCCAGAAAATGAAGAATTCACCTTTATTGACTTTTTCATCATTCTCATCAGCGTCATGTAAATCTGTCTCGATGACTTCATTTACCGGTGCATAGGTGGCGCTAATCGTCATAGGAGTGCCGCAAATAAGGCCGGCAATACGTGCCGTGTATTCTGCCGGCGTATATGTTTTGTCGGCTGTCTTGATTTCTGCGTTGGAGAAATTGATAATACCTTCGTAATCTCCCGCATAGCCAGGTAAGACGACTTTCACGCGCTTGTGTTTGTTTTCGCGGTTTGTCTTAATCCATGTTCCGACCGCTTCCATTTCCGTTTTATCAATCGTCGGAATAGCCAGATAATCCCATCTATCGGTATACATTTTTTTCAAGGTTTCCGTCCAGCGGTCGACAGACGGGTCAGCTGTTGCCTGTAAATAAACTTTCACCCGGTACGGTGCCGTTACATAGCCGAGCAATGCTTTCATGATGTAATCTTTATTTGCGTCCGATAAGCCGGCCGGAATGTCATCCATCGTATATACCGTAAATGGATTCGTAATGGATGTATCCGTTGTCGTGTCGTCAGCGGTTGTAGCTACGTCTGCTACTGCCTTATCTACGGTACTGCTCTGTGTTAAGGCATCAATCGTGGCCTGTGGCTCTTCTAAAATAAGCGCTACAATACCGCGCTGACTCCGTTCGATTGCCTCGATGCCTTGTTCTATAAAGGAAATGCTCACCGATGGCATGCCTAATTTTGCCATAAATTATGACCTCCCTTTCGTAGGATGAAATGTTTCTAATCCGTTTCTCTTTTCTTCTGTTGTGTCATTTTGCCAAGACAGTTCTACCGTATCAGCTGTGTCTCCGACATCATTACGATTCAGCAAAGCCTGCGTAGGATTGTAGTACCATGCCGTAATGATGATTTGTAAAACATCTGATTCTTCGCCGAGTCGCGTGTCAGAAAAGTCATCAACATGGATGTACCGCGCCCTATTGGCTACAAAAAAACCTGTTTGGATGAGGTGGCGCACTTTATCTTGTACATCAAGCCAAGCCAGTTCGTCCCTTGTGTCCGTAAAATACGTCAAGACGATACTCACCGTTGTTCGCATTACGTTTTTATGTTCTACTGTCGTCACCGGTACGAGCTTGATAAAAAAACAGGGCATAGCAAAGCCTTCCAGCACCTCGTCACTATGTACGGGTAACTGAAAGGCCTTCGTTATCATCTCTGTCATGGCGTTCATGATGTCTACATAGGTAATTCTCATAGCAGTTTATTCACCATCTTATAAAGATGTTCCCCCATTTCGTCCTGGATTTCATCGGCGTTAGCGTTGACAGTTTTCTCCATGAAATGAGTGCCTTGCTGATAGCCTACGACCTTACCGGTACGCGTTTTTTTGACATGTCCCCGTTCCACTAAATGGAAATGAGGGGAATTAGACCGTATATTCGCCTGTAAGGTATCGGCTGTTGCGCCTGCCATGGACACCTTCCAGCTGTCTTTTATCTTGCGTTTAGCCTTTGGGTTGCCACTATCTGGAGACGCGTCTTTTAAAGCGTTCCTCATCGTATTGGCGCCGCGCCGTAATGCTTTTTCTGCTTCCAGTGGATATTGGGCTTGTACGTCTCTGATGTGAGACATAAATTCTTCAATGTCCATACTTATCACTCCCTACAGTCTTGATACTGCACATGAGCTCTAGTTTGACGTGCGCCATATACGGGTCAACAACGTACTGTATCCGATACGTTACGTCCCGGTATTTGACATACATTGCATTATCAATGCCAGGACGGTAGCGTATCGTGATTTTCAGTAAATCCGTCATCGTTTCCTTAGACTGTTCTCGTAATTCACGGCCTCGCGTGGGCTCAATGCGTGCCCACGTGTTAGCCTTTTCTACGAGACGCTGTTTCGTCAGATGATGGTCATCAACATATTCTTCTACAGCCAAAATCGTAACCCGCTTGTCCAGTGTCCCGATTTCTACGTTAATCACTTGTTTCACCATCCTCTAAAGGGGGATAATGGGCCGCTAAGGCAATATGCTGAATAAGGGCCGTGATACTGTGAGGTAATTCGGATAAATTACCAGGCTTAGGGTAAAAGGTAGCGCGGTTTTCATACCAGTGCGCCACTAAGAGCTTTGTACACAAGTCATACGTTGCGTCATCATTGTTCCGCTTCCCCGTGCATTGTTCAATATACCCATTTGCACCGACGAT
This sequence comes from uncultured Megasphaera sp., assembly GCA_900540735.1. GTDB lineage: Bacteria > Bacillota > Negativicutes > Veillonellales > Megasphaeraceae > Megasphaera. The sequence continues at coordinate 20,070 of UQHB01000027.1, read as the reverse complement.
GAGGCTCGTAATGAGTTCGTCATCGTCGGTAATATCTGAGTCGACCTTGAGGTAATTTTTAGCCTGTTCCAGCGTAACCATGACGGCACCTATTTCGCCGCAATGACGCCTGCTTTGCGCAGTACTGCCAATAACGCATTATGGGCAGTTACGAGAGCCGCCGCATCTGCTCCGGCTGCAACGTCAGCAATCGCAGGCTGTGGTGTCATACCTGGGTCGCCTTTAACGCCTTGTGGGCCTGCTGGACCAGTCGCGCCAGTTTCCCCCTTGTCTCCTTTAGGCCCTGCTGGGCCAACTGCTCCAGCTGCGCCAGTTTCGCCTTTGTCCCCTTTCGGGCCCGCCGGGCCTGTGGCTCCGGTCGCACCTGGGTCGCCTTTCGGTCCTGCCGGCCCTTGCGGTCCCGGTGTCATAGCTCTCGTATTCGCCGCTTCAATTCCATCTTCGATATGGTTCATCCGTGCCGCTGTAATAACGGTTTGTTTAGCTACCCATTCTTGTTTTTCGTATGTTGTCGTATTCGGTTCATCTGCCATTTTGATTCCTCCTTTTACCCCACTACAGCATCATCAACGGTGCTGCTATCTACTACGGGCTCTGTAGTGGGGCTATTACTCTCCCCGGACTAATTTTACTAAGCTGTCGTAGACAACGGGCTTACCATCGCACACCATGATGGATTTACGGACAATATCATCTGTTTCATTGTCTTCGTAGATTTTCATGCCAATCTGGAAATTCGTATTGAGCGTATAATCCTTGAAATTGTATAAGAACGCATATACCGCATCAGCTGCCAAATTTTCCGAAAAGCTATCTAAGTAATTGGTCAATACGACAGTCCGGCCGAAGAGTGTCCGTTCCGGTGCCGACGCAATACCGCGCGTCACATTGGCAATAGGCTGACCGTTGTTGTCGACCATGCCGACAAATTGCATAAACGTCTTTTTCGTCATGCACCACACGGCGCCGTTTTCGTATTCCATCGGTAAAGCCGCTTCTGCGTCAATCAAGGTTTGATATGTCAGCGTCTTGGCTGTTACGTTTGCCCCTTTTGTCGCATCCGTCAAAATACCAGTAGGCTGACCGGTGCCCGTCCCTTTCAAGATAGCTTCTTCAATGGCTTTGCCCATTGCTTCGGCCATATTGTTGACAAGGGTCGTTTCAAAGGCACTATACGCCATATAATCCGTTTCGAGCGTAACCGCCACGGCAACGCGTAATTTAAAGTGGCCGAACGTAATAGACGTGTCGAGAGCCTTTTTCTGGATATCACTGCCAGCGCCTTCGGCTACCCATGTTGCGGTCGGCTTAATCGTAGCCGTTGGGATAATCATGCCGGTCATATAGGACGTGCGATTGACGAGCGACAAAATCATGCCCCACGCTTCGATTTTTTCAATAATTTTATTCAGCGTAACCGGCGGCACCAAAGCACCTACGTCGCCTGTATTCGTTGTTTCATTAGCCCGTAATTCAGCCGGAATCGGTGTATTCCGGCATACGTATTTCATAAAAGCGTTGCGGTATTCCGGTGTATCAAGTTTATTTTCCGGTGCTGTTGGCTGCTGTTGCCGTTCTTCCGGTTTCTGTTTTTCTACAACGCCGGCCGGAATATCTCCGACCGTAATGCCGTCGGCAATTTGTTGGCGTTTTTCGATGCCTTTTTCTTCTTCATTGAGGGCACGCAATTCTTTTTCTACCGCATCCAAATCCAACTCTTCTTTTGCCTCTAAGTCCGTTCTAATCTCTGCTTTCCGTTTTCTAATTTCTGCAAGTCTTTTCTGCAAAGCCATGTTCATATCCTCCTTAGACATAGGTCTGTAAAATCAGCATCTTGCGACGCTGTGCTTCCCGTTGTTCCGTTTCAAACTGTTTAAACTGTTGCGCGTTCCTGGCTTCTAAGGTCGTCCCATCGTAAGCTGGGAAATTCACGGGTGCGACATCAAAAATAGTGCCGAATTTTTGAATATTCCGCGTGTACGTCTTAGCGTCTCGGTCTTCTGTGGCACTGTCTTTTTTCACGGAAAAAGCAAAACTCATTTTCGTAATGTCGCCCCGTTTAATCAACGCATACATATCACGGCCTACTGTCGTGTCTGCGAGCGTTGCGGAAATATGTAAGCCGCGCTGATCTACATCAAGTATCAACGTATTATTTGAGGTACGCGCCAATAACGGCGTGTCGTCGCTGTGATTGTACCGCATCACGACGTCAGACATATCCGCCCCATCAAAGGCGCCGGGGCTAATGACTTCATAGTACTTATACCCGGAATATTCACTTTCCCATATCAAGGCTCGTTCATTGAAAATAGCAGCATATCCTTCCACATGCAGGTCATCACCAGACGCTTTCACGTCTAAAGCTCTATACTCCATTTCCTTCATCGTCATCACCCCCTTTCGGTTCGTCTTGGCCTGTTTGGTATTTTGTCTGGTCTTGCGTTTTGACATAGTTCAAGCTGACAACGATTTCCTCGCCTTCTTTGCCCGGTAAGCCGGCATAGCCAAAGAGTTCACGGATTTCGTTGCGCTTAATGGCGCCGGCTGGAATCATTGCTGTTGCGAGTTTTACACGGCTCGCAATGCTCATATACTGGAGCCTGTTCGCTTCAAAGATAATTTCATTGCCAAAGCCTCTCTCACGCGACGTAAAGACTTTTTCTGTAAATTCTTGGCCTAATTTAATGGCAATAGGCTCGATGACACTTTCATAAAAAGCGTTGTAATCGTCTTCGTTGTACTTTCCTTTGACGATTTCTTCGGATAAGCCAAAGTATTTATAAATATTGTCTCTGGCGTAATCCATTTGTGCTTTGTTAAAGGTCACAATGTCCGACGTGAGCTGTTGGTAATCTGCCTTAGCATCAAGAGAGCCGACGCCACTGGCATTATTCATGGCAAAAGATTGGACGAAATTGTCCCACGCCTTTTTTTCGTCTTCTGGGCGCAATACTTGCTTCCATTTGATGATACCGCGCATTTTGCTAAAGTTTTTGACGGCATTGATGATAGCCACTTTGACAGCTCGTAAAAGGCTTAAGTCCTCGGTCAATACTTTATTGTCCGGGTCGCCAAAGAGTTCATCACGATTAAAATGCCGCCGAATATGGATGAGGTCATCATAGGAAACCGTTGTCTGCTGTCCATTGCCAAAGGTAAATTTTACATACAAATTATTTTCTGAATCTTCATAAAAGCCTAAAGAAGCGTAATGCAGGGGCCACAAAGCCAATACTTTACCATTCGTATCGCGTTGCACGAACACAAATAAGTTATTATACGTAAAATATTGGGCCATTATTTTCTCTAACATTTCACTGGCCGTCATCAAAGGATTAGGCCGCACGCCTAAGATATAATTCAGCGAGTCGTCAGGAATGTTGATGATATTGCCATCTTTTCGCGTAATATGCCGCGGTTTGAGCTTCCCTACATGGCGGGCAATCGTGTCGATACAGCTTCGTACAGTCGCATTATCATAGGCATTTCCCGACCACGGCGCGTATTCATTACTGTAGCCGTCGAGCATTTTTGCCCGTGATACGCCGACCTTTGCCTTTACGAAACGAAACATATTGCTAAACATGCTGCGTAATTCCACGTTCTCACCCCTTTCTATACCATGTTGAGATAATCGTCCTTATTTTGCTCAAATGCCACGTATGCATCTAAGAGACTAGCAAAGCCATCAATACGCCGCTTCGCTACAGACGTTTTACACGGTTGGATATTATCATTGCGGTCTATATCGACAGCGACGTTTGTCATGCACCACTTGAGGACGGGATTGTTGTTGTAATTGATTTTCTTCGCCGTCAAATCAGCGCCGAGATTCTTCATCGGCCCTGACAAGGTTTGTTTCCCTTGCGCTACTGGGAGCATAACCGATTCGCCGAACGTTTCCGCCATATCTTTGACCAAATAGGACGCACTCCAGCGGTCATAGCCACATTTATACAGGTAGCAGTCATATTCGTTCTGCATTTCTTCAAACCATTGTTTGATAAGGCGGTAATCAATACGAAAGCCCGGCGAACGGCGCACAAACCCTCGTTTTTCCCAGACGTCGTATGGTACTAAATCCTCTTGGACACGCTTGTCAAAGAGTTCGTCTGGTATCCAATACATTTGCCGCACGTATATCGTGTCGTCTCCAGGCAACAAAAAAAGCAGTGTCGCACAGGTCAAGTCTGTTGTATCAGACAAGTCAAAGCCACCGATGCCATACCGTGGATGGAGCGCTTTAAAGTCGTACACTGCTTCATTATTCAGTTGTTCAAATGTAAAAAATGCATCTCCCGACGTTTCCCTTACGTTGAAGTCTTTACACAAGAGATTTTTTACGAGCAGCGGGTTATGTTTGGCTTGGTATACCTTTTGTGCCAGCTGGTCTCTATCTTTGACGCTCCCTAATGCCGGGTTTGCCTTAGCCCAGCACGTCGGGTCTGTCCATTCTTTCCGATTATCCAGTTCGTAGACAATAGGCAAAACCGTTTCATCATGATAGATTTTAGGATCATCATAGCCCGTAATGATTTTGCTACACTCTTCGTATTTCGTGTCAAAAATATTGTCTCGTACTGTTCCGGCTGTCGTCGTAATCAAGCATAACGGCTGTTCTCGTGCTGTCATGCCATCCTTGATGACATCATAAATATTTTTGTCCTTAATGGCGTGCAATTCATCGATGAGAGCGCCGTGAACATTCAAGCCGTCCAGTTTGTTGCTGTCCGACCCCAGCGGTTCAAACGTCCCCTCGTTATAATCGCACCGTATACGGCTGACCAAACACTTGACGCGCTTAGAAAACGCCGGCGACTTCTTTATCATTCGCACCGCTTCAGACCAAATAATTTTCGCTTGGTCCCGTTTCGTTGCGGCTGAATAGATTTCTGGGCCGCCTTCTCCGTCTGCAATCAAGAGAAAGAGGCCAATACAAGCCGCCCATGTCGATTTACCATTCTTTCGGGCTACGATGAGGATACATTCCCGGTATTCCCGTAGACCTGTATCTTTATCGACAAAACCAAACAATGCCGCTGTAATCGCTTTTTGCCACAACTCCAAGATAACAGGTTTACCAGCCCATTGCCCTTTGCTATGACGGCAAAAGGTCTGAATAAAGTCAATGACAAATTTCGCTTTTTCGTCATCATACACGTATTGCCCTGGGTGTTGTATTTTATCCACGAGATGCCTGAACGTGCGCCGTACCTTATCCGATACGACAATGTTGCCGTTTTTGATTTCTGCGTAATACTTTTCGATGTAATTCATCCCGCTCGGTTCCTCAAGAATAAATCAAGCTGGTCCTCTGCTTGAGGCTGGGCATTTTCCGGGAGGCAAGCCAGTAAGGTGCGAATGATGGCATTATAATTTTTCATGAGCGTCGAATAAGCCCGGCTCTCTGTAGATTCTTTCTTCCCAGACTGGTTTTCTCCATTCTGATATTCCTCTACAAAACCGTTTTTGTCGAGAGCCTCATTCAATCGTTCGATGTACAATTCCATCTTTGCCGCCTGCGTAATGCTCGGCATAACCAGCTTCATTTTGTCCTCATCAATAGCCGCAAAAATCGTTTTTAATTCTTTTATTCGCTTTTTAAGCGCTGTTTCAGGCTTAAGTTTACGCATCTTTTTCCACCTCCCTTTGTAATTATAAAAACATCTTAGCGCCTCAAGGACCTACACCCCCTACGCGCGTGACTCGCGTATTAAAGAAAGGCCCGCCCCCGGCGGACGTACTGAGAATTCAAATGAGAACAACGGGGGGGGGATACTACGACGGGCAAACCAAAAAGCGAAACCGAAAGACCGACTACCTCGCTTGTGTGCTTGCTACCGGTGCAGTCTGCCGCTAGTATGCCGTGTGCTTGTGGTCTTGTATGCCTATGACGTTGCCGTCCGCATCAAAGACGGCCTCTCTATCCAGTCCCTGGCTATGCACAATGTTATGGCATGCCTGGCACAACAGCTCTAAATTATCCCAACCATAGGCAATAGCTGGGTCATTGATATTCTCCGGTGTCAATGGTATCTTGTGATGGACAATGAAGCGGGCTTCTGCGTCGCTCTTGCCAAGGAGTGAACGATTATGGCATCGCTCACATACATAGTGCTGACTCAAGGCATAGGCCTTGCTTACCTTGCGCCACTGTCTGCTTTCGTAAAAAGCTTTGCTAAAAGGCTTTGCCATATCGTTTCTCCTTTTCTAAAATCAAAAACCATTTTGAAAACCAAAAATCAGCAACAAAAAAGGAACGCCCTAAGCGTTCCTTTTCTGTATTCTACTGCTCAATACTGTGTTTCTTAATAAATTGCTCCGCTGCTTCCCGGTCAACACGCATAATCTTGATGAAGGCTCGAACAATCTCCCATTCATCATTATAGGCTCTGACCTGATGCTGTTTGCGTGCGCCATTGGCATTCTTCGGTCTGCCTGCACCTTCTCTAGCACCGCCCCAACCATTATTCCTTTCCTTCATGCCAATTCCTCCATCCGTATAGGGTAATAACGAGGAGTGCCAAGACGGAACTAATCAAGACGCCATAATCCAAGATAGATAACGCATCATACTGTAATTGCGCTAAACTACGTATGGCTTGAATTGCAACCAATGTCGCTATAATCTTTTTTACTATTTTCATGCTTCTTGAGATGTGGTATACTTTTATCAAAGGCAAAGGCCGAAGCCCTTGCCCCCGGTCACTACTTCTTAGCGTTGAGCTGTTTCCATATCCACACGACGGTTATGACGTTCATCGCTATGGTAGTGGCCTTTTCTATTATGTCTAGTATGTGTTCCACATCTCAGCACCTCCTTTCCTCTTGATGATTATAGTATATCATAATTCATGATATTTGTCAATCTATTTTCAAAAGAAAAGGAGGATTTTTTTATTTTATGGCGGATAGAGCAGGATTTGAACCTGCGTCACGATATGCCGTGATACACTTTAGCAAAGTGCCGCCTTCGACCGCTCGGCCATCTATCCATATTGGCAGGCCGAATAGGATTTGAACCTATACCAACAGTTTTGGAGACTGTCATGCTACCGTTACACCATCAACCTATACATGCAAAAACCGCCACCATTTGCAACGGCCCGTATCCGATGGTGACGGCTTTGCTATTCACTTGTATTGCAAATCAAAAGAGTGCGAGAACGCCCAACTCATTAATTCACACATACAGTATAACACAGGTGTATGTATAATTTTGTCTAATCTTGGAGTTGGGCGTAAATTTTATCAAATGCATCGAGAGCTTTCGCATGTAGCTGCATCGTTCGAGCGCGAGAATACCCTACGAGGTCGGCCACATCATCCCACGAGTGATGGTGCAAATACCGTTCCAACAGTATAGCCTGCTGCCAATAATCTGGTAACTTGTAAATGAGCCGTTTGGCTTCCGTCTGTAAATGAATCCACTCGTCCCATTCTTGATTGACTTTTTCTTTGGCTTCCATAAGCCGTGAGATTTTATCACCTGTATCGTGATGTAAACCGCCACCGCTTACACGAGGCAGGCTATAGTCTAAGGCTGATACAGAAATAATATCCTCTCGTATTCGTCTTTCCTCATTTGTCAGTGTTTTTAGTTGTATGGGTACGGCCCATATTTTTCGTAGGTATTCCCGGCCCGTCATAATCTACAGTTCTCCCAATATAAAAAATAGTATGGCAATAATAACAGCCCATAGTCCGGTGCTCATAATTATTGCATTCATGAGGCCTCGCCAAAAATCAAGGCCGTCATGCTTTTGTTTTAATAATATCATACTTCACCTTCTTTTGAAAAATGCGTGCTTATATTATTTGATTGCTGTTTTTTCGACAAATGTTACGGTAATTTTATAGCCTGCTACACGTGCCATCATTTCGATTGCACGCTTAAACAGTTCTTTTCTAATTTTCTCTTGCCGCATCACGCGCGCGATGGCTCGGTCTGCTGTTGGATCGTTGTGACTTTTTGCCATGATACTTCTCCTTTCTCCATAATGGCGTATAAATGTCCCGCCTCATTTTGACCGTAATATGCCAGCCTGCTTCGTCTGTATATTGGGCTGTCGCTTCGGTCAACAAATAGCCGGGATACATTTTTTGCCAAAGAGCTGCACAATCGGTCATCTGCGCGAGCTCATTGATTTTCTTATGGCTATACTTATAGTCGTTTTTGCGTACCTGTGGCTTTTTTAAATTTTTAGACGGGTGCCACATCTTTTTTCCCGTCAGCCCTTTCGTTAAATACCGAGCTAATGCTTCTAATCCGTATTCATCAGGTTGCAGTTCGTCAATATTGATGGTGCCAAGAGGCCGGTCTATTTTTTCACCTTTCCGATGTCGGCATTTCCAAAGCTTTTTGATTTCATCTCTGTCCATTTTTCCGTCAATCAAAATATGATGGTGGATTCGGGTAGGTGTACCATCCGGCTTTGTCCGGTATTCCGTGATGATAATATAGGTTGGCTCTGGCAATCCTAATTTTTTACGTCGCGCCTTAATACGACGCATGAAATTCGTAACCTGACGTTCCGCTTCCTCGATGGTTTTCGGCATGTTTGCAGGGCTATACGTACAATGGAGGCAATAATCGCCCCAGCCAAAGTTGGTATTTACGAGCTGTATGAAATATCTGCGGGATTTCTTTATATTGGCAACAATTTGCTTTGCAGATGAAGGCTGTTTGAATGCTTCTCTTTGTCCTCGTCTCTTTTTATCAGGTACAACATATAAATCCACTTCTTGGTAATGTGGACCACATGTTATTGTTTTTTCTCTGATAAACCCTTTTGCAACTGCCATAATAAAAAAAACTCCTACCATTATTTTTTCATACCGTCGATATGTTAATACCCATTACAAGCCCCCATGCCGGGATGACCCCGGCAAAAAAGAGCTTCTATATATGTTAATCTAACCATTCCATGGTTCAGGTAGCGGCATCCACGCCGTAACGCGTTCCATTTCATCCAAGGTTGAACCATACTCAACCCATTCATTTTGTTCATAGGCCAAATATCCGACAGCAACCCTCTTGCTTTTATCTTCTTTGTTTTCTATCGTCATCAAGATGTCGACCGAAAAAAATGACTCCTTTTTATCCGCGTTCGGCAATGTTTCTCTATCTTTCACGCTTATCCATTTAGTATTCATTTTTTACCTCCATTGACTCATATATGACTCATACGCTGACTCATATATTCACCATACGTTAGTCCTTTAGCCTTAGCCGCGGCAATACATGCGTCCAGATTTTCATGATGACATGTATATGGTTTGGGCTTTACTTTCACGGGTTCAGGGTGCGGCATAGTGCTATATTCACTAGCTCGCATATTGGACTGCACTAATCGTAGATTTTCAGCACATGCAACGGAACATGTATACCGATGCGTTTTTTTCTTTCTTACAGCTCCACATATAACACATCTTTTCGGCGTTTCTTTCGTTTGCTCGTATACGTCTCTTGCTTTTTTATATTTTTGGGTTAAACGCATACGACACGCCATACATAACTTTTGTGACCGTTTCCGCTGTTCATATTGTTTATGGCAAATCTTACATATTCCTGTCATGCTGTTCCGCCTCCTTTTGCATCCGATGCTTCACGATTCGGGCAATACGTTTACATTTGTCAGAACATGCCATCGTACCGGCAAAAAACAATTTTTCATAAAACGGGCTATACTGGACACTTCCCCCACATACAGGGCAACGTCCTGGTTGCTTTTCCTGCTGTAGATTAGCTTTATATTTCTCATAGCAATCATCACACAATAAAGTCGGTGCTTCATTGGAAAATTTCCGTTTGCATCCAATACAAATCTGTTTACTCATCTACTCCACCTCGTTCTTTTTGTCTATGTAACGCTCCATTCTTAGGCCGTTTCTTTGATGTCGGACGCTTTCCCCAGCATTTGATTCCCATGCCAGGCTTGCAATTCCGGTCATCATGGCATACAGGGCGCCGGTCGCCATTAATCGTAACAACTAAGTCATACATCCCTTTGAGGGGCTTATGACAATACCAACAGCGTTTCATACTTGGCTCCTATTACAAACAGCATCATAAAGCGCTATTTATATGCCGGCTTAAGCGGTATCAATTTACCGTTCATAGCTTGGAAAATTGGGAGATTTAAGTTTTGCGCCATCATAAACTCCTTAGAGCATCCTTTGCTTTTAGTCCAATGTCCTGCCATGACGACCGCATCCGCGCGCCGTATCATTTCTAAAGCACATTCCATAACTTCGTCATATGATAATTCGGCTGCACCCTGTGCTCTCAACGCGTCTAAGGGATTAAAAAAATAAATATGTTTATATTCTTCTTGCATTTGTAATAATGCAGTAGTAAATTGAGCATCTAAGCGATTTTCTTTCTCCGTACCTGTAAAAGGATGAGACACATAATACATTTTCATTCTTTCTTCGCTCCCTTCTCTCCATATAATTGCTGTAAATATGCGACAACTAAGCCCTGAATCGTCCGTGATTCGTTGCCATTATGACGCCTGTCGTGGCAATGTGGGCATAATAGCACGCCTTTTTCCTTTTCGTCAGACTTATATCGACCTGGCGGTTCGTGGTGAAATTTTGTTCCCGGCTCTACATAGGCGCCACATACTGCACAACAATGACCATCACGTTCATAAATGTAATCATTCAGCTCTTTGAGCTTTTTACCGTGTAGTCGTATGCGTTTGGTTTTTTCTAACATGTGCTGTCCTCACTTTCTGAAATATAATCAATTCTTTCTGAGGCTTATTTTTTACAATCTCTTTGATTTCTACGAGCGTTTCTTTGCCGGTTTTCCGCCCCTGTGTGGTTATCTCTTGGAATAAAATATATTCCCCTGCTTTCATACATTGGATAGGTCGAAGCAATATATTACAACACTCATGAGCAATGAAACCGTATACCAGTGGTTTCATAGGAATAATATAACTAATGCTTTGTATCTCCATTCGTATTCCTCCCTAAAAGAACCGCCGTTTCAATTCTTTTGTCAGTTGCAGCATCATGTTAGCCGCTTCATCTGTCGTCGTCTCCGTCCCGCCAAACCGATGAATAAACTCTAATTTCAGCAAATCCAGAAAGGTATTCCGTTCTTGCCGAATAAGTGCAAAATGACTATCTTCTAATTGATCCACTACTTTTTTCGCCATTTCATGATAATAGTCAAACCGTTCTGCCTTAGTCATATTGATAACCCGGCTCCGTTCTACCATAGATTGCTTATCTAAATTTTCCATATTTATTCTCCTTTACATTTTCATCAATTTTCCGCATCCGTTCCCTAAATTGGGCTACGGCCTGGCTCCCTCTGGTATGGTGTGGGGTCGCCACCGGCATGCTATGAATCTGTTTACTCCTGTACAAACATTGCCATTCGAGCGTACCTGCAAAATACGGACACGTCGGGCAATGGTCCATACAAATACCTTGATTACCACAAAGGGGGCAAACAATAAAACTGTTCGCCCCTTTATGACATTTTGCGCAATATACCTTATTGAATACTTTGCTCCCACTGTTGGAATTTTTCATTTTGCTGTTTCTCGATTTTTAAATTTTCTAAACGAATCAATGCGTCTGTAACGGCAATCATTTGCTCCGTCCTTGACTCTTCACTTAGTAGCTTGTTACGCACAAGATTCTGTAATCTTGTTGATAATATTTCTTCTGCTTTTTCCATCCACATACTTCCCACACTCCTTGGATTATGCTATAATAACTTAAATTCGTTTTTCCTTTTTGGCTCTACACTGTTGGCGCAGCGTAGAGCCTTTTTTATTTCATTTACGGATAACAAGCGTCTGCCCTGGCTTTAAACTGCCCGCATCAGCATCATTTTCTTTCATAATGCGATAATATACGTCCCGTATATCCTGTGTGTCATCAGAATACTGCCCGGCAATACTCCAAAGGGTATCCCCGTCTTGTACAGTGTAATATTGTATCGGTCGTAACGGTGGGCGTGATGGTTCATAACCCATATACCAGCCGACGAGCGGCGCAACGACCAATGCACAAAGGAATAGATTTCTAAATGCCTGGGGCCGCCGCTTCTTCTTTACTCGTATTTGTGCGGGCAATTCGACAGTTTTAATTTTCATGATTCCACCTCCTATGCTGATTTTTCTGTTTCTTTGGCGTCTTCAGTAGTAACGACGAGTTCGCCATTTTGGACCATTTCGGCTAACGTATGAATAGCCTTTTGCGCCGCTGCTTCGTCATTGCGGCACGTTACCTTTACGGTGTATTTCATGCTTCCCCCTCCTTTATAAAGGCTGAACGTTAAGTTTAAATGATATTCTTTCTAATTCGTTTGATTGTATTGCGTCTCTCAATAGCTTGTCCCACGGATAATATGGCCTACGGCTAAAGCGCAACGCCTTAAGAATCTGACGCGGCCGCTTCCCTACAGGCTTAAACTTTCCTATCGTAGCCGTGCCTTTAAGTTCTGGCATCCGAGATTCTGTCGGCTCGATTGCAGTACACTGCACATCTTTTATGCCTCCAATACTTTCCCCTAACGTTCCAAGGCATTGATTACCGCTTGATAAAACAATGGTTCCTTGTGGGATATCACTTTCATCAGTTGGCATGTTGTTGTCTCCTTTCTGGTATGAGTTGATTTTCTCATGATATAATCATCATGAAAGGGGTTAATATAATGAAAAAAGAAAAAATAATTTTTCTGCGGCCTGAGCTTGCGGCTATTATGAAAGAACTGAATACACTTTATAAGAAAAGCGGCTTTTATGGTTATCAAACCAGTAAAGACTTTGAACTTGCCCATCAAGAAGATTTTAAGAATGACCATTTCCGTGACATGATTCAGCATCTCATTGACAATGGATACATCGAAAGCTGGCAATCGCTTAAACCTACTGAATTGGGCTATTCTTATAAATGGTACTGGAAAAAATACCTTGAGCTATTCTTTTTATTTCCGGCTTTGATTTCTTTTGCTGTATCTGTTATAACCACTTTAGTAACGCAATGGCTAAAAGACTGGTTATAAGAGCCGCGCCTGCACTAAGTAAAGTCACTCGTGCCAATGTTGGTACGATGTCTTTCCACTCTTCTTTTGTTGTTCTCCACCAGAATTGCCAATATGTTTCGTTTTCGCTTATTGGTATCTGGTCATCAGGTCCCCGTTTTGCCTTGGCGATATAAACGACATATTCGGTATCCAAACATACCCTCAATTCATCAGCTAGTTGATGTAATAATCTGTCATTTCTGCGCCATCTAGCGATATTAGTGTCTTCAAAATCTCGAATGCAAAGCCGGTACATCCGATTACGTTGACAGCTTGCGATTTTCTTGATGAGCTCCCGTTTTCGTTGGAATGCATCATCTGGTCGCAACATGCTCGTTGTATAATCGGCATAAAAACTCGTCATTTTCTCATCTCCTCATCTATATTAATTTGCTTATTCACAGCTAAATAATCTTGCGCTTTTCGGGAAAACCCTAAGGCCTTTATGGCTGCAACAGTGACAAAAGCTTTTTCTACATCGCCAATAAATGTGGCAGATAAACCGCTTTGCTCGACTTTAACCTTATTGAAAATGTTGGTAATGTATTTTTGAGGTAAATTGCACTCTATCATCGTCGTCATAACCTCCAACACTATTTCAGCAAAAATAGCAGAAATAGTTGTATAATCTTTTCTAAACAATGGCCTTGCCTCCTTTCAGTGTTGCTGTTGCGTGTCACCTCTTGATATACTTATTTAGGAAGGGGGTGACACTTATTACCAACACGGCAATGTTCACGTAATAACGTTTAGGGAAATTCAAGAAGATGGTCGTACTTTGCAATTTTCAGCGACGGCACAAATCGAAAAGGGCATTCCTCATTTCGGATGCGATACAAAAGGCAGTTTATGTTAGGCTTTGCCAGTGGCTTTTTTGTCACTGGCTTTTTATTATTCTTTTTTTATGTATTCCCAAGGATATGGCGGCATTTTCAGATGTACGTCAGCCCCCATCCTTCCCAAATCTTGAGCAATTAGACTGACTTTATTTAAGGCTTCCTGTAGTTCTTCCATTTTTTTATTAATGGCTTCTGCCCCTTGTACATCAATATCTAATCTAAACTTTCGTGACATATTCTTTACTCCTTTCTTTCGTCGTGTCAGACAGCTTGGTGTTGCTAGCTGCATTCTCTAGTTCGCGCCTACTCACTCATGATATAATCATCATGAAAGGACGTGATTTGCTTGTTCATAGACGATTATTTTTCTTATTTTCCTATCATGATTTCAATGTTTTCACTTCTAGTTTCCCTCTTTACATATTGGCGACAACGCAAGCGCTTAACTGTTGAGTTTGATAATACTTGTCTTATTTTTAATTCTATGAAAAACATATATCTCAATGATAATCTTTTTGCGCTACCAGCTCCTTTTGGTGTTGAGATTGGGATTTCCTTGGTAAATCCAGGCCACTGTAATATATCAATTTTTGACTTAATGGTTATTAATCAAAGGACAGGCAGAAGGCAAAGTTTTCTTCTAAAATCATTAATTCCAGATGTATACAAAAACTGCCAACTAAAGATATATCTATCAGAAAAAGAAAGATCTTTGCCCGAAATACCAGAACGTCCATCCGCTTTAATCCGTTCTGGGGAATATGTAAGAATTGACTTAGTAATTCTTACTGAAACCGATACAAACAACACAGACGCATTACTTATTACCTTTAAATCAACTGATACTAGTTGGATAAATCGAAGTATTTACAATAAAAAATCTAAAAAACATATATATCACGCATATGAGAAAACATATTCTCTTTCAGATGCCGAAGTCATTACATTCGAAAAAGACCGATAATCATATAGATTAAAGCAAAAAGGGCAGTAAGTATTATTAGAATAAACAGGATTGCATCTCCATAAACATCTAACCAGTTACAGAAATAATCCCATTTGGTCATCTTACAATATTCAACCTTTTGTCCAACTGTAGGGTCTATTTTTTTTATATCTTCCCAAGTCAGACGTACCATTTTCGGAGCCTTGCCATTGCAGGGCTCTTTTTTATTATCTAAATCCATGGTCTCGCCTCCTTTCGGTGTTTCGGCCGGCTTGTGTTGCTGGCCGCGTCCCTCGTTGTGGTGCTGTGTTGTGGCCGTGTCCGTGCGTGGTGCGTCGGCTTGGTGTTTGCTGTTTCGGCCGGGATTTTGATTTCCAGGCATGTCATACACTAAGCCTTATATCTTTTTGTTCCTATTTAGGAACTATAGAAGCAAAAAAAATTTATTAGCATCCAAATTAAATCTACAACATAAGTAGCGAATTTCTTCTGCCTTAAAATCTGCACCATTAATTCGATTAATTTTTTTGCTAAATTGTGAGCGGGAAATACCCATTTCGTTGGCCAAATCCTTCATTTTGACATTATTATCATGTAAAAATTCTTTTAAATTACTGTATTTAGCTTTCATCTTATCACCTCCCTACTGCTTTCGTTCCTATCTAGGAACAGTTTTAGTATACAAGCTTTTTGTTCCTATGTCAACAACTTTTATATATTTTTGTTGCTTTATCGGAACTTTGTTGCTATAATGGAAACATGAAAGGAGTGTTAATAATGCTTCCACCTATAACAATAATAGGACAAAGACTAAAAGAACTACGCCTAAACTCTGATAATACAATGGATGAAGAAGCAGCTCAGTTAAATCAAACATTTAAGTTAAAAATAACAAAAAGTATGATGAGTCGTTGGGAATCTGGTCAATCTCAACCCTCTAGTGTCTTTCTTTCAGCATATGCAAAGTATCATAATATTGACTTAAATTATATTGTCGGCTTAACTGATGTTTCATCACCACTAAGCCAAAAGTTAGAAATCATTTCTGATGATAATACTTTTTTACCTAATAGCGAAAGCTCTCGACCTTTATGTCGCTACAGCGAGATACTAAAAGAAGCCCCCGAAATCGAAGATGTCGTCGAATCTTATGCCTCCCTTGATAAAGAAGACCGCGGCGTCATCCGTGGCGAAATCAAAGGCATGCTCCGTGCCGAAAAATATAGCTACTCATCCCGAATCAAAGACGACACAGCAATCGGATAGACGTTGACTTCACACCACGATAAGGAGGTTATATTATTGTTTGACAAATTGCAAGAATTAGCTATTGACTATTTATGAGTTTATGATATTATTTAGGTAGTGAAAAGACTGCAACATTTCGGATGTTGGTCACTGACCCACTACCTTTTGGTAGTGGGTCTTTTATTTTACAGGAGCCCGTTTTATATGACAATTTATGATAAACCATTTAAAACCATAGATGAGCAACTTGAGATACTAGAGCATCGCGGATTAACTATAACTAATCCATCTATGGCCAAACATTTACTTTTAACATATTCTTATTACGACCTGATTAATGGATACAAAGATGTTTTCATGCCTAATGACACCTTTATTACTGGAACAATATTAGAAGATTTGTCTGCTTTTGCTTATATTGATAAATCTGTACAAGCATCAATGATGAAGTACGGGTTAATGTCAGAGGTGAAATTTAAGACTCATTTAGCTTATGTATTGGCTAAAAATATCGGCGTCCACGAAAACGACTATTTAAACCCTAAATTCTATAAAGCAAAAGTAAATAAGAAATTATCCTTTTTGCATATTAAAGCAGAGATAAATAAACAATTAGATATTACTAAAGCAAAACAACCAACCCGGCATTATTTAAAACACCATAATCATGTTCCGCCTTGGATTCTGTTAAAAAATGTTTCTTTAGGAACTTCAATTAATCTATTTAAATGTCTAAATTCTAAAAATAAGGCTGAAGTTGCTAACTTGTTAATTCCTACGCAAAACATTTCTACTAAAGAGAAGATTGAATTTATTAGTACCGCCATGGAGGGTATTCGCAAGTTCAGAAATTATGCAGCACATAGTTTAAATTTCGTAAAATGCAGAACTACGTACAATATTCCTGGGGAAACGATGTATCAGTTACTTCCTAAAGGCGTTATCCGAATATATAAGAAAAAGGTTTGTCATAAAGATAAATCCGCCATAAGAGGGATTTTCGGCATTATTTTAGCAATGTTAATTATATTGGACGACGATTTAATTTGTTCCAACATGATTCATGAGTTCATGTTAAACCTAGATTCCGAACATCCCATTTTAAAGCCATTATATGACAACTATATAGTGGTTTCTGATTTACCTGCTGATGTAATAAAGAGACTTCAAAAATTATCACTATCATAACTTTAGTGATTACGCCAAAAAAATCCCAGACTCTGTTACCAGCAGAATCTGGGATGTGCCTACGACAATACTTTTCTTATCGTGCAATATATTCATATTCGGTTACGATTGTATTAGAGTTTAAGTCAATTAATTGTCGCACTGTTTTCCTTTTATAGGCAGTATCTTTCGTCCACTTTGGTTCTGGCTCTAACATGAGATTCTTATCGTGTGCGACAACTTTAGAGAGATACCCACAGGTTTGCGTCCCATCAGGGAATTTAATGTCTAAAAAGTGCGGTTTTCCATCGTTGAGCATTTCTTCTAACATGTTTGTCCGTAAGAAAATCTGATTTTTTCCCGCCCACGTGTTAATGATATTCGCCACTCTAATAATCCATTTGCAACCACGTACATGCCATAAGACGGAAAGTACTACGGCAATTCCCATAGGGACCAAACAATCTATATAACGCAATGGTTCCTGCTGTAGAATCCGTGATACAGGTCCATTAAATCGGAGACATGCATCGGTGACAAGTAAAGCACTGGCGGCAAACAGGAAATACTTTAAGATGCCCTGTTGTATCGTTTCCGTCGTTGTGTCGCCATTCAATAGCTTTTGTACTGCAATGCCAATAAATCCCGGTGCCAGTGCTGTAATTAGTAAAATAGGGTTATCCATACGTAACACCTCCAGTATGTTAATTATACCATGAAAGGTGGTAATAGAGTGCATATATGTCAAAAAGGCAACCAGCCAGAAGAAAGGCAAGACGGCTTTAATGTTCCGCCGCCTACTCCGCCAATAAAAACCGAACAGCCAAAGCCGTCTACTAAATAATGATAAATGAAAATCCCGTACCGCTGCTACCAACAGTGATACGGGACGCGCTGAAGGTACTACCAATACGCTTCAGCAATGTAAATTTCCATCTCAAGGGGCTATTTACCCTATTATTATATCATATTAGCCCCTTTATTCACTACGTATACCGTGGAATATTTTCCTGTAAAAAGTGGGAATATTTTTTACGGTTTTTGCAAATGAAGGAGGCTATTTTTATGTCTGAATATACTCGTTATGCTTTATATGGTCGTGTATCGTCTATGCGTCAAAAAGAAGACGAAACGATTGAAATGCAACAGGACGCATTACGTGCCTATGCTAAATTACATAACCTTAACGTCGTCGGTGAATACTATGATGAAGCCCAGTCGGGGACACTCCCCTTTGTAGACCGTCCAGAAGGTCGCCGTCTATTGGAGGATGCTAAAGCCGGCGCAATCGACGCTGTATTGTTTTATCGGACAGACCGCTTAGGCCGCTCTGCGTTCGAAGGTTTGAGAATCTGTAGACAACTAAACGACTTAGGCGTAACACTACGATCCATTAGCGAAACCTACGACACGGCGACGCCAATCGGCAAATTTATTTTTACGCAGATGCTGTCTGTTGCAGAAATGGAGCTATCCAGTATCAAGCAACGCATGAACGACGGTAAACAACGCAAAATAAGCCGTGGCTTAGCCTCTGCCAAAGGGCGCGTTGCTTGGGGCTATATAGCCGACGAAAAGACAGGAAAACCAGTTTTCGATACACGCCCCTATTGGGGAGAAAAAGGCCGTGCCGACGTGGTTCGCTTTGTCTTTCAAACGCTTTATGATAATCCTGAAATGACCCACCAAAAAGCAGCGGAACATTTTAAGGCTTTAGGCATCCCCTGTGCGGCTCGTCATGGTTGGGATTATCGGTATGTTCGCGCCATGGTCACAAACACATCATACAAAGGCTATCGTGTATATAATGAGCAATCTAAAATCTATAAACCTGTTACCGTGTCTTTTCCGCCCATCGTTTCAGCTGAAATGTTTGACGCTGTAAACGCCGCATCTATCCGCCGCCGTGTATGTGTGCCGCATCAAGCACCTCGTTTTAAGCATAAATATCTCCTCAATAACGGCCTCGTCCGTTGTGGTCAGTGTGGTCATACCTATTCTGGCTTTTACGCAACCGGCAGCGTAGGCAGATACTACGGCTGTAACGGTAAAAAAGGCCGTAAACGGATTAATTGGATGGGCAATGAACCATGTACGTATGCTCGTTCCGTTCCGGCGTCGTGGCTTGAAAATATCGTTTGGAATGAATGCTATAAAGTCCTCACTGATGAGGATTATGTACGAAAAGTCTTGGCCGAATACTATAAACCCAAAGAAGAGAAAAAGTCGGCTGTCGAAAAAGAAGAACTTGAAAAGCAATTAGAGACAGCAACAAAAGAACGGGGCAACCTCATTGACCTTTGTCTTAAGAACATCATTACGCAGGATGATTTAGCCAACCGTTTGCCTGCCTTGGATAAACGTATTGCTTACCTGCGTAAACTACTTCAAGGCATAAAAAAAGAGCCGGCACAAAACCGACCAATCGAAATATCCAATACCCTCACCAATCTCCGTACGTTGCGCCTTGACCTTGCCAAAGCCGATGATTGGGATACGAAATATAAAATTATCCATGCTCTCGTCCATACCGTGACCGTTTCCACGAACAAAGCAAACAATAGCATCGGCGTACATATTGACCTTAATCTTGGTGCTAATGGCTTAGGTAAGCCGTGTACAGCCGCTTCCCTTTCGTCTGAAATCCACTCGAAACGTTATTCATCCGTGTCGACGACGACGTCTTTTGTGGTTACGCTATTCTCAGTCCCCCCCATTTTGAGAGTCTGCCGCATATACGGAGAAGGACATCCACGACATAATGGATGCTGCCAGCATAGCGTAATGCATTTTGTGTTTCATAATCTTACTCC
>UQHB01000026.1 GCA_900540735.1 uncultured Megasphaera sp. | reverse complement strand
GAAAATTTAGTGTGTAGGCAAGGCGGAAATCTTGCTTACAAATATATTATACGAGGAAGGTGAGGAAATGTGAAATTCAAAAAATATAAAGTAATTGATGAATTTACTCACGGAAAAGCCTTAGCTATTGTTTTTTTTCCTAAGATATTGACCCTCGTTGCCCCTCCTTCAAAGTAAGAATTGAGGGTGAGGTATATTCTTTTCTTCCTACGTCTTCCTTGAGATGTATTTTAGTCAAAAATAGAACAGCATCCTGTTTAGGAAAAAATATTGAATTTCTTTATTAAAAATTATAATTGATACAGCACCCATGACGGGTGCTTTTTTATTGCCTTTTCACCGCCAGACGCGGGCCGCAGGCGTTAAAGAACGGTCTTTTTTATTGCCCTGACGGCAGAAAGAGAGAAAGAACATGGCATATACATTAAGGAGCTAAGAGAATGAGTAAAACAAACCAATCTATTTTACAGTGCATGTTTGCATCCTTTGTTAAGGATGCAGAGCCTGATGAAATCCAAGAAGCGGCAAAAGCGGTCAGTGATGCTGAAAACACTGCTGAACCTACACCAGCACCTAAAGAAGATACGCAGAATGAAGGCGTAATCTTGCTCTGTTTATTTTACATCTACAACGCATGAAAAAAGACCTATGATTTTTCTAACTTCTAGTACATCGGCAGTCAGATCGAGGCGGGATGAATCTCATGAATTGGGGCATCAAGTACTACATTCGTGGATGACGAAAGAAGATTTTGAAGAAAATAAAGAAGTTATCGAAAAAGAAGCGGCACCACAATAGCCTATAAATGGCTCTGTGATGCCGCTTTTGCTCTGGCGGAGCGGGTGGGATTCGAACCCACGAGACCTTACGGCCTAACTGATTTCGAGTTGGCTCCATAGGAGTTCCAGGTGGTTCTTGATGTCCCTCCTTGCGCATGGTTAAGCCATTCTTAAAAAATACGGCTCAACCATGCGAACATGAAATTGAGCCTTTGGGGGGATAACAGGGGGGACAGAGAAGGATGCCCTGCGTTTATATTTATAACTACAAATGGAAAATAATACTAAATGTATAACTTGTTTCTATCCATGGAGACGTGCTTCGTCCAGTAACCTATCCATTGCATCCGCCGTCCGTGATGCGGCTTTGTCGGTTACATGCTGGTAAAGATTCTGCGTAATAACCGTACTGGAGTGCCTTAATTGGCGGCTTACATACTTGATGTCGATGTTCTCTTCAAGAAGCAGTGTAGCAGCCGTATGACGTAAATCATGGGCACGGATTTTGGGAAGCGGTGTTTCTGGATATGCATTGTTATAGGCACGCCAGACTCGTTGCACTGTATCGTAAATGAATTGGGGATTCTTAGGAATGCCAATGTCATTGCAAAGGATGAAGCCGTCATCATGGAAGGACGGGCCAAATTTCATTTTAGCGATGTTGTACATAAAGCGCTGCTGTTTAAAAAGCTTCTGCACATACATTGGCAGGACGATGGTATTATTGGAAGCCTTAGTCTTGACTTTATCCAAGAACATAAACTTTTTCCCACAAGGCCGGCAGTATTCGTACTGGGACATATCTACATTCTTTAATATGCGTACATTGAGATTATGCTGAATGTGGAGCCTGCCCGTTTCTGGATCATAATCACGCCAACGTAGGCCACACTGTTCGGCATCACGGAGACCGCACAAGATACCGAGTGCCACAATGATATGCGCCAGAGGAGACAGCTGGGCACTCTGATGTAAAAACGCTACGGCTTGGTCTTTATCCAATGCCTTTGCTGGCGATGGCGCAGGAGCTGGCACGTCCGCAGAGAGACAGGGGTTATGTGCCAGGATATTCCAAAGTATTGCCGTATTAAAGGCCGTCCGTAATACACGATGTATCATCCTGACATACGTAATGGACAGATGCGACGTATGGAGTAAAGAACGATACATTTTAGTCAACTGTAAAGGCGTAATTTTGTCCAGCGGCGTTTTCCCGATATACTGGCAAGCTTTGTTTGTGCAGGTCATATAGTTATCATAGGTTCCGCCGGACTTTGCAGGGGGCTTGATAGCTGTTTCCAGCCATTCATCAAAGAATTCTTTCGCTGTCGGCATGTCAGTCTTTGCGATGATAGGCGCCCCGTCATCACGGGCTGCCATCATCTTGCGTTCCAGTTTTTGCGCATCCCGGTAGTTTGTACCGGACTTATACCACTTCTCGCGTTGTTTACCGGTCATATCACGATATTTGATGACTACGTAATATACGCCGTGCCTATTTTTTATCATAAAAAAGCCTCCTTTATATGGTTAAATAGGGAGCTAATATGCTATACTTATATAGTAAATAGCCCATTGAAGCAGGTAATTTTACATTGCCGATACGGTACTGGTAATACCCTCGGCGCGTCCCAGATTCTGCTGGTAACAGAGTCTGGGATTTTTTATTGATAAGCTATAGAAAAAAATATATAATAAAACTAAAAGGAGGTGTTGAGATGTATAGCATCTATGTCATTGTAGGACAAGTAATTACTTATTGTGCTATAATTTCTGGCATCTCTGCTTGTTTAGCAACACCTTTTTTATTTGCCGATAGGCTATGGAATATAAAAATTTGTAATATGAAAATTACTAAGTATCTGATTATTATAATATCTACTGTCATTACTTTATCTACAACAACAGTGTCAATAAAATAATCATTCATCAAGAATCTCCGGTTCGGTTATCTTTAAACGTTCTAGGGATTCTTTTAATTTATCAGCTTGTTTTTGCATTTCGATTTCATGTCGGTGTTTTTCTTTGCTCATTGCTTCTTCGTGTCTGTTTTCTTCTGCTTTATAAGCTAAATAACGACCAATCGCACCATCACTCTGAATCGAATATTTTTGACCAGCAACTTCAAAGTCGACTGAGGCTCCGAAAGCAAATAATGAGATGCCACCAAGTAAAATTGTAGCGGCTGCAGCGTTTCCGATAAACTGGACTACTCCCGGAGATTCGACCATCATTTTTACTTCTAAGGAAGTTAGTTCTTTTTTTAGGGAATCATCTTCTAATAGATTCAATAATTCTAACGAACTATGTAAAAATGTGCTCATGTCAAAGGCAGAAATTCCAGCAGTTTGTTCAACTCGTAATGATACATAGACTTTGTTATTTTTTAGATAGACTGGGTAAAGTTTTCTATCTATGTACATATCATAGTTGGTTGCATCTGTAATGGTATTACGAGCGCACATCAGTTTGAAAAGATGTGGGTCCAGTTTATCTTTTTTTATAGTACTCAGCCATTTTACATTTCTGCGTTTAACATAAGGACATTGCTTGTACCCAATATCATCATCATCCAAAATATCATCTTCTGATTCTTCCTTAGGAGTATAGATATATGCATTACTTTCAATAACCCCAATGGAAAGGCTATCACCAAAAGCAGAAGGAATTAAAATAATGTCGCCGATATTCATTGTTGAAACAAATAATATCATTTGATTTACAGCTAAGCCTGGCCTTTTTTCATCTGGATAGAGAGTACTAAATTTCTCTTTTAATGCTGTTTTTTCAGGATCTGTTAGGCTCTCCGAAAAGTCTTCTAATTTATTAAATTCGTCAAATCCATAAGCAACGTAACCATTTAGACAGAAATCGGGATAATATGTTCCGCCTTCCGTCCTAAAGAACCAATATTTTTGTTCAGATGGTAATTCTTTTACTTTTATTACTTTAGGCTCCACAGTAATATCTCCTTTATGTTTATTATGTGTTGACACGTCCCGATTTTCTGCTGGTAACAGAAGAGTGGGATTTTTTCTTTATCTTTTAACAATCTGGATATACTGTGTCAACTCATCTTTCTCATACGATGCAATCAACTGAACCATTTTTTTCGGGTTCTTGTGATTCGCGTGATACTCGTCAAAGCAATCATAATAGGCGCGCCGATCCGTGAACTTTATATCGACCGGCAAGTAACCCCCTTTGATGAGCTCCAAATTGAGCAGTAGCCGCCCTGTACGGCCGTTTCCATCAATGAAAGGATGAATGGACTCAAACTCTAAATGAAGCCGCGCAATCGCTTCCAGTGGATGTAGCGTCTGTTGCCAGTCTTCATATTGGTGTAATAGCTGTTCTATTGCTGGCTGTACCATATACGGTTGCGGCGGCGTATGAAGTGCCCCCATGATGCGGACAGGGACGCTACGATACTTGCCGCGGTTTTCCCGGTCGCTCATAAGAACGAGGGAATGAATGGTTTTGATAGTCTCTTCAGTCAAAGGTTCTGGATGAGACGCCAACTCAATGATATAGTAAAAGGCATCTTTGAAGCCAATGACGTCGAGGTGGTCACGCAGCGGTTTCTCTGCGATGGTAATGCCTTCCTGGAGAATCAAGGCCGTTTCTCGTAGGGTCAGTGTATTGCCTTCAATGGCGTTAGAATTGTACGTCGTCTCGATGACAAACTCTTCACGCAGTCGCTTGAGTTCTGCTTGATTCAACGGGCGCAACGACCGTAATTCATTTTTTAGTGTATCTACTTGTTGGAGTAATGTATTCATATATAATCCTTTCTAGCTATTACTTAATAATTCACCATAATCTTTATCTGGTATCTCTAATTCAAAATATTTACAAACAAAGAAAGCAGATATAAGGCAATCCCTTACTTTTTTTATCTTTTGGATTGATGTACAATGATACGTAAGGATAACATCATTGGGATAAAATGACGAGATACAAAATGATTTGATTAGCCAAAGGGACATTCCACCTTTCAAGGAGGGGGAAAAATGATTATTACAAGAAAAGATATTGAGGAATTTTCTTCTGACTGGAATACCAAGACTATTATGATAAAAAATAAGATAGAAAAGGAAAAGCCATTTCAGATACAAATTAGTCAAGAAGATTTACGATATTTACTTTGGCAATTCTGTAATATTCGAGAAGAGTTGGACGAAAGAATTGCGTGTTCTTATGGGGAAGACTTATAAAAAAATAGAAGAGTTTTACTAGGTGGTTAGTGTAAAAATTGCACTGACCATTTTTTATTGTGGCTTGAAGTTGACGTCTATCCGATTACCTTGCCCTCTTGGGTTCGAGATGAATATACTAATGCTGGATTTTACATACGGTTTTATGCCAATCTATAGGAAAACCCAGTTTACTTAAAATATCATTAGAACTAATCGTCTTCATTCGCTTATCTAATTTAAAAAACTCCTTGCGTAACGTGTTATGTACTGTGCCATATTCGCTTTTACTTAAAAAACACTGAAGAGAAATGAATACAGAAAATACCGTATTTCGTGGAGCATTCTTTGTGATATTGTATTGACTATGCAATGGAGCCCAATGTTTACTGTCTCGTCTACAAGTGAAGCCAATCAGACGATTATTGTGAGCACAAACATTCCGGACATCATTTATATTTTCAATGAAGCTTTGCATTACTTCAGGAGAAAAAGGGACTGTCAATGAATGTGGAGGTAAGTGAACCTGAATGAAATTTAATAAATCTTTGGCCACGGTATTTTGTAATGATGTTGGTGACGAAGCCAACATATAACGTAATTCACCAAAATCCAAGTAATTGGCTAAAACCCATATAGGAACGTCATTATGATTTCGAACGTAATGGGCAATACTGCTGTCTTTGTGATTTTTATGTCTGGATATTACTTTGGATAATTGCGAAATAGTAGAGATGACCTCTAAGGTTTTATTCTTGTCATAACAATTTATATTCAAATATGCATAGGGAACATCTGGATAAGCTTCGGCAAATCGGTGGGCAAAGATAGACTTTAAATGGGATTCCATGGAAAGGGATGCTTGAAATAAGGCCTGCTTGATTTCGCGTTCAAACACATACAGATGTGCGATTTCGTCAAAGCTTGTTCCTTGCGTATACTGCTCACCATTGCGAGGGAAGTAGCTGGCATATCCATTGATGATGTTATAGTAGTTTTGCGTAAGTAAATATAGTCCAGCTTTTGCATCGTCATGTATGACAAGCCCGCGGTCATGTAAAAGCTGTAATTGTTCTGAAATCGTTTTAAATTTTTTCAAAGAAAAAGACCTCCTCCATCAAATAATGGAGAAGGTCTTTCCTTCGCACTGGTCCCCGTAGAGATTCCAGCACTCTCTCTAAGTATCTCCATTATAAGTATAGATTGTAATAATGTCAAGATGGGAATATACAATCTTGTGTGTAAATATATTATATGCTTGTCTTCAAGTGTCTCTAACTGTCCTCAAATGTTTCTATCAGTATAAGAGACAAATAAATATACCTAGTGTGGCTTGAAGTTGACGTCTATCCGATTGCTGTGTCGTCTTTGATTCGGAATACTACGCCGCTGTTCCATAATCCAACACAGCAACCTTGCTACCAAGCTGTTCGACACGATCCAAAATATCATCAATCTTTTCCATAACAGAAGCGGAAAAATACGTTTCGCCACACTGTGGGCATGTTTTACATGGCACATTTTCAATGATAACGTAGCAATTATGAAGCTGTGCAAAATATGCCGTCGTCGAATCTACCATACTATCATACTTACAACTCATGCATTTCATATCATATCAGTCCTTTCATATTGAAAACGTAGAATCCCATTCATTAGGGACAAACTGGTATGCCGTAAAATGAAAAAAGCGC
Source organism: uncultured Megasphaera sp. (assembly GCA_900540735.1). GTDB lineage: Bacteria > Bacillota > Negativicutes > Veillonellales > Megasphaeraceae > Megasphaera. The sequence continues at coordinate 27,375 of UQHB01000026.1, read as the reverse complement.
CTCTTTTCAGAGAGCGCTTTAGTTTTTGGGATTCATAGCCCAATTTGTACGCTCAGTATAGCATACTTTTTTTACGTAAAGTCCACTGATTTTGTTTCTTTGGTATTATAGTCCATGATAACAATATACCCATGTTGGACGTTAGCACCAAAACTATTTTTGGCTATGACCTTACCTGAGCAAACCACCTCATCTTTTACTTTTTGAACTTGCTCGTCCTCGAAATCGGCACTAGATGGGTCTTTTAATTTAGCCTTTACAGCCTTTCTGGCTGCTACCTGAAATTCAGTATCTTCTCCAGATTTAAATGTTACCGCTTCTAAGTCGTTAGTTTTGTTCCCGTCCTTATATAAATAAATACCGCTAGAATTAATAATATCGTTAAGCTTTCCGTTAGGCACTGAGAAATATATATTCCCGTATGTTTTGTCATAAAACTCATAAGTATCAGGCATTTTATCAATTTTTTTTACTTCTTCGAATTGATCAGAAATCCCCATAGATTTTAAAGCATCGAGTGTTTCTGTCGCCTGTTGCTGTGTTATGCCAGTAGCTTTTTGGATTTTCTCTTGTGGTGTGCTACCGCATCCGACAATGCTCAGTACAGCAGCTAAAGATACCGCAATGATCCCGGCCTTTAATAATGATTTTTTCATATTTTTCTACCTCCTAATTATTTTATATTAGACTGCTTGATGACTGCGAGGCCCAAGACCTTGAAGTCTTCGCAGTTGTCAGCAGTAAACATCATAGGTGCGTATTTTGGGTTTTCGGAGACGAGCATAACGCCGTCTGCTGTCTTATAAAACCGTTTGAGGCAGACGCGGTTACGGTCGATTTCAAAGCACCCAACTTGTCCGTTTTCAATGGTCGGCTGTTGATGGACAAACACAATATCGCCGTCATTGATACCGGCTCCAATCATACTGTCGCCGCGAACGGTGATACAAAAATCAACTTTCTGCGTGCCGTCGACCTGGACGTAATACGTGTCCTGGCCGTCAAGGTTTTCGAGAGGCTGACCAGCAGCCGCGTAGCCGAGCATGGGGACTTTTTTCATTTCTGGCTTAAACGTTCCTTTAGGCGGTTCGGTTTTCCAAGCGTTAAGCATATCTTTTACTTTTTTATACTCTGACTTACCAACAAGCCACATAGGATTAACGTTTAAGACTCTGGCAATTGCCTCGATAACGGGCATTTTTACCTTTACTATTTCACCTTTTTCATAACGTGAAATAGTGGAAGCGGCTACAGAAATTGCATCCGCTAGTTCCTTTGCTGTTATCCCTTTTTCAGTTCTTGCAATTGAAATTCTTTTGCCGATTAAGTGGCTGTCTGGATTTATCATGGTGCTCTCCTCTTTTGTTTTTCTATATTATTATTATACCATGAATATTTGCGTAGAGCAAATAAAATTATCGAAAAAGAAAAAATAAATTGCACAGAGCTATTGACGTTTGGCCGTATAAGGGGTAGAATACAAGCATAGAAATTGCGTAGCGCAATTTTAAAGAAAAAGAAGAAAGGGGAGAATAATATGTTAAACACTCGTAAGATAAAAGCTCGTATGGTTGAGCTGGGATTAACTCAAAAAGATTTAGCTGCACCGCATATTTTAGACTGTAGCGAACCTACTGTAAGCCAAAAACTGAACCATGTAAGACCGCTCACACTAGACGAAGCTAATTTATTAGGGAAGGCATTAAAACTCAGCGACAGAGAATATTATTACTATTTTTTTGACCCGGAAATTGCGTAGTGCAATTTATTCTATCTTAGAGAGGAGGGTGATACCATGGATTTAGATAATAAAAAAGAGCCCTGCACTGGCAAGACTCTAAGAGAAATGAATCAAAGAGAACGTTTTGAATATTCCTTTAATATCGTTTTCGAAGGCAACGTCAATCGCTTTTAAAATTCGAAATATTGCTTTGGAATCACTCATAGTAATCATCTCCTTTTTATAGTAATTGTATCACAAAAAAGAGGTGAACCGGCGTAGAAAGGAGGACGATACCATGGACACCTACGTCATTTCCGAGCTTGCATCTATCGTGGGCTTAATTATCTTCCTGCGTCTGTCCATCAAGGAGTGGGTATTCCCCTGCATCGTCTTGTATGGTTTGGGCATCCTGCTGAAAGCGTATTGCCTGCTGACTATTTCTTCTTGGTGGCCGTGAAAAGTGGGTATGTCTTCTTGCGATGTGGCAGACGAAGAACTAAGGATGAAGCCGTAATATCATCTGGCTTTACGTGTAAAGCATCAAAGACAAAACGGGCTTTTATCGTTTCGTAAGGCTTGATAAATAACGGCAATTCTAAAAGAGTCCCGCTACGGACGATAAGGTCGTAGTTATTGCTTTCTTGGTTCAACAGGATAAAATCATCAAGATTCAGCGTATACGTCGGATTATCCGTAACTTTGATGGCTTTTAAGATAGATTCAGGTATAGGGAACAGTTTCCTTTTATCTGGCAATTTCAGATATGTATCATCAAGGCTATCTGTTCCTTGGGAATGATTGCGGATTGTGATTCTGACATCGACATACCGGTCGTCAAAGGTTACGAAACGTAAGTGCGATATATGGATGTTGGGAAGGAACCGGCGGTAATAAAAGATGGACAGGATGGCAAGAACAAAAGTCACAACACTGTTGATCATAAGTCCGGTATTGGATAGTATGGCCGACTGCATGACTGATAAGTCGAAAAAATTAAGAATTTGGCTCATAGTAACATCTCCTTTCCTGCTGTGATTATATCACGGGGAGGATGACAATGACTAGAAAGGAGGCGAGACGATGCTTGATTGTACAGCAACATATTCAGCGCAACAGATTGCAAAAATATTGCGAATGTCAAAAGGCAAAGTATATAAGCTGGCAAAAAGCGGTGACATGCCGTCTGTCCAGTTTGCCGGTGGGCCAAGACGGTTTCTTGGCTGGCAGGTTAAAGAATGGCTGGATCAATTAGCACATCATAAGGGAAGTGAAAAACATGAAAGTACATGAGATTAGTATCATGGTACAGGAACCGATGAGAAGAAAAGCAAGAAAGAAGAAATTGAAACTATGGAAAACATTCGCGATGGTTTTTGCTGTAGCGGCTGTCGGCGCATGGGCCGGGAATTATGACCCACCGAAACCGGTGCGGCCGCCTCTTCGGTATCAAGTACAGCCAGGAGACACGCTTTGGGATGTAGCGACGATATACGGCCCAAAGAATGTGGATATCCGAGAAAAGTACTGGCAGATAGCCGAAGACAACGACGTTCAGGATGGGAATATTCAGCCCGGTCAGGTGCTCTTGATTCAGCGGTAAAAAGAAAAAGGCTCACAACTGCACCAACAGCTGTGAGCCACTACCAAAAATTATTCATTTTTATTATAGAAAATAATGGGAGGTTTGTAAAGATGGTACAGACAACGAAAGAACAAATGACGGCACAACTCATTATGACGGTACAGCAGATGCAAAACAGGGAAGCCTGGATTGCCAAACGCTTGGAAGGTATTGGCGGGTCTGATGCCGGTGCCATTATGGGAGATAATCCCTGGAAAAGCCCGTACCAGTTGTGGCTGGAAAAGACAGGGCAAGTCGAACCGGAAGATTTATCTGAAAAGGAATCAGTACAGTGGGGCATCCGTTTGGAACCACTGGTTGCGAAAGACTTTGAAGAGAAGACGGGCAAGAAAGTACGCCGTGCAGGTATGATGCAAAGTTTATCTTATCCTTGGCTCTTGGCTGACGTAGACCGCTTAGTCGTCGGCGAGAAGGCAGGCCTTGAAATCAAGACGACCAATGCCTTTTCCGCAAAAGAGTGGGACGGCAATAATGTCCCTAATTCGTACTACTGGCAATGCCAGCATTACATGATGGTCACCGGTCTTCCGAAATGGTACATTGCCGTACTGATTGGCGGGCAGCATTTTCGCCAGAAAGAAATACCCCGTAATGATGAGTTGATTGCAGAGCTTTTTGAGGCAGAAGAAAAGTTCTGGAACGTCAATGTCAAACAAGGCATTATGCCGGATATTGATGGCGGTGAGTCCACGAAAGAAGCCATTGACGGCCAGTTCTCCGGCGGTGAGGATACGCCTATTGAATTGCCGTCCGAAGCGGCGACTATTTTGGAGCTATTGGACAACTTCAGGGGCCAAGAAAAGGATGTTAAAGCTAAAATCCAAGAGCAGAAAAATAAATTGATGCTCATGCTCGGCGACAACGAAGTCGGCATGATTGGCGACCGGAAAGTCACGTATAAGACGACGAAAGGGCGCATCACCGTCGATAGTAAGAAACTCAAAGCGGAGTATCCGGAGATTTATACGGCATGCCTGAAGCAAGGCAAAGCCAGCAGGATTTTAAAAGCATAGGAGGATACAGACATGGCAACAGTAAACGGCGGCGGCCTGACACGCAGAACGGCGAACAGTGCCGCAAAACCCATTAAAAATATGCAAGACTATATCATGAGCATGCAGGGGCAGATTGCCAAGGCATTGCCTTCAGTACTTACACCGGAACGGTTTACGCGAATGGTATTTTCCGCTATCAGCATGAACAAACAGTTAGCGGAATGCTCGCCGAAAAGTTTTCTCGGCGCCATGATGCAGGCTGCACAGTTGGGCGTAGAGCCTAATACGCCCCTTGGCCAGGCATATCTTATCCCGTATCGCAACAAAGGCGTCTTAGAGTGCCAATTTCAGCTGGGATATAAAGGCTTGATGGATTTGGCCTATCGTTCCGGGCAGGTAAAGGATATTCAAGCTCATATCGTCTACGAAAATGATGAATTTGAATACGAATTAGGCTTGAATCCTACACTGAAACATAAACCGGCTATGAAAGACCGGGGCGCAGCCATCGCCTACTATGCCGTATTCCACACGAAAGACGGCGGCTATGGTTTTGAGGTCATGAGCTTGGACGACATCAAGAATCACGCTACGACGTATAGCCAGGCATACAAGAAAGGCTACACCAGTCCTTGGAAGACAAACTTTGACGAAATGGCCAAGAAGACCGTACTTAAGCGGTGCCTGAAATACGCGCCGCTGAAAACGGAATTTGTCCGGGCCGTGGCTGCCGATGAAACCATCAAGACAGGCCTTGCCAAAGATATGCTGGATACGCCGGACGAAACAGATTACACCGACGTAGAGGCTACACCGGTCGAGGATATGCCAAAGCAAGACGTACCGCCGAACGTCGACCCGGAAACAGGCGAAGTCATCCCGGAAAAGACGGGACAACAAGCACAGGATGATGCACTCTTAGATGACTGCATCAAGCCGATGAATCATTAACAAAAAGTGGAAAGGGCGCGGCTTTGCGCCGTGTCCTGTTCCTGCCATGAGGAATAGCGTATGCGATATATTGACGAAATTAATTCTTTTCACGATTGGCTGGTGACAAACCAGATTCCCACACCTGCACGGATTCTATGGTTTTCATTAATGCATTACTGTAACCGAACGGGTTGGAAGCAAGAGTTTAATCTGGCCATATCAGCATTAGAATTAGACACAGGATTATCAAAAAGCGCCATTGTAAGAGCAAGAAATACATTACAACAAAATGGACGGATTACCTTTCGTGCTCGTAAGGGGAACCAATCCACAACGTATTCATTACTTCCATTTGTGTGTCTCAGAAACACGCAAACCGACACACAAACCGACACACAAACTAAAGATACGTCATTTGCGTGTCTCAGAAACACGCAAACCGATACACAAACCGATACACAAACCGACACACAAACCGACACACAAACCGACACACAAGCCGACACCATACCTAGACTAGACAAGACTAGACTAGACAAGACTAAAAACATACAACCATTGTCGGGCAAGCCCGACGTTGCGGATGTGGAAGTGGTGGGCGCAGAAAATGCAAATACCACAGATGAGGTACAGGAGATTGTAGCGTATCTCAATGCCAAGGCCGAGACAAACTACAAGGACACGTCGTACAATACGCAGACACTTATTCTTGATCGACTGAGAGATGGCTTTACTGTCGGCGAGTTTAAGACCGTCATCGACAAAATGACGGATGAGTGGAAGGGAAACCCTGACATGGTGCGTTTTTTAAGACCGAGCACCTTGTTTGGTCCCAAGTTTGAGAGCTATTTAAACATACCGCGTGTTGATTACAGCAAAGCGAAACCACAACTAAGCGCACGCGACCAACGATTATTAGCCGAAGAGGCTGAAATGGAAAGGAGAGCGAGAGAAATTGACGGCAGAAATGGCCAAAAATGCACTACAGATATTGCAGGGCTACTATCCCGGTGAGGCTTATAAGCTTACAGGAGTATCAGGAAAACGTTTTGCGGATGTCATGTTAGCCGTCTTTGCTAAGACCGACGATTATGTTGTGCTGAAAGCGTTGAAGGCTGTATGTGATGAGAGCGATATGTTACCAAGCATCACGATGATACGCAAGGCCGTCAAGGCTATTGGTAATCGTGTACCGGAATATCAATCCTTGCCAGAAGGAACGGTCAGTGTTGTTGGTAAAGAACGGATTGCTGAAATTATGTCCGAGGCTAAAAAACGATGGGCAGAACGACAGCAGAAACAGTATGTTGCTGCTGATCCAAACGATGCCGACTATTACCGGCTTCCGGACGAGCTGGTGCGTTTTGCACGACGTAAATTCCCGGACATCTCACTGCAACGTATTTACGACAATCAGGAAGAATTCGAGTGGAACTACCGACAACGAGGGCAATGTGATGGCTTGCCTCTAGGGCTGGTAATCAATAAATACACCGGCGATATTTACAATCATGTTTATGTCCCGGCAGAACAGCTGAGACGTATGAAATAACAACGTGGAAACGAAAGGATAAGTAAATGAGTATTGGATGGATAACGAGAGCCTCTCAAAAAGAAGAGCAGCACCAACGGCTATTACAAATCCAAGCCGGGCAAGCGTCCGGCATTGACTGGGCGGCATGCTTAGTTTTACAGGCCTTGCACGATAAGTACGGTTTTGGCCGTAAGCGATTTGTCACGATGAACGATAAGTTTGAAGAAAAGGTAGGCCAGTCCCAAGGATGCTACCGTGAATGGCGCGATGAACTTGAAAAGAAAGGGTTCAAAGCATCGGAAATGTACCGCTTTGTAGATAAAATGACGGCGGCTATCGTAGGGAATCGCAAAGACCCAGCCCTAAAGGTGCAGGTCTCGAACATGCTGCAAGGTGCGCTTATCGTCGTGTTTTACACGCTCCGCAAAGATTATGGTTTTGGGCCGAAGCGGATACAAGATTTGCAAAAGTACATCGCTGATTATGCGTGGCTCATCCATAAGAAAGAGGTCAGCATTTACGAATTTATGGAATGTTTGACGAGGGAATGCGATGTAGAGTTCCCGGTACTGGAAGAATACGTCAAAGTCCATGGAAGGCCTAAAATTTACGGATAAGGAGATAAACACAATGGATAAAGATATTGTAGTAAGCATTCAGCTTTTAGCGGCAGCATATGGGATTCGATTTAATCAAATAGCCCTTGAAGTATATGGGAATGCATTGAGTCAGTATAGTTCTAAATTGGTTGCATATGTTGTTAAGCATTGGATTAGAACCCAAAAAGAACCGCCGACAATTTCAGAATTATTAGTAAATTGCGAAATTGCCGACGGTTGGGAAAAGTTAGTCCGGTAGAGTGGAAACTTTTTTACCGACGATTGCAAGCAGTTTTGCGGCGTTGAGTTGGTCTTTAAAGCCGACTAATGGCCCCATGGAAGCCTATCAGAATAAATTATATCATGATGGATAAATGGCATAAAAGGAGACGAAAAAATGAATCAAGTACAAATTAGCGGTTATCTGGGTAAAGACCCGGAAATTAGATTTACACAATCAGGCAAGGCCGTTGCAGCCTTTAGCGTAGGTGTTGGCAGAGGCAAAGACCAAAACGGCGAAAGCAAAGGTACGGACTGGATTAACTGCGTGGCGTGGGATAAAGACGCAGAAGCCGTTGGCAATAATACTGGCAAAGGAACGTATGTCGGTGTGATAGGACGATTGCAAGTCCGCAGTTATGAAGACAAAAATGGGCAAAAGAGATGGACAACCGAAGTTATTGCAAGACAGGTATTCCTTGGATTATTTAAAGACGGCCCTGCTAGCGGAAGCGATAAACCACCAAGCAGTTTTGATGGTATGGGAGAGACCGTTAAAGACGAAGAAATCCCATTCTAGGAGGTAGCCATGCTGATTTATTTGATGGAATTGAATGACGATGTAAAAGCTATCGTCGACAAACATCACTTGAAAGTAGGCAAGTTTAAAGGCAAGCGAGTCGCCGTAGAAGTCCATGGTGAGGAGCTGGAAGACAAAGTAAAGGATGTTGCTGGTAGTGATGTGTTTGGGTTTGAATTTGGAGGTATTAATGAGCAAAAATAATATTGATAAAGTCATTGAAAAATGCTTATTAGCCGCTGGAAAACATCCGGAAAGGGCAGACGATAATATGATAATCAGCCTTACGAAAGGCGAGTGTAAAACCATTTATGAAGCGTTACTGGATTTAAAAGACCACTGCGTTTACTTGAAGAAATTGCATCAAATCCGGGTGCCGCTCATTGCCGTAAAAGATATGGACCATGGCGAAACGCATGTTGTCGGAACGGATATTCATGATTTGTTGGAATGTGACGCGCACGAAATCAAGTACTATAACATGCAGTGTGGCGGCAGTACCTTAAACAACGGCTATGAATTTGGGGTTCAAAACAATGGGGATAGAACTACCATCCCTTTTGTGTCTCTTACTAAGTATGTGAGGATCGTTGCTTCACTGACTCAAAACAAAGAAAAAGTATCCACCAATTACGGCAATATTGCACATTGCCCGTTCTGTGGCAGTGCTGCCGTAGCTCTGGCGAGTGAAAAAGATACGCGCGGTGAAGAACCGAAGTATTATTTCCAAGTGGTATGCCTCGATTGTGAATCAAGCGGCTCCGCTGAAAACTTCCAACGGGATGCTATCCGTGCATGGAATAACGTTGCCGAAGCTATGGAAGGTGATGGAGAAGCGGCCAAAGTGAAACTGGCTGAAACGGAAAACGTAAATCATACCGCTGCGCATGATACCGTAAACCACCCAAGCCATTATTGCCAAGGCGGTATTGAAGTCATTGATTATCTCAAAGCTAAGATGACGGCGGAAGAGTTTAAAGGTTTTTTGCGTGGCAATGTGCTGAAATATGTGAGCCGCGCCGAAGCAAAGGGCAGAGAGAAGGAAGACTACAAAAAGGCTCTGTGGTATCTGAAACGGTTGATTGAAGAAGTTAGCGAAAAGGATGAGGGAGAAGTATGATTACAGGCACTGAATGGAACATTCAAAAAGCAATTGGATGCCAGATGGGGATACACAATATAGTTATTCCGAATCTTAAGCTTGATTACGGTAAGTATGAAGCTGACTTAATTTATATCACTGAAAATAATTATGTATACGAGATTGAAATAAAAATAGATTTCCAAGACTTTAAACGGGATTTTCAAAAGTGTAAATATCATGATGCTGATTTTATTAGAGGTCTGTACTACGCATTACCGAAAAGTCTTTATAAGAGGAAAGAAGAAGAAATCAACGCTATCCTGAGTCATAAAAATCCAAACGCAGGAATTATTGTTGTAGATGGTCTTGAAGTATTATTTATCAAACGATGCAAACCAGACAAAGAAGTTCCGAAACTTAATGTGTATCAAAAGGTTGACATTATGCGTCTCGGTTGCATGAAGTGGTGGAAAAAAAGTATATGGGAGGAAGGAGAATGACAATGGAATGGATTAGCGTCAAAGATAAATTACCGGAATTGACAAACGAATTTTATGATAGAAAATGTTCAGATGATTTACTAATTGCTTTTCATAATGACCTTAATGACGAGCCTGATATAACCATCGGATATTGCAGGGAGGATAAGACAACTATTGATGGTATTTTATGGTTTGATTTTATTCAAAATGATGGTGTTTATGGAGACGTAACGCATTGGATGCCGTTGCCGGAACCGCCGAAGGAGTAGGATATGAAATCATTTACATTCCAGATTGGAGCATTGGCACCGTCCATAGCGGAACAAATAGAGAGCCAAGGCTACACGGTTCCGCAAGCCCAGAGTATAAAATGGGAAAAGCAAAAAGATTGTATCTTGCAACTTTGGTTTGATGACATTTTGACAGACAGAGAAAAAGATAAATGCATGAATAAACTGTTTAACAATATGGTGAAAGCACTAAAAAAAACAAGGGCTGACGATGGGTGAAAGCCCAAAAGAATGGAGGATACGATGAATGATGGAAAGTATAAAACCGCACGTCCAACTGATTGATGTAAATAACCTTAAAGCAAATCTTAAAGCTTACGGTAAGTCCTTCAAGGATGACAAAGAAATCAAACCAGTACTACAGAAAATCAATCGGATAGTACGTAAGGAATCAAAACTCCATGCCGTTGAGATAGACAACGAAGACTTTGGAGCCATGGTCATCAGTGCCGTACGGTATGCTTTTGGACGACGGACGTATATCACGTCATGGACTGTCGAGTATTTTACACCGCTGTTGCCATATTTGACGAGCCATACCCTTTGGGTGCTGAACGAAGACTTTGAAAAGCCTTTATGTGGCTGGGGTGATGAGTGTGACGAGGCCGTATGGCGACAGTTTTGGCAGGCTATAAAAGACGAGATAATAAATCGTATGGCACAAGGTGATGAGTATTTTAGATTTTGGAGGAGGTAAGAAAGAATGACATTTATTGAATGGCTGAGTGAAAATCAAGGATGGTTTATGCTTTACTTGTTTACAACAATATTTATCATAGCCATCGTATTTAATAAATTCCCTAATATTCCTGAACTTAGATATAATGCAAATAGTGTTTTAGCGGTTCTATGGTTTTGGGGATGGCTAATGATGGCGTTTGCATTAGTAACCGGTGGTGTTTGGGTATTTTATTCCCTTCCCTTGTGGTTGATTTCATTGGCCGCGTTTGGAATTGCCGTCTTGTTGTTGGTATTAACTCTTGTAGCACTTACCATAGATATTAGGAGACACACAAGAAAATGAAGCATATCTGGACTTACACCATATACGGACGACCTATTACTAAGAAAAACGGCATGGTCAAGACACGTAATGGGCTATTACAGTCTAAAGCGTACCGAGATTATGAAAAGGACGCACTAGACCAGATGGTATATCAACGCAGACCAGAAATGCCCATTATACGGCCTGTAGTATTGGACGTGGCGTATTACATGGAAAACCGTGTTGGTTGGCCTGATTTAATAGGCTTGATACAAGCAACGGCGGATATACTGGAAAAAGCTTGCATCATTGATAATGACAGGCTCGTTGTGCAAATATCGGATATGTCGGGTATTAAAGGCATAGACAAGAAAAATCCACGGGCTGAGATTGTTGTCCGTGAAATAATGGATGTGAATAGCCTAGCGTATCAACTGGATCCGTATATTACTAAGCGAGTAAAGGACGGCATGTACGAACCTTAAAGGAGTGAAAAGGTATGGCATATTTGAATACAACGTTTTGCAACCGCAAAGATTGCAAGATGTATATCATTTGTGGGAAAAGCGTTTCTGCTGCGGAAATGGCGAAACGGACGCTAAAACGTAATGGCGACACGGAACCAATCGTAGCAGAACCGTTTGAGTGTGATAAATATGAAAGGTGGTAAATACCATGGAAATACGTGTAAAGAAAGTACTTGATGATTTAAATGAAGCAGATATTAAATTACCGAGCGTCATGCATGAAGACGATGCTTGCTTTGATTTTTATGCTCCGGAAAAGGTGGTTATACAGCCGCACGAAAAGGCCTATCGTGTCCGTACAGGACTAGCCTTTGAGGTGCCAGAAGGATACCATTTAGAGTTATTTATCCGTAGTGGTTGCGCAAAGAAACGGCATTTACGGCTCTCCAATGGCACTGGCATCGTAGACAGTGGCTACCGCGGTGAAATCATTGCTATGTTTGACAATATTGGTGATACACCAGAGGTCATCGAAAAAGGTGAACGAATTGTGCAAGGGCTGATACAAAAGAATGAGCCAGTAACGTGGAAAGAGGTTGACCGGCTTAGTCGTACAGGCAGAAGCGACGGCGGTTTTGGTAGTACAGGGAGGTTTTAGGAATGACATTCAAACAGTATACGAAAAAGCCCGTAACCGTAGAGGCAATACAGTTTACCGGGCATAATTTTGATGATGTAGAAAAGTTTGCAGGAAAATCACTGGGAAGGGTTTGCAATAATTACTTAGATGGCCGGAAAAATGATTGGAGCATCGTGATTAAAACCCTCGAAGGCGACATGAAAGCAAGCCCCGGTGATTACATTATTCGCGGCATCAACGGTGAATATTATCCTTGCAAGCCAGATATTTTTGTCAAGACTTATGACGAAGGCGAAGGGAATCAGAAAGAAGCACCAAAATACGATTTAATAACAACCAATCAGGCAAGAGAAAGGGTTTTAATGATGATAGAGAAAGAGAAAAAAGGCGATTTACAAAAATACATGAAATACATCAACAGAGAAATTGAGCTTGCTTGCGATAAAGGTGAGCGATACACAATGGTTGATAAGAGTTCCTACGAAAATCTTAACATTGAAGCCGAACTCATTTTAGATGAAAGCGGCTACAAGGTTGCTAGCAATGTCGGTGGTTTTGCTATTCAGTGGTAAAAGATTCTTTACAACTCAGAGAGGCATAATGCTATGTCTCTCTTTAGTGCGTATAAAAGGAAGGTGAAACCAGTGTATATAAAAGGGCAGCGTACAAGTTTAGACACAACGATACGTAAGATAGAGAGTATGTTTTATCGAGAAAGGGAAATCCGCAAGGCTGTATCAGATTACGGCAAGACTGTGGGAATGGTGGGCATACTGGGGGTGGTGGACATGCTTTTGTGAGCGACCCAACTGCTATTAATGCTATCAAGGGCATTACACCTATAAAATCCGTGACGTTGTTTGATGGCGTAGTTGTGCGTCATCCTGAAAAGTGGTTAGCTGTGATTGATGCAACGTATAATAATCTTGATGATTTGCAGCGCAAAGCCGTAAAAATGCGCTATCAAGGCAAGACGTACAATGACATCAATGAAAAGGTACATATTAGCCGTACCGTATATTATGCTATGCTTACGGATGCACGGAACTTTGCAATTGCCGCAGCGTGTCAGATAAATTTAATTCGTGTATTTTAAGGTAAAATACTATACATTAGCTATAAAAATGCTATAATATTAATAGAAAGGAGCTGATATTATGGCACAAATTAGCTTACGTGTAGATGACGATGTAAAACGCAGTGCTGAACAGGTTTGTGCTGACTTAGGCTTATCCATGTCGACGGCTATTACGATTTATCTCAAAAAGTTGGGAAGAGAACGCCGTATCCCTTTTGAAGTATCTGCTGACCCATTTTACTCTAAAGAAAATATGGCAAGATTACGCCGCTCTATAGCACAAATGGAAGCAACTGGCGGCACGATTCATGAGGTGACAGATGCTAAAGGCGTGGACTGATGAAGCGTGGGAAGATTTTATCTATTGGACGAAGCAAGACAAGAAGACCTTAAAGCGGATCATCAAACTGATTGAAGATATTGACCGCAATGGATACGAAGGCATCGGGAAGCCTGAGCCATTAGTGGGAGATTTATCTTCGTACTGGAGTCGCAGAATTGATGCTGCGAACCGTATTGTATATCGTATTGATGGTGATATTATAAAAATCGTGCAATGCGGTTCTCATTATAGAGACAAATAACTTTCTCTTAATTCGGGAATAACAGCGCAAAATCTGTGGTATAATAGTAGTGTAAGATTTTAGGTAAGACACAGTAATACTCCTTAAAGCGAAGAACAGTTGAATAAAGAATACACTCATCAAATTGGTGGGTGTATTTTTTATGCCTGAAATGAGAGGTGAGAACGTGGAAAAAGAAGATGATATAAGAGGCTTACCGCTCCCGGGATCACGTATTTAGCAAAGAATGTGTTAGAAACGGAAGTACAAAAACTAATTAAATCTAAGCCATTGTCATGGTTTGGACCATAGAAATAACGTTTGTTATTGATTGGATAAAATCAGAAGGTGTAATTATATGGACAGCCTAAATAAAATGGCTTAAATCGGCACGTAGAAAGAGGTGATTTTATGGCTCGACCGGGTAAATACGAATATTGGCTTACGGAAGAAGGATTGACGCTATTACGTGGTTGGGCTAGACATGGTTTTACTAACGAGCAGATAGCTAAAGATGAAGACAAGATGAATATTGCTCCGTCTACATTCTACGAATGGATGAAAAGATTCCCGGAGTTGTCGGAGGCCGTAAAAAAGAAAAAACGTGTATATGACTTTGAGGTCGAAGAGGCCGCGCAACGTTCTGGCACCGGTTATTATGTGTGGGAAGAAGACCAAAAGCGTGACGAGAATGGAGAAATGGTCACGGTGGCTAGGCGTAAACGCTGGATAAAACCCGAACCAATGTCGCAAAAATTCTGGCTGAAAAATCGTATGAAAGATGATTGCGCGATAAAATTGAACAGGAAATCACTGGCAAAGACGGCGGCGTCATTAATATTCAGCAGATTGCAGATGCCGACCTTGACAAGCGTATCAAGGAGCTAGAGAGCAAACTTAAGTAATTATGCAGTCTTGACTCTCCAAAGGCGGGAATGATTCTATGAATGCCACAAAAATAGTGCATAAAACTAAAAAGACAACTACAACCACGCAAGACAAGTTAGAGCTGATGCGGCTGTTGGAATGGAAATTGTGGAAGCAGAACCCGACGGAGTGGATACAAGATTGCTGTTACACCGTCAACGAAGCCAAGGAAGGGGAAGTAGCCAAGTTTCCACGGCTCCCGTATCTGGCTCGTGTCGACGAGCTGATACATAATGAGCAGGTAACAGCCTTCCCAAAGTCGCGCCGTATGATGATGACATGGCGGTGCCTGGCTAATCTCTTGTATTACGCCATGTTTGGCAAGAATCTATCCATATTCGTGCAATCTAAAAAGTACGATGACTCGGCGTATCTCCTCGGTGACAGTCGTTTACTTTTTATGTATGAGCACCTCCCTACGTCGCATGTTTGGCCGTCCATTGAGCGCAAGACACGCTCTAAGATGGGGTATGACTACATCAAATTCAGCAATGGCGTAGAGTTTAGAGCCGTGGCGGAAGGGGCTGACCAGCTACGACAGTACACGGCATCTATCGTCTATTGTACTGAAATGGCGTTCTGGGACTTTGCAGCGGCGACATGGAATTCCCTGCGGCCTACCATCGAAGGCGGTGGGAAAATCTTTATTGATTCGTCGGCCAATCCCGGTTTCTTTTGCCAGCTTGTGACTGGTAAGCTTAATGACGACGAGCCGGATGATGAAATCGAACCGCACGACGTCATGACCGGCGTACACGAATACAAACGTAACGGCGTGTACATTGCGCGTATCCACTATACAGCAGACCCGAATAAACGGAGTGAAGAGTGGAAGCGGAATGAAAAGAAAGGCACGACGACCGAAGGGTGGGAACGAGAATATGAAATCAACTGGACCGTATCGGCAGAACCGAAGTACTACCCCGAATTTAATTACGAGCGTAATGTCGCCAAAGAGCCGTTACATCCTATTGCAGGACGGCCTTTACAAGCCGGATTTGACTACGGGCTTACACCTGCCACCCTTATTGGACAAGTTACAGCCAAGGGGCAGTTGCTCCTATTGTCAGAGCTACAGTCCTTTGATTGCGGGATGCGGAACCATGCTAAAGCGTTAATGGCAGAGTTACAGACTTATTACGCTGGGTATGACGTCAATTATGTAGGCGACCCGGCCGGGAATCAACGTTCACAAGCCGATGAAAAGACGGCAAACGAACTCCTACGCGATGAATACGGCATTGTGGTCGAGCCGGGCGAACTCACCCAGCAAGGACGACAAGAGGCCGTGCGCTATTACCTTACGACGTTGACGAGTGACGGACAACCAATGCTGCTTATCGACCCGAAATGCACGATGATTATTGAGGCCTTCACTGGCGGTTATCACCGCAAAGTAGTAGCCGGCCGCACATTAGACGAGCCGGACAAGAACGAGTATAGCCATTTAATGGACTGTCTGGCGTATTTATGTGCTAAGTTATACAAAGAAAGCAGAGGACAAGCCGATGTCTGGCGGCAAAAGATTGCCGGACGGATGCGGCGTTATGGGAGCATGTAGGCGGAGCAATACCCGAAGGCGATAGGGCATCTCCACCGCCTCCTTTCTATGACTACACCTCCCTCGACATGGTAAGGGCAGGAAAACACTGGGCAACGGTTCACCGCCGCACGATTCTCGGTATGGTTAACGTACCCCCTCATGGAAATGTAATTCAGCGGTTAGAATGCGTGACTTATAATCGCGTCGTCGCAGGTTCAAATCCTGCCGTTTCCACCACATAAGACACTACAAATTGTGGTGTCTTTTTTATTGCTATTAAAGAGGTGACATGATGGACGATATTAATAACAACCTTGCGGCGGCGCAAGAACGGCAAGGGGGACTGTTTGGCAGGGATGCGCCGCAACCAATCAATGTGTCTGACTGGCTGATGCAACAGGCTGAGCCGACGGAACAGCCTATATCCTTAAAAACTCTCAAAAAGGATGAAATCGAGAAGATTATGAAGAGCGTCAAAGATGGTATTGGCGTATCGAATCACTACTATGAAAGTACTGTCGAACCCAAGCTTATATTGCGTCAACAGCTCAGACAGGCAGAACAGGACTTGTATAGAAAGAAAATGCCGCGTTTGTCGGAGTTGTCAAAGTTTATTTCCATGGACTTTAATAACGTCGTGGAATGGATGAAACCTAGCTTGATTGAAGTGTTTACCGGCAACGAATCGCCTGTCACGATTGCCGGCAGTACGATACAAAACGACGATACAGCAACCAAAATTCAACAGCTCATCGAATATCAGCTGACGCGCAAGAATAACTACACTAGCTTGATTAATGACGTCATAGACGATGCATTAAGCCTTAATTTTGGCGTAGCTAAGGTGTATTGGAAACGCGATGAGGATAGGGAACGCTACAAGATGATGCTCGATATAAATGATTTGCCGTCAGCGTATATGCTGACACAAGCAAGCTTAAGCGGTGAAATTGAGATACAGTCTGTCAAACCCTTAAAGGATGCGGCAGACTTATACGAAGTCCAGTTTGACCACGTCAAAATAACGGCTAATCATCCTGTTGTCGAGTATATTCCACCGACTGAGCTACGCTTTACGCCGGAAGCAAATAACTTGCAAAACTGTAAGTTTGTGGCGCACCGTAAAATCGTCAAAGGTGACTATCTCAAACGTAAAGAACAGGAAGGCGTATATCAAGATGTAGATAAAGCCCTTGAAAACACTGGAGATACGAGGCGTACCAATGCGGATATATACAACAATCCCGAACTCAATCAAAAGAAAATGACAGCCAGCGACGGTGATAATGCCAGCAAGGACGTCGAACTCTTTGAATGTTACGTTGATGTAGACTACAACAACGACGGCGTGTATGAACATCTTATTGTCCATTGTGTCGGTGATACGCCATTGTCTATCCAGACGAATGAGTTTGACCTTGCGCCGTTTTTCGCGATGGGAGCTATCCGGGAATGCCGTAAAATCTTTGCGGATAAAGGCTTAGCAGAGGAAGTTGAAGGGCTGCAAGATTTAAAAACAGCACTGATTAAACAACTGATTATTAATGTGGCCAAGACTAATGTAGCGCAGAAATTTGTCAATTATAACTCTATTATGGACTTTGATGCGCTTCTTAATGGCGACGAATATGTACCGACGAACAATGACCCATCACAAGCGATTTACCCTGTACCGCAAGGCAATGTTTCGCCAATGACTATGGATTTAGTCAATTACGCAGAGTCAGAGGTGCAAAACCGCTCCGGCTCGACGAAATATAATCAAGGCCTTGATGCCAACAGCCTAAACAAGACAGCTACAGGGATTACCGCTATCTTAGGGCAGGCCGATAAGCGCATCAAACTTGTGGCTAGACTCTTTGCAGAGAATTGGATCGTGCCGATGGTGCGTTTTATTATCCTGCTCAACAAAAAATATGGCGAAGCTGTCCAGACGTTCCGGTATAAAGACACCGAAGTATCTATTAATAACGCAGACATGGACATTGACTACGATTTAGTCATTAACGTCGGCAACGGCGCAGGGACAAAAGAAGCGCGTATCCAATCGTATATGCTCCTGCTGAGCAAGATTTATCCAGTCTTATCGCAAGCTGGTGTTGCTACGCCTAAGTCATACTACTCTGCAGGCACGGCACTCCTTGAAGAAATGGGGCTCAAGAATACGCAAGGTATTTTGCTTGACCCAGATAGCCAAGAAGCACAGCAACAGCAGGCACAAGCAGCACAACAGCAAGCACAAACAGCTCAGCAAGCCGCAGAACAGGCATTACAGAGTCAGTTGGCACTTAAGAAAGCAGATTACGAAGGGAAAGCTGCCGTTGCGTCGATTCCTCGCGTTAGTGCTAATATTAGCGATTTGCCGCTTAATACGCAGATGGGCATTATTAATAGCACTATGCAAGGGAAGGCAACGCCGGAAAGCATGGCGCAGAAAGAGGTGTTGAAACGTGTATGAGCAATTTAAAACTACGTTAATAACACTTAAAGACAAGCTCATTCATAAACAACGACATGCGACCAGTCGCAGCCAATGGGCAAATGAAGCGGCCCAACTACGAACCGAACTATTGCGCCAAGGCAGTCGAGCCGAAGACTTGCAAGAGTTCATGAGTGATTTCATGAAAACAGAGGAATTGCGGACATTAACCTGCCTTAGCCGTAATGAGTATGACGCAGATAGTGTAAAACGTGATTATCAAGCATCTATTCGTCTTTATACCTATTTATCAGGTATTATTACCGAAGCTAATATACAGAAAAGTAAGAAAGGGGACTAACCATGAAAGAATTATGGTTTAATTTACAGCTCTTTGCAGAAGGCGAGGCGGCTCCAGCACCAGTACAAGACGTGCAGGATACAACAGCTCCTGCCGGAGCGGAAGCGAACAGTACAACGCAACCATCACAAGAGTCACAGGGAGAACAAAATGCGCGAATGCTCGTGACTGACCCACAGACAAGGCGAAAACGCATTGTATCTACCACTGAAATGCAGGCAGAAAATAAGCCGAACGAAACACCATCGCAAGATAATGAGCCTGCTTCACCGCCTAACGGTGATACTAAGCCGGGAACAACAGCAGAAGGACTTATCAATACTCAGCCTTATACGTTAGATGAAATCAATGAGGCTATCCGTAATGGCACGGTTGATGAACGCCGGATTGGTCCGGAATTCCAGCAGCAGTATCTTGAATATCGACAGAAGCAGGCACAAAAAGCAGAGCAACAACGTATCCAGCAGCAGAAATGGCAAGAAGAACAGCAAAAGGCGGCTATGGCACAACAGCGGCAGTTTTTAGAAGCCATTGATGCGGAAGCTAAAAAGCGTGCTATGCAAGAAATCGGGATTACACCGGAAGAACTTAATACGGCAGAATACAGTGATGATGAACAGCAAAAAGCAAAGGCAGAGCAGTATAAATCGGCTGTCGAATGGAATCGATTGCAAATGTTAAATGCTGTACAACAACAGAGTGTACAACAGCAGCAAGCCCAACAACAGCAACGGGCTTTATATCAAAGCATTGTTGATTTTGCAAGACAGAAACAACAGACAGAACCACATTTCAATGAAATTAATCAATTATTGGCCACACATTATCAAAATATGCCGTATAAAGAGGCACAAACTGTTGCGCAGGCCATCGAGTCAATGAATAAAGGCAATGTCACAGAAGCACAGTGCAAAGTACTTGAAAAATATTATGACGATACACGCTCTTTTTATTATGCAAAAGAAAATGACTTATCTAAACAGCCTAAACGTATTCCTATCCCCAAAGTAGAACAGCCGGGAACAGGAGCGACTACACCACAAAAACCTATTGATTTTACGCAGATGCGGTCCATGAATGTACGCCAGCGTCGCGAGTTTTTAGCGAATTTGGCGCATGGAAATAAATGATTTTTAACAAAAGGAGAAGATACTCATGCCAGATGTAGTAAGAAAACTTGACAAAAGCCCTAATCAGTCGTTTACATACGACGCAATCGGACACGCAGAAGATTTATCCCCGATTTTAACGAACATTTCCCCAGAAGTAACGTTGTTTTATTCTAAATTTGGTAGTACAAAACCTGCTACCGAAACTAGCTTTAGCTGGTTTACCAAAGGCCTCCGTCCGCCTCAGGACAACGCTCACCTTGAATACGAAGACTATAAATTTGAACCGACTGGCTCCATTGAAGGTAAGTCAAACAATGTCCAATTTTTCCAGAATACAGGCCTTGTATCGGACGTCCAGAATGAAGTTACCAAAGCATATAACAACGAACATGGCACTGATTTAGACGATGCTAAATTTGATGCTATGACCTATCAGGCACAGGACATCGAATATATGCTTGTCAACTCGGACGCAAAAGTAGACGGTACGAAAACCGTACAGCCTCGTTCTGGTGGTATACCCTATTTCATGAGTCAGAACACGATTGATGTGACTATTAATAGTGCCACTGGCACCATTACAGCAACAGAAGACCCGAAATTAGATACTGGTGATATTGTCTATTTTACAGCAGATAAAGCCCCGGCTGGCGTTACTAAAGGTATGTATTACTATGTGCGAATTGATGACACAAACCCGAAATCCTTCACCATTTTCGACACACAGAAAGGCGCTGTTGAAAAAATTGCAGATAAACAGATTAAGCCAACAGATACAGGAACTAATGTTAAACTCGTTGCGAACAATATCATTTCCCTTGGGAAAACAGCAGATTATACCTTGGATGACTTAAATAATGCCATGGAAATGGCCTTTAAACGTGGCGGTAGTCCGACGGAAGCGTATATGTCTTCTGGCAAATTCCGCCGGTTTAACGAATTAGTATTAGCAACCACTACGGCATATCGCAAAAGCAATACCAAAGATAAAGTTATCGAAGTAGCTACAAGCTATCAGGGCTCGTTTGGCCTCGTTAATGCGAATGTTCATCGCCTTTATCCGGATGACCGTGTAGATATTCTTGATATGCAGTACTGGGATATGCGGTATTTGAGCCGTCCTCACGAAGTACCTAATATTGCTAAAAAAGGTACGTATGAAGTATTTGCGGTCGAAACACGTGTTGGGTTACAGGGCACACAGCCTAAAGCATCTTGCTCTATTGTAGATATTAAACGGTAGAAAATGGATAGTATGGGGATATGGGCAACTATATCCCCTATTTTTATTAAAGGTGATACTATGATTACAAAGCAACGACTTTTTAAACAAGGCAAAAAGATAATCTTACGTAATACTTGAGATGTATCTGCGTATGTAGATGCCGCTAAACAGGCGAATGAACGAGACGATGGCGGGTGGTTTGGCGATAAGAACGAACGCATGCAATTGATGGGGTATATTCCGCCAGAATTTTGGACGTTTGACCCTTGGTTGGTGACAGCTCGGCGCGCGCAACAGGAAGGCGATATGCGGACATATATGAAGAACATGAAAAAGTTCTTTGACGTCCACACAGCCTTTAAAGTCAATCACAAGCGCACGATGTGGAGAGGCTGTCAGGCGGTGCTCTTATGATTACGGCCAAAGAATTAATCAACCTTATCCGCTACAAGCTGAAAGATAATAATGCCGTCCAGTACAGCGACTATGATGTCATGCAGGGAGTTAATGAGTGTTTACGCTACGTTAATCAGTATTATCAAGGGACAGACTTCCTTGAAAAGGTAATGACTTTTGATGAAGACGAACTGAACAAGGCCATTGATGCGGATAATGCTACCAATGATACGCATAATCCACATATTGACATGCAGACAACAGGCGTGGATTTACCGGATGATTTCATTGGACTTGTGCGGATCGTGCGTAGACGAGACGGCAGAGATTTAACGCCTTGTCAGCCTATTAAACCGCCGTTATGTACAAAGTATAAGATTCTCCGTAATAAGCTCTATACCGGCGTAAAAAGCGTCGACATGCTCTACACAGCGACAATCACTGGTATTGCAAGTGTAGACGATATGATTGAATTACCAGTAACGTTCAAGGATGCATTATGCAAGCTAACCTGTACGATTCTCTCAAATAATCCTGACACAGATACTATGAGCAGTGCTGTTCAGGATGTCCTAGCGACGATAGTGCCGATTCGACGCTATACCAATCCACAACAACGCATGCCATTCATTGTATAGGTGGTGAATGCTATGAAAGTAGAAGAAGCCATAAACCGAATTAAACAAGAAACGCATGACATTAGCGCAGAATATAGTGAAGGGCGATGCATGCAATTCCTCAACACGGCTATCCAGCAAGTGGCGTCCATGCTCATTTCCGCCAAATGGCCTGCCTTAGTAGAAGAAACTACCATGCGTGAAGGCGACAGTATCCCAAAGAACTACCTTAATGCGTGTGGTACATATCCTTTGCAGATGACAAACGGTACAGTACATATTACGGATGACGCGTATAAAGCGGTAAAGTTCCGCTACTTTGCAACTCCTAAGCTCGTGGATGACATTAAAGAAGACTTACCGTTTACGCATGATGGGATTAATGATGTCATTGTAAAATCAGCTGTCTTACTGGCACTGAATGAAAACGAATACGATATTACGCAGGATACGCAAATCGTGACCGCTTTACAACAGGCTATTGCTTCTGGTATGGGGTGATGCTATGGCAGAGGAACAGAAGACCAATGCAAAAGTAAAACTGACTATACCAGACTTGCCCACAGCCATACAAGGTGATGGGCGCTATCTTATCTCCCTTCTACGGCAGTATCTAAAGTCTGTCAATGAACAGGTCAATATAGCCAATGGTTTTACGGAAGACGAGACGGACGACCCTAATCCCGGTGATTATATTAAACCAAAGAACCTTACCCTTACCTTTGACAGGTTAGGCGGTGTACTGAACTGGGATGCAATTACTGACGATAAGTTTTCTTATTATGAGTTACGAACTGATACGCACGTCGGGACAGCTGATGGGTTATTGGAGCGAACGACGGCAACATCATCGCTTGAACTGCCTAAAACGTTTGCCGGTAGGATATATCTATATGCTGTCAGTAAAGGCGGCAAAATCTCCAATCCGGCAACGCTGACATATAGCAAACGACGGCCAGACGCACCAACAGATATTTCTCTTACCAAGAACAACGAAGGGACGCTCATTACCTTCCTTGAAATTCCAACAGATTGTATTGGTGCCAATATCTATATAGATGGCGTAAAATACCAAACCTTAGATAATGTGTACTTATATCCCAACAAAGACATAAAAACTGTCGTTATCGCGTATTATGATCAGTTTGGTGAAGGGGAGCGAGCCTACTTTAACTGTTATGTCCCTAATGTAACTGGGTTCTGGGTAGAAAAGAACGACGCAAACCTATATTTTTACTGGGACGCGCTGTCCATCTACAATGTCACGTATGTCGTAAAAGTCGGTAATACACATGATTGGAGCCAAGGCGTAGAAATCTTTCGCACAAAAATCAATAAACATCGGTATATCCGCCCCAACAAAGGGCAGTCGTACTTTATGATTAAGGCCGTTGATGACCATAACAACTTTTCCGATGAGTGCGCTTGGTATCAAATCGACACGTCGCCGGAAATCAATAAAAATATCATCCTCGACTTTGACCAAGAAGAGATAGGGTATAGCTGCAACAAAGTTAACATGTTTCTCGACAGTAAGATGGGGGGCTTGAAGCTGGAAAAAGCCGCGTTTAACGGCGAATATATCATGTCCATCCAACTGCCGCAGAAAATTAAGGCCCGGAACTGGATTGATGAAAAACTTAACGCCGTTACATCGCAGCCATTACGGATTATTGATTGTGACTTTGCTGTCGATAGCTATGAGGCTACACACACACTTATTATCGGTGTCATCGGAGACCTAGATGGTGTAGAACTGCGTCAGCAGATTGCGCGTTATAAACCAGCTGGAAGTGGAGATATCTTTGATGCCATTGTGGACGGAACTACTGCGGCAACGGGAGGAACGATTGCTGAAGACCGCAATACGAGTAAAGGGGATGGACGGTATAACGGTGGGATTTTGATTACCGATGTTACGCAGTTGTCCTACAAAGTTTCCGTGCCGGAAGTCTTCTCTTTAGGATTTTGGATTAAGAAGACAAAAGCGTTTACAGACTGCATTATCATGACATTACAAGGCAGTCAAACTTTGTATGTAGGATATGATGTGCGGCTAGACGTGTACTATGTGAGAGATACAAAGCAAAGCAAGACGTTGACGTTACAATTACAAACCATGGACAGGGACTGGCTGTATATCGGCATCGCACAAAGCACCGACGCACGGCTTTTCTTTATGTATGGGCTGACGTATGACGTAAAGCAAAGTGTGTCGGATACCATACCGCCATGCGGAGCCTTTACGTCACTATATTGTTATCCAAAGGGGTGAAATCATGCTTAATAAAGATGATAAAGTAAGAATTAAAGGCAGTCTAGAGGCCGTGTTGGTTAAGGGTGACGGAACGGTCATGACACGCCGTAAGGATAATTTAATTTTAAATGTAGGATTTGACTTTATTTGCAATGCGTTGGCCGCTGCATCAAGTCGGCCAGCTGTAATGGGATATACCGCCGTAGGAACCGGAACAACAGCGGCGGCCGCCACACAGACGGCTCTTGTTACTGAGTTGTCCAGAAAAGCCGCTACGTATGCGCATACGACGGGCACCAAGGTATTTACCTTGAGGACAACCTTTAATGCAGGGGAAGCGACCGGTGCCATTACAGAGGCCGGCATTTGTAATGCTTCTTCTGGTGGGATTTTCCTAGACCGGGTGACGTTTGATGTCATCAACAAAGCCGCTGCTGATGTACTGACGACGACATTCCAGTTCACCTTATCGTAATGAATTATGCGCTGCGCGTTTCGGAACATATCTGGGTGGGAGATGGACGCAATTTCTCACATATAGGCACCCCATTTTCCTTGCAAGATAGTTGGATGCCTATTACTGTTATGGATTGCAAGCAGGCTATACAATCCATAACCACGCCGCTAGCATTGCTGTATTGGCGTAGCATAGATTGGCGGTTTCGCGGGGAAACCTTGCACGTACAAGACCGGCGTATTTGCCGGTCAGGAAAAGCCTTGAGAGATACGTTATCAATCGCCGATACAATGCGACGAAACGCCCATTTCAGTCAATCCGTCCTCGAATCAATACACTGTTTAGATGGATTTAGTCACTTGTTATTTCTACCAGTATTGATGCTAAAAGAGTCCATCATAGTGTCTGAAAGCACGAAAAAAGACATGAAACTCACTAAAGCAGAAGATGTATTAATACGTGATCTGTTTTCGCGTTTATTTACGCTGCAACGACTAGTGTCTGAAACGATAGACTTACAGGAACACGTGCGAAAAGACATGGCAAAGAACAACAAGGAAGTTGTTCTACATCTTGATGATACGGAATCAAACCGTGTGGGATGCAATAAATCTGAATCCATTAATGTGCAGGAAATCTTTGTACGACAACTTACCTTGAAGCGGTTAGTGGCAGAAGCAGTTGCTGTTCAGGAGAGCATCAAAAAGCAGTGCGCAAAGAATTTACAAGAAGCAGTAGCTGTCTATGATGCGTATATTCGTGCAGCTAATGCCTTAATCGAAGCGATACAAATAGATGACTGTGTTATGACTGAAACCGATTTCTTGGCGCAAATGAATAAGCCACCACTCTACGAGGAGTTTATCGACTTTAATGTTGGTGACTACGAGTATGAGAAGGCCTTGATGCGGTTGCAAGTAATCAGCCATGCGACACAAACGGAACCATTGTTATACGATGTAGCGGCGCACGTTGACATCGATGATACCAACGATGGAGGACGGGTCAATATAACAGATACAACAGCGGCAACGAGGGTATATTACAACAAATTTTATTATAATGCCCCGGAAGTTCAGGTGACTGTCAGTGGTGGGACAGGTGATGCTATCATTATTCCACATATCCTGCGTACTGATGGGCAAGATGAAAATAAAGGGCGATACTTTGAAGTAGAGCTACAAGATAGCGCAACCGGTAAGTTAGTCGCTGGGGTTATCTCATGGGCTTCGAAAGGATGGTAAGGCGATGCAAAAATTTTATCATTTAAATATGCAGGACTACGTAAACGTAGCCGTGCCAAAGATGCAAAAAAGTATTGAAAGTGCGGCATCTAATTTTAGCGGTAATGCTTTTCCAACAACTAATTTACAAGTTGGTATGTTTTGTATGCGTACTGATGACAACAATAATATTTATAAATTAATCTCAGTAAATCCTGCAACGTGGGTACTGGTAGATAATTCTGCTAAGCGTATTTCTGACCATAATACTGATGCAAACGCGCATAGCAACTTTAAAGGCGCAACATCAACCGCCAATGGGGTAAGAGGCATGGTGCCGGCTCCTACTACAGCCCAAGTAGGATATTTTTTGTGCGCTGATGGGTCATGGAAACAAATTTCTTTAATGAAAGGCGCAACCGCTAGTGTTGCTGGTTCTGGCGGCTTAGTCCCTGCTCCTGCTAAAGGTTTGCAGGATGCAACATTATTGGGAAATGGGACGTGGGGAATGCCCAAAACTGACTTATCCCATATTACTGATATGACGGCGTTTATCCGCTCCTTGGGCAACGCCGCAGATGCCGCCGCGGCAAGAACTCAGTTAGGAGTAAAAGAACTGACTCCGTCTAACTTATTTGATGCATTGCATACGTATGGAGATAACTATGTTCCTGCAGATACGTCTAACACTGGGTGGAATTCACTTGGAGTTTGCTCGATTTTTTATACGGAAAATATGATTAATAATCAGCCGACTCAATACGGACAGTTGATTAATATCCCAGCGAATAAAAATCAAGAAAGTACACAGCTATGGATTGACCAAGGTGAGGGTCGCATTTACAGCCGCAAAGGGAATGCTAGCATAATTGTTAATGATCAGCCATTTAGGGAATCGAGTGGTTCTGGCATCATAGCCCAGTCGCTTGCGCAAAACGGCTGGGTAAAATTTTCCAATGGCCTAATTATACAGTGGGGATTAGGTGGTTCAAATGGTTGGTTTACCTTTCCTCTAGCTTTCCCA
>UQHB01000025.1 GCA_900540735.1 uncultured Megasphaera sp. | reverse complement strand
TACACGAAATCTACTGTGAGTTTTTTAGTTGTCGCACTTTATTTTACAATCTATCATATGTAAATATACGGTAAAGGAGCGGGATTATATGAAATTATCTGCCAT
Source organism: uncultured Megasphaera sp. (assembly GCA_900540735.1). Taxonomy (GTDB): domain Bacteria; phylum Bacillota; class Negativicutes; order Veillonellales; family Megasphaeraceae; genus Megasphaera. The sequence goes on along the minus strand of UQHB01000025.1, from coordinate 34,303 downwards.
CATGGGCTGTCTTATAGCACTTTGTTGCCTCCAGCTTACAGGCTGTGCATCACCACAAGGATATATTGATTTCTCCCGTCCTCAACAACAAGCGTCTACACCAACACAGCCAGATAGCACTCCGCCACTGCGCATCGCCTTTGCGTCGGTCATGTCGCCACGAGAAACACGACAGGCCTATGAACAGCTCGTACAATATATTGCGCAAAAAGATGGCCGTCCGGCCGTTCTCTTGCAACGACGAACTTATGAAGAGTTAAATACGCTCATGGCTAACGGCGGTGCAGACATAGCCTTCTTTTCGACCGGGGCATACTCCGCCTACCAAGGTAAAACGCCCATTGAGCTGCTCGCTATGGTGCAGACGAAAGGCACAATTTTCTACAACACCTATGTCATCGTAGCTGCCGATAGTCCCATTACCGATTTCAGTCAACTTAAGGGCAAAGTCTTTGCTTTTACAGACCCCATTAGTTATTCCGGTAAATTAGCCATCGATTTTCTCTTAATGGATCAACACACGACAGCAGAAGCATTTTTTGCTCAATCTTTTTATACGTATAATCACGATAAATCCCTTTGGGCTGTAGCCAATCATTTAGCCGATGCCGCTAGCTTAGATAGTCAGATTTATGACCACGTCATTACGGCCAATCCCCAGCTCAAAGATAAAGTCCGCATCATCGCCGTCTTACCGGCTACACCAACAGGGCCGGTAGTGATGCGCAGTTCTTTGTCGAATACAGAAAAAGATACACTTCGGCAGATTTTCTATACCATGGACGAAGAAGCCTCCCTCCAAGATGCACTGCAACAAGCGGTCATCGACAAATTCGTACCACCAGACCCACGGCTCTATGATGCACTGCGCCAAAAGTATGCGTTGCGACACCAGCAAGGAGGGACAGATGATGCGCACTAGAAGCCTCTATGTCAAGTTTAACGTCCTCATTGTCGGCACTATCTGCCTTTGCGGCATCATCATTAGCTCCCTCATGCTCTATACGACGAGTTCCTCTATGGAGCACGAATTAGACCAGTCAGGACGGGAAATTGCTGCTTCTATCAGTACGATTATTAGTGAAAATATTCTCGTCGATGACCAATTTGCCATGACGGAACAACTCCTGGCGACACAGCGAAGCAACGACCAAATCCGCTACATCCTCGTCGCTCGTCCTGATGGGCAAATCGTTGCCAGTACCTTTACAGACGGTTTACCGACAGGACTGCCGCCAGTGCGCCTTGCCAAAGACAGCAACGATTCGACAGCGACCTACAACAGTAACGAAGGATATATCCGTGAAATCATCAGCCCCATTGATGATGGCCTTGTCGGCTATTTCCGCATTGGCCTATCGGAGCAGCATATGGTCACGGTCATGCGCAAACGGTTCCTGGAAATCATGTTTTTTATTGTCCTCATTTGCTTCATGGCCTCGCTCTTGGCGACGCGCTATGCCCATGCCTTTCTTACACCGATTCGCCATATGGCCAAAGCTGTCCGGCAAATCAGCCTCGGCAATTATACGGTCCAAGTCCCTGTTGAAACCCGAGACGACCTCGGTCATTTAGCCAAGGTCTTTAATAGCATGGTCAGCCGTCTCGAAACGAAAGACAAAGAAAATGCCCATCTCCTAGCAGAGCTCCAAGAAAAAGAAAAACTCCGCCTCTGGCTCATCAGCCAATTATTCTCTGCTCGCGAAGACGAACGGCGGCGCATTTCCCGGGAGCTCCACGACGAAACAAGCCAATCCATGGTCTCTATGCTCGCCTACTTACGGCTCATTCAAGACCGCATTGAAAACGAAGAAACACGGGGCCTCGTCGAAGACGTACGCGGTGTCCTCAAAGAAACCCTAGAAGGCCTGCGCCATTTGGCAGTTACCCTCCATCCGCCTTTACTCGATGATTTAGGCCTCGTCGTAGCGATTGAAAAATACCTAGATACGTTCCGCAAAACCCAGCCTCATATGCAGGTCACCCTCACGCATACAGGTGACTTCAGCTATATTTCGCATCCTATCGCCCTCTTATGTTATCGCATGCTCCAAGAAGGGCTGACGAATATTGTCCGTCACGCTCAGGCCGATGTCGTCCATATTTCCTTAACAGTCCAAGACGATTGGCTGACTATTTCCATTGCCGATAACGGCATTGGTTTTAGTGAAGACACAGCAGAAAAAGCACGACTCGACAATCACCTCGGCATCGTCAGCATGCGTGAACGGGCAGCTCTTTTAAACGGAACCTTCCATATCGATAGTATGCCTACAAAAGGCACGACCTTGACCATTTCCCTACCCTTATCTACTACGCAGGAGGTATAACGATGGCACAACCTATTCGCATTATCCTCGCCGATGACCATAGGCTCCTTCGGACAGGATTAAAACTATTATTATCATCACAACCGGAATTTTCCGTCGTTGCCGAAGCCTCGAACGGACAAGAAACACTTGACCTGTTAGAGACTACGCCAGCAGATGTTCTCCTCCTCGATCTCTCTATGCCCGTTATGAACGGCATCGATTGTTTAAAAGAAATCAAACGGCGTAACTACCCTATCAAAGTCTTGGTACTCACCATGTACAGCGAACAACAATACGTCAAAGAAGTCATGCAGCACGGTGCGTCTGGCTATCTCTGTAAAGACACGCTCGATGCGGAACTCTTTGCAGCCTTGCACACCGTCATGGCAGGACGGCGTTACTTAGGCGAACGCGAAGCCCATACCCTCTTAAACAGCTTAATCGACGGTCCTGCTACCGAAGCTCCCTTATCTGCTCGCGAAGCCGAAGTCCTTCGGTATCTCGTCCACGGCCACTCCCTCAGTACGATTGCCGAAAAGCTCCATTTATCTATCAAAACGGTCTCGACCTATAAGACGCGGCTCATGCAAAAGCTCGGCTGTACTACCAAAGCCGAGCTCGTAGAATATGCCTTGCAGCATCATATATTAGAATAACCTACTGTATCTTCCCTTAATGACTGACATGTTGTTTATACATAGCCGACTGTAATATAGCAGTCGGCTTTTTTTGATACGTAACGACAATACTTAAGGTTAATAAAATAACGCCAGCTACAAAGAAGACATACATCGTACTCCAGAAGGTCGCGATTATTCCGCCTAAGAGAGGGCCAATAATAGAGCCAATTTGCTGGGCCGAAAACATCATGCCAAAAATACGGCCCTTCATGGCCGGTACTGTATGAGTCGCTAGAATAGAATTAAGCGACGGGTGAATACCGGCGAAAAAGAGACCCACAATGAATTGCATAATAGCAAAGGCATAGAGCGAATGGGGAATTCCTTGGACAACCATAGCTACGCCGGCACCAGCCATGGTAATCGTCAGTACTAAGAAAAAGCCATGGTGCTGACCAAAACGGCCCCAAAGCGGAGCCGACAAGACGCTGGCAAAGCCGCTCAAAGAAAAGACGAAGCCTGACACGACCATGAGATTGGGAATATCTCCGGCAAGGCTCGCAATATACGGCGTTAAAATAGGCTGTAAAATGAGTAAGACCATCTGCACGAAGACGGCGTAACAGAGGACTTTATGGATTAAGGGGTTGCACCATAACTGCCATGACGAGACCGCTGGGGTCGTCGTGATTTCTGGTTGTTTCTGTACAGCCGGTTCTTTAATAATAAAGACAAAGGTCAAGCAGTTGCACACTAAAAACAGAGCCGCCACAAAGAAGGAAGCCCGCATGCCCACCAGTTCTGCTAAGGCTCCACCGACTAAGGGACCCAGGACTTGTCCTGCCGTTAAGGCTCCTTGCATAGTGCCTAAGCAAAAGCCTAATTTATCTGTCGGTGCATACAAAGACATAATGGCCAGCTCCATAGGCCATAAGCCAGCAGCAAAGCCTTGGAATATGCGAACTAGCGTAAGTTGCAACGGCGACGTAACGACACCGCCTAAAAAATAAGCAATAGCTAAAAATAAGGCCGCCCGAATGGCCATGGCCCGTTTGCCCCGTTTATCGGCCATACCACCCCAAATGGGAGCCATTACGGCACTGACCACAAAAGTGGAGGAAAAGACGATACTTGACCAGACGTTGACATCAGTACTGGCCACGCCCAATTCTCGCGTTAAATACATGGGCAAAAAAGGAATCAACATGGTATAACTTGCAGACATGATGACGACGTTTGCCGTCAGAATTGCTAAGATAATTTTCCAATTCATAGGCGCACCTCATTATCGTACAAGCTCATTCCGGCACGTTCCCGTCGTGGCGTATTCGTATAAGTTAGACACGGTTGTTTCCGACATATTCCGTTCTGCTTCATCTGTATAAAAGGCCGTATGCGGTGTGTAGATGACGTTTTCGTACTGCAATAATTGCGTCAGCCAAAGGGCCGCTTCACAGTGCATATCATACCGCTTCCGCAGCAGTTCTTCCCCTTCGATAACATCTAAGCCTAAGGCACCGATTTTACCGGATACGACGCTTTCAAAGACAGCCTTCGTATCGAATAAGGAGCCTCGCGCGGCATTGACTAAGACGACGCCGTCTTTCATCAGGCGGAGTGTATCCCAATTGACCATGTGGTAATTGTCTTCGGTTGCAGCACAGTGAAAGATGATGACATCGGCTTGTTTATATAGTTCTTCTAAGGACACATAGGTCGCTTTCGTCGCACTGTGATGATGCGGCGAATAGGCCAATATTTCTTTGGGGTGAAAGCCGCTTAAACATTCAATCGTCGTCCGGCCAATACGTCCAGTCCCGACGATACCGACAGTCATATTGCGCAATTCCCTCCCTTTTAGGCCTTGAATGCCAAAGTTATGCTGCAATATGCGATGACACTGCACTCTGAGCTTGCGCAGTAAGGTCAAGACAATCATAACCGTATACTCGGCGATTGCATTAGGTGAATAGGCCGGTACGTTGGCCCCTTTGAGTTGATACCGTTTCATAGCCTGTAAATCGAATTGATCGTATCCGGCACTACAGGTAACAAGATATTTCACACCATTGTCTGCTAAGGTTTTAAAAAAATCGGGCTGTTCCTTATGGTCATTAAAATACAGCAACGCATCACAATGTTCCTTTCTAAGATTCTGAATATTATCCAGCGTCGGCGCATAGGCTAAGGGAATAAAGTCTAATTGCGGCGTATAGCCTGCTGCATAGGGCTGAAACCGTTGTACACCGCCACGAACGTTATTAAAAATGCCAATTCTCATCTATACCACTCACTTTCTGTACACGCAAAAGGGAGTATAATTTCTCCTTATACTCCCTTGTATGCTAAGATATTTTATTTTGTACTGTATTTATATCATACCTTATGGACTTGTATCAATCTCGCAAGCAATCCCTAAAAAAAAGGATATAAAATAGTATAAAACTTTTTATTTCGTACTATTTCCAGTACATTTTATATGTTTTTTATATTCTCCCTCTTTTATCAGACTATACATTCCTATGATAACAGTATATACTAACCTTTTAGTAGTATAGTATACAGCGGAAGGACAGAATCCCATGAAAGATAAAGCATTTTATGAAAAGAAAATCCAAGCCATGAAAGACCAAAATCCCTTTATTTCGACGACAGAAATTGCGTACCATCTCGTCTTAAATGACATTCTCCTCGGCGAGCTGCCAGAAAATCAGAAGATTAACCAAGAAGATTTAGTCGCCCTTTTTTCCATGAGCCGCACGCCTATTCGCGATGCCTTGATCAAGCTCTGCAATGATGGGTATATTGAAAAAAATGGCCGTTCTGGGTACAAAGTCTATACAATTCATTTAAAAGACTACGTCGACTTTTTTGAATTTCGCCTGCTCCTTGAGACACAAGCAGCCTATTTAGCAGCACGCAATATAACAGATGAACAACTGGCCCAATTAAAAGAAAATCTGGCTATATACGACAAAGCCATTGCGGCTAAAGACATTGAAAAGCTCGTCTTCTTAGACAATGATTTCCACAATATCATTATCCAGGCCTCAGACAATGCCTATATTATTGATGTGTTTAATACATATAAGAAGAAAAAACTGTTTCTGGCAAAAAAATTGATTCTCCTGCAAAATCTACGGAATATGAAAAACAAACACGCCGCCATTTATCAAGCCTTATGTAATAGCGACGAAAATGAAGCACGAGCCTTGATGCAGAGTCATTTATCATTTTATTTAAAGAATTTATACTTAATCATGTAAAAGTCTTTCGTATTTCAGTTATTATTTTTCTTATTTTAAATAATTTTGTCTTTTTATTACTTAATTTCTGTTCATTCTCGATACTTCTGTACGGATTTTACATACACTAGCCATTTACTTTCATGACATTATGTACATCTCTTGGCCTATGGTATAATTATAGCAGATTCGATGAAGCTTACCTATTACACAACAGCATACATACTTACAATGGTGTATCTCTATTATCAGTAGATACGCCGTTTTTTTTATCTTAGGTAGGTCATAGTTTATATCTTGTCAGGAGTGTTGCTATTATGAAATTTATCTTACCAGAAAAAACGAATCATTCCATTCCCAGTTTAATCAGAGAAGTTGCCGTACGCGGTGCGTCCATTCCTGGCTTTATTTCCTTAGCCATTGGCAATCCTGCAGCCGAAGCCATTCCTTCGCAGGAGTTAAAGCAAAGTATAGAAGCTTTGTTAGCCGGAGATTTACTGACCTATTTTGAATACGGCCCTAGTGCCGGTGATACGACCTTTAAAGAGCTAACAAAACAGCGGCTAGTCGAAAAGAAACAGTTCCCTAAAGAGCATCAAGCCGTCACAGTCCTCAACGGCTCGACCCACGGCTTAGGCCTCGTTCCTCGCACGATTTGCAATGAAGGCGACGAAATTTACTTTGAAGACTTTTCCTTTACCGGTGCCATTCGCGCAGCCCATGCGACGGGCTGTATCCCTATTGGCATCGCCACAGATGACCAAGGCATGTTGCCTGATGAATTAGCCAAAACCGCCCAGTCCGGCAAAGGGAAACTCATTTACCTTAATCCTAATTTCCACAATCCGACCGGTACTACGATGCCTCTTTCACGGCGCAAAGAAATTTATGCAGTCGCACAGCAATATAATTTATTCATTTATGAAGACGACCCGTATGGCGATATTCGTTTCCACGGCAAACATCTTCCTTGCTTTAAAGCCATGGACCCAGATGACCGCGTCATCTTTGCCGGTTCCTATTCGAAAACGATTGCACCGGGCTTGCGGATGGGCTATTTATACGCCAACGAACGGTTAATCAAAGCCTTCGATACGGCCAAGTCCTCGATGGACGGCGAATCGCCCTTGCTCACACAGCGGACTATCGTCCAAACATTGCAAACCATCGATTACGAAGCCCATATTCAAGACATTTGCAAACTCTACGGCAAACGGTGCCGCTTACTCTTAGATACACTCCAGCAATACGCTGCACCATCTGTACAGTTTACGCAGCCTGAAGGGGGCATGTTCGTCTGGGCCACTTTGCCCGAAGACGTGCCCATGGATGACTTCTATGAAGACTTGTTCGCCCACGGTGTCGGTGCTGTCCGGAGCGAAGCCTTTGCCGTAGATCCAGTCCATCGTCCAGGCCACAGTTTCCGCTTGAATTTCACGTATCCGTCCTTAGTCCAACTAGAAGAAGGAGCCAAACGCTTTTCTCAGGTGACGCGCTTATATTGCCAGCCCCTTTCCATTTCCGCCCATTAGTATAGCCTATATTTCGTAAAGGAGGCCTTCCTGATGAATGAATATAAAGTTGCAGCATACGAAAAAGAAGAGTTACACCGTAATTTAAAAAGCCGTCACATCGAGATGATTGCCATTGGCGGCGCCATTGGTACTGGCCTCTTTTATGGCTCCTCTTGGGCCATCAAAACAGCAGGCCCAGCCATTACATTAGTCTATTTGCTCGCAGCCGTCGCCATTTATTGTATCGTCCGCTGTCTTGGTGAAATGGCCGTCGAAGAACCGGTCTCTGGCTCCTTCGTCTCGTACGCCAATCGCTATTTACACCGCTTCGTCGCCTTTCTCTGCGGCTGGAATTCTTTCGTGTCTATCTTGGCTGTTTCGGCAGCAGAACTCAATGCCTTAGGGCGGTACATTGAATTTTGGTTCCCGTCTGTACCGATTTGGCTCACTGCCGTCTGTGCTGTTGCCATCGTCTTTGCAGTCAATATTTTCAGTGTTAAATTCTTTGGCGAAACAGAATTTTGGTTCGCTTTCATTAAAGTCATGGCCATTGTCTTTTTGATTGCCTTTGGCTTTATGATGATTCTTTTCGGTTTGGGTCATGGCGGTACGCCTATTGGCTTTGCGAACTTAACGGACTTCGGCGGTTTTGCCCCGAATGGCTTCTCTGGTGCCTTCTTAGCCATCGTCATCGTAGCCTTTTCCTTTGGCGGTATTGAAGACTTAGGTATGGCTGCTGGGGAAGTCAAAAATATTAAACACACTATGAAATCTGCCGTCAATGCGACCTTCTGGAGACTCCTCATCTTCTACGTCGGTGCTATTTTCGTTCTCGTCACCATTTTCCCGTGGACCGATTTAACAGGCAAAGGCAGTCCCTTTGTAGAAGTCTTCTCCATGATCGGCATCCCTGGGGCCGCTTCCATTATGAACCTCGTCGTCATTACAGCCGTTCTTTCTGCTGTCAATTCATCGGTCTTCTTCCATAGCCGTAAATTATACAACATGGCTCTCCAGCATAATGCGCCAGCCTTTTTAGGGAAAGTCAATAAAGGCGGTGTTCCTGGGAACGCCATTAAAACAGTCTTCATCATTATGTTTTTAGGGACAGTTGTAAATTACGTCATGCCAAATGATGTCTTTAAAATCTTTTCTTCCGTTACGGTCTGTGGTCTCCTTTGCAACTGGGGATGCATCGTTTGCAGCCACTTAAAATTTAGAAAACACAGAATGCGTTTAGGTATTGCCGATAAGATTACCTATAAAAGTCCGCTCTATCCATACGCTGATTACGTAGCCTTGCTCTTCATCGGTGCCGTCATTACAGGCATTGCCATCATGCCGGAAACGCGCGTTTCTTTACTCATTTCCGCTATTTGGGTCTGCATCGTCTATGGGTGCTATAAAGTAATGCTCCAACGAGAAAAAGCAAAACTCAATCAGCCTATTGCCGTCAAAGAAACAGTAGATGTAGGTCACTAACGAAAAAGGCCCTTTTCGCAGACTATGAGCGTACACTCCAGTAGACGAAAAGGGCTTTTCTATGCATATGGTTCATGATATGATACAATGGAAAACGAAAGGAATAAGATAGCATGAACATTCACTATACAGAAGAAAAAAACTTTACACCAAAGCAAGTAGAAGAACTATTTTTATCGGTCCACTGGTTGTCCGGGAAATATCCTGATAAATTATACCAAGCCTTATGTAACTCTTCGACGGTCATTTCCGCTTGGGATGGGTCGCGCTTAGTCGGCTTAGTACGCGTCAGCGACGACGGTGTCATGACAGCGTATATGCATTACGTCCTTGTCCATCCGGACTACCACGGCCACGGCATTGCCGGTATGATGGTCAATATGATTAAGGAAAAATACAAAGATTATTTCTATCTTGAAATTATGCCTGAAGAAAGTAAAAATGCCGCTTTTTATGAACGCTTTGGCTTTCACATCATGGAAGACGGCGTAGCCATGCAGATTTGCAATGCTAACTTTCACTAATAGGGCAATAAAAAAGCATGAGTTCGGTCTATTCAGAACTCATGCTTTTGCGTATCTATAATTAAATAACTCGTTTGGCGCCAACGTAATGGGAGGCCCAATAGCTGCTATTGAGGCTGGCTACACTGACCCCGTCGTTAGAGGCATTAATGAACTGGCTGTCGCCAATATAAATGCCTACGTGGGACACGCCTGGCGCATACGTCGAGAAGAAGACCAAATCACCGGGCTGTAAATTGGAAACGGACACGTCGTTGCCTACGCCATACTGTTCATCAGCCATGCGCGGTAAATCAATACCTACAGCTGAATAGACGTAGCGTGTAAAACCGGAACAGTCAAAGCCGGACGGTGTATTGCCGCCAAAGACATACGGAACGCCTTTGTACTGATTCGCAATGCCGAGGAGTTGTTTTGCCAGTGCTGAATTCGCCGTGCCTGTGCGGCTGCCGAACCCACCATTACCAAAACGACGTACTGGGCCAGTCGGTAATACTTGTCCTGTTAAGCTATAGAAGGTTTCTTGTCCTACGACACCATCTGATTCGAGGCCATTGCGCGATTGATAAGCCCGGACGGCTTGTTCTGTAGCGACCCCAAAGACACCGTCTACATCGACGTTATAGCCTTGGCCTTTTAAAGCCTGCTGAATGACTTTGATTTCGTTATTGGCCGTGACAATCGGAAAAACGGCTTTATCGGCTATGGCTTTGGCAATCGTTGTCGGTGCTGCGCCACCGTAACGGCTGCTCATATTGTCCGGCATAGCAGCCCCCATCAAGGCTTCATACGTCTGGGCTCCGACGATGCCGTCTGCATCGAGGCCGTGACTAAGTTGGAATTGCCGCACTGCTTCTTGCGTGCCTGCACCATAGTCACCATCTACAGCAATGGCACTGCCTGTATTGACTAAGGCTTGCTGAATCACTGTAATCTGGTCGCCTCGGTCACCGGGATGAAAGGTTGCGCCTGCAACGGACACGGACAAGGCTGTACATAGACCTAAAAGTCCTACGATTTTCTTTACACTGTTCATAGGGTACTCCTTTCTCAGAAACTAACGAAAGAGTGCTCATACGCCTGTAGGGCAAGAGCTATAGGATGGCACGAAATAAGCTATCCAAAAGGACTTTACTCACATCCTTGGGATAGCTTATATTGTTTTTTGTATACAATTCAAACAGAATATTTGCAAAATGATTATACCACGTTTACAAGATATCGTCAAAGCAGTCTCATAAGAAAGATTCTCATGTTTTCTATGCGCAGGACTTATGAACGTAATTGTTCATACATATTGAGGAATAAACCACTATACAAACTCCCTTTGCGCCATAAGAACGTAAAGGCATGGGTAATGGAAAAGTCTTTGATGTGAATGACTCGCAGCACGCCGTCAGCCAGTTCTTGCCGCACCGACTTTTCATAGAGAAAGGCAATGCCGCAATTGCGACACGCCAGCCCTTTGACAGCTTGGGGGCTGCCCACTTCGTAGCGATAGGGAAAGTCGGCAATATTCAAGCTATGTTCAGCTAGATTCCGCTCTAAGAGCTCTCTGGCACCGGCACTTTTTTCGCGGATAATAATACGTTTTTCCCGCAGTTCTTGGAGGGTCATTTCGTCTTTCGTATCGTAGTCACTGCTGCAGACCGCAATGAGGGGCTCATTAGAAAAGAGGCGCATTTCATATTGGCCTTGTTCAAAAAATTCTTCAACAATAGCAAAATCGATAACCCCTTCATCGACGGCTTTTAAGAGACTCTCTGTATCGGCAATTTCTAGTCGTATATTTATGTCTTTGTGCGCATGAAGAAATTCGGCCAATTTATCAATAATATCAAATTCCCCAATCGTATGAGTTGCGCCAAAGGCAAGGGACTTGTTATTTTTTTCCAAATCCCGGAGCCGTTGCTTTAAAATCGTATCGTCGTGATGAATCGTTTTGGCAGCATTTAGCAGAATCCGACCGGCCTGGGTCAAGGCTAAATGTTTCCCTGTATAATCGAATAATTTCGTCTGGTATTCTGTTTCTAAATGGCGTATATGTTGCGATACTGCTGGTTGGGTAATCCGTAGTTCCGCAGCAGCACGGGTGTAATTCATATGGCGGCACACGCAAAGAAAGGTGCGAATCCGAAAGTCTAACATGAACGTCCATCCTCTCCATCTAGTATAGGTATTAGGACACTCTTTGTATATTGATACCATTATTTTATGCTATTTTCTCGCATTTCGCAAGCCGAAACATTGCCGTTTAGACTATTTGTTATTTGCATAAATTTTTTCATATTCTTGCCATATAGTGCCCACAAATGACGCAAGTCTTACAATTTCGTTACAAGTCCCAGCCATGTCTGCCACGTCGGAGAGTTCTATGGTATAATGACGGCACGTAAAGAAATTCTAAACTTTGTCCCATGAAAGGATGATACACATGAAAAAACTCACGATGTTATTCTCCCTCCTTTGCCTCCTCGCCTTTGGGGCAGTCTCTGCAAGTGCTATGGATTCGCAAACGCTCTTGTCCAATCCGGACCGGTATCGCGTCATCAGCACCGAACCGGACGGCATCGTCTACGCTGACATGGACACCATTAGCGGCATGCAGACCATGGACTATCCAAACAGCATTGAAAACATTAACTGCAAACTCTATGTAGAAAAATATAACAGCACCATCGATGCCATGACCTTCATGAAAGGCCAGACCATTCGCCAAATCAACGAATACGACGCATCGTTCCACGCCAATAAACGAGAAGGACAGTACAACTTCAACGCCAACTTAACGAACGTCTACAAACCGACTGGCGAAGCCTATACAGTAAAACTCGACACCCTCCAGTGGGGCAACGTCAAAGACATGTTCATCTCTATGAACCGTCTGGCAAAACTCAAAGGCCAGCAGATTACACAAGATGCAATGAATCGGTAGCAGCGAAGGAGGATATAGATTATGAAAAGACAGATTACCTTGGCAACGCTCCTTTGTACACTCGCTTTGGGAGCTTTTTCGGCTAGTGCAATGGACAGTCAGACATTGCTCCAGAACCCGTCCCGTTACCGCGTCGTCAGCACCCAGCCCGACGGCATCGTCTACGTCGACACGGACAGTCTGCGCAGCATGCAGACCCGCGATTATCCGAGCAGCATCGAAAATATTTCCGCCAAGCTCTACGTCGAACGGTATAACCCGACCATTACGGACATGACTTTCGAACAAGGCCAGACTATTTCCCAAATCGATGAATACACCGCTAAGGTCCACGGACAAAAACGGGAAAATATATACGAAATCGAACCGACCTTAGACGCATCGTACACGCCTGACGGCAAAATCTTAGACACGAAAGGCACACCGACGGTCTTTCAGAACGTCCGGCACCTCTTCATCAATCTCAGCCGTTTAGCCTTCTTTACGGCTACGAAATAAATGCATAAAACGCTCCCGAAACCTGCAACAACATTTGCCGTTGCAGGTTTTATTTTTTTGCCATAACGTAGTATGATAAGGGTATATTAAAAACTATAAAGGAAGTATGAACTATGGATGAAAAACGCTATGTAGAAATGATAAAGATTAATCCATACGTCTTAGAGCGTATTGAAAATCCAACAGATGAAATGAAACTCTTAGCCGTCCAAAAAAACGGCTTGGCTCTGCAATTTATTAAAGACCCAACGCCGGAAATGGAAGAAATTGCTGTCGCTAATACGGCAAAAGCTATTCAATTCATTACCAATCCGTCAGATGAACTCTTAGATAAAGCCATTACAGCCAGCTGGAGCACCTTGGAATACATTAAAAATCCATCTCTAGCACTCCAGAAAAAAGCCTTAACCCAATCGGGCTGGGCCATTAAATACATTGCCCATCCGAGCAAAGAATTGCAACTCTTAGCAGTCCAAAAGAACTATGACGCTGTGAAATATATGCAAGACCCGTGCGAAGAAGCACAAGAAGAAGCAGCACGGCAAAACTACGAAGCTTTGCGCTATTTAAAGCATCCGTCCTATGAAGCCCAGTGCATTGCCATCAAGAGCGATGCCCGTGCTATTCGCTTAGTGCCTCACGTCGATGCAGCAAAAGTCCTCGATTTCTTGCGGCTCAACATTCTCGTCATTAAGTACATGCCGACGTTCATTACACTTACGAAAGAAGACGTAGAAGACGCAGTCAGCAAGGTTCTTGCTCAAGACGACGTAGATGAACAATTTGTGCGCAACTTCATTACGAGCACAGCCATTGATCAAGCCGTCGATTTGCGGCCTGTAGACAAGCTCATGTTAGTCTACGAAAAGGGCAGCAAAAAAGCTAAACGCATTGCTGTCGATGAAAAATTAAAATTTAGTTAGAATAGGTGGAAGAATCATGAATTTTACAGATACGCTCCGTAGTGTAGATTTAGTATTACAAGCTGGCGAAGTACCGTTGCTCGTCGGCGAAACCGGTATTGGTAAGACCTCCTTAGCCCATGAATTAGCCCGTAAACATGACTGGAGTCTCGTCATGATTGACGGCAACTTATTAAAAGAAGGGGAAATCGGCGGCTTGCCGACAGTCAAAACGTACATGCGCCTCAATCATAAAGGCGAAGAAGTAGAAGAAAAGACGACAGTCTACGCAGTCCATCATACACTCCGCGAAATTGACGATGAAATCGCCAAAGGCCGGACCGTCCTCCTCTTTATCGATGAAATCAACCGCTGCGAACACGCAGTCCAGCAGGAATTGATGAACCTCGTCTTAAATAAAGAAATCAACGGCTACCATTTACGGCCGGAAGTCCGTATCATTGCGGCTATGAACCCGTCCAATTCCTATGAATACCAAGCCGTCGACATGGACGCAGCCCAAGAAAACCGTTTTGTCTGGCTCTATATGGAAGCAGACTACATGCAATGGCTCGACTGGGCTGCCAGTGCCGACATTGACCCGAAAGTCATGGAATTTATTTCGACATTCCCTGAATATTTACATCAAGAAAACGAAGACGACATCAACGCTACGCCTCGTAGTTATGAACGTATTTCGGGGCTCTACAAAGTCTATAAAAACGCAGAAGATACGATTTCGAAAAACGTCTTCTTCAATGTCATTCGCGGTAACGTAGGCAAAGTCATTGCTGAAGAATTTGTCAACTTCATTACGTCCGACTACAAGCCTCTCATTTCCTATGAAGACGTCTTTGAAGCAGAAACACTCCCAGAAAGCATGCAGCAGCGCGTCGAAGACGAAAGCCATACGCGCCTCTATTTAGCCGCAAAAAATATGCTCGGCCGTCTCTCTACAGCCATTCACGACGAAATGTGCCAGCCAGAGCCTGCTATTGACGGCCTCATGGCCTATTTAAAACTCTATCCTGTAGACCTCATGGTCGGTGTCATGAAAGACATTCGTAACAATTACCCTGGAGTTTACAAGTATGCACAAGACAACGATACCTTTATTAATGCTTACTTTGAATCGTATCGCTCTATTCGGTGATGCCTATGGAACAGACCTTAGCAAGTGAAATCATCGACCTCTACCAAGACGCGTACGACATCGTCACAGACTACGAAAATAAGCCGAAAAAGACGCGCGGTCTCCTCGTCGTGCCCGAAGACTTTAAAGAACGGTTCTTCCTCTTTATAGACAAGCTCAACTTACGGCTCATGGAAGATAAGGACAATTTCTTTGGCTACTTTCTCTTTCAAATGGGCCGCGACATTCGCTTTAACCTGGCTAGTCCTACAGGGGTCAATTTCAAAAACGCCAAGTACGTCATGTATTTCAATCCCTATATGTTCCTCTCTCTCACCCCGGAACAAATGGAAAGCTCTATGAAGCATGAAATCTTGCACGTCGTCTCCCTCCACCTCTTGCGGGCTCGTAAGCTCCAGGCTAATTACAGCCGTCTCGCCTTGAATCTCGCCATGGATGTAGTCATCAATACGTATCTCGACCATCTCCAGCCTGATGCGGCGACGCTCCCTTGGGTCAACACCCAGTATTCCCTGGTCATGAAGCCCTTTGAAACGTTCGAATACTATGCGGACCAAATCCAACGCGGCCTGGACCTCTTGCAAAAGCATAAAAAAGGTGACATGGAAGGCACTGGCGAAACGGACGATACGATTCGCTCCGAATTTGACCCGGCCCATACGCACGACATTTGGGACGAATCAGACCCTATTGACGACCAAACCTTGCAGAAATTCACAGAAAAATACGCGGCTACGGCACAAAAAGGTAACGTGTCCACCTACTTAGGCGGTATGATTGCAGACCTGAAAAAAGGAGAAAACGAACTGCCTTGGCACTATTACTTAAAGAAAATCGTCGGTACTGTCGCGGCAGAACTAAAGAAAACGACGACGCGCCGCAACCGCCGTCAGCCAGACCGCTTCGATTTACCGGGCCATTTGCGCAATCATAAGGCCAATATCTTCGTAGCTCTCGACATTAGCGGCAGTATTAGTGACGCCGAATTTAAGCAGGCTATGCAAGAAGTCTTCCAAATCGTCAAATCCTATGACCATCAGATTACAGTCATCGAGTGTGACAACCAAATCCGCCGGACCTATACGGTCAATCATTTAAAAGACCTGAAAGAACGGCTCAACATTCGCGGCGGCACCGAATTTGCGCACGTCATTGAGTACGCTAACCATCATAATATTGACCTCCTCGTCTATTTCACAGACGGTAAAGGCGAAAAGAAACTGGCCGTTACGCCGCAAGGCTATAAAATCTTGTGGGTCATTTCCGGCAAAGGCGAAGATTTGTCTCTTGAAAAGCCTTACGGTATTGTGAAAAAACTGAAGAAAGTCCAGACCTACGACCCGTCCCTTGACTTTGATGATGTCGAAAAAGGCGGCTTCTCTGCCAATAATCCGGAAGGCATGAGTTTTGTCGAACGCATACGGTAAGAATATAAAAAGCGCACCTCACGTATTAGATTAACGTCTACTACGGGAGGTGCATTTTTTTATGGGTATCCTATTATTTGGCCATCATCATCTTCGCTGTAGCTTCAGCCATGACCGTGCCGTCTGCAGCAGTGACACAGCCTTCAGTGACGACGAGGCGGCCGTGATGCTTCGTAATCCAGCCCGTAATGGTTAAGGCCTGGCCAATGGGCACAGCATGGCGAAAACGTACGTTGATTTCAGCCGTATATGTCGGCACGCCTGTGACTTTCAGGACATAATCGCCCATGACTTCGTCGAGTAGGGTCGTCACGAGGCCGCCGTGCATTCTATCGCCATAGCTTTCATGTTCTTTTTGCGGTGTAAAGACGGCTTCACAGTGGTCGTCTACGCGTTTCATATGTAAATGCAAGCCAATAGGGTTGTCTTTGCCGCACCCAAAGCAGCCATCATAAGTCGGTATCGGTTTGGTTTCGTTCATAGTTCGTTTCTCCTTTCACGTTATACTGAGTATTATACAGCGGTCTTTTATGCTTGCATAGAATAGGGAACGGCCTCTTCTATATAAAATTTATAAAATATCTCATTTTTCATAAATAGATATTGACAATTATTATCCTTTAATGGTATAGTATTTGCAGAACAGGAAAGGGAATGGAGGTCCCCATATGAGTATAGATGAAGCGTTGATATACTGTGCATCTCCCACATTGGCGGGACTGAAAATGGGATCGCTCATTTGCTTTCCTCATAATAATTCTCTTCAATCTCATGAAGAGTTAATTAATAGTTATAATCAAAAGTTTAATAAAAAAGGGTTACACTTTCGAATTTTATATCATGGTCCAAAACGTACGCTGTTGTATGTTTATCGGCCAGCAATGGTCGAAGCCTACGTCCGCGAGCAGAAGATTTCCTTCTTTTTGCAGACCTTTGGCTACGGGTGCGAAAGTACCTTGGCAGATATATTGAATCACTTATCTGAGCGCATCGCAACAGGCGGTTGTTTCCCTCACGAATCCGGAATTTTCCTGGGCTATCCCTTAGAAGATGTTTGTGGCTTCATTACCAATAAGGGGAATCACGCTAAGTTGTGCGGCGAATGGAAAGTGTACGGCGATGCTTGCAAAGCATCGGAATTATTCCGTAAATTCAGCTCTTGCCGCAAAGCGTATATAAACAGTTTTGTCGTCGGGTCATCTATAGATTCGTTGATAGTAGCATAAATTCAAGGAGGAATGTATCATGGTAGAAATCGTATATTGGAGTGGCACAGGCAACACAGAAGCAATGGCAAATGAAATCGAAGCAGCTGCAAAAGCTGCCGGTGCTGACGTAGAAGTTGTAAAATTCGAAGACACAACTGTTGACGCTATCGCTTCCAAAGACGTTATTTTATTAGGCTGCCCGGCAATGGGTGCTGAAGAATTGGAAGAAACTGTTGTTGAACCGTTCTTCGCTGAACTCGAAGGCAAGTTAAAAGGCAAAAAAGTTGGTTTATTCGGCTCCTACGGCTGGGGCACTGGCGAATGGATGGATAACTGGAAACAGCGTACAGAAGATACTGGCGCAACAGTTATCGGTACTGCTATCGTAAACGAAACTCCGGATAATTCCGAAGAATGCGCAGCTCTTGGTAAAGCAGCTGCAGAAGCTTAAGGAATTTTCCTTAAATCCCCTTCATTCATATACCTCTCTAATACATTACAAAAAAGCGATTCCATATGGGATCGCTTTTTTGCTGTCTTTTTTCACTGCCCAGAATATGCTACAATGAGTCATAATCTCGATACGAAAAGGAGTTATACTATGTTCAATATATTCAAGAAATCGAAAGGCTTTGCGTCCCCTTTTACAGGGACTATTCATGCCATTGCAGAAGCACCGGATGAAACCTTTTCTAGTAAGACTATGGGCGACGGCTTCTTCGTTACGCCTACATTAGGGACGGTCTACGCACCGGCTGATAGCACAGTGACCTATATTGCGGACACGCACCACGCTCTTTGCTTGACGACGACTGACGGCACAGACTACATGCTCCACATCGGCATTAATACGGTACAATTACAAGGCAAAGGCTTTACGGTGAACGTCGCCGACAGCCAACACGTAAAGAAAGGCGACGTCGTCATGACTTTTGATGCCGCTTATATTCGCGACTACGCCAAAAGCGACGCGTGCCTTTGTATTTTCACTAATCTCCCAGAGGGCAAGGAAATTCACCTGACAGCTACAGGAAATGTCCGCGCCTTAGACGATGTTTGTACATTTTAGTATAGGTTTTCTCTAAATGCCTATGGTATAATAGAGGGTATACATTGTACTTTTTCTCGTTTAGGAAGGAGCTATCTCCATGAAAGCAGTCTTCGTCGATTTTGAAATGAATCCGATTAACCGCAAGCAAAAGGAAGCACGCCGTATTTGCAAAGGTGAAATCATCGAAATTGGCGCCGTAAAATTAAATGAAGCAGGCGAAGAAATTTCGTCGTACAAAGAATATGTCTTGCCAGAGTATTCGACAGAAATGAATGAAACGTGCCAAGAGCTGACAGGCATCACCATGGGCATGCTCGCCGGAGCGCCCCATTTCAAGGAGGCCTTCGAACATTTCCTCGCGTGGTGCCACGAAACGGGCAACGATTACGAAATGTACGCGTGGAGCGAAAATGACTGGCGTCAGCTGACGTGTGAAATGCGCCTGAAAAAGCTCGACATGCATGCCGAAAACACGCGGTGGATGCTCGACCATTGGCAAAATTTCCAGCAAATTTACTGCAATCTCTTAGGACTCGATAAAGTCATTTCTCTCGACAAAGCCGTCAGCACCCTCGGCGAAACCTTTGACGGCCAAATGCACGATGCCCTTTGGGATGCACGTAACACGTCTAAGCTTTACGTCTTATCGAAAAAGAAAGATGAATTTAAAGATATTATGCAGCCCATCATCGAGGCGACGAAACCGGCTGAACCATTGACCTTTTCTTTAGCCGATGCGTTCCGCGCTGCTCGTCACGGCTAATCTTCCTCTGAAAGAAGGCGCGCCATGTCTCACGCTGAATCACAGATTCTCTACATTTTCTTCGATATTCTCTTGCCCTTGGCAGTAGGATATATACTCAAATGCAAATCCGTCATTTCTTCAGACCAATGTAACGGGCTGATTCGTTTTAATATCCGTGTGATTATGACGATTTTGACGCTCCTTAGCTTTTGGATTTTACCGCTTCGGCCGGAGCTGGTCGTCTTGCCGACGTTCGCCTTTACGAACGCCTTAGTGCCTTTAGGCATTGTCTTGCTCTTAGGGCTGCAAAGGCACTTTACCAATCTCAACGACCGCGGCAGTTACCTCATTACGACATTGCCGTCCAATCTCGGGGCCCTTGGCGGCCTGTGCAGTTATTTGCTCTATGGCGAGCTCGCCTTTGCGTACGTCCAAATCGTCAGTATTTTCCAAAATCTCGTCATGTTCTTCATCCTCTTCCCGATGGGCTTTTATTACCAGAATAAATTGTCCCACCCAGAGCGGAACGTATCATTTCGCCAAATGAATTGGAAAGAAGTCATTTTCAACTGGAATCAAATTTCTGTTCTCGGCATTGCCACAGGCATTGTCCTCTACGTCGTCGGTATTCCACGGCCGCCCATTCTCGACACGGCCTTTCAGTATCCCATTCACATTAGCGCGTGGACAGCTCTCGTGCCCATTGGCTATCTCATCGATTTTTCCAGTCTCGGCAAATATTATAAAGTAACGCTTGACTTTATTCCCATTAAATTGCTTATTACGCCAGCTGTGCTGTACGTCGTCAGTACGTGGTTCTTTTCAGACCCTGTCCTCCTCGGTACGCTGATTATCATGATGGGGTCGCCATGCGCCATTAACGCCCTCGTGACGACGCGGCTCTACGGGTTAAATGTCAATTTATCCATGGCGCCGTTCATTACGACGACATTGATTTACGTATTAATTTTATATCCAGCTTTTTATGTACTTGTTACGTATGGGTATTTACCATTTAAATAATCGCAATAGCACAAAAAGACGTTACGTCCCACTTGAGGATGTAACGTCTTTTTCGTATTGTTCTATATAATTATCTTGCTTCTACTGTATTCATGGCAGCTTTAATTTTTCCTGCAAGGCCGACGATTTTCTTCATAGGAATGGAACAAATGCCGAGGCGCACACCTAAGGCTAAGGGCGCACCGAAGATGAGTTCTCGTTGGAGTTCATCGCACACAGCCGGGGACTGCAAGGTCGGAATGGAAATGAAGAATCCCGAATGATAGGGCACAATGGTCAAATCGCAGTCTTTCGCTTCTTTCATGAAGAGGTCCGCCCGTTCTTTAATCGTTTCGTAGAAGTGATTCCGTTCGGCATCGACGCGCTGGACTAAGTTCTTGTCCGCCCGAATCTTAGCCATTAAGGTCATGGCTGCGCGATTGACGTTAGACCACGCTGTCCGCGCAGAGTAGCGGCACACATCGCCAAATTCATCGATGACGGCCTTGCTCGACGAGACACCGACGAGGGCACCGGCGCGCTGTCCGTAGAGCGTATAGCCTTTCGACATGCTGTAGGCAACCATGACAAAAATCCGTTCCGGCAGATTGCTAAAGAGATTCATGAATTTACGGATTTCCTGTTTATCGCCAGTGTAAGCAATATAGGCAATGTCGACGAGGATGCTAATGCGTTTGCCTAATTTTTCATACTGCCGACATACGTTGAGGACGTGTTCCCAATCTTCATAAGTCAAGCTAAAGCCAGTCGGGTTATTAGCCGGTGTATTTAAAATGACCAAGAGAGAATCTTGTTTTTCTAGAATCTTAGCCATTTCTTGTTCAAACGATAAGATATTAAAATGACGCGTTACGTCGAGGAGTGGAAAGGTCGTTAAGGTACGGCCAATTTCAGCACATAAACAAGAATAGACATTCCACCGCCAATCGGCAACGAGGACGGTATCACCAAATTCGGAATAGTTAGCAATAGCCATATGAATGGCCCCGGTGCCGCCAGATGTCGCAATGGCATCGATATAACCTTCTGGCCGTT
This sequence comes from uncultured Megasphaera sp., assembly GCA_900540735.1. Classification (GTDB taxonomy): domain Bacteria; phylum Bacillota; class Negativicutes; order Veillonellales; family Megasphaeraceae; genus Megasphaera. Next base: position 12,629 of record UQHB01000025.1, on the reverse strand, counting down.
GGTCTTCAAAGGTTTCATCAATAATAGCTTGTCTATATTCTGTCAGGCCTACTGGCGGCGCATAGGCCACAAAATCATTCATTGGCAAAGCTCGATAGAGTTCACCTACTACAGGCAGGCAAGCAACCTGTTCATCGTCACCGGCAAAACAGCCTGCCGTGCCGTTGACGACCTTATCTAAGCCATATTTAGCAGCCGCTTCTTGGGCAGCGCCGCTGGCGTTGAATACCACATCATTTAATTTTTTTCCTTCTCTGCTAGATGCAGCCATAATCGTACTCATACTTTACAGATTCCTCCCGCCTACTAATTTATTTCGGGCATGTCCTTGGCGGCCTCTCTGTATCCCGTCACCGTCAAAACAATATATGCTCACTGTCCAATACTATCGTATTCTTGTATTATCTGTCAATACATTGAGCTTTTGTATACATGAATACATTGACGGAGTCTCTAAAGAAGATTACACTATAGATATTAAAAGTTTATGAAATTTCTCCATTTCTTTAGATAGATTTAACATATGTCTGCTATACTATGAGTCAACAAGAGTCATAGTATATGAAAAGGATGGCGATAGATATGTTAGAAAGCCGGAGTATTTTCTTAAAAAGATTTATTGCAGACCCGACGAAAATCGGCAGCTGTACGCCCAGTTCCTATTATTTAACGCGCAAAATGGTCCGCCGTCTCGATTGGACCCACGCCAAGACTATCGTCGAGCTCGGTGCCGGGACGGGTGTCTTTACGTCGTACATTATGCAGCACAAACGGCCGGACTGTTCGTTCCTCGCCATTGAACAGGACCCGGTCATGCGCGCCGATTTAAAGCACCGCTTCCCAGATTGTCTCTACGGTAACCAAGCAGAAGATTTGTCGTATTTACTAAAAGCCAAAGGCCTGCACCAAGCCGATTACATCATCTCGGGCCTGCCCTTTACGGTCTTGCCAAAAGACACGCGCCAAGACATTATGGCCGAAATCGTCAAGTCCTTAGCACCGCACGGCTACTTCATTGCCTTTCAGTATTCGCCGTGCTTATACCGCTTTTTCCACCGCTATTTTTCGCACGTGTCCTTGTCCTTCGAAGTGCGCAACGTACCACCAGCCTTTATTTTTACGTGCCAGAAATAAGAACGACACGATACCAGCAGCGTTGCTGATATCGTGTCTTTTTTATGGGTGATAATCTTTCTTTTCCTGTTCGCCTACGCTTTGCAAGACTGCTGTGCGCACGCCTTTCATGGCCATGAGCTCCAAGAGGATGTCGTGCTGTTTAATATACCATGCCGACGTGACCATGACATCGAGGATAATATAAGGCGGTTCTTCTTCGGGGGAAATGGTCTGAAAGGACTGGATATGCAAATCATGGTCCGACAAAAAGGCATGGAGCCGCTTCATTTGGGAGATCGTGTTCTTCATGGAAACGCGAAGGATATATGTTTTACGATAATGACGGTTTAACAAGCGGTCCACGCGGATGAAGACAGTTAAGACGACGAACATAATCACTGTCCCGGCTGTAGCTAAGGCCAAATACCCGGCACCGACGACGAGGCCAATGGCGGCAACAGCCCAGATACTGGCCGCTGTAGTCAGTCCGCGGACGATGCGTTCCCGTTGGTTCGCCATAATCGCACCTGCACCGAGGAAGCCTACGCCCGAAATAACCTGCGCTGCAATCCGTTCGGGGTCGGAACTGCCTACATCGTAGAGCATGCGGTAGTCCACGGCCATATTGATAGAGACAAGCATGCAAAGACAAGCACCGACGCAGACTAGCGTATGCGTCCTCAGGCCTGCAGCCATGCTCTGAGCTTGCCGTTCGTAGCCAATGAGGCCGCCTAAAACCAAGGCCATGCAGAGACGGATGATGCCATCTGTGGTCGTAATTAGCATAGAAGCATCACTTCTTTCACGAAAAATGTAAAAATGCAGAAAAAGTTTTTAAAATATTTATCTATGTGTATTATAATATATATAATTCTGGAGTTAAATAGAAGAAGGTTAAGACCCAGCGAAATGGTATGGCCTCTCCTTCTTCTATGACTTTATCATATAGAAAGAAGGTACATTTTATGGTTAAACATTTCCCCTTTCTCGACAACTTGCGCACTGTCGTCATCGTCTTAGCCGTCCTCTGTACAGGCCTTAGCGGCTTTATGGCGTATCCTGACATGCATGCTTTCGTCCCTGCGACAACGCAGCATATCGGCTTTGACGCCTTTTGTAACGGCATCATACCCGTCATTTTAGCAGTGCTTTTCTTCATTAGCGGCTTCTGTAATGCCTCCACCCTACGCATTCACTTAGTGCACAATTATGTACAAAAGAAATGGACTCGTCTGGGCCTGCCATGGTTGTTCGGAATTTTGATTCTCGCACCGGAACTGGCATATATTTCCTTCATTAGCCACGGCGGCAGTCACGACGTGAGCACGTTCTACTGGACGACGTACTGGTATGATGCCTTTACACAGGGGCAATATTGGTTTTTATCTGTTCTCTTAGTCCTTACCTTTGGCCTGGCTGGGGCAAAACAATTAAGCCACAACTGTTTGCAGCATAAAAAGGCCGGCCCTATTCCGCCCCTCGTCATGGGATCCTTTTATGTCGTCCTCAGCGTGTCCTTAGAAGCGGCCCATTTGCTCGGCGGTAATCATTGGTTTAACGTAGCGTACTTGCTCACGTTCCGCCTCGATTACATCGTTATTGCGGTTCTCTTCTTTTTGGCCGGTGTGTATGGTGCCAAACATCGTTGGTTCTCACCTAAGGGGTATATGCCGGAATTGATTTGGTTTTACACCTTTATTGCAGTCTTCGCTGTCTACTTTATGGTGACGGTCTTCTCGTTGATTACGGATTCGTCCATTCTCTCAGTTATGACGGCTGCTCTGGCCTTATCGGGAACGCTTGGCCTCATCGCGGCCTTACATCAATGGGGCAACAGCAACGGCCCGAAAGCCATGGAATTAGCTGGCTTATCGTATGCCTTTTACTTCGTAAGCGAACCGTTCGCCCAAAACACGGCCTTTTTCCTCAATCCCCTTGATGTCTCGGCAGTCCCCAAAATCATCTTGATTTTAGCCATTACCTTCATTTATGGCTACTTAGTCAGTAAATACGCCCTCAAGTATTTGCCGCCCTTTCAAAAGCAATAGTGCAAAGGAAACATAGAGTTTGCAATATTCGCATACCCTTCGCCTGCCTTTTCAGTTCCGCCTATATTATATCTATGGTATGATATAGATTGTCAAAACTTATTACGCAAACACATAAAGGAGTGCTTACATTTGGATACGTTATTACAACTTATGGAATCGTACGGTGATGCCGCTATTTTCTTCGCTATGGTCCTAGAAAATGCCAATATCCCTATTCCCAGTGAAGTCGTCTTAGGCTTTGCAGGGTTCCTCATTTCCCAGGGGATTTTGGATTTTTGGTTCACCTTCTTCGTCGCCTGTGCAGCCGGTCTCATCGGCTCGGTCATCAGTTACTGGCTCGGTGCGTACGGCGGCCGTCCCCTCCTTTTAAAGTACGGAAAATACATTTTCTTTAATGAAAAGAAATTTGAAATGGCAGAAAAGATGTTTACGAAATACGGCGGTGCTGCTGTACTGATTTGCCGTTGTCTCCCAGGCGTGCGGACGTTCATTTCCTTCCCCGCAGGGGTTGCGCGGTATCCGTTCCACAAATTCATTGTCTACACCATTATCGGCACCATTCCGTGGACGCTCTTACTCGTCTGGGCCGGTACGGTACTCGGCAGTCATTGGCGTGACCTCATTCAGTACAACCACATTTTCCTCATTGCCATCGTCGTCCTCTTCGTCCTCTGTGCTGGTGCCTTCCTCTGGAAACGGCGTTCCAGCAAAAAGGGGGTACAATGAAAGAAATAATAAAAGAACACCTCCTCGGATGTATCGTCCTGATTATGGCAGCAATTATTTTGCTGCCATTTTTGGGATGTTTCCCCTTAACGGACCCAGATGAAACGGTCTATGGCTTAACGGCAAAAGAAATGCTCCATGCCAACGATTGGCTGTCGCCGCAGATTTACGGCCATTATTGGTACGATAAACCGCCCTTGTTTTATTGGCTCGAAATGATTTTTTACAGCCTCTTTGGCGTATCTGATTACACGTCGCGCCTCCCTAGTGCCTGCATCGGCGTCGGCACGGTTCTCTTTACGTACATCCAAGGAAAGAGCATGTTTAATCGGCCCATTGCCTTTATTTCAGCTCTCGTCCTTTTAAGTGCCGTCGGCTTTATGTACATCGCCAAAGCGGCCGTTACGGATATGACCCTCGTTTGTACGCTTACCGTCGCTATGGTGTCGTTTTTCCGTGAAAAGTATTACCGCGCCTATGCCTTTTGCGGCCTCGCGCTCCTCGCGAAAGGGCCTATTGGCTACGGCATTCCAGCCCTCATCATGCTGCTTTATATTCTGTGTACACGCCAATGGTCGCTGATTCGGCGGATGAAGATTCCTACAGGAATTCTCCTGGCTTTCGTCATTGGCCTGCCGTGGTATATCATGATGTATCACGTTCACGGCGAAGTATTCTTAGATACGTTTATCGGTTTTCATAACATTACGCGCTTTACGGTGCCAGAGCATCCGGGGCAAAATAGTCTGTTTTTCTTCATTCCGATTGTCTTAGGGGGGCTGCTCCCATGGACAGGTGCCTTGGGTCCGGCTATTTATAAACTAATCAAAAAGCGCGACCCTTTTAAAGATGCCCTTATTTTCTGTTTTGTTTGGGCAGCCTTTATTTTCGTCTTTTTCTCGATTTCTAAGACGCAGCTCGTCACGTATATTGCGCCAGTCTTTCCGCCTCTTGCGTACATCATTGGCTGGTTCTTATACCGCTCGTATACGGAGAACAAAGTCTCGTCTGTGGCTATCGGCACGTCTCTCATCATCGGCCTTGCCCTCCTTGGTGCCAATGCTATTCCCCTCAATCCTGGGGCAGCCTTTTTCCGTCCTGCTATCGTGACGGCATCGATTCTCCTCGCCGCCTCTGTATCCTCACCGGCCTTTTTCTTGTGGAAACGCCATTGGTATCGGGCACTTCTAAGCGGTGTCATGGTTATGTTCCTCTTTATGACGACGACTTTTACGATTATCTTGCCTAGTCTCTCCGCGTACATTTCATCTAGTCCGTCGACAGACACGATTCGCAATGCCTACGATGACCATTCTATTTTATACATTGAAAAATTCTTGCGTCCTGGCATTACGTACTATACGGGCCTCGACAGCGTCGAATGGAGCGAAGAACATCCCATCGACTTTGCGGTCCTCTTAGAAGACCCGGCCAAAGCCTATATCATCATGACGCGGCCGACGTACGAAAAGACACTCAAACTACAGCCAGCACTACAACAGTACGGCATTGCCGCGCAACTCACTAATCAATTAATCCTTATTAATCATCCTTAAAGGAGGCACTTATGAAATCACGTACCTTTCTCGGTCTCGTCTTCGTCGTCTCACTCCTCTTTTTCCTCATTGGCAATGGCAGCCTTGCCGTGACGGACCCAGTGGAATCGAACTACGCGTTGACGGCAAAAGAAATGGTTCTCTCTGGCGACTGGATTTCGCCGCGTATTTACGGTATTTTTTGGTACGACAAACCGATTTTCCTCTATTGGCTTCTTTGCATTTCCTATACTATCTTTGGTTCTACAGACTTTGCGTCGCGCTTTCCGAGTGCCGTCTTTGGTGCCGCATCCATAGCACTTGCGGCGTGGTTTATGCTTCGCCAAACAGGACGGAAACCGGCAGCTCTCTTGCTTGCTGGCATGACGGCAACGTCTCTTGAAGTTTGGGCCATTAGCCATTCTATTATTACAGACCAAATACTTTTTTTCTTTACGAGCACTACCATGTTTTGTACGTACCTTGGCCTTACAGAAGAAAAAAAGAAATATATCATCGCCGCATACGTCATGGCAGGATTTGCAGTCCTTACGAAAGGGCCAGTTGGTCTCATCTTACCAGGCCTCTTCTTCCTCATTTTCGCCGGGATTCGGAAAAATCTTTCGTATGTAAAACGCCTCTTTCCTATTGCAGGTATCTTGCTTTTCCTCGTCGTTACCCTCTCGTGGTACGGCACGATGTACTTAAAACACGACATGGATTTTATCGACGGCTTCCTGGGCTTTAACAACGTCATTCGCGCCACCGTCTCAGAACATCCTGATGCGAACGTCTGGTATTACTACTTAGTCCTCATTCCCGTGAGTCTCCTCCCGTGGAGCGGCCCGTGCCTCTACGCCCTGTGGAAACGGCGCGGCAACTATGACGAATACGTCTACATGGTCGTTTGGGCACTTGGGACGTTGCTCTTTTACACGGCTATGGCGACAAAATACCCGACGTACTCGTACATTGCCAATATGCCCCTTCTCTATCTCGGTGCGCGCCTCATCATGACCTTAGACAAGGCTACGCGGAAGCTTTGGTGCGTCATTACCATTCCGGCCCTCTTCTTCTGGCTCCTCTGGTGGGTTGCTGCCCTCGTTGCGAAGGCTCCTTTCCCCTTAGGCAGTCAGCTTTGGCTCATCATTTTCATTCCCATTGCAACGGTCTTGCTCATCGTCGGCCAATGGCAAAAGGCCTATCCCTTCTTGCCTGCAGCCATTACCCTCGGCTCCATGGTCGTCTATATTATCTTGACCTTCCAAGTGCTTGTGCCTTTCTATGCGTACCGCTCGTCGACGGACCTCGTCCCGGCAGCACCGACGCTCCAAGGCAAGGTCTACGCCTTTGAAGAATACAGCGCGTCCTTTGATTACTATACAGGCATTACGCCGGTCTGGACAGCGAGCCCTGATTTCGATGAATTTTCTAAAGAAAAACGCAATTCCGTGTGGAACCGTAAGCACGTCTACCCAACCGAAGATGGCGACATCGTCGCTCAGCGGATTAAACAAGGCAAGACCGTGACCTTCATTGTCTACAAGAGCCGTCTCGATAGTTTCGCTCAGTCCCAATTTGCAAGTCTGACGAAGCTTGCCGGGCAATACGGTTCCTTTTCGATTTACACGACAAAATAAGGAGAATGTCTTATGGCTCTTACTGATTTCATCCAGTCCCTGACGGCCTATGAAGGAAAAGATACATTCAATCCGTGGCGTGATTACGATGTAGATTGCGACATTTCGCCAGATGCACCAGCCATTCGCCGCCGTCAATTAGAAGAATATCTCGCGCCGCGCCTTAGCCGTGCAAAATATCTCTTCGTCGCTGAAGCAGCTGGCTATCAAGGGTGCCGCTTCACAGGCATTGCCATTACGTGTGAGCGCATGCTCCTCGATGCACACAAAGAGATTACGAGTACTATGGTCTTAGGGCATCCAGGCGAGCGTACGAGCCGCCCAGACTGCCCGTACATGACGAGCAACCCCCAGCGTCTCCACGGCATGAATGAACCGACTGACACGTACGTCTGGGGTGCTATCGTGCAGAATCAGCTCGACCCGCACGACGTTATCTTGTGGAACATTTTCCCCTTCCATCCGCACAAGGCTTCGCCTTTTACGAATCGCACGCCAACAGATGAAGAAATATCCACAGGCCTGAATTACACGAAAGAGCTCCTTTCCCTGTGCCGACGAGACATCGCTATCGGTGCCATTGGCCGAAAGTCAGAAGCTATGCTCTCTGGTGCGGGGCTCGCTGCCGTCGTCATGCGCCATCCAGCCAACGGCGGAGCTGGTCTCTTTCGCCAACAATTTACGGATTGGATACAACAACATACATAAATATGCGAATAACTCATACAACCTATTTGTATGAGTTATTTTTTTAGTTTTATTTCGGCAAAACTTAAAAATTATTAGTATTTATTTGAATCAATTCGCAAAAGTTATTGATATTTATATATAAATCGTTTATAATCATAGGTACACTTGTACGCGAGCCTTGTCGTTGCATTCCTAGGCTCGCAGGTTGAAAGCCGCAAAGGAGGTACTTTTATGTACAAAAAACTGCGTGACCTGCCAGAGCCGCAAGGTCTGTATGATCCGTTTTATGAACACGATGCCTGTGGTATCGGGATTGTTGCCAATATAAAAGGGGAAAAGTCTTACGACATCATTGATGATGCCTTGACGATTGTCGAAAACTTGCGCCACCGTGGTGCCGAAGGCGCCGATGCCTTAAGTGGTGACGGTGCGGGCATTCTCGTCCAGATTCCCCATCAATTTTTCTGTCGTGAATGCGACGTCTTAGGCTTTTCGCTCCCTGCAGAAGGCGAATACGGTGTCGGCATGATTTTTGCGCACCGCTACGAAAGCTTCCGCACGAAACAGATGGAAGCCTTTGAAAAAATCGTCAACGACGAAGGCCTTTCCATCCTCGGTTGGCGTGACGTTCCTGTCGATGAAAGCCTCATTGGGAACGTAGCCAAAGCCGTATGTCCTCACTTCCTCCAAGTCTTCATCAAAAAGAGCGATGCCATTAAGAGCCAAATGGATTTTGAACGGAAATTATACATTATCCGTAAGCTCGCGGAAAAAGCCATCGTTCCCGTGAGCCAAGAAAAGGGCACAGATTTCTACATTGCCAGCCTTTCGTCGCAGACTATTGTCTACAAAGGCATGCTCACATCCATGCAGCTCCGTCACTTCTTCCTCGATTTGTCGGACTTAGACTTTACGACGTCGATGGCTCTCGTTCACTCCCGTTTCAGTACGAACACCTTCCCAAGCTGGGCTAGAGCCCATCCGAACCGTTACATCGTCCACAACGGTGAAATCAATACGATTCAAGGGAATATTAACTGGCTTAATGCACGCGAAGGGAAATCGAAATCTCCCTTCTTCCCAGATATGGAAAAAGTATTCCCTGTCGTCGACGATACGGGCAGTGACTCGTCTATGTTCGATAACTGCTTAGAATACTTGTACATGACGGGCCATTCGTTGCCGCACGCGATGATGATGATGATTCCGGAACCGTGGGAACGGGACCCCTTAATGAGCGAAGAAAAACGCGATTTCTACCGCTATCATAACTTCATGCTCGAACCGTGGGACGGCCCGGCAGCGATTGGCTTCTGCGACGGCACGGTCATTGGCGGCATGCTCGACCGTAACGGTCTCCGTCCGGCTCGGTACTATGTCACTCGCGACGACCGCGTCATCGTTTCGTCCGAAGTTGGCGTCGTCAATATTGCGCCAGAAGACATTCTCTACAAAGGCCGTCTCGAACCAGGCAAAATGCTCCTCGTCGATACGAAACAACAACGTATCATTGGCGACGACGAAATTAAACATCAAATCGCCACGGAACACCCGTACAGCGAATGGTATAAAGACCATATCGTCAATCTCGATGACTTAATGAGCACGCAAAACATTGCCAACTCTGACGCCATCATTCCGTACGACTTAAAAGAACAAGAAAAAGTCTTTGGCTATACGCAAGAAGATATGGATAAAATCGTCCTGCCCATGGCACACGACGGCAAACATGCTATTGACTCCATGGGTGTCGACGTACCGCTAGCTGTCCTCAACGATAAACCACAGCTGCTGTACGATTATTTCCAAGAAAACTTCGCCCAAGTCACGAACCCGGCTATTGACGGTGTCCGTGAAAACATCGTCATGTCTACAGCAGTCATGGCTGGAAACGTGGCTAACATTATGGACCCGAACGAAGCAACGACAGCTGCTCTCTACTTAAAAGGACCGATTCTGACGAATGAACAAATGTCGGTCATTAAGTCCCTCATGACGAATAAACTCCGTACGGCTACGCTCTCCATGCTCTACCCTGTCAATAGCGGTGCTGAAGGCATGGAAACGGCTATTGACTCACTCTGCATCGATGCCCTCAAAGCTATTAAAAATGGTGCGAACATCCTTGTTCTCTCCGACCGCGGCGTCAACTCCCGTATGGCTGCGATTCCGGCATTACTTGCGTCGGCAGCACTCCATCATTACCTCATTCGTAAAGCCGTCCGCTCTGACGTCGGCCTCATCCTCGAATCGGGCGAACCGCGGGAAGTCCATCATTTCTGCACCCTTATTGGCTACGGTATTACGGCAATTAACCCGTACGTGGCCCTCGAATCGATTAAAGAACTTATTGCCAAGAAGAAATTGGGCAAACTCGATTACGAAGAAGCGAAAAATAATTACATCAATGCCGCTACGAAAGGCATCTTAGCTGTCATGTCGAAAATGGGCATTTCTACAGTCCATAGCTATCATGGCGCGCAGATTTTCGAAGCTGTCGGCATTAACCAATCTTTAATTTCCAAATACTTCTGCAACACACCGTCTCGTATTGAAGGCGTTGGTATTGCCGAACTGGCGAAAGAAAACGCCATCCGTCACGCTGAAGCATACGGCAACAACGACAAGCTCGAACGGGGCGACTTCTACATGTACCACAAAGGCGGTCAGCCTCATATTATTGACCCAGAAACGGTTAAACTTTTGCAGGCTGCTGTCCAGAAAAACGACTACACAACGTATAAAAAATACGCTGAACACGTCAATCGCCAGTCTATTTTCCGTCTCCGCGACCTCCTCGAATTTGACTTCCCAGCAGGCGGCAGTATTCCTATTGAAGAAGTCGAATCAGTCGATTCTATTGTCAAACGCTTCCGTACAGGTGCTATGAGTTACGGTGCCCTCAGTAAAGAAGCGCACGAATGCATTGCTATTGCCATGAACCGTCTCGGCGGCATGAGTAATACTGGTGAAGGCGGCGAAGATGCAAACCGTTTCGATACAGAATCGAACGATAAAATCAAACAGGTTGCATCTGCTCGTTTCGGTGTTACGAGCGATTACCTCATTCACGCAGACGAACTGCAAATTAAATGCTCTCAAGGGGCTAAACCGGGTGAAGGTGGTCACCTGCCTGGCAATAAAGTTTATCCGGACATTGCCAAGACCCGTCATGCTACAACTGGCGTTGCCCTCATTTCGCCACCGCCTCATCACGACATTTACTCTATCGAAGACTTAGCAGAACTCATCTTCGATTTAAAAAATGCTAACAGCCACGCTACAGTCGGCGTAAAACTCACATCCGGCGCAGGTATCGGCACTATCGCTGCAGGCGTTGTTAAAGCGAAAGCCGATGACATTGTCGTCAGTGGCTACGACGGCGGTACAGGCGCATCGCCGCGGACCAGTCTCCGTCATGCCGGCCTCCCGTGGGAAATCGGTCTCTCTGAAGTACAGCAGACGCTGCTCCTCAATAAACTCCGCGACCGTGTCACCCTCGAAGTAGACGGCAAACTCCTCACTGGACGTGACGTTGCCATTGCGGCCCTCTTTGGGGCCGAAGCTTTTGGCTTTGGTACAGCACCGCTCCTGACCATTGGCTGCCACATGCTCCGCGTGTGCCACCTTAATACATGCCCCTTCGGCGTTTGCACGCAAGACGAAAAACTGCGTAAACGCTTTAAAGGAAAACCGGAATACATTATCAACTTCATGCGCTTCGTCGCCCAAGACCTGCGCGAAATCATGGCTCGTCTCGGCTTCCACACTATCGAAGACATGATTGGCCGCTACGACTGCTTGAAGCAAAACCAGCACATTGAAAACTGGAAAGCGAAGACAGTCAACCTGAAGAACCTCCTCTATCGTCCGTACACTGACGTAACAGTTGGTCATCACTTCTCGCATCCGCAGGACCATAAACTCGGTACGACCCTCGATATGGCAAAACTCGTCCGCATGTGCCGTCCGGCCTTGGAAGAACAAAAACACATCCGTGCGCGTCTCCACATCAAGAATACCGACCGCGTTACAGGGACACTCCTGGGTAGTGAAATTACGAAACGCTACGGCGAACAAGGTCTTGCTGAAGACACGATTAAACTCTCCTTCGTCGGCTCTGCAGGCCAAAGCTTTGGGGCCTTCATTCCGCGCGGCTTGACCCTTGCCCTGGAAGGCGACGCCAATGATTATCTCGGCAAAGGCCTGTCTGGCGGTAAAATCATCGTCTATCCGCCGCAAGAATCGGTCTTCCCTGCAGAAGATAACATCATCATCGGTAACGTTGCCTTCTACGGTGCCACGAGCGGTGAAGCCTATATCAATGGTACAGCAGGCGAACGCTTCTGCGTCCGTAACAGCGGCATGACTGCTGTCGTCGAAGGCGTTGGCAACCATGGTTGCGAATACATGACTGGCGGCCGCGTCCTCATTCTCGGTAAAGTAGGCCGTAACTTCGCAGCCGGCATGTCTGGCGGTATTGCTTACGTCTATGATCTCGAACCGGGTAAATGCAATACAGACCTGGTTAAACTCGAAGAATTGACGAACCCAGAAGAACAAGAAGCAGTAAAGAATATGCTCACGAAGCACGTCAATAATACAGGTAGCGGCCTCGGTCAGCTGCTCCTCGAAAACTGGGAAGATACACTCACACATATTACGAAGGTCGTCCCAGAAGCATATGAAGAAATGCTCAATCTCATTGCCGAAGCCGAAGCTGATGGTCATACAGACCAAGAAGCACACATGATTGCTTTTGAAAAGAAACACGGTAATGGGAAAGCAAAGAAATAAGTAAATAGCCTATCTATACGATAGATTGTAAAATAAAGTGCGACAACTAAAAAACTCACAGTAGATTTCGTGTA
>UQHB01000024.1 GCA_900540735.1 uncultured Megasphaera sp. | reverse complement strand
TCTTGTATAATCTGAAGGTGTAGATAGGTATTTGGTCATATCTTTATTCTACACCCACTCCCGGTTTTTCATAGGCCGGGAGTTATTTTTATTTCCATAACACAAAAAGGCTGCCGCACAAATTACGTGCGACAGCCTCGTTGTTTTTGTATCTATACTATTTTATTTTTTATGCCGTGATAAGTCGACTTCTTTGAGGGGGACGATTTTGGTTTTATATTTAAATTTATGGTAGAAGTAAATGGCTAAGAACACAGGAATGCCGATGTACGCAACGCTGGCACCGTACCAGTCGATTTCGGCACCGGTGAAGGCAGAGTAGTTTTGCCCGGCTGTAACGATAAGGCACATAATGAGCGCGAGGAGCGGCCCAAAGGGGAAGAACGTTGCGCGGTATGGCAAGTCTTTTAAGTCTTTACCTTGAGCGACGTAAGCACGGCGGAAACGGTAGTGACAAATAGCAATGCCAATCCACGTAATGAAGCCAGCCATCCCACTAATGTTGACAAGCCAGTTATAGGCTTGTCCTTCGCCGATGAGGGACGTCAGGAAGGCAGCGAGGCCAAAGACGACCGTTGCAAAGAGGGCATATGACGGCACGCCTCGTTTATTGAGCTTCAAGAAGCATTTCGGTGCCTGTCCTGTTTCGGCCATAGCGTAGAGCATACGCGTCGACACGTAGAGGCCGGAATTGCCGGCAGAGAGGACGGCTGTCAAAATGACGGCGTTCATAATGGATGCGGCCGCAACGAGGCCAAACCGTTCAAAGACGAGGGTGAACGGGCTAATAGAAATGTTTTCAATGCTCGAATTGAGAAGGTTCGGATCCGTATAAGGAATGAGGAAGCCAATGACGATGAACGAACCTAAATAGAAGAGCAAAATACGCCAGAAAATGGAGTGTACAGCGCGGGGAATATTTTTTTCCGGATTTTCACTTTCCCCGGCAGCAATACCAATCATTTCTGTCCCTTGGAAGGAGAAGCCTGCGACCATGAAGATGCCGAGCATGGCTGTAAAGCCGCCGACGAACGGCGCATCACCAAGGGTCCAGTTCGTAAAGCCTGGCGACGGTTCCGGCCCAAAACCAAAGATAAGGCACGCGCCGGCAAAGAGGAAGACCAGGACCGTCAGTACTTTGATGCCGGCAAAGAGGAATTCACTTTCGCCGTACGACCGAGTCGATAAGTAATTGAGGACAAAGAGAATGAGGAGAAATAAGCCGCTCCAGACTGCAGCAGGCACGTCAGGGAACCAATATTTCATAATGAGCGCACCGGCTACGAGTTCGGCAGCTACCGTAATGGCCCAGTTGAACCAATAGTTCCAGCCCAGGGCGAAGCCTAAGGCTTTATCGACGTAGCGGTTGGCATACGTTTCAAAGGAACCGCTGACGGGCAGATAGGCCGCCATTTCCCCTAAGCTTGTCATGAGAAAATACACCATAATACCAATGAGAGAATACGATACGAGCGCACCGCCAGGACCTGCTGTACTGACCGTTTCGCCACCGGCAACAAAGAGACCTGTACCGATTGCGCCGCCAATGGCAATCATGTTCATATGGCGGGCTTTGAGACTACGGCGCAAGCCTTGCTGCTGTTCTTCTTGCATGTCATCACAACCTTTTTCTAATTTCATTGTAAACACTATCAAAATGACTTACCTTCCTATTATAGCGAAAGATACGAGCTGTGACAATTATCTATTTCTTATAATAGCCATTATTTTATACAGAAAAGGGATATGCCGATGAGAACAAATGGCGTATAATAAGAAGAAACTAGAGAAATGGAGAGGAACTATGGACCTCAAAACGTGTCGCAATGAAATCGACCGCATTGACAGAGAACTGACGACGATTCTCGAAGCGCGCATGAAAATCGTCGCGTCTGTAGCGGCGTATAAAAAAGAACATCATATGGAAATTTACGACCCTCGCAGAGAGCAAGAAGTATTCGATAAAATTGCCAATCTTGCCGTAGATAAGGATTTGGCCCCGTATTTAAAGACCATTTACCAATGCATTATGGATGAAAGTAAACGGTACGAACGGGACCATATGGACCGCTAAGATGGCAGATTTAGAAACGATACAGGGCGTAGTGGAACGAGTCCTCTTTACGGCACCGGACTCGGATTATCTTGTCTTTCGCGTGTGCCTCGAAGACGACGACACACTCCTGACGATTACGGGGAACGGCGCAAAACCTCTCGTCGGCGACCGCCTGGAAGTGCAAGGCCATTACGTCCAGCATAAACGGTACGGCAGACAGCTCGCTGCATCTCTTTGGAAACGGCTCGTGCCTGATACGACAGATGGTATCGAACGGTTCTTAGGTTCTGGTGCTGTCAAGGGGATTGGCCCGTCCTTGGCGCGGCGCATCGTTCAGTCTTTTGGCAGTGAGACCATGACGATTATGGAAAAGGAACCGAAACGGCTCCTCGAAGTGGAAGGCATTGGACCGAAGAAACTGGCTGTCATTACAGAGTCTTTCTACGAAGAACAGCAAGTAAACGCTATGGCTCTCGATTTGGAACAACATGGCGTATCAGGCCGATATGCAGCACGGCTCGTACAAAAATATGGCGATGACACGGCTTATGTTCTCACGCATGAGCCTTATCGGCTCATCCGGGAAATCGACGGCATTGGCTTTAAAACGGCTGACCAAATCGCCTTGGCTTATGGCATGGAGCCTCAAGATGGGGAACGCTTGGCTGCAGGCCTGACGTACATCGTCCACGACATGACCTTGCACGGCCATGTGTGCATTCCCGATACGGAACTCGTGCGCCGTGCCGCCTTAGTCTTACGGGCAGACCCGTTACTCGTCCACGATGCTTTGCAGGAAGCGGCGAATATGAGGCAGATTGAGGTGGAAACGTACCAAGGTGTCAATTATGTCTATACGCTCGATGCGTACGACCAAGAAACGGGCATTGCAGAACGCATTCTCAACATGGTCCGCATGAAGCCCTTACGCATGAAGACGCATGTCCAGTTATTCCTCGATAGGTGGCAAGATTCACGGCAATTCCAGCTCGCTGAAAAACAGCGCGAAGCTGTTGAACAATCACTGCAATCAGGCATGCTCGTCATTACCGGCGGCCCGGGCACAGGGAAAACTACTGTGGTCCAGACCATTATTCGTTTAGCCGAACAAGAAGGGCTGCGTATTTTGCTTTGTGCGCCCACAGGTCGTGCCGCCAAACGATTAGCAGAGACGACAGACCGTAAGGCTAAGACCATTCATCGTCTCCTCATACCGGATGGCTTTGTCGGGACGCAGCAAGTCTTTGAGTATAATGAAACGAAGCTTCTCCTAGCAGACTTAGTCATTGTCGACGAAGTGTCCATGCTCGATATGGAGATGCTCTACCATCTCTTGCAGGCCTTGTCGCCCCAGTGCCGCTGCATCCTCGTCGGTGATGCGGACCAACTGCCTTCTGTTGGGGCTGGTGCTGTACTCCATGATATTATCCAATCTGACGTTGTACCTGTCGTTCGTCTCGATACGATTTTCCGTCAGCAAGAAGGGGGCCGTATCGTTACGAACGCGCACCGCATCAATCACGGCCTCTTGCCGGTCGTTAATGAAGACGATGAATTTCGCTTTGTCGAAATTAAGGACGAAACAGACGGTGCTGCGCAAATCGGGAAATTATACATGGCCGAATTATACGACACGCAAGATACCTTTGCAGTCCAAGTTTTATCGCCTATGTATAAAAATCCTTGCGGCGTTACGAATTTAAATACACTCATTCAAGAGTCGGTCAATCCGAAAGATACGGCCAAGCAAGAATATACCCAAGAGGATATGCTCTTTCGCGTGGGCGACAAGGTCATGCAAAAGCAAAATAACTACGATAAAGGCGTGTTTAATGGCGATATTGGCGAAATCTTTGCTATTCACGATGATTCGATTTACGTCCGCTATCCTGAACAAGATGTGCAGTACGAAGGCCAGGCTATTGACGAAATCACCTTGGCTTATGCCATTACAGTCCATAAGAGCCAAGGCAGTGAATACCATACGGTCATTATGGCTCTCGTCAACAGCCACGCCATTATGTTGCAGCGCAATCTCCTCTATACGGCAGTGACCCGGGCGAAACGCAAAGTCATCCTCGTCGGTACGAAACGAGCCTTGCAATTAGCTGTGCAAAATGTCCGCGAAAGCCGCCGCTTTACGCTCTTAACAGAACGCTTAAAGGAGCTGGAATTATGTTAAAAAAACTGTTTTTGTCGCTGTTGTATCCACCGTGCTGTCCTTTTTGCCATGGCGACGTAGACGCACACGGCACGTGGTGCCCTGAATGCGAAGGGGCATACGTGCAGCCGCGCAGATTGACCTTGCCGACGAGTGTCGTCCATGTCGATGCGTGTTTTACGCTCTGTGATTACGTCGGTGACATTCGCCGGACTTTGCACCGCTTAAAATACGACGGCAACCGGCAGGCAGCCAAAGACTTAGCCATGGCCTTACAGTATATACCAACAACGTGGGATTTTTCCTATATTGACTGCGTCGTCCCTGTGCCGTTGGCACCGGAGAAGGCCGCGCGCCGCGGCTACAACCAGACAGAATTACTCTTTCGTCCCTGGGCCGAGCGGCAAAAGCCTTGGGTCGATATGCTCCAGCGCGTCCGCACGACAGCGAGCCAATGGCAGTTATCGCGAGACGCGCGGCAAGAGAATATAAAAAGAGCCTTTGCAATGAAAGGCTCTTTTCGTGCTACAGAAAAACATATTCTTTTAGTAGATGATATTTTTACGACTGGCGCGACCTTAGAAAACTGCGCCCGCGTCTTAATCGAACAGGGTGCCGCCAGCGTGACAGGACTCGTCATCGCCAGCGGCGCCACATAAGGTGCTACTGTAAGGTATCTATAAATGCTTTTACTACTTCTGGATCAAAGAGCAAGCCTGACGCGCTAAATAATTCGCGAATGGCTTGCTGTTTTGTTTTAGCCCAAAATTCCGTAGAAGGATTAATAATCGTGTCGTAGTAATCGGCAACGGCAATGATGCGCGCCCCAAAGGGAATATTGGCACCGCGCAAATGCTTGGGAAAGCCCGAGCCATCCCACCGTTCATGGTGATAGCGAATGTAGGGCACAATGTCCTGACAGCACGGAATATTTTCCAGCATATTGCCGCCAGCTGCAGCGTGCCGTTTATACTGAGCTTTTTCAGAACGATTTAAATAGGGCATTTTCGCGAGGAGCGTATTGGACACAAAAAGTAAACCTACGTCGTGCAATAAAGCGGCATGTTTGATTTGCTCGATTTCACTCTTAGGCAAGGCTAATTTGGCAGCAATGCTGACACTGTAGTTGGCGACTTGCAAAGAGTGCATGTAAAGGCGCTGATTTTTCAACTGTATGAAATTAAGCAGCTCTGCCGTAATGGTATCGAGGGAATTCATTTCTTCCTTGCCAATACCGGCAGCTTGTTTGAGAGATACCATATACATAGTATACAAAACCTTTCATGTCAAACGTTGTCTTTATTTCTGAGCTTGCGGTTACGCCGTGTCTGTTGGGGATGGCGCAAAATATGGAACATTTTCGTACTCGTGTTTTTCAAGCGTGCGCCTGTGTTTTTCATGCGCCGAATGGTCGTGATTTTCGTTTTCCGTTTGGGCCGGAGGTCACGAATAGAACCAAAATCGCCGCGGCGGACACTGGTTGCTTTGATACAATCTGATTGTAAGCTGACCTTTAAGGAGCTCATAATGTGGCTCGCTTGGAGATCAATGTTAAAGCTGTAAATATCGACGGCAACGTAACCCAATTCCGGATAGGCGTGGATGCACATGTGGCTGTTGTCCGAAACGGCAAGGCACGTATATTCCGAATCAATGTGATAAAAATCAATGCCGTCTAAGGGCGCGCCCACTAAATCAAAGGCCCGCTCCACAATGGGCTGCAAATCGTGCGCGTCAGAAATAACGGCTTTACAGTTGTAAAAGTCGATTAAAAGATGTTTTCCTAAAGTATTATTCATTATTTTCCACCCGTTATATAGTTACAGTTTATTATATACTGTTTCTTTTTGCTTGTAAATGTGAATTTATCCCTTCTGAAAGAGAGTCTATATCAAATTATCATAAAGAATACGTAAAAAGCATGCAAAGAAATACATTCTATTGTCTTGTCAGCTGTCAATCAATAATGCTATAATAGCAGTCAAAGAACAGAGAGAAGGGACACTATGGAATATATTGAGGATGAAATTGCACGGCTGAAAAAAGAGAAAAACGCCATTATTTTAGCCCATTATTACGTACCTGATGAGGTCAAAGAAGTAGCTGATTACGTCGGTGATTCCTATGGCCTGGCGAAGAAAGCCTGTGATACGACAGCAGACATTATCGTCTTTGCCGGTGTCGACTTTATGGGCGAAAGTGCAAAAATATTAAACCCTGAAAAGACCGTACTCATGCCGGACATGACTGCCGATTGCCCGATGGCGCACATGATTACCATTCAGGCCATTGAAGACGTACGGAAACAATATGATGACCTAGCTGTCGTCTGCTATGTCAATTCTACAGCAGCCCTAAAGGCCCACTGCGACGTGTGCGTGACCTCATCAAATGCAGTCAATATCGTTAAAAAGCTGCCGAATCGCAATATCTTTTTCGTACCGGATAAAAACCTTGGCTATTACGTGAGTACCCAAGTACCGGAGAAACACTTCATTTTTAATAACGGCTTCTGTCCGCGCCATAACGCTGTCCGCCCGGCGTACGTCAAAGCCTTGCAAGAAAAGCACCCAGACGCGCTCTTCTTAGCACACCCGGAATGTCCAAAAGAGGTCTTAGCTTTAGCCGACTATATTGGCAGTACAGCTGGTATCATTACATACGTCGCTAAGTCGACAGCTAAAGAATTTATCATCGGCACCGAAGGGGGCGTTATGTATGAATTGACCACGCAAAACCCGGGGAAAATCTTCTATTCTGCTATGGAAGCGCAGTATTGCATTAACATGAAGAAAGTTACCCTCGAAAAAGTACGGAAATGCTTGCGTGACGGCACGAACGAAGTGACAGTCCCTGAAGAGATTCGCCAGCAATCGCTCCATTCCTTAAACCAAATGTTAGCATTAGCCTAGGAGGCGCACACATGAAAACCATACAGACAGATGTCGTCATCGTCGGTACAGGGGCGAGCGGCTTATTTGCAGCCCTCCATCTGCCGCAAGCATACGACATTACGATGATTACGAAAGACGAAATCGAACACAGTGATTCCTTCCTCGCCCAAGGCGGTATCTGTGTCGAACGGGATGACAACGATTATGACAGCTTCATGGAAGATACACTCAAAGCAGGGCATTACGAAAATCGCCGCGAATCGGTAGACATTATGATTCGCTCGTCTCGGCCCGTCATTGAAGAACTTATCGGCTATGGTGTCGACTTTGCTAAAAAAGACGGCCACCTTGATTATACACGAGAAGGGTGCCATTCGAAAGCACGCATTCTCTTCCACGAAGATATTACAGGCAAAGAAATTACGCGGAAATTGTTGGCAGCAACAGAACAATTGTCGAATGTTACCATGTATGATTTTACGACTATGGTCGATATCATTACGGACGGCACAACATGCTATGGCATTCTGGCGCGCACGGAAACGGGCGAATACGTCGCCATCGAAGCAAAATACACGATTCTCGCTAGCGGCGGCGTTGGCGGCTTATACGACCATTCGACGAATTACCGCCATTTAACAGGTGATGCCTTAGCCATTGCCAAACGGCACGGTATTGCTTTAGAAAATATTGATTACGTTCAAATTCATCCGACGTCGCTCTATTCGACGAAACCGGGTCGGAGCTTCCTCATTTCCGAATCTGTCCGCGGTGAAGGGGCAAAGCTCTTGGGCAAAGACGGCAAACGGTTTGCTAACGAAGTCTTGCCACGCGATTTGATGACCGCTGAAATTCGGAAGCAAATGAAAAAAGACAACTTGCCTTATGTCCGCCTTGACATGACAGTCCTTGGGACAGAGACGATTATGCATCACTTCCCGAACATTTACAAAACATGCCTTGAAGAAGGGTATGACTGCACGAAAGAACCGATTCCGGTCACACCGGCACAGCATTACTTCATGGGCGGCATCCACGTCGACAAATACAGTAAGACAACCATGCCCAATCTCTACGCCGTCGGTGAAACGAGCTGTAACGGCGTACACGGCAAGAATCGTCTGGCTAGTAACTCTCTCTTAGAAAGCCTCGTCTTTGGCAAACGCGCAGCCCAGCATATTGTCGAAAGTGACGAAGCACCAGCCCAGTCTCCTGATTTTGCAATTATGGCAACACAAGCGATGACGTACATCAAAGCTCATGAAAAGGATTTGCCAGCTCTCTATAAAGATGCGGTCCTCGAAGAAATGAAACGGGAGGGAGCTGCTCATGCATGAACTTAGCCCGGTTACGATGAAACTCCAAGTAGAACCGCTCTTACTGGCGGCACTACGCGAAGATATTACAGATGAAGACGTATCGACCAATGCAGTCATGCCTACAGCTTGTCTCGGTACAGTGGAACTTCTCGCGAAAGGAGACGGCATCATCGCTGGTTTACCGGTCTTTCAGCGCGTCTTTGCGCTCCTCGATGCAGACGTAACGGTGGAAACGTTCGTCCATGATGGCGATGCTGTGACGAAAGGACAGAAACTAGCTACGGTCACAGGAGATATTCGCACGCTCCTTTCTGGCGAACGGGTCGCACTGAATTATCTCCAACGCTTGAGTGGCATTGCAACGTACACGCAGCAAGTAGTCAAGCTCCTCGAAGGGACAGGCATTACGCTCCTCGATACGCGAAAGACGACACCGAATATGCGAGTCCTCGAAAAATACGCCGTCACTGTTGGCGGCGGTACGAACCATCGCTACAATCTCTCAGACGGTATCCTCCTCAAAGACAATCACATCGGTGCTGCCGGGAGCGTGACCAAAGCCATCGAAATGGCCAGAGCCTACGCGCCGTTTGTACGGAAAATCGAAGTCGAAACAGAAACGCTCGACATGGTGCGCGAAGCCGTAACCGCTGGGGCAGACATTATTATGCTCGATAATATGAACCACGACACGATGAAAGAAGCTGTCCGCCTCATTGATGGCAGAGCAGCGACAGAATGCTCGGGTAATATGACGAAAGAAAATATTGCTAAACTCCAAGATGTCGGTGTCGATTACGTCTCTAGCGGTGCCTTGACCCATTCGGCACCTATCCTCGATTTGTCCTTAAAACATTTGCATCGTATTTAGACCTTACGCACATTTTACAATCTACCCTCTAGGAAATATAAAAAGGGATATGCTACACTGAATGTATAGAACTGTTCGTGCAGTATATCCTTTTTTTGAGGAGGCGATGGATATGGCAGAGCAACAACGAATTAGTGACTGGGAGGCCGTGAAAGGTAAAGCATCTATCATCACAGCTGTAGCAGGTGTTGTATACGCTGCGTTTTTACAGTATTATTTTAGTATAGACGATATGAAAATTTCTTACCTTTTATGGCCATTTTTTGTTGGGTCTTTTTCATTGTCATTGCTGGATTACTCAGTGTTTTCCGGGAAGTACATTGCCGCCGGTGTGCTCTTTGTCGTTGGCTTGGTTCTCATGGGATTTTCTATTAGCATGCTCCTTTAACGATAAGAGGACTGTGTGCATCTTGTCAATATCATCAGTCGTCATGTGGTCAAAATCTTGCAACTCTTTGACGATGAGCTCAAGTTCCTGATGCGCAAAGGTCTTATGCTTCTTTTTATGCTTTTTCTTTGGCTCCATATTATGAATAAAAAACGTAGAAATCGTGCCTGTTAGGGTGCTGAGAAAGCCGATGCCTACGAGCATGAGAAAGACCGCCACAATCCGTCCGCCTACGGATTTGGGAGCAATATCGCCGTAGCCAACCGTCGTAGTCGTGACGAAACTCCACCAAAAGGCATCGCCAATATCCATATCGTCAATAAAGGAAATGGAAATGGCTCCTAAAAAGATAGTACAAAATGTAAACCAAAGTACGTGGTCAAAATTATTAGTTGTCAAAATGCGCCCAATCCGCGTATAGGCTCTATTTAAATAAGCAAAAGCGCGCAGCATGAGCAGTAATCGCAAGAGCCGTAAGGCGCGGACACCTTGAAACATAAATTCAAAGGGTAAAATTGCAATGAGGTCGATTATGTTGTGCCGAATAAAAGCGGTTGCGTACTACTAAGAGACGGGCCACATAATCAATCGTAAAGACAATCCAAACGAAGCGGTCAAACCACTGCGTTTCCATAATAAAGGTAATATTGCGATTATACCGGCTGTCGATGACGAGGGAAATGACGATGCCTACGGCAAGGAGAGCCATAAAGGAATCATACCAAATACGGTGTTGGTCAATGATGGCGACAAGACGGCGTAAATAATGAAACATAGTATAACAGACTCCTCCGAAAACAGAGCAAATAGCTTTAAAACTGTTTTTATCATACGGTATCCCCTCGGTAAGTCAAGAATAGTCTAGTAAGTATGACAAGAAATTTACATACTTCATACAAGAGGCGGCGAGTACCATGGGAAAGAACGGAATCGTAAGAGTGTTGGTCCTAGTACTTGGCGTATTGTATGCTGCATTTTTGCAATTTTATTTAGGTATGACAGATACACAAGAATTTCTTATTTGCACGGCTGTCTTCGTTGTTGTCTGTATGGGTGTCTTTGCCAGTATGGTACGCGTGTGCCGCGGGCCAAGCACGACTTATGGCTATCAAGCCTTGATGTTGACCATCATCGTACCATGGCTGATTGTCGGGCTGGCACCGATGTTCCACTATCTTTGGCCCAGTAAAAACGTATTTCTCATCGTTATCTTCTTAGTCATAGGCTGGGGTATTTTCTTGTACCCTACTGTCTGGATTATGCGTCAATGGTTCTTGCAGTGGCGGTGCAGCGAAAAGACGATGGCTCAAGTCGTCGATAATGAAGCGTCCGTCATCCCTGAAGAAGGACGAGACTTTGAGGATATGACCCCGAATCTATATCATCCTATATTAGCCTTTGCCGTCCAAGGCAAGACCTATCGGGTCACGAGCAATGACGGACAAAGCGAACCGGCACCTATTGGGCAGGCCGTGCAAATATGCTATAGCCCCATGAATGCAGCCTGCTGGATGCGGGAAGCCGATACAGCTGGCCAAGTATCATATGCCATGGTGTTTATGTTTATCTGCATGGGTCTGACCCTCTTAGGTACAGGCATATGTTTTCTATTGATGTAAGGAGGAATCTCTATTGGATAATGTAACCGATTTTATTATAAAAACTTTTCACTATCGTCACGCCTGCAAGCAATTCGACCCGACGAAGGTCGTTAGCCAGGAAAACATGCGGACTATTTTAGAAGCAGGACGGCTCTCGCCCAGCTCCTTTGGCTTAGAACCGTGGAAATTTTTAGTCGTCCTCAATGAAGACGTAAAGAAAAAACTCTATCCCATAGCCTGGGGCGCGCGAAACAGCTTGGACGGCGCAAGCCACTTAGTCATCTTCTTGGCCCGGCGAAAAATCGATACGCTCCACGGCTCAGCCTATATGAAGCACATGATGTATGACGTACATCACTTCCCGGCAGACGTCGCAGAACTGCGCATGGCAACGATTGCTAATTTCCAAGAAAAGGATTTTAAATTAACTGAAAGCGACAGAGCCATCTTCGATTGGGCGTGCAAGCAAACTTATATTGCTCTCGGTAACATGACGACCGTTGCGGCTATGCTCGGTGTAGATTCGTGCCCTATTGAAGGTTTTAATCGCGATGCTGTAGAAGAGCTACTGACGCAGGAAGGCCTTATGGACCCGACACATTTTGGGGTCTCCGCCATGGCTGGCTTTGGCTATCGTGCCAAAGAACCACGGCCTAAAACGCGCCAGTCTGCAGACGAAGTCATTCAATGGATTAAATAAAATTTTATATACAAAAATCCCGACCCATCATGAGATGAGTCGGGATTTTCTTTATAAAGGGGGAGATTATTTATCTTCTTTTTCAATATGGTACGGATTGAAAAAGAAGTTCGTGCCGTCGTAGCCAATGGAGACGGTGTCGCCTTCTTTGACTGTACCAGCGATGATGTCACGGCTGAGAGCCGTTTCGACTGTGTGCGTAATCAAGCGGCGAAGCGGACGGGCACCGAACTGCGGGTCAAAGCCTTTATCTGCAAGGGCATCAAGGGCTTCGTCTGTGCAAGTAAGATGAATCTTAACTTGTTTTTCCAGACGGTCATTGAGGCGATGGAGCAAGGTTTTAGCAATGTCTTTGACTTGTTCTTTCTGGAGAGCCTTGAAGACGACGATGTCATCGACACGGTTGAGGAATTCAGGACGGAAGTATTGTTTGAGAAGTTCATGGACTTTCGCACTAGCTTCGTTGAAGTCTTTTGCTTCGAGGATTTCATGAGACCCAAGGTTACTGGTCATGATGATAATCGTGTTCTTGAAGTTAACGACACGGCCTTTGCCATCCGTCAAGCGGCCATCATCGAGGATTTGCAGCAACACGTTGAAAATATCCGGATGGGCTTTTTCGATTTCGTCCAAAAGGATGACGCTGTACGGACGACGACGAACGGCTTCGGTGAGCTGACCGCCTTCATCATAGCCAACGTATCCCGGAGGAGCCCCGATAAGACGAGATACAGTATGTTTTTCCATGTATTCAGACATATCGATACGGATGATGTTCCGTTCGTCATCAAAGAGGGCTTCGGCCAGGGTCTTAGCTAATTCTGTTTTACCAACACCAGTAGGCCCAAGGAAGATGAACGAACCGATTGGACGATTCGGGTCTTTAATGCCTGCACGAGCACGGATAATTGCATCAGCGACGACTTCAACGGCTTGGTCCTGACCGACGACTCGTTCGTGTAAGGTGTCGTCCAGGTGGAGGAGTTTTTCCCGTTCGCCTGTGAGCATCTTCGTTACAGGAATGCCGGTCCAGCGGCTGACGACGGAAGCAATATCTTCTTCACCAACTTCTTCTTTCAGGAGCTGCGAGTCTTTATGGTCAGCTAAATATTTTTCTTGGTCTTCTAATTGTTTCTGCAATTCCGGTAATTTACCGTATTTCAATTCAGAAGCTTTGCCAAGGTCGTAATTGTGTTCAGCCTGTTCCATTTGGCTCTTGACGGAGTCGATTTCTTTCTTAATAGCCTGTGTACGGAGAATAGCTTGTTTTTCTTCGTCCCATTTAGCTTTCAACGATTCTTCTTTTTCTTTTAATTCTGCTTTTTGGTCTTGAATCTTAGCGAGACGTTCTTTCGAAGCTTCATCCGTTTCTTTGTTGAGGGATTGTTCTTCGATTTCGAGTTGCATCACTTTATGACGGATTTCGTCAAGCGGTGCCGGCATGGATTCGATTTCTGTACGTAATTTAGCAGCAGCTTCATCGACTAGGTCGATAGCTTTATCCGGTAAGAACCGATCCGCAATGTAACGGTCCGAAAGGACTGCAGCTGCAACTAAGGCTGCATCACGAATACGAACGCCATGATGAACTTCGTACCGTTCTTTCAAGCCACGGAGAATGGTAATCGTATCTTCGACAGACGGTTGATCAACCATGACCGGTTGGAAACGACGTTCTAGAGCAGCATCTTTTTCGATGTATTTCTGGTATTCATTTAAGGTCGTTGCACCAATGCAGCGCAGGTCGCCACGAGCCAGCAGCGGTTTTAAAATGTTGCCAGCATCCATGGAGCCTTCAGACGCACCAGCACCGACGACGGTGTGGATTTCATCGATGAAGAGGAGAATCTGGCCGTCTGATTTAGCGATTTCGTTCAATACAGATTTGAGTCGTTCTTCAAATTCACCACGGTATTTAGCACCGGCGATTAAAGAACCCATATCCAACGAATAGAGGGTCTTGTTTTTCAGCGATTCCGGTACATCGCCAGAGACGATACGGCGAGCTAAGCCTTCGACAATAGCCGTTTTGCCGACACCAGGTTCACCAATGAGGACAGGGTTGTTTTTACGACGACGGGACAAAATTTCAATAGCCCGACGGATTTCGTCATCACGACCGATGACCGGGTCGAGTTTATTTTTACGAGCAGCAGCGGTCAAATCACGGCCATATTTTTCGAGAGCTTTGTAGTTGCTTTCCGGGTTATCGCTGTTGACGTTGCCTTTACGATTCGATTTGATTGTCGTCATGATTTTGTCTTTATTGAGGCCAAATTCACGGCACAAATCTTTCACAGCGTCATCACTTCCTTCGACGATACCGAGGAGTAAATGTTCTGTACTAATGTAATCGTCGTGCATGGATTCAGCGTACTGCTGTGCTTTCCCAATGACACGAACCATTTCTGTAGACATGGACAATTGGCTTTGCCCTTGGACAGATGGAATTTTTTTCAACAATTGTTCCAACCGAGCTTGGAGCATAGGTAAGTCCGTATGGCATTCGCTGAAAATCGTAGCCAGTAAGCCTTCCGGTTCTTTAGCCAGGCCCATGAGCATATGGACGGAACTGATTTCTTGGTTATAGTGGAGCGCAGCAATCTGTTGAGCCGATTGGAACGCATCAATGACTTTTTGTGTGTATTTTTCGTTTCCCATAACTAAGACCTCCTTATGAATCACGGTTAATTTTAGTTGATACTGGGGAGCTTTCCTCAAGCTCAATTATGATTATACTCATAAAAGTCAAAAAGTCAATAGAATAAAAAGACAAATTATTAAAATTCTCGTAAAATCCTTGCAAAGCCCGTATAGACGGATTGAATTTATTCATGATACAATTTAAGTACATCATGTACTTATACTGTAGGAGATATACTAATGATTGATATAGAACAACGAAAACTGTGGGAAACGAAGTCCTTTGCAGGCGATGCGAAAAGCCAATGCGAACTAGGCGACGTATATTTCTTCAACGGCGACGACGAAGAAGACAAGACCTGGTCAGCCTACTGGTACGAGCGGTCCGCTCGCCAAGGGTACGCACCGGCGCAATATAATTTGGGCTACCAATACGAGTATGGCATTGGCTGTGACGAAGACTTTGCCCAAGCCAAGGAATGGTATGAAAAGGCGGCCCACCAAGACTATGCCCCAGCAGAAAATAATATCGGCCATTTGTATGAAAATGGCTGGGGCGTGCCCCAAGACTACCAGCAGGCCTTATATTGGTACGAACGGGCTGGCAATCATGGTGATGCTGATGGGCAGTGCAATGCCGGGATTATGCATCAATTTGGCTACACTGGGCAGAAAGATTTTCAAAAGGCTGCGTACTGGTATGTCCAAGCGGCTGAGCAAGAACAATATATTGCCCAAAATAACTTGGGCTATCTCTACGAAATGGGCTGGGGTGTGCCCCAAGATTTAGCGAAGGCGGCGGAACTCTATGAAGCAGCGGCTAATTCTGGTGATGGCCCGGCGGAAAATAATATTGGACAGCTCTATCGCGATGGCCGCGGCGTGCCGCAAGATTTGACGAAAGCAGCTTATTGGTTTGCTTTATCGGCGGCAACAGGCTACAAAGAAGGCATTAAGAATTACGCCAATGCTTTAGAAAAAGGGGAAGGTGTCGAAGCGAACGCGGCCAAAGCTGCCTATTGGCGGCATCTTTTACTAGAACCGTAACATTACAACAACTTGATAACAATATTCGTCATGGTCTATACGCTCTCTGTGGACAGGTATACAATAGTCCCATAGGAGGCGATCCCCATGAAATCATATTCATATCTTTCAGCGGCTGTGCTGCTTTCTGTAGTATTAACGACAGGAGTACAGGCCGCTGATTTTTTTTGCAGACCATCAGCAAGGTAGTGTAGCTATGGAAGCGGCGCGCCGTCCAGCTGATTTAAATCAAATGATTGCTGAAACAGTACCTAATTTTAAACAAGAAACGTACACGGACAGCGTCACAGGCAAGTCGATTACGTATAATATTTTCTTACCCAAAGACTATGACGCTGCGAAGTCTTATCCCTTAGTCTTATTTATTGGCGATGCGAGCACGGCCGGTAAAGACGTAACAGCACCGCTCACACAGGGGTACGGCGGTATTATTTGGGCGACACCAGAGGAACAAGCAAAGCATCCGGCCATTGTTGTCGTGCCCCAGTACCCGGAAGTCATCCTCGATGACCACGGCCAGCATGTCCTCACAGATTACGTCGAAATGACAGGCCGTATGCTCGTCGATGTAGCTGATAAGTACCACGCCGACCCACACCATATTTACGGTACAGGCCAATCGATAGGCTGCATGACGGTCATGTATTTAGCGGCTCAGCATCCTGATTTATTTACGGCTACGCTCCTCGTCGACGGCCAATGGGATATTCAGGCTCTCCAAGGCTTGCAATCGCAAAAATTCATTTACGTTGCTGTTGGCGGCGACGACAAAGCCTTTGTAGGCCAGGCCGAAGTGGAACAGATGATGAAAGATAAGGGCATTCCGTACGGCAAATTGACGGGCATGGATGCAAAAGAAAATGCCCTCGTCCGCAACACCGAAGCTGCGCTCGTGTTGGACAAGGGCTTTGATAAGAATTTCTTTAGTTGGAAAACAGGGAGCGTCTTACCGGATCCGGCACCGGAACGTGCCAGTGAGCACATGTTCTCCTTTAATTCGGCTTACAAGATGGAAGCGTTCCGCGATTGGTTATTTAAACAATAATCAGTAATTGTCTTGGCCAGCGAAGCGGCGACGGCTTCTTCTTCAAAGACGATGTGTGTGGCACCGGCTTTCTGCAAGACTTTTCGGTCGTATAAAAAACGGGACCGGGCGAAAATGTGGAGGTTGTTGTTAATGTTTTTGGCAGCTACAGCGGCTGCGGCCGCACTAATGGCATTGGGAATGGTAATGATAAGACATTGAGTTTTGTCGATGCCTGCCGCTTTTAAGACTTCTTCCCGTGAGACATCGCCGTAAATCGCCAGTTTTCCCTGTTTCGTCAGGGCATTTACGGTTTCAATATTCATTTCAATAATGAGCGGCTCCATACCGTGTGCTTCGACGATGGACGCTGCTTCTTGACCGGTCGGGCCGTATCCAGCGATGATGGCCCGGCCTTTTTCTGGTTCTTCTTGGATGCGGTCCGTAAAGACATGGCTCATCGTAGCCGCTTTAGCTTCCATGCGGGCGTTGAGAAGATGCCATAATTCTGGCCGCCGTTTGACCCAGTTTTCCAGAGCTGGTATACGATTCATAAAGAACGGGTTCGCGGCAATGGAAATCATGGCGCAAATGATGAGAATACTGTAAATGTCTTTAGAAATAATCCCTTGGGAATAGCCGGTCTGAGCGAGAATAAAGGAAAATTCACCAACCTGCGAGAGTGCCGCTGCAACTGTGAAGGCTGTCGTTGCCGGGTAGCCTAAAAGGGAGACGACGACGAGCGTTACGATCGGCTTGACGAGGACGACAATGAGCAAGGAAATGAGGACTACAATGGGCCGTTCCATCAGGAAGGCCGGGTCAAAGAGCATACCCACAGAAAGGAAGAAAAGGACTGCAAAGGCATCGCGCAAGGGAATGAGTTCCGCCCCTGCTTGATGGCTGACGTTGCTCTTGCCGACGACCATACCGCCTAAGAAGGCACCGAGTGCAAAGGACGCATTGAAAATGTACGCTGCTGCTACAGCCGTCAAAAAGGCCGCAGCTAAGACCGTGAGCGTAAATAATTCTTGTGACCGGGTCTGGACGATTTTCTTCAAGAGCCACGGCATGAGACGACCGCCGATGACGATGACCAGTCCCCAGAGCATGGCCAGTTTGACGATGGCTAAGGAAATCGCCCAGAGTACTGTGGGCATGGACACGCCTGTACCGGAGATGAGAGATGGCCCAATGGCCGGGAGCAAGACGAGCATGAGGACCGTGAAAATATCTTCGACGACGAGCCAGCCTACGGCGACAGTACCATGAATCGTTTCGAGTTTGCCACTATCTGTAAGGACGCGGAGCAAGACGACTGTACTGGCTACAGAGAGGCCGAGGCCGAGGAAGAGCCCTTCTGCAAAGGAATAGCCTAGGGCCATGGCGGCGGCAATGCCGCAGATAGTCGCAGAAATACTTTGTAAAATCGCGCCGGGAATGGCAACGCCTTTCACTTTTAATAAGTCTTCCATATGAAAATGGAGACCGACACCAAACATGAGCAAAATAATGCCCACTTCGGCGAGATTATTTGCCAAATCGCCATCAGCTACGAAGCCGGGCATGTTCGGGCCAATAAAAAAGCCTGCTGCGAGATAGCCGACAATCGGTGATAAGCCAATCCGTCGTGCTGCATATCCCATAAGCAAAGCTAGACCAAAACCGATGGCCATAATTTCTAGTAAATGATACGTGTGCAATATGGTCACCTCTTTTATAGTATGATGTTTACATATTATGATTATACTAAAAAGTCAAGAAAAAGTATACAAAAGAAGCATGCATTAAAAATGTAATGCATGCTTTTTTTGTATAATAGAAAATCTTTATTTTATTTTTTTTCGTAGTAGTAACGGGTCCACATGGTCACTTCTGAGAGAGACGGATGGGGCGTCATGGTTTCGCTGATGGTATAGACTGATTTCGGGTCTAAGTTGCGCGTCAGGGGCAAGGCGCGGAGTTTTTGCGCTGTATTCGAGCCAAATTCTGCATGGACTGGCTGCAGCGTGTGGAGGCCGCAATTTAACAAATTAATAAAAGGCTGAATGAGAATGGATGCTTCTTTGCCAATAATATGCGCCCCTAAGACGTGCTTCGTCTGGCTGTCGAGGACGAGCTTAATGAAGCCGTCGTTATCTTCTCCCGGTTCGTAGCCAAGAGCGTAGCCTTTGGCAGACGATGAGTAGTGGTTGATGGCTGTTTCGACGGTGTAGCCAGCGTTTAAGGCCTGCGTTTCCGTAAGGCCAACGTGAGCTGCTTCAGGATAGGTGTAAGTCACAGCTGGGACGACATCGTATTGGGCCCACCGCCATTGTTCCGGCCGATGACCAGAGAAGAGGTTATGCGCTAAAATTTCTGCTTCGTAGTTGGCTTTATGACGGAACGGTGCTTCGCCATTGACATCGCCAAGAGCCCAAATACCGGAAGCCGTCGTTTCTAAGAATTCATTCGTCAAAATATAGCCGCGTTTGTCCGTCTGTACGTCTGTGTGTTCCAAGTGGAGCAAGTCCGTCATGGGGACGATGCCCGGTGCGACGAGGATTTCTTCAGCTCGGACGACTTGTTCTTCACCGGTCGTGCGGTTGCGGATGGTCAAGACTTTTTCTGTTCCTTCACGATGGACGGCAATAGTGTCCTGATTGAGCCGTACGTCTATGCCATAGCCTTGGAATTGTTTTAGCAAGAAGGCCGATACGGCTTCGTCTTCTTTCGGCAAAAGGCGCACGTTATGCTGTACTAACGTAACCCTTGTACCAGCTGCGTCGAAGGCATGGGCAAATTCGCAGCCAATGGGGCCGCCACCTAAGATAATCAAACTCTTATACGGAGCCTTAGGATAGGCCGGGCCAAAGAACGTTTCTGACGTAATGTAGCCTACGTCCTCGAGGCCTGGGAATGTCGGGACTTTCGTGCGTCCCCCAGTGCCGATGAAGATTTTTTCGCCGTCTAATTCGACGGTGCCGCCAGCGTTTAAGTCGACGCGCAAAGCTTTTTTATCTATAAAGGAAGCCGTCCCTTCGTAAATGTCGATGTTTGGATATGCGTCGTAGTAGGGCTTAATGCCAAAGCTTTCATCGACTTTATGCCACAGACGCTTGGACATGACGTCCCAATCGAGACGGACATTGTCGACAGAGACACCGATGTGATCAGCTTCGCGCAATTCACGAATCGTATTAGCAGCGGTTACTATGATTTTCGTTGGAATACAGCCGCGGTTTAAGCACGTACCGCCAAAGCGGCCCCGTTCGATAATGGCAATGGACAAGCCTTGGAGAAGAGCCGCGTCCGTGACGATATTCGCCGCGCCTGTACCAATAACAATGACATCATAATGTTTCATGTATAGTTCACCTCATGTAGTTTACTCTATTTGTATACTTTTCTTTAGTATACGGGAAATTTTTAGTTTTGACAAGAAATGAACGAATCTATGGTATAATGCATATAGAGTATAGGGAGTATAGGGTGTATAGGAATAGATGACACCGGGAGGGATTGGCATGGACATTCGTAAGTATGAAGTATTTTTAGCTGTCGTTGACAGAGGCAGTTTTATTAAGGCTGCAAATGATTTAGGATATACCCAATTAGGGATAACGCACATGATGAATAGTATGGAAAAAGAATGCGGCTTTCCGCTTTTAATGCGTAGCCTTGACTTTGGAAGGGGAAAAGGCCTTGCCTGAAATTCGCCGTATAAAAACAGGGAAAGTCCGCGTCGGCTGTTTTCCGACTATTGCCTGTGCGTTAGTGCCGAAGATTTTCAAAGCTTTTCGCCAACAGTACCCAGAAATTCAACTAGATATTGTCGAAGAAAATAGCATTAAAACCCTCGAAGGCTGGTTGTCGTCAGGTTTTTTAGACGTAGCCTTTTTCTCCAAACAGCCCCAGCAGGCCTATGACTGGGTGCCCATTATGGAAGACGAGTACTTAGCGGTCTTGGCAAAAGACCATCCACTTGCTGCCTGTTCTTCTATTACACCGGCGCAGTTAATGAGTGAAATTTTCTTTATGTTCCGTTCTATCGATGGCATCGATAAAGATGTGTCGCGCTATTTTGAAGACCAAAACGTCTCTATTATTTCGACGTTTACATCCAATTCGGATTATGCCGTCATGTACATGATTGATGAAGGCTTAGGCGTAGGCATGCAGCCGAAATTGATTTTAGACTTGTGTGCTGCGTCTCATCCCCATATCATTACGCGCCCTCTCAATCCACCGGCACGGCGGCAGTTGGGCCTTGCCGTCAAGGCTATTGATGGCTGTCCCTTAGCAGTGAAGCGGTTCATTTCTTGCGTCAAAGATACGTTTCCGCAGTAAGTATAGAGACTAGTAATTGAAAATTAGTATTATATCATTTGTCTTTCACATAGAAAATATCTTGCAAATAGTCAAAAAGACGAATATAATAGTCTTGAGAAAGTCAAAAGGTGAATCTTTAGACTTTGTCCATTATATATAGGAACAGGTGAGAGTGATGGGTGTTTTAGCAGATAAAATCGAACAAGTAATTTTGCATAAATTATTACAAGAAGAGGAAGAAAATATCGTTCTCCGTCGCAATGAACTGGCCGATGAGCTGCAATGCGCACCATCCCAGATTAGTTACGTCCTGAGTACGCGCTTTTCGAATGATAAAGGTTTTTTAGTCGAATCGCGGCGTGGTTCTGGTGGATTCGTACGGATTATTAAACTGACGCCGAAAAAAGAAAACAATCGTGCGCCCGTACTGGTCCAGTCCCATTTACCGGCCGTACACATTACGATGGACGACATGGATGTATTTTTATTCCGCCTCATTAAACAACACCGCCTGACGAATCGTGAAGCTATTATGATGCACCATACGTTTAAGTCTATTTTCAAGAACATCGATGATGAAGAACAACGTATGGCTGTCCTTTCTGATATTATCCGCCATTTAAACGTACGGTAAGTACGTGAAGGAGGCGAAGCCTATGTTATGTGACGTTTGCGAAAAACGAGAAGCTGTCGTCTACATTACGAAAATTGAAAACGGCAGACGGACGGAAATCCATCTCTGTGCTCATTGTGCCCGCAAAGAAGGGCAGTTAGGAGCCTTACGGGAATTAAATATTATTGATAATGATTTCTTCCGCAAAATGGCCTACCCAGCCTATGAAGGCGACGACGGCCCGGAACCAGTATGCCCGGCGTGCGGCCTGACGTATAGTGAGTTTAACCGTCTCGGGAAGTTTGGCTGCCCGAAGTGTTATGAAGCCTTTAAAGAAGAAATTCCGCCGCTTATGCGGCGTATTCACGGGCACAGCCAGCACGTTGGCAAAGTGCCTAATCGCGGTACAGGTGTCTTTCGGACGGCTACGCAAATCAAGCGGCTCCGCCAGCATTTGCAGCAGTTAGTCAAAGAAGAACGGTACGAAGAAGCTGCGAAAGTACGCGATGAAATTCGCGCGCTCCAGCGGCAATTACCGACGAAGGAGGGATAAGATGTTACTGACTATGTTACGTCGCCCTCTCTTGCCGTGGCAAGAAGTGAAAGGAAAATACAGTGATGTCGTCTTGGACAGCCGGGTCCGTCTCGTCCGCAATATGGAAGGTTGCGCCTTTCCGCTTCGGGCTAAGACAGAGGATTTAGAAAAAGTCCTCACTGTCGGCAAAGGGCAAATCGACGCACTCAATGCGATTGGCCATGGTACGTATACGTATACGGCCTTAGACGATGTGTCGCCCTTAAATCGGGAACTCTTAGCCTTTCATCATCTTTCGACAGCAGCCCATATTGATCAACCGAAACAGCGGGGGGGACTGTGGCGTAATGATGGAGCCGTGTCGATTCTCCTCAATGAAACAGATCATTTCTGTATTCAAACGGCAGCACCGGGATTTAATCTCCAGCAAGTCTGGGATGATGCGGCGCAAATCGACGATACCTTAGAAAGCCATATTAATTTTGCCTTTCGCGATGACGTTGGTTATTTGACGACGAGCCCGACTATGACGGGCACAGGCCTCATTGCCGGTGTGAATATTCACATTCCGGCTATCGTCGCCATGAAACGGTTGAATCGTATTGTCCAAGGGATTACGAAGTTTGGTTTTGCCATTGGCAGTCTCTACGGCGAACGAGGCAGTACCTTAGGCAATGTGTTCCAGATTACGAATCAAATTACCTTAGGCGTTTCAGAAACGGATATTCTCGAACAGCTCCAGCAGTTAGTCTTGCAAATCATTCAAGAAGAACGAAACTGCCGGGCCGTTCTCTGGAGCCATGATGAACTCCGCTTAGTCGATAAGGCCTTTCGGGCCTATGGGATTTTATCTTATGCCGACCTCCTTGAAGAAGACGAAGCCATTGCCTTAGCCAGTGATTTACGCTTTGGTATTGACCAAGGTGTACTTGGAGAAAATCCCTTAGTCCATCCAGCGATGCTGGCCGTCTTAGAACCGACGTATTTGCAGGCTCTCCACGAAGGACAGACCTTGTCTGATGAAGAGCTTTTACAACAACGGGCGCAGGCCGTTCGCAAGCTGCTCAAAGAGTATGCCATTGCAGCGCACCGCCCTGTATAAGGAAGTGAATAACTATGTATAATCGTTTTACAAATGATGCTAAAAAAGTGCTTCAGTACGCACAAGACGCAGCGCAAAAGTTTCGTCACAACTACGTAGGCACTGAACATATATTATTAGGCTTAGTCCTCAACCGCAGCGGCTTAGCCGGTCAATTACTCTCGCAGTTAGGCTTGACGTCGGACAATGTGAGCCGTGCTATTGAACAGTCCATTGGCCTAGGCAGTGTGTCGCCAACAGAATTACGGCTCACACCGCGGACCAAACAGGCTATGGAATTAGCCGTCAGTGAAGCCAATCGTTTGGGTCAGAGCTATGTCGGGACAGAACATATTTTAACTGGTCTTCTTCAAGAAGGCAGCGGCATGGCCATTCGCATTCTCGAAGGCATGGATATTGCGCCAGACGCAGTAGAACAAAAGCTCAACGACCTCATGGGCGGTTCGCCTTTTGATGAAGAAGATGGTGAAATGGCTCCTGGTCAAATCGATTTAAATGATTTTGGCCGCGACTTAAACGAAATGGCTAAACTCGGTAAAATCGATCCGGTCATTGGCCGGAAGAACGAAATTAACCGAGTCATCCAGATTTTATGCCGCCGCACGAAAAACAACCCGGTCCTCATCGGCGCGCCTGGCGTGGGCAAAACGGCTATTGCCGAAGGCTTAGCTCAGCGCATTACGACTGGCAACGTACCGGATATTCTCTTGCAGAAGAAAATCTTTTCCCTCGATTTGGCTAGTCTCGTAGCGGGTACGAAATACCGTGGCGAATTTGAAGAACGGCTGAAGAAAGTCATTGAACTCATTGAAAAAGATGATAATCTCATCGTCTTTATTGATGAACTCCATCAGCTCATCGGTGCCGGTGCTGTCGAAGGAGCTATGGATGCAGCTAATATTTTAAAACCGGCCTTGGCTCGTGGAGAACTCCAGTGCATTGGTGCGACGACCCGCGATGAATACAAGAAGCATATCGAAAAAGATACTGCTTTAGCACGGCGGTTCCAGCCGATTCTCGTCAAAGAACCGACCGAAAAAGATGCAGAAGCTATCCTCTTCGGTCTCCGCGATCGGTACGAAGCATTCCACAAAGCTCGCATTACAGATGATGCCGTCAAGGCTGCTGTGAAATTATCGGCGCGCTACATTTCAGACCGCTTCTTGCCGGATAAAGCTATCGATGTCATGGACGAAGCAGCGGCGAAAGTCCGCATGGCTGTTTACACGCCGTCGCAAGATGTCAAAGCCAAAGAAGACCAGCTCGCTGATTTACATAAAGAAAAAGAAGCGGCTCTAGCTAGTGAAGATTTTGAAAAATGCGCAGCTCTGCGGGACGAAGCGAAAAAATTATCCGATGAAATTGCAATTATGCAAAAAGAACGGAAACAAAATGATGATAAAAAACTCGTCATTACGGCCAAAGATATTGCCGATATTGTCTCCCAGTGGACAGGCGTGCCAGTACAGCAGATTACAGAAACGGAATCGCAGCGGCTCCTCCATTTAGAAGATGAATTGCATAAACGGGTCATTAGTCAAGACGATGCGGTCACCGCTGTGGCCAAAGCTGTTCGTCGGGCAAGAGCCGGCCTGAAAGATGTCAATCGGCCTATTGGTTCGTTCTTATTCCTCGGCCCGAGCGGTGTCGGGAAAACGGAACTGGCTCGGACCTTAGCACGGCAGCTCTTTGGCAGTGCTGATGCTATGATTCGCATTGATATGAGCGAATTTATGGAAAAATACAGTGTCTCCCGTCTCGTTGGGGCCCCTCCGGGCTATGTGGGCTACGAAGAAGGGGGCGAACTAACTGATAAAGTACGGGAAAAACCGTACAGCGTCATCCTCTTTGATGAAGTAGAAAAGGCGAATAGCGATTTCTTCAATTTACTCTTACAAGTCCTTGATGAAGGGCGGTTGACGGACTCGAAAGGACGGACTGTCGATTTCCGTAACACCGTCATCATCATGACCAGCAACCTCGGCGCAGGCCACTTAAAACCGAAAGCACCGGTCATGGGCTTTGCTACAGGCACAGATGCTGCTAAAGATGGAGCTGTAGCCTTTAAAGAAGCGAAAAAAGAAATCATGGCCGATGTAAAACGGTTCTTCCGTCCAGAATTCCTCAACCGAATCGATGAAATGATCGTCTTTAAGCCCTTGGAAAAAGAAGATTTACGTCGTATCGTCGGCATTATGCTCGAAGAATTGACGAAGCGTCTCCAAGATAAGGGCGTAGCTATGGACTGGACGACCAGTGCAGACGATGTCCTCGTCAAAGCAGGCACAGACTTTGCATACGGTGCGCGGCCGCTGAAACGGGCTATTCAAAAACTCGTAGAAGACCCGATTTCAGAAATGCTCTTAGGAGGCACCTTGAAAAAAGGCAGCACCATTCACATGGATAGTGCAGACAAGAAGAAGTTAGTCTTTACGACGGAATAACGAGGTTTCTATGGCAAAAGCAAAAACTCGGTATGTCTGCACGAACTGTGGCAGCGTTTCCAGCCGCTGGCTCGGACGGTGCCCCCAGTGCGGTGAATGGAACACGATGACCGAAGAAGCCATCCAGCCGGAACCGCCTAAGGGAACGCATTGCCTGCAGCGGCAAGGAGCTGGGACGAAACCGGAATCATTGCGCCAAATTGCAATGGAACAGATGCGGCGCGTCGAAACGGGTATTGGCGAACTCGATAGAGTCCTGGGCGGCGGCATCGTGCCGGGGGCACTCATTCTCCTCAGCGGTGACCCGGGTATTGGTAAATCGACTATTGTTTTGCAACTCGCGGCGTCCGTATGCCGTACAACAGGAACCGTACTCTATGGGTCTGGTGAAGAATCGGCAGGGCAAATCAAGCTCCGTGCAGACCGCCTCGGCATTGACGCAGACAACCTTATCATTCAAGCTGATACGTCGCTCGATGCGATTTTACAAGAAGCGAAGAAGCGACAGCCGAGCCTCTTAGTCGTTGACTCCATTCAGACTATGTACAGCAACGACGTGGAAGGAACGCCTGGGAGTTTAGCCCAAATCCGGGAATGCACGAGCCGTCTCATGACTTTTGCTAAAACCATGGGCATTCCTGTCGTCGTCATTGGCCACGTGACAAAAGAAGGGGCCATTGCCGGGCCGCGCATGATGGAACATATGGTAGACGTTGTCCTTTATTTTGAAGGCGAAAAAAACTATCAGTTCCGCATTCTCCGAGGCATTAAGAATCGCTTTGGTTCGACTAATGAAACGGGACTCTTTACGATGGGCGAAAAAGGCCTTGCTGAACTGGCCAATCCGTCGCAGCTGCTCTTAGCAGAACGGGCTTCTAATCAAGCCGGTTCAGCCATTGCTGCAGTCATGGACGGCATGCGTCCCCTCCTCAGTGAAGTCCAAGCCTTGACGACGCACTCTGTATTCCCTGTACCGCGGCGCACGGCTTCCGGTATGGATTACAACCGCCTGATTATTCTCCTAGCAGTCTTAGAAAAGCGCGTCGGTATTGCCTTAGGCTCGCAAGACGTGTACATCAACGTCGTCGGCGGCTTGAAAATCAGTGAGACAGCTGCTGATTTAGCCATTGCCTTAGCCATTTATTCGAGCCTGCGCGATATGTCTATGGATAGCCGGACCATTGTCATGGGCGAAGTTGGCCTGACCGGAGATATTCGCCGCATTCCCCAAGCTTTGCGGCGTGTCAAAGAAGGGGCTAAGCTGGGCTTTACGACCTTCCTCATTCCCAAAGGCAATGTCGAAGATATACCGACTAAAGATGTGCCCCAATGCCGCATCATAGGCGTACGAACCTTAGCAGAAGCTATTGCTCAGGCCTTTCCAAAACAATAAGTAAATCCAGTTAGGATCTGTTCCTGACTGGATTTTTTTGTACAGACGTTACAGCAAAGTTAAAGATTCGTTAAATTTTCACTTAGTCTCCTATAACCTATGGTTTATAGGGCGAAAATATGGTATAATTACACAGTTATGAAAGTCTATTTTAGAACGAAGGAGGTGCAATACAGATGGAAGAATCATCGGATAGGACGATGGAAACAAACAACAAAAAGCCTGCTAAATTTAATGGTGGCAAAATCGCAGATAATATCATGAAAGGCGTTATCATGCTGATTATGGTTATTACCTTTGTGATGATTGCTGACCAAATTATTACGACGCCCTTTTTTAGTGCAGAAGTAGAAAATGAATTTGCTATTGGCAGTGTCTTCGGCACGACGCTCGTAACGATTATTGCCTATGTCGTCGGTGCGCTCTTAGGGCTCTTAGTAGGATATGTGATTTCACCGTTTGTCTTGACCTTAATTTGGAAAGTTATTAACCGCATGGAAGCAGGACTTAGTGACTTTGAAAGTCAAGATTTGATTGTTGGTACGCTGGGATTGCTTTTTGGACTTATTATTGCTAATTTGATTGGCCTAGCGTTTGCACGGTTACCGATTGTCGGGGCTTATGGCCCGATTGTCTTTAGTATTGTCTTTGGCTATGCTGGCATGAGTATTGCCATTCGTAAGCGCAATGATATTGTCGGCTTTGTGACGAATATTCGCTTTAACAAACAGCCTAAAGAACATGCGCTGACGAAGCGTCAAGGCAATGAATTTTCAGGGAAACTCCTCGATACGAGCTCCATTATTGACGGTAGAATCGCTGAAATTTGCAGTACAGGCTTTCTTGAAGGGCCGCTCCTCGTGCCGGTCTTTGTACTGGAAGAATTACAACTCATTGCCGATTCATCAGACCTATTAAAACGCAATAAAGGCCGTCGCGGTCTCGACATTTTAAAGCAAATGCAAGAAGATAAGTACGTCGAAGTGCGTATCATTAACGATGATTTTGATGATGTCCAAGGGGTCGACTCAAAACTCGTTCGTTTAGGCCGTAAAATCAATGCCAAAGTTGTGACGAATGATTATAATTTAAACAAAGTCGCCGCGCTCCAAGGCGTTGTCGTCCTCAATATCAATGATTTAGCTAATGCCTTAAAACCGGCTCGCATTCCGGGAGAACAGATGCAGGTACTCATCGTCAAAGCCGGGAAGGAAGAAAACCAAGGCGTTGCCTATCTTGATGACGGGACGATGATTGTCGTTGAAAACGGCCATAAATATATCGGTAAGACTGTAACCGTAACGGTTGCCTCGGTCTTGCAGACTTCTGCAGGACGCATGATTTTTGTGAAAATTGCTGATGAGTAGGTGAAGGTGTTGAAAGTATCTGTCATCATTGTGGCTGCCGGTTCAGGCCGCCGCTTTGGGTATGAGCGAAATAAACTGTTTTTCCCGTTGTGCGGTAAGCCTGTCTTGGCGCACACGTTGGCCCATGTGTTCAGTGCCGCTTCTGTAGGGGAAGTCGTCATCGTCCATGCAGAACATGATTTGCCCGATATCGAGGCCCTCGTAGCATCGCTCCATCCGGCTGTGCCCGTGCGCTACGCTATTGGCGGTGCAGAACGGGAAGATTCGGTCTACAACGGTCTCATGGCGACCAGTGCAGATTGTGACATCGTCATGGTCCATGATGGGGCGCGGCCGTATGCCGGACCAGAGTGGTTTGATAATGCATTGCCTGCTATGAACGATGCTAATGCTGCGATTTATGCCATTCCTGTCAAAGATACCGTAAAAATGAAAGAAACGGCTGATGCTAAGGGTGCGCAATTCGTCAAAACCTTAGACCGGAGCCGTTTGGTTGCCGTGCAAACGCCGCAGATTTTCCGGCGCAGCGTTTTGCTCAAAGCCCATCAATACGCTAAGGCTCATCAACTGAGCAGTACAGATGACGCGTCTTTAGTCGAAGCGATTGGCGAAAAAATTGTCCTTCTCCAAGGGGAAGAACGCAACCACAAAGTGACGACGATGGCAGATGTGCCGATTTTGGAATTTTACATGAATGGCCCAACAGAACATCGCGTCGGCAGCGGCTATGATGTGCATCAACTGGCTGCTGGGAGAAAGCTTATCTTAGGCGGTGTTGAAATTCCTTATGAACGGGGATTGGCTGGCCATTCCGATGCAGATGTCCTCATTCA
Organism: uncultured Megasphaera sp.; assembly: GCA_900540735.1. GTDB lineage: Bacteria > Bacillota > Negativicutes > Veillonellales > Megasphaeraceae > Megasphaera. The sequence continues at coordinate 5,220 of UQHB01000024.1, read as the reverse complement.
TGCTCTGATGGATGCCCTCTTAGGCGCAGCTGGGCTGAAGGATATTGGCACGTATTTCCCAGATACAGACAATACATTCAAAAATATTTCTAGTATTGTCTTACTCGAAAAAGTACGGCAAATTCTCATTGAAAATAGTTGCCGTATTGTTAATGTAGACGTAACGCTCCTCGCGCAAAAGCCGAAGATTAAGCCCTACGTCCCGCAAATGATTGAAAATATTGCCAAAGCCTTACAAATCGATACGGCGGCTGTGTCCGTCAAAGCGACGACGACAGAACGGCTCGGTTTCGTAGGCCATGAAGAAGGCATGGCAGCCCAAGCAGCTGCTATGGTATTAAAATATAGACATGCATAGGAGGAATTTTCATGTGTAAAGAAGTTCGCGTTCGTTTTGCCCCGAGCCCTACAGGCCCGTTCCATATTGGTGGTGCTCGTTCGGCTCTCTTTAACTATCTCGTTGCAAAACATACTGGTGGCACCTTTGTTGTCCGTATTGAAGACACAGACCAGAAACGGTCCACTCGCGAATCAGAAGAAAATATTAAAGAAGCCTTAAAATGGCTCGGTATTACATGGGACGAAGGCATTGATGTCGGCGGCGACCATGGCCCATACCGCCAGATGGAACGGCTTGACTTCTATAAAAAATATACAGATAAATTGTTGGCTGAAGGTAAAGCATACTATTGCTTCTGTACGCCTGAAGAATTAGAAGCAGAAAAAGAAGCACAAATGAAAGCCGGCGAAACACCGGTCTACAGCGGCCATTGTAGCCATTTGTCGAAAGAACAAGTCGAACAATACTTAAAAGAAGGCCGTCCGTACGTTATCCGTATTAAAACACCGAAAAACGAAACCCTCGAATTCGATGACCTCGTTCGCGGCCACGTTGCGTTCGACTCCAATAAAGTAGGGGACTTCGTCATCGTTAAATCGGATGGCATTCCGGTCTACAACTACTGCGTTGTCCTCGACGATGCACTCATGCAGATTACGCACGTTATCCGTGCAGAAGAACACCTTTCCAATACGCCGCGGCAGATTGTCCTCTATCATGCCCTTGGTTTTGACGTGCCGAAATTTGCTCACGTTTCCTTGATTCTCGGTGCCGATAAAAAGAAAATGAGTAAACGCCATGGTGCGACATCGGTACAACAGTATCGTGACCTGGGCTATTTGCCGGACGCTATTTTCAATTTCTTGACCCTCCTCGGCTGGACACCGGAAGGGGACCAGGAAATCTTTAGCCGTGACGAACTCATTCAGCAGTTTACGCTCGACCGCGTGGCTAAGAACCCGGCTGTTTTCGATATTGAAAAACTCAACTGGATTAACTTCCATTACATGAAACAACTCGATGCTGACCAGCTTCTCGATGTGTGCTTGCCGCACCTGAAAAAAGCAGGCTATGCTGCGGAAAACCCGACAGCAGAAGAATTAGCTTGGCTCAAAGATGTTTGCTGGGCTATGCGCGAACACGTCCAGTTTGGCGCACAAATCGTCGATGCTGTCAAAGTCTTCTTCACTGATGACTATGCACCGGAAAATAAAGAAACAGCTGCTGTCCTCAAAGAAGAATCGGCTCCGGCAGTCCTCAAAATGTTCCGTGATGAATTGGCTGCCCTTGACGAAGTCACACCAGATACAGTACAGCCTCTCTTTAAGAAAATCCAGAAAGGCCTGAAGGTAAAAGGAAAATTCGTGTACATGCCTATTCGTGTCGCTGTCACCGGTGTCATGCACGGCCCGGACCTTAACGTCATCGTTGCCCTCATGGGCCGCGATAAAGTCATTAGCCGCTTAGATGCTAGTGGTATTTACGAAGCTTAATTGATGCTGTAACGGGAATATGACAAAGGCTCTACCACTCTAGAAAGAGGGCAGAGCCTTTTGTGTATATAGAGTTGCTCTTCATGGCATCTCGAAGATTAAGTCTTGTATTTCTATATAAGACTGCTATAATAAAATATTCATGGAATTATAGCTCAGTTGGGTAGAGCATTACGTTCACATCGTAAACGTCCCTCGTTCGAATCGGGGTAATTCCACCATATGAAAGGGTGTCAAAACTTTTCATGTAGAATCTCGCTATTCCTAGTAGTGGGATTCTTTTTTTTTATGCAACTAAATAGTAGATTTTATTCAGCTGTAGACGTGAACGTATTTTTCCAATGGTTCCCGATAAGCGCAGCACTTTCTGTCTGTAGTGGTTCCGTCTGTGCTTTGTCGGCGTAGTAGAATGGCATACGGTCGTCTTTCCACCCGCCTTGACGTTTTACAATGTCCACTGAGACATGTTCAAGGAACAAACGTGTAGCATAGTTCCGACGGAATGAATGAGGGGTAATATCTGGGTTGATTCCTGCTTTAGAACGCCATTTTGTAAAAGTACGGTGAAAGTTTCTCGGTGACATGTGTTTATCTTTTCGGGATTGGGATAAGAGATACGTCTTGCCTTTTGGCTGTATTTCTGCTTTAAACTCCATAAGTAAGTTACCCAATAGCGACGGTATAGACACGGTTCTTTTTCCTTCTTCTGTCTTTGTTCTATGTACTAACGTGCCACCACTTTCTAGGCCTATCACTTCTTTATTAATAGTCAAGCTCCATTTATTTGTCTTTTCGTCGTGGTGTACATCGTCCCATGTCAAGGCTAATAATTCACCACGTCGAACGCCTGACATAGCAAGAATAGGTATAGCAATCCATAAATAATGCCCTGCTGTTTTTGGATTGCGTACAATTTGATATAAGGCCTTTACGTCTTCATCTGTTGCGGTAACGGTCTTTGACACTCGTTCTACTTTTGGGGTTTTGATACCTGTACAAGGATTAGACGGGATAATATGACGAATTTCATAGGCTTCTTTAAAGACAGGCTTTACAATGCATGTGATAGTGTCTCGAATATATTCATTAGATAAATTCTTGTGTTTAAGCGTTTTCATGAGGTCTATAATGGTATCATACGTTACATCTAACATGGTCATTCCTTCAAAGAACGGCTTTAAGTGTTTGGGATATTTCGCACCGTGTGTCTTATACGTGTAATCTTGCCACCCTAATACTCGTTTTGTGTCAAGCCATTTTTCGATAGCGTCATTTACAAGAATCTTACCGCCTTCATAGGTTGGTGTCTGAGAATCAAATTTTTGTGCTAACTCTTTCATTTGAGCCCATAACATAGCATTGTCAATGTTCGGTGTTGTGTTGTTCATGGTGTTGTATCCTTTCGTATGAAAAAAATAAAAAGAACACCACAACATGATAAAGAGTGTCTTTCTTTATCATATCACGGTGAATAATAAATGTAAAAAGCCTTGTAGGCTATTACAAGCGGTATAAAGGGTAGTGTCTTTAGTGCTTTTTTTCGTCGACTATGAAATAGGCGACATGATGCGGATATATGAAAACTCGTTCATATATCAAGACAAAAAAAGAAAAGGGAACACGATACACATTGAATGTGCATATCATGTCCCCTGTATTCCCTTCAATTCGTGCAGCAAAAACACTTGTTCGCATAAAATCCGTGTTTTTAATTTTCATCATAGGTAATTACACCTATAAAAAATGAGAGTCTCGAATTCTATTGTTCTATCAATAGATACAGACAAAAAACTAAATTGCTAGGGCTTGCGTTCTCGCTTTTCTCAGACGTTCCCCGACTTTTTGGCGTTGTTCGTCTGTCATGGTAGATTTTCGTTTCTTTGCTCGGAATGTTAGTAAGGTCTTATCTATCTTGTATTCAACAGCAAAGATTTTACCGTTGTCCATAATCTCCCTAGAGCGAGGATAGATTTTATCAAAGCGTCGAATGTCTATAGGATTACTCGTGTAAATGGTCATAGTCTCATCCATTCCATATAGAACATGCGTCTCTACTTCATCTCTTTGTCGTGGAGCAAATTCTTTTGAGTTCGTGATAATGGTAGTCTTCGTGTTGGGCTGTTTCATCGTGTTATGTCTCTCCTTTGTGGTCTGTGTGTTTGCATAATGATTATTCAACAGGATAGGAAACGTAGAGCGTTCTTTCCTTCTATTACGGTGCAGGAAACATCTGTTTGTAGTTTTGTGAATAATCATATCGAAAACAATGAATAAAAATAATAAATATTCAAGAAGCAATCATTCATCGCATAATGATTGACAACAACATACAGGATTCCATACAATCGGGACGGTGCGGAAGTGGAGCGGAGACAATGCACCCTATGAAACAAGACACAAGTCAAGCTGTATCGAGTTCATAGGGTTGCACTGTCTGGCAAGGGATTCATACAATCGTACACGTATGCGTATAGCCTCGCTATCAACACTCATTCATGCATGGCCTATTTCATTGTGATTAGTACTGTCCATCACTCCATAGGCTACCCGACGTTTTAACGTCCCAGTACACCGCCCGAACTGTTTATGGTCGTCCTCACCCTAGAGGGAATAGGAAGAATGAGCATTCCATGTGGTCGGCCTATACGGCTCTGTTCCCTCGCCGTTTTTGTCTAATCGGTGACAGCTACACCGCTGTTTTTTAGATAGCCGTGTTATTCCACTAACCACGGTAAACCCTGTATGTATCAAGGCTCATAGGGGTTCCTATATGCCTTTGTGAGCGTCGTTCCCTCATCGGGTAGGGGAATAATACCCCCAGTGAAGAAACGGCGTTCACAACGTCATATAGAAGAAAACTGTTTAGGGGAATCAGTCGGCTATACCGCCCTTCTCCCCTCACTAGTTAGGTGTCATCAATCAATCACTCATCAATGGAGCGTTAAAAGTCTGTCATGTGTTCCGCTTCTCTGGCTGTATCTAATAAGGTACGAACACGGTCGGTGGTAAGTGGTGCCGGAATATCAAGCAAAAAGGAATCATTCATAGGGTCGAAACCCTCCATGCAAGCGTCAATAATAGAAGTTCCGTCATAGCATTGGTCTGCATAGTGGTCTTTCAATGCTCCTACATATGCCATGGACGCAATATAGGAAATAGCTAAATCCTGCAAGCTCATCAAGGCCTGGGCTTTTTCTTTGTCTGTGAGTCCTTTGTCTGCTAGGGTGTCTGTAACACATTGGTGTAGTTGTCTCCATTCGTCGGTTGCCTGCAGGTCGTACATGTGCTTTTGAATATGGCTGTTAATGGTCATCCGCTTCAAGTCATGGAGTCGTTCCGTCAATGCCTTTACTTTTTCCGCTAGTTTCTGTTCCCGTAAAGAAATGC
>UQHB01000023.1 GCA_900540735.1 uncultured Megasphaera sp. | reverse complement strand
TTTGAGGTACTTGTACATGAATTACGAGTGTCGCACTAAAAGTTGCAATTCATCAAAAGAAAAAGTATGATAGATTTATTTCTCACTTGCTATACATGAATATGTTATTTCTTTTCTCCTTGTCTCCGCTGCTTTGCCAACGTTCTTCCTTCTTTGCCGCTCATGTGAGTAATGGTCAATTCCATAATCCCTAAGGCTTTCCACGCAGCATGGATGGTATCTTGCAGACGAGCTTCTGTTTCGTTAGGAGAATATTTTTTCCCAATGATTTCAATATATTTTTGTTTCGTATCATCATCTTCAACCATGCGAATCATACCGAACACAATGACACTGCATAGGGATACCCATCCTCATCGAGGACAGCGAGCACACCATGCGTCCGTTGTTGCAAAATATCAAGACAGACTTCTTCCGGCAAGGCTTGCTGATTTCGTCTCATGGCAGTAAACATATGCCTCTCCCCCTTAGCTTGCTTCGTACACACGAACGCGGAGATTGAGGCCGCGGGCATCGCAAATAGCCCGACACTTACGGATTTCTTCGCTATCTTCGACGTGGTCTACGACAGTCAAGACGACATTAGGTACGTATTTTTTGCAGTGCTGTGCAAAATCAAGCATAGCATCATACGATTTAATGCCAAATTCACTACGCGTAAGTTCTAAATATCGCTGCGCATTAGACGCATTGAGGCTAATAGAAATAGTATCCAAAATACCACCACCAAAATCAGGTGCCGTATCGCGGCCATATTCAAGGTCTGATAAGCCGTTCGTATTGAGACGGGTCTTCACGCCAGGATGGGTATCTTTGACGTATTTCATGAGCGTCGTCACGTCGTCGAGACGCATAGTCGGTTCACCAAAACCGCAGAAGACAACTTCTTCAATGACGTCCCACGGTGCAGCATCAAGCTGTTTTTTGACTTCTTCTAAAGTCGGTTCACCATTTTTTAGCCATAAGGTCATATCATCGGTCATCTTTTTCAGGCCTCGCAGACAAAACGTACACGAACAGGTGCAGCGGTTCGTCAAATTGACATACATATTCCGTTTGCCCGTGGACTGGCGTTTCAAGCTTTCTTCCATAGAAATATATTTTCCATTATCTACTACTGTATACGTAATCATGAAAATTATCCCCTCATTATCGTAATGTTGTTAAATATTCTTCAAAGGCGAGACCGCAATTATGCGGTAAATCGAGCGTTTCCGTATAGGTCATGCATTTGGCAATGAAATTCGCCGCCTTTTCGACACTGTCATACAGCGATTCGCCTTTGACGATAGCTGCCGAAACGATAGCTGCAAAGACATCACCAGTACCGCTGCGGTCACTGCCGATTTTTTCATGGAGCACCCACTGCAGTTCCCGTCCCTTTTCATAGAGGAAATTCCCTACTTTCGAACCGCGATGGAGTCCCGTCAGGACGACGCGGTTCGGACCGGCACTGGCAAGATTCTGCGCCATTTGGAGCAGTTCAGCATCGCTAATTTCCGTATCTGGACGGTAGGGCACATCTAATAACTGGCATGCTTCCGTGAGATTCGGCGTAAGCACATCGGCACAACCTAAGAGACGGCGCATTTCGCGGCACATATCTTCCGTGTACGACGGATACAAATGACCGTTATCGCCCATAACAGGATCCACAATGACCGTCGTCCCCTCTTGTTTAAACTCATGAATAAACTGGAGAACAATTTCGATTTGCCGTACAGACCCGAGAAAGCCCGTACTAATGCCGTCGAAAGTCAAGTGATTCTTGCGCCAACTATCAATATACGGTTCCATGCGGTCCGTATAATCATCTAAATAAAAATCGTGAAATCCTGTGTGGACTGATAAAATCGCCGTCGGCAAGACGCAGGCCTGTACTTTGAGTGCCGAAATAAGAGGCAGCTCGACCGCTACAGAACAACGTCCAAAGCCGGTGACATCATTAATGAGGGCAATTTTTTTCTGGTGCGCCATCGCGTTCCATCCTTTACATTAAACCTTCCTTGTGTGCCCTTATTGGTCTAACGAAAAATGCATGCGTAATAAGCAAACCCCTGCAGCGTAGGCAACAATCATATTGATAACACCTTCACCAATCAGACCGGACACCATAGCCGCCCCGGCAGCAACACTACCATATAAGAGTGCCCCCGACACAGCGTAGGAAAGGACCATCCATATAGCAGAGACCAAGAAACCTAAAAATACACGTACAGAAGTCAATTTCCATTCTTTTTGATCTGGCCGGACAATCCAAAAGACAACTTCTACCATGACGTATTTGATGATGAGCGTCGGAATAATCCAAACTGGGAACCCGCCAATAAAATCAGATAAAGCCGAGCCAATAGACGCAGCAAGGCCTGCTTGTTTGTGCGGTAAAAATAAGACCGAAATGAAAATAATAGCGTCCCCTAAATGAGCATATCCAAAAGGAATCGGAATCTTTGGCACAAAGGTCATGACAAAGACGATTGCCGCAAGGACTGCAGTGTATGTAATAACTTTAGCAGATACTGGTTGTTTAGCTTTTGATACGTGACTCATATTCATGTGAAATCCCCCGCTTTTGCGTTGTATTCACATTGGCCAATGCATAATAGATTAATCTGTATCTTATTGTAAAGCACTGTCACGCATAAGTAAATAGGACAGATTTGTTTTTTTCTGTCCACCATAGTGAGAATAGAAAAAATTATAGTGTTACAGTACATAGCTTGGTATTTTACAATCTATCGAAAAAAAACAAAAAATATCCTGCGACTAGATGAGGTAGCTGCAGGAGGTAGAAAATTTCATATTTTTACGATATAATAACGCTATATTGTTGGAATGTTTGAAAAAAGGAGATGCAACATGGGCTTTCCAGAAGAAATTAAAAGAATCAGACAACGATGTTTTCTGACACAGCAAGATTTTGCCAAAGAAGTACAGGTGGCATTTTCTACTGTGAATAGATGGGAAGGCGGTAAAGCGAAGCCTAACCTAAATGCAATGAAAAATATAAAAGCGTTCTGCCTTAAATACGATGTTGATTATACAGGTGTTGAAGAGGCATGGCTTGATTTTAAAGTGAAGGGAAAAAAATAATGGCTATCGATAATAAGAAGGAACAGGAACGTGATGAACTTCACAGAGCTATATGGGCAATCGCAGATGAACTGCGTGGTGCTGTAGATGGTTGGGACTTTAAGAACTATGTACTTGGCACTATGTTCTACAGATACATTTCTGAAAATATTACTAACTACATCAATGAAGGTGAAATGGAAGCAGGTAATACTGATTTCGATTTTGCGCAGATGTCTGATGACGATGCAGAGGAAGCAAGAGAAGGACTTGTTCAGGAAAAAGGGTTCTTTATCCTTCCTTCTGAACTTTTCTACAATGTAAGAGCGAAAGCAGAAGATGATGAAAACCTTAATGAAACACTTGAAAAGGTATTCCGTCACATTGAAGAGTCTGCTAAAGGCAGTGAATCTGAATCTGACTTTGCAGGACTTTTTGATGACTTCGATGTCAACAGTAACAAACTTGGTTCAACAGTTGCAAAGAGAAATGAAAAACTTTGTAAACTTCTTGATGGTGTAGCTGATATGAATCTTGGTGATGTTAAGAATCACGATATTGATGCGTTCGGTGATGCCTATGAATACCTTATGACTATGTACGCATCCAATGCAGGTAAATCCGGTGGTGAGTTCTTCACTCCTGCTGATGTATCAGAACTTCTTACAAGACTTGGTACAGTTGGCAAGACTGAAATCAACAAAGTTTATGACCCAGCCTGTGGCTCTGGTTCGTTACTTCTAAAAGCTGAAAAGGTGCTTGGCAGAGATAAGGTACGCAATGGTTTCTACGGACAGGAAATCAATATCACAACCTACAACCTTTGCCGTATCAATATGTTCTTACACGATATCGGTTTTGATAAATTCAATATTGCTTGTGAAGATACTCTTATTGCGCCAGCACACTGGGATGATGAGCCATTTGAACTAATCGTTTCGAATCCTCCCTATTCGATAAAATGGGCAGGTAATGATAATCCATTACTTATAAATGATCCTCGTTTTGCGCCTGCAGGAGTTCTTGCCCCAAAGAGCAAAGCTGACCTTGCATTTATTATGCACAGTCTTTCTTGGCTTGCATCGAACGGAACTGCTGCGATTGTTTGCTTCCCTGGTATTATGTACCGTGGCGGTGCTGAAAAGAAAATAAGAAAGTACCTGATTGATAACAACTTTATTGATTGCGTTATTCAGTTGCCTTCTAACCTTTTCTTTGGAACATCTATAGCAACTTGTATTATGGTTCTTAAGAAGAATAAGGTAGATAATAGAACATTATTCATTGATGCAACTAACGAATGTATTAAGGTAACAAACAACAACAAGCTTACACAAGAAAACATGGATAAGATTGTTAATTGCTTTGCAAATAGAACAGAAACAAAGCATTTTTCACACCTTGCAACCTATGAAGAAATTGAAGAAAACGACTATAATCTTTCTGTCTCAGTTTATGTAGAAGCCGAGGATACAAGAGAAAAGATTGATATTGTCAAGCTCAATGCCGAAATAAAAGAAATTGTTGCTCGTGAACAGGTTCTGCGAGATGAGATTGACAAAATCATTGCAGAAATCGAGGTGGGCTTATGAGTAAATTAGATGAATTGATAAAGAAATTATGTCCGGAGGGGGTAGAATATAAAAAACTGGGAGACATTGCTTTAATTTCACGAGGAGGCAACTTTCAGAAGAAAGATTTCTGTGAATCAGGTGTACCTTGTATTCATTACGGCCAAATCTATACATGTTATGGATTGTGGGCAACTAAGACTTTTACTTATATTCCGGAAGAGATAGCAAAAAAACAGAAATTTGCATCTTGTGGCGACATAGTTATGGCTGTTACAAGTGAGAATATTAAAGATGTATGTAAATGCTTGGCTTGGCTTGGTAATGAGAGAGTTGCCGTGAGTGGCCATTCCGCAATTATCCATCATGAGCAGAATCCAAAATATCTGATGTACTATCTTCATTCAGAGATGTTTTTTAAGCAGAAAAGAAAATTGGCACATGGAACGAAGGTAATTGAAGTTACTCCAGATAAATTAAATAATGTGACAATCCCTGTACCTCCTCTTGAGGTGCAGAGTGAAATTGTCCGTATTCTGGACAATTTCACAGAACTTACAGCAGAACTTACAGCGGAACTTACAGCGAGAAAGAAACAGTACAGTTACTATAGAGATAGCTTGTTGAGTTTCCACGAGCAATCTGGCGTTCCAAATATGCAGCTTGGCGATATTGCAAAGTTTGTTTACGGATATACCGACAAAGCAAAAGATACTGGCTCTGCTCGATTTATTAGAATAACCGATATTAACGAGGATGGCAGACTGAATTCGAATGATGCCAAATATGTTGAGTTGAATGAGGAAAGCAAAAAGTATCTTTTACAAAAAGGTGACTTGCTCCTTGCCCGCACTGGTGCAACCTATGGAAAAACCTTGTACTTTGACTCAGATGAACCAGCAGTTTACGCATCGTTTTTAATCAAAATCATCCTCGATAATTCACTGATTAAAAACAGGTACTATTGGCACTTCTCGAAGTCCTCGCTGTACTGGGAACAAGCTGAGCGATATGTTTCCAAAGGCGGACAGCAGCAATTTAATACAAATGCAGTGAGCCAAGTAAAAGTTCCCGTACCGTCCATGGAAGTTCAAGACAGAATCATCTATGTCCTGGACAACTTCGATGCCATCTGTTCTGACCTTAACATCGGTCTTCCTGCTGAAATTGAAGCAAGGCAAAAACAATACGAATTTTATCGTGATGCCCTCTTGACTTACGCCGCAACTGGCAAGACAATCTTGACAGACAGACAGACAGACAGACAGACAGACAGACAGACAGACAGACAAGTATAATGCGCTGATTCGCCTCTGTCAATATGTTTTTGGTGTTGTTTTTGTTGAATTGGGAAAAGTTGCATCTATTCTTAGAGGTGCTTCTCCAAGACCGATTAAGAACTTCATTACAACTGAAAATGACGGTGTTAATTGGGTAAAAATAGGCGATGTTCCTGTTGGAAGCAAATATGTTACACAGACTGCCGAGAGAATCACCAAAGAAGGAGCAACAAAATCTCGCAAAGTGAAAAAGGGAGATTTTATTCTTTCCAATTCCATGAGCTTTGGCAGACCCTATATTTTGGATATTGATGGTTGCATCCATGACGGGTGGCTTGCAATAAGCGAGTTTGACAAGTTCTACATTACTGACTTTCTTTACTACCTGTTAAGTTCGGGAACTATTCAGCAAGAAATGAAACAAAAGGCTTCCTTTGGCGGTGCAGTACAGAACCTAAATGCAGATATAGTTAAATCAATCGTTCTTCCAATTCCGTCATTAGACGAACAACAACGCATCGTGGGAATTCTTGACCGCTTTGACACTCTTTGCAACGATCTGACTTCCGGCTTGCCTGCCGAAATTGAAGCAAGAAATAAACAATATGAATTTTATAGAGATAAACTGCTTTCTTTCAAACAGTTATAATCCCAAAAGGAGGTGTCTTGTATGCCATATTTCAATATCGTGGCAGCGACAAGTGAAAATACAGTTGTTACCGAATATGAGCCTGTGAAGGCACGTTCTAACAGCTATCAATCAGAGGCTGAACTGGAAAAAGAATTTATTCGTATGCTTACTGAACAAGGGTATGAATATCTTCAGATACACACAGAAAAAGACCTGATTGCAAATCTTCGCACTCAGCTTGAAAGGTTGAATGCTTATCAGTTTTCTGCGTCTGAATGGGATAGATTCTTTAAAGATTCTATTGCCAACCAGAATGAAGGAATTGTTGAAAAGACACGCAAAATCCAGGAGGATAATGTTCAGGTCTTAAAACGAGATGACGGAAGTACAAAAAATATTACGCTTATAGATAAGAAGAATATTCACAATAACTATTTGCAGGTTATCAATCAGTATGTCATTGGTAAGTCAGACGGCGCAAAGCGTGACAATAGATATGATGTCACAATCCTTGTAAATGGTTTCCCTCTTGTTCATGTTGAATTGAAACGCAGAGGTGTTGCTATCCGTGAGGCTTTCAATCAGATTAACCGATATCAGCGTGACTCATTCTGGGCAGGAAGTGGTCTGTTTGAATATACTCAGATTTTCGTTATTTCAAACGGAACAAACACAAAGTACTATTCCAACAGCACCCGTTTCAATGCTATCAAGGATGTAAATGCTGCAGCTACTGCCAAGAAAGGTAAAACAAGCAACAGCTTTGAATTCACATCATTCTGGGCAGATGCAAACAATCGTGTTATCCCTGATTTGATTGACTTTACAAGAACATTCTTTGCAAAGCATACGATTCTTAATATTATTACCAAGTATTGCATTTTCACTTCCGAAAATATGCTTATGGTAATGCGACCATATCAGATTACTGCAACCGAGCGTATTCTGAATCGTATTGAGATTGCTAATAACTATAAAAAATATGGTGATGTTGCCGGAGGTGGATACATCTGGCATACAACAGGCTCAGGTAAGACTCTTACATCATTCAAAACTGCAAGACAAGCTTCATTGCTCCCTTACATTGATAAGGTGCTCTTTGTAGTTGACCGTAAGGATTTGGACTACCAGACAATGAAAGAATATGATCGTTTTGAAAAAGGTGCAGCTAACAGCAATACTTCTACTGCTATTCTTAAAAAACAGTTGGAGGACAGCAACGCTCACATCATCATTACAACTATTCAGAAGCTTGCAACATTCATTAAGAAGAATAAAGATCACGAAGTATACAACAAGCACGTAGTAATCATCTTTGATGAATGTCATAGAAGTCAGTTTGGTGATATGCACGCTGCTATTGTAAAAAGCTTTAAGAAATATCACTTATTCGGTTTCACAGGAACACCAATCTTTCCTGCCAATACCGGAAGTATCCGTAAGCCTCAGTTCTTCACAACAGAGCAGACTTTCGGTGACCAGTTACATACATATACTATTGTTGATGCCATCAACGATAAGAACGTACTTCCGTTCAGAGTTGACTATGTTAAGACAATGGATATGGGTGAAGATATTGATGATGAACAGGTTTGGGATATTGCTCGTGAAAAGGCTATGATGGCACCTGAACGTATCAGACTTGTGACTGAATACATTCTTAACAACTTTGACAGAAAAACCTATCGTGGTGATAAAACATATATTTACAACACCCTTACCAATATTTCTGAAGTTGCATCCGGCAAGAATGGTGCTGTAGAGGAAATAAAACAGAAACAACGAGTAAGTGGATTTAACTCTATCTTCGCCGTTGCATCTGTTCCAATGGCAAAATTATATTATCAGGAATTCAAGAAACAAATGGAGGCAGACCCTACGAAGAAACTTCGTATCGCAACCATCTATAGCTATGGTGCAAATGAAGCCGAATATGATGAAGGTACAAGTGGTATTCTTGACGAAGAAAATTCAGAAGATACATCAGCACTTGACCAGTCATCAAGAGATTTTCTTGATATGGCCATTAAAGATTACAACGAAATGTTCCATACGAACTACTCGACAGACAGCGACAAGTTCCAGAACTATTATAAGGATGTTTCTCTTCGCATGAAAAACAAGGAACTTGATTTGCTCATCGTTGTAAATATGTTCTTAACAGGCTTTGATGCTACTACATTAAACACATTGTGGGTAGATAAGAACCTTAAGATGCACGGACTCATTCAGGCGTTTTCAAGAACAAACCGAATCCTTAACTCAATTAAGACTTTTGGTAATATCGTATGCTTTAGAAATCTGCAAAAGAGAGTTGATACTGCTATTTCCCTTTTCGGTGATAAGAATGCAGGTGGTATCGTTCTGATGAAAGGTTTCAAAGATTACTACTATGGTTATGAAGGCAGTGATGGAAAGCAGTATCCGGGATATATGGATATGATGGATGATTTAACATCAAAATTCCCTCTTTCAGAGCCACAGATTATCGGTGAGCAGAATCAGAAGGATTTTATATCATTATTTGGTGCAATTCTTCGTATGAGAAACCTTTTATCTGCATTTGATGAATTTGCAGGTAAAGAGATGATTTCTGAACGTGATTTACAGGATTATCTTGGCAGGTATCAGGACTTGCGTGATGAATGGAATGAAAGACGCAAGCGTGGTGAAAGCACAGATATTATCGATGATATCGTCTTTGAAGTAGAACTTATCAAGCAGATAGAAATTAATATTGACTATATCCTTATGCTTGTAAAGAAATACCACGATAACCACTGTGAAGATAAGGAAGTGCTTGTCACAATCAAAAAGGCTATTGATGCCAGCCCTGAACTTCGTAGCAAAAAGGCACTCATCGAAACATTCATTGCCGGAATCAATGATGTTGAAGATGTTATGACTGAATGGCATGACTATGTAGTCGAAAAGCGTGAAGAAGAACTTGTACAGATTATTAAAGATGAAAAGCTAAAAGAACCTGAAACAAGAAAGTTCATTGAAAATGCCTTCCGTGATGGTGAAATCAAAACAACCGGTACAGACATAGATAAGCTTATGCCGCCTGTTTCTCGTTTTGGTGGTGGCAACAGAGCTGCCAAGAAGCAAGGTGTCATTGACAAGCTTAAATCATTCTTCGAGAAGTTCTTCGGTGTTGGCGGCTCATTCACTGCTGATGCACCTAAGACTGTGAACTATGCTGATGTTGTTTCAAATCACCCATTGATGATGGTAGCTGAAGATGCAGCAACTTATGGAACAAAGAAGGATGGTGAATAAATAGTGAGTGATGCATTTACTTTGTTAAGAAACTTGGTACTTGAGCATAAGAAAACGACCACACAGGAGCATCGCTGCTCTTGTGTGGTCGTTATTTCTTTTGTCACCGCTTGAAGACGTCACTCAAAATCTGCTTTTCTACAAATCCCTAAGTGAAGTACTCTTTATTCATTATCTGACTTCAAATAGGTCCAACCATCTTGTTGCGTCACTTTGCCGTCTTTCATCAAGTGGCCTAAAGCCCGTTTGAACGAGGCTTTACTAAGGCCAAACTTCGCTTTAATGACAGCTGGAGCTGTTTTATCGCCATAAGGCATTTTGCCGTTCCGTTGCTGCAAAAAGGCCAAAATCTGTTCACTATCGGGATTGATAGCTTTTTCTTTAGTTTGGCGCAACGAAATATTGATACGACCATCTTCACGGAGGAACGTAATGCGTCCTTTAATCATTTGTCCAATGAGGATGGGGCCGTTAAATTCGCTGCGATGGAGGAAGGCAATCCACCGTTCCCGCGTCATCAAGTACGCTCCTTGGTCGGTCATGTTATAGACTGCGCCTTCGACCCAATCGCCGACTTTTGCTTCTGTTGCGGCTTTCGACGCACGGCGCATTTCGTCTTCTACTTCCATGGAGACGGCCAGGCGGTGGGATTTATCTTCATAGAGCTTAACCCACACGTATTCTCCTTCTTTAGGACGGCCTTTCATTTCCGCAAAGGGCATGAAAATGCCTCGTTCTGTGCCGACATCGACGAAGGCACCAAAGCGCGTCGTATTGATGATGGGCGCATAGCCGATTTGGCCGATTTTAATTTTCGGCAAATGCATACTCGCCGTGAGACAACCATTAGGGTCATGATAGAGAAAGACTGTGACTTTATCCCCAACGTGGACTTCTTCCATTTGCTGATTTTTATGGAGCAAAATGTCGTCATTCGTATTGCCTGTGCCACCGTTTAAGAAGACACCCATATCGCTGCTGCGGAGTACTTCCAACGTAGCAATGCTGTTTTCTTGTAATAACGATGCCATAGGTTACTCACCTTCAAAGGGGATGCGCTGCGCATCGCACCATAAGTTTTCTAAATCATAGTATTGCCGGTCTTGTTCGACAAAAATATGGGTAATCACTTCGCCAGCGTCGACGAGAATCCATTTTCCTTCACGGTATCCTTCGACGTGGCGTACGTCGTAGCCGTTTGCTTCCAATGCTTCTTCCACAGCGTCGGCAATGGCTTGAGATTGTTTATTATTGCGGGCACTGCAAATAACGAAGTAGTCTGCAAACATCGAGGACCCTTCCATATTGAGGATGGAAATGTCCCAGCTTTTTTTGTCGTATGCTGCTTGCGCTGCAATTTCATAGCTCGTTTTTGGTTGTGCTTTCGTTTCTTTTGTCGTTTCTTTAATAGTAAGCATGTAAAAACTCCTTTATATCTAAATGTTACGTATTCGCTGTTTTATCTCCTGCTGTAGGTGCTGCGGTCACAGAGTTATTCGTTGTGCCAATGATCTTTTGGACTTCTACTGGGTCATAGGTCCAATAGAGGGTGCTGTAATAGTCTTGGCTTTCTGTATCCTTTGCAATTTCCCCAGGGAGAATATAGAAATGAATATTATCAATCGGTACGTTACGGAACGAATACGCCAGGCTTGCCATGTCTTTCGCCGAAATATTGGAATCGACGTGATTCCAGAAGCGATAGAGCAATAAGGCATTGTCCAAGCCAAAATGATGCTGTCTGTCTGCATAGAATTGCCGTACGAGCCGTTCTTGCCGCAAGGTCCGCGGAATATAGCCGTTTTCATCAATATAGCGCATGTAACCGGCTGCTTCATGACCGGTCAAGCGTTGATATCCTTGGATGATATTGATGTCCGTTTGGCCATTTTCATCGGCATGGTACATGTTTTCTTCTACGTACATAGGCAGCCCGCCGCTCATATCGACAAGTTCCGTAAAGGTATCTTCTGTAAAGACTGCATAATAGGGAATGGGCAAATGGACGACATCTTCGACGACAGCTTGCAATAAGGGCATGCCCCCTTCACCGTAAATGCTTTGTAAGTCTTGGATACCCTTGGCTTTGCGCCCTTCGATTTTCGTATTATCTGGCAGCATAATGAAGTCCACACTCTTCTTGGCTTCATTAATGGCCGCAAGGCCTACGAAATTAGCATGTTCGGGCGTACTTTTATCGATGCCCACGAGGAGGACGTATACAGGTACGTCCGGATTGGCTTGGGCAAAGGTCTTCGACCCCGAGGTCGCTGTATTTTCTGTTTTTTTCATAGCCATCGTCACGGAGAGGATAATGAGCAAAATGAGGATGAGTCCCAAGCCTAAACGAATCAGTGCCCGCCGTTTCGTAGCAGAGAAATTGGGTTGTTTCATGCGTCTCCCTTCTTTTGCTGTGCTTTCATGTACGCAATCTGGGCGTTCCGGTTAGCGACAGTGCCGACAAAGATAGGCTTATCTTGTTCCACTAAGTGTCCTACTGTGGAGTCATAGCCTGCGAGGACGGCTTTATCCAAGTCTTTTGCTGCAACGGCCCGCAGTTCTTCTACGCCGGGATAGTCCCGATTCGGTTCGATATAGTCGGCTACAAAGACGATTTTTTCGAGCGTCCCCATGTGCAGTGCCCCTGTCGTATGATGTGCTAAGGAAGCCAGCAAATCCAGGTCCGTCAAACCATATTTATCTTTTGCAATGGTTACGGCTGCATAGCCATGTAAGAGACTTCCTAAGGACATGATGACCGGGTCGAGGGTATCGCCAAAGGCTTCTTTAGCTAAGGCCTGCATATCGGGCAAAGGCAATTCTTTAGCTGAATCATGGAGGAGTCCCGCTACTTCGGCTTTGTCCGGGTCTTCGCCGTACTGGAGGGCCATTTTTCGTGCTGTTGCAGCAACGCCTAAGACGTGCGTAAAGCGATGGTCTGTTAAGGTTAATTGTAAATCATGAATAATGCGTTCTTTTAAGGTTTCGTTGTACATTGATATACTCCATTTTGTTTAATATACGCAGCCACTGTCGGCGGCACCATGTAGCGAATGGATAAGCCTTGACGGATACGCCGCCGCAGTTCTGTAGACGATATATTCATTGTCGGCACAGGGAACGGAATGATGTGCTTCCCTAAGGAGCCGAATTTCGCGCGGATCGCATCGGTCACATCATCTGTACCGGGCCGCTGGGCACCAACAAATTCACATAAACTGAGAATATCTTCGGGATGATTCCAATTGGGTAAATCTTCAATCGTATCGGTCCCGGAAATAAAATAGAGAATATACGACGGGCCGTAGAGCTTTTTTAAAAAGCGCAGCGTATCGACCGTATAGGAATTACCGCCACGGCGGATTTCCAGGTCACTTACGGCAAAATACGGGTTGTCTGCTGTAGCCAGACGCACCATAGTCAACCGTTGCTGTGCTGTGGCTGTCGGGCCGTCAATGGTCTTGTTGGGCGTAATGTATGAGGGAATGAACAATACTTTATTTAAATGAAAGACTTGCCGTGCTTCTTCAGCAATCATGAGGTGCCCCAAATGAATGGGATTAAAGGTCCCTCCGATAATGCCCAGTCTAGTAATTTCCATAAAAAACGTAAATCCCTCCCCATAGGACCAACACTACGAGTGTGAAGTACAGTAAGAAAATAGCATAATGTTTATATTCGTACTGCGTCTTTGGCGACGCTGCATATTGCTTAAGCGTGCGCCAATAGGCGCAGAGCGTGCGGATCATCGAATCTGCCCGGTGCCGTGAATGACGTATTTATACGACACCAGTGCAGATAGGCCCATAGGGCCGCGGACATGCAGTTTCTGCGTACTAATGCCGATTTCTGCACCAAAGCCAAATTCAAAGCCGTCTGTAAAGCGCGTCGACGCATTAACGTAGACTGCCGCCGAATCGATAGCTTTTAAGAAGCAGTTTGCTGTGGCGACATTGTCTGTGACAATCGTTTCGGAATGGTGCGTACTGAAGCGGCGAATATGGGCAATCGCTTCGTCGACAGACTGGACGGTTTTAATGGACAGAATCAAAGCATTGTATTCTGTCTGCCAGTCTTCTTCTGTTGCCGGTAAGAGCTCACTAGCTACGAGCCGTGCCGTTTCATCGCCCCGTACTTCGACCATATCTTGTTTTAAGACGGGCAAGAGTTTTTGCAAGAGCGATTCGACTACGTCCGCATGGACTAAAAGCGTTTCCATAGCGTTGCATGTAGACGGCCGCGACACTTTTGCATTTTCAATGATACGGACGGCCATATCGAGGTCTGCGTCTTTATCGACATAGACATGGCACACACCACTCCCCGTTTCGATGCACGGCACTGTCGCCGTCGTGACGACCATCTGAATGAGACCGGCACCACCGCGAGGAATGGCTAAATCGACGTACTGCCGCAAGGTCAATAATTCTTTGACCAAGGCTCTATCTGTATTTTCAATGAGGCTCACACTATCCTTGGGGAAGCCTGCTTGAACGAGGCCTTCTTGCAAGACCTTTGCTAAGGCTGTATTGGAATGAATGGCTTCACTGCCACCACGGAGAATGCAGGCATTGCCTGATTTGACACAGAGCGCAGCAGCATCGACAGTCACGTTAGGCCGTGATTCGTAAATGATAGCAATGACCCCAAGGGGAACTGTTACTTTTTCAATATGAAGGCCGTTCGGTCTATCCCACGTATCGAGATACTGGCCGACTGGGTCTGGGAGAGCAATGACTTCGCGCATGCCTTCGGCCATAGCGGCAATGCGTTCCCGGGTCAGTGTCAGACGGTCTATCATGGCCGAGGACATGCCTTTTTCACGGGCTTTGGCAATATCTTTCGCATTCGCTGCTAAGACGTCTTCTTTATGGGCGAGCAAGCTATCGGCCATGAGCGATAAGGCTTTATTTTTAGCAGCCGTCGTCGCATCGGCGAGAATATAGGCGGCTTCTTTAGCAGCTTTCCCTTTTTGGAGTACTTCTGATTCCATGGTCTCACTCCTTCCTATTGCATCGCTACGAGATTGTCGCGGTGCATCACTTCTTCATAGACACCGCCATGACCGAGGAGAGATGCTAATTCATCGGTCTGGTGGCCTTTAATCAATTCAATATTAGCTGAATCATAATTGACAATCCCTCTGGCAATGACGATACCGTCATAGAGGACATTGACAATGTCCCCTTCGTGGAACTGCCCTTCTACTTCCGTAATCCCTACTGGCAAAAGGCTTGAACCGCGGTCAATAATGGCATTACGGCAGCCTTTATCGACGACGATGGTGCCAGCAGGCTTACTGCCAGACAGGAGCCACCGTTTCTTCGAATGAATATTGCTGTCTTTTGCTAAAAACAGAGTGCCTACGTCATCGCCTTGGCAAATAGCTTGGAGTATGCCGTCTTGACTGCCCGAGGCAATGACCATATCGACACCAGCAGCAGTTGCCATAGAGGCTGCTTGGATTTTCGTATACATACCGCCTGTACCGATACTCGAGCCTGCGCCACCGGCAATGTCATAGTAATGCTTGTCAATTTCTTTGACTAAGGGAATAATCTTAGCATCTGCATGGGTTTGGGGATTAGCTGTATAAAGGCCGTCAATGTCCGAGAGAATAATCAGTAAATCAGCATCGATAATGCTGCTGACCATAGCCGACAACGTATCGTTATCGCCGATTTTTAATTCATCAATGGTTACCACGTCATTTTCATTAATAATAGGAATGACCCCCATAGACACCATGGTTAGCAGTGTATTACGAGAATTGATGAATTTCTTCCGGTCTTCTGCATCGAGGCGGGTCAGGAGGACTTGGCCTACAGTCTGGCCGTATTCACGGAACATCTTTTCATACGTATGAAGCAAAACCCCTTGTCCTACAGCAGCAACAGCCTGTTTTTTCCGAATCGTTTTGGGCCGTTTTGTGAGCCCCAACGGTCCCATACCGGCACTGACCGCACCAGACGAGACGAGGACCATTTCTTTTCCTTGATTGGCGAGATCCGCAATATCGCGGACGAGCCGTTCAATGCGATGATAGTTTAATTTTCCTGTGGCATGGGTCAGCGTACTGGAGCCGACTTTGACGACAATGCGCCGTTTCTGCTGCAATGTGTCACGAATGTTTGCCATGGTCAGGCCCCCTTAGAGATCAATGAAATCGAAATGGGATTTTTCTTTTTTCTTTTTAAATAAAACACCGTAATGGCCAATGACTTGGACCAGTTCTGCACCGAGCATGTCGGCTAAGTCTTCCATCGTTTCTTTCGTATCTAAATCGGCATTGTTGAGGACATGGGCTTTGACTAATTCCCGTGCTGTCAAGACGGCGCGCGCACTGTCGATGACGGCATCACTGAGGCCTTCTTTTCCGATTTGAATAACTGACGGCAAATTCGTTGCCATCGCTTTTAACTGACGTTTATCTTTCCCTTTCACGTAATCGACTCCTTTTATTGATGATATTCAAATTCCATTTCGCCAATGCGAACGGTATTTCCTTCTTGGATACCCTTTTCTTGTAATAATTTATCTAGTTCCATGTACCGCCAAATGCGCTGGAACCGACGCAAGGACTGGTCGTCGTCGAAGTTAGTCATAGCGACGAGATTTTCAATACGCGGCCCTGTGAGGACGAAGGCGTTGCCATCGCGCTTGACTTCAAAGTCCGGCTTATCTTCGGCTTTATAGACCACTTCTTCTGTATTTTCTTCCGGTTCTTCGACGTACTCTTCAAGCATCGTCCAAACTCGTTCGAGGAGTTTATCCATGCCTTCACCGGTGACGGCGCAAATCGGATAGACTTCAATCCCCTTTTGCACCATGTAATCCATGAGCCGTTCGAGATTGTCCGAATCTTCGTCGAGCAAATCGATTTTATTGGCTGCGACGACTTGT
The DNA here is from genome assembly GCA_900540735.1 of uncultured Megasphaera sp. GTDB lineage: Bacteria > Bacillota > Negativicutes > Veillonellales > Megasphaeraceae > Megasphaera. Next base: position 18,481 of record UQHB01000023.1, on the reverse strand, counting down.
TTCTTCCGCGATAAGCGTTCACTATATTTCTTTAATTCTAAATTGATTTTTTCAAAATCTTCAATCGGGTCGCGCCCTTCCATACCGGATACGTCGAGAACATGAATGAGAATCTTCGTCCGTTCAACGTGGCGGAGGAAATCATGGCCAAGGCCTACGCCTTCACTAGCCCCTTCGATAAGGCCCGGAATGTCGGCCATGACAAAGCTGCGATGATCTGGTAAATCGACAACCCCTAAGATAGGATTAAGCGTCGTAAAATGATACGCTGCCACTTCTGGCTGCGCTGCCGATACTTTCCGGAGAATACTCGATTTACCAACACTCGGATAGCCGAGGAGGCCCACGTCAGCGAGGACTTTTAATTCTAAGCGGAGCCACCGTTCCTGGCTCGGTTCACCTTTTTCCGCAAAGGTTGGAGCTCTATTGGCACTGCTACGGAAATGCCAGTTGCCACGACCGCCGCGGCCGCCTTTGGCGACAATCGCTTCTTGGCCGTCGTGACTTAAGTCAGCAATGACCCGGTCTGTGGCTTCGTCTTTGACGACTGTACCTACAGGGACGGTAATGCGCAAATCATCAGCATCTTTCCCAAAGCAGTTCGCACCAGATCCTTTACCGCCTGGTTTGGCTTTGAAAAGACGGCGGAAACGGAAATCGACAAGGGTATTGACGTTGCGGTCAGCGACGAGGACAACGTTGCCCCCTTGCCCGCCGTCACCGCCATCGGGGCCGCCTTTGGGGACGAATTTTTCCCGGCGGAAACTGCTCATACCGTCGCCGCCTTTACCGGATTGGACAAAGATTCTTGCTCTATCAATAAACATAAGACACCTCATTTTAACGAAAATACTGCCGTATATACAGAAAGAGACACAGCATACATATACCATGTCTCCTGTCTATCTGTCCGGCCATATACAATTCTTTCATATGCAGTATTGTAAAGCATAACGGAACATCTGTAAAGACCTTTCCGCTAAATTGCATGACTACTGCTGGTTTTTCAATATATCTAGGGCTTTTTCGAGCTGGTAATCGACTGTATCGTTCGGCTGGAGCTCGACGATGACATCAGGCGTAATGCCTTCGCCATCGATTTGCCGCCCTTTGGCCGTTTTGTATTTAGCAACCGTCAATTTCAGGGCAGCTTCATTGCCTACAGGGTACACGCCCTGTACGGTGCCTTTGCCGTAACTCTTCACGCCGACGAGGGTGCCAAGCTGCAAGTCTTGGACATCACCGGCAACGATTTCCGAGGCACTGGCCGAGTTTTCATTAATCAAGACGACCATAGGAATACGGTCATCTGTGCCTTGCGCCGTATAGGCTTTGTCGTGGCCTGTCGAGTCCGTGTAGGACATGATGGTACTATTTTTCGGTACAAAATTACTAGCCACGTCCGTCGCTTGGTCCACAAGGCCGCCTGGGTTATCGCGCAGGTCAAGAATCATCTTCTTCATGCCTTGTTGTTTGAGTTCGTTAAATTGCTTCGTAAATTCTTCGCCTGTCGTTTCACTAAAGACGGCAATGCGAATATAACCGATGTCCGTCCCTTCGACCATTTGCCCGGCGACGGTATTGACGTGAATCTTCCGCCGTGTCAGCGTATAATCCGTGTCGGCACCGTTCCGGCGAATCGTAATGGTCACGTTCGACCCTTCAGGGCCGCGGACGGCGTTGGAAATATCTTCGAGCTTCATACCAGCTGTGGCTTTGCCATCAATGGCGACGATGAGGTCACCGCGTTGGAGCCCTTGGTCATGAGCAGGACTGTCGTCAATGATGCCGTTAATGAGGGCACCTTCGTCAGCAGAACTGATATAGACGCCAATACCGGCAAAAGAGCCTGTCATTTGACTGGAAAAGTCTTTGAACTGCTCGCCGTCGAGGTAAATAGAATGCTTATCACCAAGCTTTTTGACGATTCCTTCGAGAGCCCCATTTAACAGCTCTTGTTTCGGCACGGTCCCGGCATAGTTGCTTTCAATGAGCTGGAATGTACGGAGCATCTTAAAAAAGCCAAAGGCATCACCTGTATAATGGTAAAAGGTCCCGGCAATGATGACCAAAGAGACGACGACAACCGAAATAATCCACAAAAAACCATTGACAATATCATTGATTAATTTTAGTTTATGTTCTTTCCAAATATGTTTCATCGTATCATCTCGTTATAAATAACTCAGCGGATTGACTGGGTCCCCATTAGAACGGACTTCAAAATGGACGTGCGGCCCTGTAGAGTTCCCTGTCGACCCGGCATAGGCAATGACTTCGCCTTGGGAGACAGACTGGCCTGCCGAGACAGCTAAGGCCGAATTATGGCCGTATAAAGTCGATAAGCCGTTGCCATGGTCAATGATGACAGCATAGCCATAGCCGCTAATCCAATCGGCTTCGACGACGACACCGGCATCGGCAGCATGGACAGGAGTCCCTTCGTCGACACCAATATCGATACCGCTATGATAAATAGTCGTACCGAAAATAGGATGCGTCCGATAGCCGTAGTCCGACGTAATGACACCGTTTACAGGCCAAATGAGAGCTCCTGAGCCACTGACCGGCTGGTACGCATAATCATCACTGCTATAACCGCCGCCACTGCTTGCTTGTTGTTGTGCTGCTGCCGCTGCAGCTTCGGCCTGAGCTTGTGCTTGCGCAGCTGCTGCCGCCGCGGCCGCCCGGGCTGCAGCCCGTTCACGGAGTAAGTTAGCAATATTCGACGACGAAGCTTCCAGTTCGCGGTATGCTTCGTCGGCTGTAGCTTTGTCGTGTTCTGCCTGATAGAGGACGGCTTGCTGTTCTTGTTTATGCGCTGCAATTTCATCTTTCTTCTTGGCTGCATCGGCCTGGAGAGATACTTGTTTAGCTCGTTCTTCTTCGAGAGCCTGTTGGACCGCAGCAATTTTATCACGCTGTTCCTTGATGGACGCAATCAAATCCATATCAGCAGAGACGACGCGGCGCAGTAATTCAATACGATTGGCAAAATCATTGAAATCCTTCGCCCCTAAGACGACATCTAAATAGTTGAGCTGACCGTGCATATAAATATCACGGATGCGTTTGCTGAAGACCACTTCCCGTTCAGCAAGTTTTTTCTTTTCAGCATCCAGGACCTTTTGATTGGCCGCCATTTGCTGTTCCGTTTGGGCGAGCTGTGCTGTAATGTCTTGATACGCTTTGTTTGCTGCATCTAAATTGACTTGAATGGCTTTCAGCCGTTCGTTGACGCTGCCAATGACGGCTTCGGCATTACTTTTCTTTTGGGCTTGTTCTGCCATTTGCCCTTGGACAGTAGAAAGCTGGTTTTGCAGGTCTTCGTCTTCGGCGAAAATCGCTGCATTCGGGATCAACAGCGCAGCGATGACGAAGGCCGTGAGCCAGCGTGTATAATTCTTCTTTGCCATGACTTACACCTTCATATACCGCTTTAACGAAATCGTACTGCCAATGGCCCCAATAATCATAGCAATGACGAGCAAAATCCCTCCTAATTGATACATAAAGGGATACATGCTGACCATAGGCAAAAAGGCTAAGGAACGATGAATCGTAACGGTCACGAATTCATAGAACTGGAATAAAAAGATGTCCGCAATAATGCCGCCAATAAAGCCTAAGAGCAGCCCTTCGAGGAGAAAGGGCCAGCGGATAAACCAGTTCGTCGCACCGACGTATTTCATAATGCCAATTTCTTTACGCCGTGCAAAGACAGTGAGGCGAATCGTATTGGAAATGATGAAGAGCGTCGCCAGCGTCAGGAAAATAATGAGGGCTACGCCGCCCCAGCGAATGACCGTCGTAATCTGGAAGAGCTGTTCTACAATTTCTTGGCCATAGTGCGAACTTTCTACTTCATCGTAATCCGAAACGGCTACAGCTGTCGCTTTGACAAGCTCTGGATTATTGAGCGTCAGCGTATACGAACTAGGCAAGGGATTCTTGCCGCCTAAGGCTTCGAGGATGCCCGGCTGGTCTTTCATCCGTTCTTTGAGGATATCCATGGCCTGGTCTTTATTGGTGAACGTAATTTCTTTGACATCAGGCAGTTCTTTTAGCCGTTTACCCACAGACATGACTTGGTCTGTCGTCAGTCCGTCTTTTAAGTACACTGTAATTTCGACTTGGCTTTCGAGATTCTTCGCAAAGTAATCTAAATTGGCTACGAGGGTCATGAAAATCCCTAAGATAAATAAGGATAAGGCTACGGTTGCAATAGAGGCAATGGACATGAAGCTGTTGCGCCAGAACGATTGGCATGCTTCGGCCATAAAGTAGCGCATCGTTCTAATCTTCATCGTCGTACCCTCCTTTTTTATCGTCGCGAACGACTTTGCCGTCGGCAATTTCAATGACTCGTTTATTCATCATATCGACGAGTTGTTTGTCGTGCGTCACCATGAGGACTGTCGTCCCCATGTGATTGATTTTCGTAAAGGTTTCCATAATATCTTTCGACGTTTCTGGGTCTAAGTTGCCTGTCGGTTCGTCTGCAATGAGGAGGAGCGGCCGATTGACAATGGCTCTGGCAATGGCCACGCGCTGTTGTTCCCCACCGGAAAGATTCTGCGGCAAATCATCGGCTTTCCCAACGAGGCCGACTAAGTCGAGGACGTTGCGCACCCGTTCTTTAATAATCCGCCGCGGCGTTTCAATGACTTCCATAGCAAAGGCCACATTTTCTGCCGCTGTCTTATTCGGCAAGAGTCTAAAGTCTTGGAAGACAATGCCCATTTTCCGCCGTAAATAAGGAACTTTGTATTTGGCAATCTTATTGACTTCAATATCGTTGACGAAGACCGACCCAGACGAGGGCAGTTCTTCGTGAGAGAGCAATTTAATGAGTGTCGATTTCCCGGCACCACTGGCACCGACGACGAAGACAAACTCCCCTTTGCCAATGTGGAGCGATACATGGTCTAAGGCAATAGAGCCATTTTCGTATACTTTCGATACGTCTTTTAAATCAATCATGGTAAACCTCTTTTCTTGCATATCTATGGAGAAAGATGGGAATTACTTCCCATCTCGTAAAATGCTGCCGTCTAAGACCTGTAATGCTAAGGACGCATTTTCTTCGGATCTCCGGCATAATTGATGAACTTTTTCTTGGACTGCCTTGTTGATGCTGCCAGCATCGAGCTTTTGGCTCACATCCGTGACGAGAGCCTGGGCCGTGACGCTTTCCATGGTGCCGCACAGGTGCTCGCCAATGAGGCGAATGAAACTGTCGATTTTCGGGTCATACGAAATAGCCGTTACAGGCACATCCATAATAGATGCGAAAATCAAGGCATGCAAGCGGTTGGCAATGACAGCATCCATGCAGCCCATGAGGGACATGAATTCGACTGTATTATACCGCCCTTTGAGGACCGTCGCTTCGCCTTGCATGCGCGCTGCAATGTCTTCGCCAGCAGAGACATCTGCCGGGTACTGCATAGGCACGAAAATGATGCGGCAGTCATACTGGGCTTGCAAGGCATCAGCAGCGGCTGCAATAGCGTCTTTGTAGTCCGTCTGGTTTTGCCAATTTCGTACGGCAATGCCGATGCGGCGGCGAATCCCAGTTACACCAGCTTGCTTTAAAATATGAAAGCCAATCTTCGTATCGACGCGATGCATCGAAAGGACAGCATCTGCTGTAACGACTACTGGCGGTTTGGTCACGCCCATGTCGCGCAGCTCTTGTTTAGAATCAGCATCGCGGACACCAATCATGGACACGCGCTGGAGGACGGCACGGACAGCACGACGCGCCTTGACACCGCGCACAGGGCCGATACCCTGGGCGTAGAGCATGACCGGTTTGTGAAGCCATAAGGCTAAGCGCATAATGAAGAGATAGTAATATAAACTGCGGGCGCTGGTCACGTCTTGCAGTAAACTCCCACCGCCGCTAATCAGGATATTAGACGATGCAATGGCTTTGATAATACCAAAGAGATTAAACCGATGCACAGCCTGGACATGATGGTTCTCCCGCGTCATAGCACAATTCCCGGTAATGACCGTAATCGATACGTCAGGAATCATGTCTTGCAAGGAACCAATAATAGCCGCGAGCATAGCTTCATCACCGGCATTGGCAAAGCCGTAATACCCGGAAATAACGACGTTAGTCACGGGCTTTCACCTGCTTTCTGCCAACGTAGACCGTGAGATACTGTAAGAACGCAATGACGACAATAATGATGCAGCCAATGACGAGACCGACCATCCAGCCGTCGAGGCCGCGGATGAAGGACATGAGGAAGGGCGTGCGAATATGAGCAAACGTTTCGACCATAGAGCCAACACCGATGGATGTCGCAATGATGGCAAAGAAATGGATGAGCTGCGGCCATTTCCGGTACATGGCTGCAACCATAATGAAGAAGGCCGGATGACCAATGAGAAATTCTTTTTCCCGTGGCCGTGCGTACATGGCATTTTCAAGGAAACGGCGCAGTGCTACTTCAAAAGCCGGTACAGGTACGCCTGATTCGTGGCCGCTGCGGCCAACGAAGACCATAGCGACAAAACCGACGACGCCTAAGAGGATAAGCGTCCCCATTTTAATAGGAATATTGAGGAAGTCTTTAGCAAAGGTCTTGAAGTCATCAGCACTAGCCAAGGTTCTCCCCCACAAGGGGAAACGCCACAAGTAGCCAAGAGCTACTAAGACAGGCGGTAAAATAAAGGTCAATTTCACACCACGGTAGAAATCAAATTCCATAAAGAAGCGAATGTTGCCGAGCATAGCCGCAATATAGAGGCCGCCAATCATGGCAATAGCGACGGCACAAGTGAGGCCAATGCCACCATCACGGACAACATCGGCATAGCCTAAGCGTTTCGTAATCTTCTTTCTTTTCCACCAATCTAAGAGGACGAGAATGGCTGCTGTCGGTGCCGCCGAAGCACAGCCAATAGCCATGACCTGCAAGAAGAGTGCCCCTTTGGCAACGATGGCACCAGCAAGGGCAACGATAGCGCCCAATGCCATGAGGATAAAGTTGATTTTATCCGACAAAGGCCAGAGCAAGTTGAGCGTAAAGACGAAACCGCACATAGCCGCAATAGCGACGATAGCGAGAAGGACGCGGTTCGGGTAGTACGACGGCATGATTGTAGCCTTGCCTAAGGTATAGCCCCGTTCTTGTAATTTATCAGACACCATCTTGATGTAGTTGAAGTTCGTTTCTGTCAAGTTCATGCCATGCATCGGCTTTTTATAGAGCGGATAAAGATTGACGCGGCAATTGCGTTCAAGGTCACTAATATAGTAACGCATAGCAGCTTCAGCCGGGTCGATTTTATCCAATTCTTCTTTGGCCATGGCATAGACACGAGCCGTATTGTAATGGGTCAATCCTGCTAAGTCATACATGCCGTCTTGCTGGTTGTATTGGAGCTGATTGACCGCTTCAATCATGTAGAACGGCATGCGGCGTTCATTCATTTCATCAGCTGTAAAGTCGAGCATGGTCTTCCGTTCGCCGTTGACCGGTGAATAGCCCATAACTTCTTTACCAACGAACATGACACCAGAAACGTTTTTAATCTTATCGGCCCGATTAAAGAACGTAGCTACTTGTTCTTCTGTTGGGTCGCTATAGTTCGTCGGGCGCAAGATGACATGGAAACCGTGTGCTGCAATCGTATTGGCATCAGCCGATAAAATGCCTAAATTTACATCGCCTAAGGCCGGCATAACACCGTTAACACCAGCAATGCGGTACTGACTATTTTCGATGAGGACGGCATTGTCTTTCCCTAAGCGAGCTTGTAAATCCGTAAGGACTTCATCGAAGTACAAGTCTTCTTGTCCCTTCGGTTTGCCAATAAGATAGTAATCGTACTTCGGATTGGTAATGCCATACTGGGGATAATAGAGCTGCAAGCCCAATTTCGTGACGAGCGACATTTCACCGCGCTGGGTCAATTTATTGAGCGTTGCATCGTAAATCGTAAAGCTCGTAATACCGGCTTCTTTGGCCTTGGCTAAAGCCGTATCTAAATCATAGCCATCGTTACGGGCCATCGTGACGACAGCATCGTAATCCATGGCCTGTTCAATCGTCATGGATTGCTCTTCAATGGCATTGCGCTGAAAGCACATGACAATCGCTGCAATTAAGCCAATGAGTACAGCCAAAATCATCAGGACTTTGCTACGTCTGTTGTGTTGTATCATTTATTTCCACCTTACCTAAGAATTTCGAATTTGTCCGTGAATCGTAAGGACATCCCCGTCCATCGTTACCTTGTCAGGCTGCATGCCTAAGGGGAAGGTCTTGAAATCGTAAATTTCTGCGTTACCAATGGAGTTGCTGCTGTACCGCAGGCCCATCCCTTCGACGGTCATGTCTTTAGGGATAAACATGAGCTTCGTGCCATTCATGCCAAAGGTCCCGTCAATTTTGGCGTGAGCCGTAAAGAGGCCCCCTACTTCGAGGTCCCCTTTGACGTGAATGATGTCATCTTGGAAATCGACGGTCACATTAGAAAGGCCATCGATTTTTTTAACCAAGAAGTCCCGCAATGCATCGCGCCGTACAGAGGCGGTCATTTCACCGCGGTCTGCATGGGTAATGGCCAACCGCTGCGTGACGATTGTGTCAATGGGGGCGAATTGCACATTTTCCAGGACGCAGTCGAAGTTTTCAAACTGCACCTTGCCCACTGTAAACTGATTGGCATGGACTTGCACTTTGTCTATACTGCCCAAGAAGACTTTGCCTCCTGGCGAGGCCATGACCTGTACGTCTTCTGGGGCCAGTTCCATTTTTTGTGATAACGCTTGATATAATCCTTCTGCTGCAAGGCTTGGGCCAAACGTATTGGCTCCGCCAATGAGTAAGGCAATGACAATGCAGCATGCGAGTAGTTTTTTGATCATAATTGTTGTTTCGCTGCGTTAGCTAGTTTCTGATTCTTTTCGTACTGTAAATATCCTTCAATAAACATATCGATGTCGCCATCCATGACGGCTTGAATATTCCCTGTTTCCACATTGGTCCTGTGGTCTTTGACGAGGTTGTACGGATGGAAGACATACGAGCGGATTTGGCTGCCCCATTCAATCGCTTGATGGACACCGCCGATTTCCGCTTTTAATTTAGCTTGCTTTTCTTGTTCTAATTCAAAGAGTTTTGCCCGCAAATACTTCAAGCACATTTCTTTGTTTTGCAGCTGGGACCGTTCGTTTTGGCACTGTACGACGATGCCTGTCGGTATATGAGTCATGCGTACAGCAGAACTGGTCTTATTGACGTGCTGGCCGCCTGCACCGGATGCGCGGAAGTAATCGACACGAACGTCGTCCATGTTGATTTCTACATCTACGTCATCTGGTAATTCCGGCATGACATCGACAGCTGTAAAGGACGTATGGCGACGTGCATTGGCATCGAACGGCGAAATCCGCACGAGACGATGCACGCCTTTTTCGGATTTTAAATAGCCGTACGCATATTCGCCATTAATGGCAAAGGCTGCGCTCTTTACACCGGCTTCATCGCCAGGCTGCATATCCATGAGGGCAATGCTGTAACCGTTCTGTTCAGCCCAGCGCGTGTACATGCGGATGAGCATTTGCGTCCAGTCCTGCGCTTCTGTACCGCCAGCACCGGCGTGGAACGTAATAATAGCATTGCATTTATCGTATTCCCCAGAGAGCAGAATGCGAATTTCTCGTTTTTCAATGTCTTTCAGCATGTCGTTGTACTGCTTTTCAATTTCTGCTGCTAAAGACGTATCTTTTTCTTCCATCGCCATTTCTTGGAATTCCATAAGGTCTTTGGCTTTTTGCACCAGTTCTTCATGGCCTTCTACTTCCGCTTTGAGCTGCGTCGCTTCTTGCGAAATAGCTCTGGCTTTATCCGGGTTGTTCCAAAAATCAGGGTCGCTCATTTGCATATCTAAATCCATAATGCGATTGCGTTTACGAGCGAGGTCAAAGTGAATCCCCGATTTCTTGTATCCGTTTTTGTAAATCCTCTAAAGGTTTATGTAATTCTTCGAGTAACACAAGATTCACCAACTTTCTGTATAACCAAAGGACAAGGGAAAAAGCAGAACCTAGCGGCCTTCTTTTTCAGCTTCTTCGTCCCGTTTAATATCGTCTGCACTGACCGGTTTGCTTTCTTCATGTACTTCCTGTGCACCTTGGAGACGGTCTTCAGCCTGCGGCACCGGTTTGTTGTACGTCACTTGGATGTGGTATAAGAAGGTAACGACTGTCCGTTTAATAGAATCAATCATTTCTTCAAACATTTCATACGCTTCAAACTTGTATTCAACAAGCGGGTTTTTCTGGCCGTATGCGCGGAGGTTAATCCCTTCTTTGAGGACATCCATGGCATCGAGGTGATCCATCCATTTGTTGTCAACGACGCGGAGCATAATAGCTCGTTCGAGTTGACGCATCGTTTCTTCGCCAATGGTCTGTTCCCGTTCATTATAAAGATTCACAGCGATTTGTTTGAGTTTTTCTTGTACTTCGTCACGGCTGAGATTTTCTAATTCTTGTACCGTCGTAGCACCTTTTGGTACGAAGTACTGTTCCATCTGCGTGAGAAGTCCTGCAAAATCCCATTCTTCAGGATAGAGTTTTTCGTTCGCGTACTTATCGAGGCCTTCGGCAATGATATCGTCGACCATGCCAAGAATCGTATCTTTCAACGAGTCAGCCACGAGTACTTCTTTACGCTGTTTGTAGAGGACTTCACGCTGCTGGTTCATGACGTCGTCATATTCGAGGACATACTTACGAATTTCAAAGTTATGGGCTTCGACTTTCTTCTGTGCCTTTTCAATAGACTTCGTAATCATGCTGTGCGTAATCGGTTCGTCTTCTTCCATGCCGAGTTTATCCATAAATTTGGAAATATTTTCAGCACCGAAAATACGCATTAAATCATCTTCCAGGGACAAGAAGAACTGTGTCGTACCAGGGTCGCCTTGACGGCCTGCACGACCGCGAAGCTGGTTATCAATACGGCGGCTTTCATGCCGTTCTGTACCGATAATCATGAGACCGCCCAGTTCAGCTACGCCTTCACCAAGTTTAATATCTGTCCCACGGCCAGCCATGTTCGTTGCAATGGTCACCATGCCTTTTTGACCGGCATTTTTGATGATTTCTGCTTCTTTTTCATGGTACTTCGCATTTAAGACGCTGTGAGGAATATTTTCCTTATTGAGCATGTCGCTAATGATTTCCGACTGGCTAATAGACGTCGTACCGACGAGGATAGGCTGTCCTGTCGCGTGCCGTTTAATGACTTCCCGGACAACAGCACGGTATTTGGCAGCTTTCGTCTTGTAAATCACATCTGGTAAATCCTTACGGATAGCCGGTTTATTTGTCGGAATGACATAGACATCCAGTTTATAAATCTTGTTAAATTCGTCTTCTTCTGTCTTAGCCGTACCGGTCATACCAGCGAGCTTGTTGTACATACGGAAGTAGTTCTGGAAGGTAATCGTCGCGAGTGTTTTGCTTTCGCCCTGGACTTTAACCCCTTCTTTGGCTTCAATGGACTGATGGAGGCCATCGCTGTAACGGCGGCCAAACATGAGACGGCCTGTAAATTCATCGACAATGACGATTTCGCCGTTTTTCACGACGTAATCCTTGTCGCGATGCATCATAAAGCGAGCCCGCAAGGCCTGAATGACTAAATGGTTCAAATCGAGATGGTCGTTATCGAACATGTTCTTAATGCCGAGCATCTTTTCGACTTTCGCAACCCCTTCTTCGGTCGGTGCAATGGTCTTTTGTTTTTCATCCATAATGTAGTCATCTTTGCCGAGCTGTTTGACGACATTGGCAATCGTCGTGTACAGTTCTGTCGATTTTTCGCCAGGCCCGGAAATAATAAGCGGTGTCCGCGCTTCATCGATGAGAATACTATCCACTTCGTCGACGATACAATAATTCAGAGGGCGTTGTACCATTTGGTCTTTGCTAATGACCATGTTGTCACGGAGATAATCAAAACCAAATTCGTTATTCGTGCCGTACGTAATATCCGCATTGTAAGCCCGGCGCCGTTGTTCATAACTGAGGTCATGGACGATAAGGCCGACGGATAAACCTAAGAACTTGTAAATCTGGCCCATTTCTTCGCTGTCACGAGTAGCCAAATAATCGTTGACCGTAACGACGTGAACCCCTTTGCCAGATAAAGCATTTAAATAGACTGGGAGCGTTGCGACTAAGGTTTTCCCTTCGCCTGTACGCATTTCTGCAATGTCACCGCGATGGAGCACGATGCCGCCGAGGAGCTGTACGTCGAAATGGCGCATGCCCGTTACGCGGCGCGATGCTTCACGGACCACCGCAAAGGCTTCCGGTAAAATATCGTCCAGCGTTTCTCCTTTTGCGAGTCGTTCTTTAAATTCTTGCGTTTTAGCCTGAAGCGATGTATCACTAAGTGCCGACATTGTTCCTTCGAGGTCGTTAATTTTATGCACAATAGGCCACATTTTTTTTAATTCGTGTTCGGTATTATTGCCGAGCAACCGTTGGAATAGTTTATTAAACACCTACTAGCCCTCCAATAATGAATAGATTCTCTTTATATTTTTTATCAATTATACATTCTACTCTATCTACCATGTAAAAATCAATAGTTTTGCAGAAATAAGGTATTTACGCCATTTTGCAGCATATGTATTTTAACCCCACATAAACTTAAAATTTATGTAAAATCGCCCTTGCTTTTATATATCAATCATGGTATTATATTACAGTATTCTTTTGAATACATGCCATGCGCCTATAGCTCAGGGGATAGAGCACCGGTCTCCGGAACCGGGTGCGAAGGTTCGAATCCTTCTAGGCGCACCAACGTAGCGCAGTCTTTATAGACTGCGCTTTCTTTATATGTCCATAAAGGAGGGATACAATGCCTCGATTGGGTACGATAAAACTGACTACAACAGCCCCGAGGATTTGCGTGTCTATTACAGGCGAAACGATAGCTGACATTCGCCAGGACGTGACGACGGTCATGCAAGAGCCCGTAGATATACTAGAATTTAAAAGCGGCACTTTTAATGGTGTATCGAATTTTTCGCAATTATGGAATGCTTTACTGACGATTACACGCTATTCTGACGAAGCACCACTGCTCTTTTCGTGCTGTAAAGACAAGCTTCCTGACTATTTCCGTACAGACAAGGATTATGCAGACATTTTACGCTTTGCTATTCGCACGGCCTTAGTAGACGGCGTACTCATGGATGTACAGTTGCCGCAGGAAACACGAGATGACATTATCGACCGGGCCTTGACGGCAGGCATCGTCCCTATTCCATCGTATACGGCAACGATGCTACCGACAACAACGGATATAGAGAATCTATTTGCACCCTTTCTCGATGATGACGTAAGGACCTTTCATCTCACAGCTCCTGTCCATGATGAAGGCGACGTAGCGGCTTTAGAAGAAGCCATCCAAGGGTTCACCGCATCATGCCGCGGCACGACGATTCTCTTCGAGCCTACCGGGATGTATATCAAAGAAATGATGGCTAACCAGCGTCTCTACGTCTCGCCAGTGATGTATGCTGCTATAGATGATGCATCGCCTACGTTGCCGTCTTGCCGGGCTGTACGCGCCCTCTTAGATACTATATAATACTATAATGAAAAAACGCCTTATACCGCATCAGGCCGGTATAAGGCGTTTTTGTGTATCTTCTATTCTGCTAATAAATGGCCTACTAATTTGACGCATTCTGCTGCGTCTTTGGAGTAACCATCAGCTCCGATTTCGTCAGAGAAGCTCGGCGTTACGGCAGCACCACCGATGATGATTTTGCCGTCGTATTTTTCTTCTGCCGCTTTATGAACGACGTCTTTCATGCGCATCATAGTCGTCGTCATGAGAGCCGACAAGCCGACGATAGACGCTTTTTCTTTCAGGGCCGTTTCAATGATTTTGCCAGCCGGTACGTCTTTGCCAAGGTCGATGACGCGATAACCGTAGTTACGCAGCATGAGGGCAACCAGGTTTTTACCGATATCGTGGACGTCCCCTTCGACAGTGGCGACGATAATCGTGGCCATAGCCGGTTGGTCTGCATCCTTTTTAATGAGCGGTTCCAAGTAAGAAATGGCCGTTTCCATCGTAGTTGCGCTGGAAATCAGCTGGGGCAGGAAGTAAACCTGTTTATCGTAGTACTCGCCCACTTTCATAATGGCCGGAATGAGCAACGAATCAATGATTTCTCCTGGTTCCATGCCCCTTTTGAGCTCCTCCTGGGCATAGCCGACAATCTGATTTTTTTCGCCTTCTAAGACGGCTTTATAGACTTTATTATCTGCTAAAGCATCTTTCGTTTCTTCTGTCGCTGTCGTGGTCTGGATGGTTTTCCCTGTCCCGGCGAGGAGTTCTGCTTCGTATTGCTGTTTCTTTTCGGCTTCTTTTTTGTCGAAGTACTGCATCCGTTTAATATAGGCAATGTCACTGCCTGCACGGTTCATGAGCATGTTCGACGCAGCAGCAATGTTCATGAGCATGTCTTGGGACGGATTGGCAATGGCCATGGTCAGGCCGCTAGCGATGGACATAGCCAGGAAGGTCATGTTCACATAGGCCCGGTTCGGCAAGCCGAAGGAAATATTGGACAAGCCGCAGACTGTCGGCACATGGAGTTCGTTTTTGCAGAACTGGAACGTCGCCATGCAGTCTAAGGCCGCTGTCGGCGAGGCCCCAATCGTCGCGACCAGGCCGTCAACGACAACATCGTCTGTGGTAAAGCCAAATTTCTTCGCTGCTTCGATGATGTCCGTAATAATTTTATGTTTTTCTGGGAGAGTCTTCGGAATACCGTCATCCGATACGGGCAAGACGATGAACATAGCCCCATATTTTTTCGCTACAGGCAAGAGTTTTTTGAGCTTTTCCGTTTCAAAAGAAATGGAGTTGATGAGAGCGCGGCCCGGGTAAATGCGCAGTGCCGCTTCAATGACTTCAGGGAAACTCGAGTCAATGCACAAGGGCAGGCCCGTTACTTCTGTGATTTCGTAAATGGCCTTGAGCATCATGTCTTTTTCGTCAATGCCGTTCGTCCCCATGTTAACATCGAGGATAGCGGCCCCATTTTTTTCTTGTTCCCGGGCCATCGTGCGGACAATGTCGAGTTTTCCTGCACGCAATTCGGCTTGGAGTTTCTTCTTCCCTGTCGGGTTAATCCGTTCGCCAATGACCTGGAACGGGCCGTCTAAGTCGATTTCCATGACTTGCCGTTCTGACGCGAGAACACGAGTATGGGTCTTTCCTCCAATAGGAAGGGGCGTCATGTCTTTGACGTTATCATAGAGGGCCTTGATATGGGCTGGTGTGTTGCCGCAGCAACCGCCAACGAGACGGGCACCGGCTTCGACGAGGAGACGGCCATCGCGGCCAAATTCTTCTGGTGTCGTTTTGTAGACGGTCTTGCCATCTTCTAATTCCGGCAAGCCTGCGTTTGGTTTCGCTAAGATGGGAATGTCTGCATAGGCGTACATGGTCTTCACCGTTTCGACCATGTCTTCCGGGCCGGTCGAGCAGTTCAGGCCAACCGCATCAATGCCGAGACCTTGGAGGACGACGACAGCCACTTCAGGCAGTGTCCCATAGAGGGTGCGCCCGTCCTTTTCAAAGGTCAAGCTCGCCATAATGGGCACGTCGTCACCGCACGCTTCTTTAATGGCTAAGATGCAAGCCCGCGTTTCTTGGAGGCTCATCATCGTTTCGACGACGAAAAGGTCCACACCTGCGTCATAGAGGACTTTTGCCTGTTCTTTGTAAATATTAACGAGGTCTTCAAATTGTAAATCCCCCATCGGATAGAGCTGCTGCCCTGTCATGGTCATGTCGGCGGCAACGTAGGCTTTCCCTTGGGCCGCTTCTTTACTGATGCCGACGAGGGCTGTATTCATTTCGACGAGTTTGTCATCGAGGCCGTATTCGGCAAGCTTAATGCGGTTGCCTGTAAAGGTCGGCGCGTAAATAATCTGGGTCCCTGCGTCAATGAATTTTCGTTGTAAATCGATCATAATGTCGCGATTTTCTAAAATCCATTCTTCCGGGCAGACCCCAATGGGCATGCCTGCTTGTTGTAAATTCGTGCCCGTTGCGCCGTCTAAAAGGACCACGCCGGTCGCTAATAACTTCCTAAATTCTTCCCGTGTCATCTATCATTCTCCCCTTTAAAACCCCATGTGCGTAATATATAATTCCTGGAATTTCGGTGTATTGCCAAGGACGACTTCTTTAGCCATCTGTTGAATGCCTTTCATGTCTGCTAAGGCTGTGGGCTCTATGAGTGCCCCAATAGCACCGGCTAAGGACGTATTGCCTACAGCTGTCGTTTTCGGTGCCAGCTCTTTCGGCAAGAGCCCCATAGCGGCGGCTTTTTCTGGATTGAGGTAATAGCCAAAGCCACCGGCTAAATAAACGCGCGTCACATCGTCGTAGGTCGCGCCATACGTCGCTAAGAGCGTTTCTAAGCCTGCGCGGATAGCCCCTTTGGCCATTTGGATTTCGCGAATGTCTTGCTGGGTCACGCGAATATCCTTGCCATCCGGCGTTTGCCCAAGGTAGAAGCCATTCGTAAAATACGGCTCTTTGAGTTTCCCTGTACTATCGACGAGGCCTTGTTCGACCAGAGCCGCTACGCATTCAATGACGCCCGTACCGCAAATACCGACTGGTGCAGCGTTGTCGATAGTCTTGGTCATGGCCTTGCCATGGTGAATAGAGACCCCCGAAATGGCACCGCTCACACTCCCTGTACCACAGGACAAGTTACCACCTTCTAAGGCAGGCCCGGCAGCGGTCGAAGCAACGATGAGGCCTTTTGTATTGCCAACGGCCATTTCGCCGTTCGTCCCCAAATCGAGGAGGAGTGTCAACTCATCACTCGTGGTCATGCCGCATTTCCAAATACCGGCCGTAATATCCGCACCGACGAAGGTACTAATACCAGGCAGTAAGGTCACAGGCTGATTGGTCAGCCACGGTACACCTACGTCACCCATAGCATCCTGCGCTTTCACAGTCTCGCCGCCTAAGGTCGCGGGATGGAAAGGCCACGAGCCTAAGCCTTCACAAGAATAGCCCATAAAGAGATGTTCCATTGTCGTATTCCCGGCAATCATTAAGTGCCCGTACGTGCGCGGTAAAGACGGATAGACTTGTGCGAGACGCACACATAAGGATGCAATGTCTTCGCGAATACTATCATGGAGAGCTTCTGCTTGTCCCGTATTGGCTGCTTGGATACGGCTAATGACATCGGCTCCGAAGCGGCGTTGTTGATTGACTGCCGTCTCTGTATGGAGGACTTCCTTCGTCGTCATATCGACGAGAGATGCCGCCAGCGTCGTCGAGCCAATATCGATGGCAATGCCTGTTTCATGGTCTAAGGGAATCTTTTTCTTCTCTACAGCACCATCTGTCGTCCCTAAGGCCGCAAAAGACGATTCATCGTGAGCTGGCACTTCGACGGTTACGTCTTCTGTCGTCTTGGCTTGGCAAGCTAACCGCCAACCGTCTGCCAGCTCGGCATCTGTAAAAAATTCCTTATCTTCTACGGTCACGGGCAAGGTACCGGAAAGGACGCGGACTTTACATTTACCGCAGACCCCTTTGCCGCCGCACGGAGCCGCTAAGGGCAAGCCTTGGTCTTGAATGTACGTAAGGACTTCTTCCCCAGCAGGACAGGCGACTTCTAAAGCCGCTTCATCTTGGCGCAGGGCACAGTCCGTCTTCGTACAGGATGCACACGAATGGTCTACATGAAAGACGGACGCATCGTCTGTAACATCAAATAAGAGAACCATCGACTTTTCCGGTAAAAGGACGAAATCTTTCGTCACCTGTACTTGCAGTGTCCGCTGGGCTGCCGTCATCGTTACGGCTTCAGTCATGGTCTCTAAGAGCGCATCGACACCGCTTTCATGACGGGCAGATAGGCCAATGCCCTTTTGCTGACAAATCTGCCGTAACTGGGCCATGACCTGTTTTTCTAAAGCAAAGAGACAGCTATCAGCCATAGTGCTAAAGAGCAGTTCCTTCGGCAATTCATGGTCTCTCGTAAAGCGGTCTAACTGCCTTCCGACGACACCGCCTAAGGTCAAGACCACAGCCGCACCAAAGGCCTTGCGCCCGTCTGCAGCAAACCCGACAGCTCCTTTAGGCTGGATGCTGCGCCGTAAAAGAGGCAGTAAAGACTGAAATAAGGCGGCCCCATCGTCCCACGACGGAGTTCCTTCTGTATAGCCAGCCAGTTTGAGCGCAGTCCGTTCATCTGGCTGAATTTGTATTCCTTTTATAATGCGAATATCTGGCACGTTCTTCCCTCCAGAATGTATAAAACAATAGTAACAAACGTGATTTTATTATACCCAATCTCGCCGCGTTATGCTAGTTTTTTTATATGATGAATTGCAACTTTTAGTGCGACACTCGTAATTCATGTACAAGTA
>UQHB01000022.1 GCA_900540735.1 uncultured Megasphaera sp. | reverse complement strand
TTTTCGCAACTAACGCTAGTTTTTCTGCTGCCGTCCATACTTTGTTTTGCGCCTTATGGCGCAGGGCTTCCGGACCTTGCGCTTCTTCTCTCTTTGCCCATCGGCGAATCATGTCTCGAAAATGTTGGGGCTGTACTCCTTTTGGTGTCAGAGGCCAACTGCCTTGGCGATACAATGTTACGCACTGTCTTTTGTATTCATAGCTATATTTCATGAAAATACCCCCTTCACTGGGTTGTCCAGTAAAGGGGGTACGCATCAAAGGTAGCGTCTTTTTTAGTGTATCATTAATGCGCAGCAACACGCACTAAATTAAAGACCTGCGTAGCTGTATTAGTCATATTTTTCAAGGCTACATCTTTCTTCATAGCTTCAGCCAAAGGCATCGCCGTATCGACAATGGAGAAGAACGCATCAATACCACTTTGGTTACACGCTTTGGCGTCTTCTGTCGTGCAACCTGCTAAGGCAATCACTTTCGCACCGTGTTTTTTCGCCAAGTGAGCTACGCCGATAGGAGCTTTGCCCATGGCTGTCTGTGCATCCAAGCGGCCTTCGCCCGTAACGACGTATTCCGCATCAGCTAGTGTTTCTTCTAAACGAATGGCATCTAAGACGATTTGGATACCTGAACGGAGCGTGCCATGGAGATAGGCCAGAAAGGCAAACCCTAATCCACCAGCAGCACCGGCACCAGGTGTTTGGGACAAGTCTTCGCCGAGAAGGGTTGCTGTGACAGCGGCGACATTGCGGCTGCCTGCATCTAAACGTCCAACAATCTCCGGTGTTGCTCCTTTTTGAGGGCCAAAGATATGGGCTGCACCAGTTGGGCCATACAAGGGATTGGTCACGTCACAAGCAATATCAAAGACACATTCAGACAGTTCCGGCAGGGCTCCGCTCGTATCGACAGAGGCGACTCGTTCCATGGCTTTACCGCCAAGTCCCACAGGATTGCCGTCACTATCTTTAAAAACATATCCTAAAGCTTGGAGCATGCCAAGGCCGCAATCGCTAGTCGCACTGCCGCCAATACCGATGATGAAATGGCGCACGCCTTGTTTAATGGCATGGTGAATCACTTCGCCCACGCCGTACGTCGTCGTTTCTAAGGGATTGCGCTGTGCATCAGGCACGAGGCCAATACCAGCAGCACCAGCCATTTCGATGACTGCCGTTTTCGACTGGGGAATATAGGCATACGGACAGGTAACAGCACTGGAAAGAGGACCGTGTACGCTGACCGAATCGAGTTCGCCGTGGAGCCCTTCCGCTAAGGCTTCGACAGTACCTTCACCACCGTCGGCTAAGGGTTTGACGACGACTTGCACGTCTTCTGTACCAAAAGCATTGTAAATACCTTGGGCAATGGCTTTGCCTGCTTCCATAGAGGTCAAACTATTTTTTAAGGAATCGATTGCTACGACAATTTTCATGTGTCTCATCTCCTATGTACGAAACTACCTACGTTATGTGTTATCCATAGTGTATCAAAGGACGAGGTCTTTTACTATGTACGAGGACATGAAATTACGTCTTACTTTTTGTCTTCTCTGACAAGTTAATCGTTCATCTGGACGGCAATGTACAAGGGAACAGCATCGCGGAATTTACGTGGGTCTAAACCGGATTTCTCGTGAATCCGTTTGAGCCGGTATTGCAATGTATTTTTGTGAATGTGCAAAGCGTCTGCCGTTTCTTGAATGGATAAATCATGGGCATAATAGGCATGCAGTAAGGCCAGGTCGGCAGCGGATAAGTGCGCACAAAGCCGTTCTTTATATTGCCGCCGCACAGGGGCATCGATGCTTTCTAAGAGGAGCTCGACGTTCATGTTTTCTGCAAAGACACAGAAGGCACCGCTGCTGCGGCCATAGCGCAAAGCCATTTGGGAAAAGCGATAGGAATGATGCAGCGTATAAGCTCTCTCCCACGTGCCGACACCGATAGTGACAGTCTCACCATACAGGGGTTGCCACGTACGGAGCTGGCGTTTCCATTGGTCATACACCCGTTCTGTCAGGAGAAAGACGAGGGTGTTCGGGTAAATTGACGTATAGAGCGACACGTGCCACCCTTGCATCGTTTGAATAAGCTGCTTTTCCAGCCGTTCTTGGCCGCTTCCTGGGTTCGTCAAAGCCAGAGTCACAACGATGAATGCGTCATCTGCGCCAATATCTCGGTCTTGAATGAGCTGCGCAATACTGTCTACGTCATGATAGATTAACGCCGTCACGACATGGCTAATGCGTTGCTGCTCCGAAAAGGACTGGGCTTCTAATTCATATTCCCGCAAAAAGACTTCGCAAATTTTCGTCAATAAAAAGCCGTACTGCCCGACAATGTCCGGCTCACCTGTAATGCCAATGACACCGGCAACGTCGTGATGCATAATGATGGGATAGTTAATCCCTTGAACAGCTCCTTCGTATTCGCCTGTATAGGACACGATTTGTATGTCTTTCGTCTTGGCCGCTTTATGGCCTGCAGCATGATACATGCCAATACGCTTGGCATCAGTGCTAGCAATGATCGTGCCTTGTTTCGTAATGAAATTCACGTTCCAGCCCACAATCTTCTGGGCCGAGTCGACGATTTGCTGGGCTAATTCTGAATGTATATGCATAAAAGAATCTCCTGTATACCAAAATAAGGCATAGCGACGAGAGTGTCGTTATGCCTTATAGTGTATCATAGATTATTCAGAAATTTTACTGGTCTTCGTCCAAATCCCCATTTTTTCTGCATTTTTAATGAGGTCTTCCCGGAAATCAGGATGAGCAATGTTGATGAGTGCTTCTGCCCGTTCCCACGTCGATTTGCCTTTGAGCATAGCTGCGCCGTATTCCGTAACGATGTAATGGACAGCCGACCGCGGCGTCGTAATGACTGTACCTTTCGGAAGCGTCGGCACAATCAGCGATTCTACATGGCCGTCTTTAAATTTCCGCGTCGAATGAACGCAAATGAAGCTCTTGCCGCCGTTTGACGCAAAAGCCCCTTGAGCAAAGTCGAGTTGCCCGCCAGTGCCGCTGATTTGCTGGAACCCTGCCGTTTCAGCATTGACTTGTCCATATAAATCGAGGTCAATACAGCTGTTAATGGAAATAAATTTATCGATACTAGCGACGACGCCAATGTTATTAATGTAGCTGACAGGCGCATTGAAGACGATTTGGTTGTCATCGAGGAAATCATAGAGCCGCTGTGTCCCACCGGCAAAGGCGTACATGATTTTACCTTTATCACGATTCTTTTTCCCTGTAATCTTCCCTGCTTCGTAGAGGTCTACGTACGAATCGACGAGCATTTCCGTATGGCCGCTCAAGTCTTTTACATCCGATTCAGCTAACTTATGTCCAATAGCAGACGGCAAGCCGCCAATGCCGAGCTGTAAAGTACTGCCGTTTTCAATCATGCCGACGACGATGTCTGCAATCTTGTTGTCTACGTCTGTAGCCGGTTTGTTTGGAATTTCCGGCATAGGCGTGTTGGAGCCTTCGACGATATAGTCTATATCGCAGAGGTTAAGTTCCGTTTCATAGCCCAGGGCACGAGGCATATTCGTATTCACTTCGACAATAACTTCTTTTGCAGCCCGTAAGAGTCCCCGTAAATCCGAAGCTTGCGGCCCTAAGTTGAAGTTGCCCCATTTATCCATTGGATGGACTTGAATGATGAGTTTATCAATGTTCGTCCAATATTTCGGCAATTCATTAAAGAGCATAGGAATAAACCAGCAACGGCCAGCTTTATTCATTTTCCGGTCAGCACCGCTTAAATGAGCCGAAGCAAAGCGGACTTGTTCATTCGATTCACTGTGGACATACGGTGCGTACGGGTCTTTTTTGATAATCGTCGAGCCAAGGATTTCGACACCTTTCAGGTCTTTAGCCCGTTCGCCTAAGGCCAAATCGATGTCATACGGAGCAGAGCAGCCCAGGCCGTACGAAATGCGGTCGCCGTCTTTGACGAGTGCTGCCGCTTCGGCTGCCGTAATACATTTAGCCTTGTACTCATCAGCAATTTGCGAAAGTTTGTACATAATATGAAATTCCTCCTTTAAGCATACTTCTATAGCATGTATACTGACGTATACGTGTCATCTAGGCTTGTTGCAGCGCGTGAATGCGCTTGCGCATGGTACTATTGGGAATATGTAAATGCGTGCGGAACTTAGCAATCGTCCGTCTGGCAATGGCAATATTTCGCGTCTTAAAATGCTCCATAATGGCTTGGTCCGATAAGGGCTTTTGCTTATTTTCAGCCTGAATGAGAGCCGTCAATTCGGCCATAATGGCTTTATCGGAAATAACGCCGCTTACGCTGGCATGATGGCTGTAAGAGCGGGCAAAAAAGCTTTGGAGTGGCACGACGCGCTGCTTACATAACACATATCTATCGCGGCATACGCGGCTGACCGTCGCCGTACTCAGGCCTGTAGCATGAGCCACATCTTGCTGCAACAAAGGTCGCAAAGCTTTGCCCTCGCGGAAATGCGCTTCTTGATGGGCTGCAACGTATGACAGGACTGTGAAAATAGATTTCCAGCGATACGCTAAGGCACTTTGTAAATCGAGAAATTGCCGTTTTGCTTTGCGAATAAATTGTTTCGTCTCTCCATCTCCTTGGGCCGCATACGCTGCGTACAGGTCGTGCCGGAAAAATACTTCCGGCAATTCTTCGAGCGAACGAATCTGCACCTGTCCAGCCTTATCTACGTAAATTTCTACGTCAGGCCGAATATATTCGTGCCGTTCATCCATCGTAGCAATAGGCTGTAAAGATAAGGTCTTTAAAAAGGCACGAATCTTCCCGACTTCTGCCAAAGATATGTCCAGTGTCTTAGCAATGGTTTCCCACCGGGCATGGAGAAAATCATCATAACAAGTCGTCACGAGTTCGAGCGTCCCCTTGGGAGCCTTGCCGCTGCGTATCGTCTGCAATCGCAAGCAATCTTGCACCGACTGGGCACCAATACCGGGTGGGTCAAAAGACTGGACGAGAGAGAGACCCGCTGCCATTTGCTGTACCGACAACTGGTACGGCTGGCCTAAGAAATCAATATCTTCCGTGCAAAATCCTTTTTCATCGAGATGCTGAATAATCAGGCCTCCTGCCATGAGGATAGCTTTTGGTACTTGCTGGAGCCGCAGCTGTTTCATGAGCTTTTCTTCCCAAGAGTCACTATGAGCTTTGACTTGGTAGAGCGGCTTCTCTTGGCTTTGCCCTTTCGCCTGATAGACATCGGGATAGCGAATATCCAAGAGAGGGTTGGTCACGACTTGTTCTTGT
Source organism: uncultured Megasphaera sp. (assembly GCA_900540735.1). Classification (GTDB taxonomy): domain Bacteria; phylum Bacillota; class Negativicutes; order Veillonellales; family Megasphaeraceae; genus Megasphaera. The sequence goes on along the minus strand of UQHB01000022.1, from coordinate 34,981 downwards.
AAAAAATCCCGCATGTCTTGGCCGCGCAGTGTCATGAGCTGAATCATGAGCCGCTGCATTTGGGATAAGCTTATTTTTTGCGTCAACGCCAACGACAGTTGTACCATACCATCACCTCTCTTCTTGTATATTGATAAATCCGTTCTTGTATTTCTATACTATGTTCATTTTATCACTTTACTTTGTAAATGAAAAATTTTGTTTTTGCATGGTTCGCAACAAAAGAGCACGAAAAAGTCATAAGTAAAGACACTGCTACGTCGTGGGAACGATAGCAGTGTCTTTGCTGAGGTTATATATATGCTCTATCTTCACATACTCGGTCGACGGATGCAGCATAACAAGATAAACGCTGCGACTGCCAAAGCAAGGAAGAGAACAAAGGCAAAGAACGGCTCGCCGCTAGCACACAAGGGGCCAACGTACGAAGCAATGATTAAGTTAAGATTGGTAATGCTAAAGTTGAGGGCATAATGGGTGCGCCCGAAAAAGTACGCCGTAAAGGCAGAGTTCGTTGGTGTCACACCGCCGTACATGAGGCCAATGAGGACAAACGCCGCGACTAAAACAGGCAGACTACGGCTCATGTCGGCCGCAATGAACGCACTGCCTGCCAGGAAGCAAGCCGTCGTAATGACGACCATCGTCACCTTGTAGCCTTTGCTGTCAAAGAGCTGGCCAAAGACAACGCGGCCAACGCCGTTAGCAATGGAGACGATACCGGCCAGAGCTGCCGCTTCCGTCAAATTATGTCCTACAAACTCACCGGCATAGGCTGTAGAAATATTGATGACAGCAAGACCTGCCGCGCTGAGCAACGCCGCCCAAGCAAAATAGAGCCAAAAATTGCGCCGTCGCAACATCGTGTGAAAGGACAAATCTTCTACAGTCTGGGTCTTAGCACTGCTGCCATGGGTCATATGCTGGATAAAGGCTGGCGATGCCGGGCGCAGAACCAGAGCACCGACGAGCATTAAGATTCCAAAGACCAGGCCAATACCGCCAAAGGTCATACGCCAGCCAATGCTTTCAATGAGCGAAGCCGCCACCGTTCCTAAGACCATCGCCCCTACTCCAAAGCCCATGAGGGAAATGCCGGACACAAGGCCTGTCTTATCAGGGAACCATTTCACAGCCGTACTAATAGTGGCGTTATAGCCAAGGCCGACACCGAGGCCGCACAACGCACCATATGTCACATAAATTCCAAGAAGGGAATGTACTTGTGACGCACCGCCAAAACCAGCACCTAAGCAGACAGCGCAAGCGACGAGGGTTGTCGCCACACCGCGTTTAGCCGTGACGATACCGGAGACGACACCGCCTAAGCAAAACATCATCATGGAAATAGAAAAGGTCAGCGACGTTTCTGCCTTGGCCCAGCCAAAATCTTGCTCTAAGGGCACGCGGAAAACAGACCACGCATAAATGAGGCCTAAGCACATGAGGAGCACGACGCTCAAGGCTAGATACAGCCAACGCGTCGTTTCTTGTCGTGTCAGCGTGTTGGTCATATGCGCCTCCTTAGCGTTTGTTAGAACGCCGCCAAATCCGCTGTTCCCCTGCCGCTTTAATCAAGTCTTCCCGGAAATCAGGATGAGCAATGTTAATAATCGCTTCCGCCCGTTGCCACGTCGTGAGGCCCGATAAATTAGCTACGCCATATTCTGTGACCATAAAAGGAGCTTGCGTCCGCGGTGTCGTAATGATGTCACCGCCTGTAAATTTCGGCAAAATATGAGAGTGGCGCATGCCATTCTTGTCGACGTGCATCGACGGCATCGCCAGGAAGGCCTTACCATGTGGTGCTAAATAGGCTCCCGTTACGAAATCGAGCTGACCGCCCGTACCGCTAATGTGCCGCGTTCCAGCCGATTCCGAACAGACTTGGCCGTATAAATCCATAGCAATACAGCTGTTAATCGAAATGAAATCATCGAGCTGGCGAATCGTTTCGGGATTATTGACATACCACATAGGAGCCGACAAAATATCGAGATTGTGGTCAAGAAACTCATACAGTTCCGGCGAACCCATGCAAATGGAAAAGACTCCTTTGCCCCGTTGGAGGGTCTTTTTCTTATTCGTAATCTTGCCTGCCTTGTAGAGATTTAAATAGCCGTCACTCATGAGCTCTGTGTGCATGCCTAAGTCTTTTAAATCCGATTCAGCAATGAGTACACCAAGGGCATTGGGCATGCCACCAATGCCGAGCTGCAAGGTCATGCCGTCGTGTAAATACGGGAAAATCTGCCCTGCAATTTGCCGGTCAATGTCGCTAGCTTCGCGGTTCGGTGCTATATTTAAGGGCGCATCACTTTCTACAATATAGTCTACATCAGATACATGAATATGGTCTGTAGCCATGCCAAAGACAACCGGCATGTGCGGATTCACTTCGACAATAATCGTCTTTGCCGCGTCGAGTACCTCTTGTTGACAGCAATTCGTCAGGCCGTACGAAAAATTGCCTTGCTTATCCATCGGCGCGACCGTGATCATGGCTACGTCAACAGGCGCGTAGCCTTTCGTGTAGTAAGAGCCACAATGCCGAAAAAGCATAGGCTCATAATATGCCCGGCCAGTGTCGACATACTTGCGGTCAATACCGGAACAATGCCACAAATTATACGTAAAGGTTTTGTTTTCCGGATCCTCTTCTAAAATCGCAGCAGGCTTACACGAAATGGCATTGCGAACATTAATATCATTTAATTCATCACGCCGCTTCGCCAAAGCTTGGTCCAACAAAGTTGGATACGAACAGCCTTGACTGTAATCAACCCAGTCGCCAGATTGAACGACTTGCACGGCCTCTTCAGGACAGCGCAGTTTTTCCTTATATATATCGAAAAGTTTCATAGCATACGGTTCCTTTCGTACGTATTTTTCTCTAGTATATCATGCCAAGAAGGCCATAAAGGGAGAAATGAGTAAAATCACGCCCATTGCCAGAATAGGAATTAATTTCCAGCTGCGATAGGTCTTAAATAAATCTAATTTCAGTACTAAAAAGGCTGGCAAAAAACAGGCAATAATCCCGATGAGACTGCCAATAATGGGCGTAAAATTGAGGACTGGCACATTACAGACGATGACACCCCAGCACGTGAGGACACAAAAAGCACTGATGCCGTACGTTATCCATTGCCGGTGAATGCGCTCTTCCGGCATGATACGGCGCAAGAGATTCATAACGATGCCTACACAAGCATCGCGGAAGCTGAGGAACATGGCGAAGTACGCTGTCACAACCGCAAAGATATTTAAAATTAAATTTAACACCTTAATGTGGGTTCCATCCATGTGCTGCGCCGCTAAGGCCAGGGCCGAAATATTGGCTGTGTACGCCACGACGGCTTGTTCATGGCTCATGGCGAGATTAAAAGAAATGGTGTAGAAAATGACGAGGCCTACTAAGAAGAGATAGGCAACGTTAAAGACGCGCATAGCCCGATACTGGGCAACGACAGGATTATCCGTTTTCGAGCGAAAATGAATCACCACCGGCCCTAAGGCTACAAAAAATTCAATGGACATGGCAATGAAAGGCAGTAAAATGATGAAATTCTTCAGCACATATACGAAATCCGTTGGAATCAAGACGTTTGCCATATCCCAGTGCGGCACCATCATAAACCCTAAGGCCGCAATAACCCCCGCTTTGGTCAAGACTATACCGGACGAGACTTTCATCAATAATTTTTCCCCTTGCGAAGCAACGAGGACGAGACAACAAATCAAGGCGAGCCCATAAAAGACATTATCTGAAAGAACCGTGTCCGTCACGCCAAAAGTCACGAGGAACGATGCGCTATCATTAGTCAATGCCGTCGAATAGAGAAAAATCAAAATCGTCGTAAAGACAAAGTAGAGAATCCCTAAGAAGAAGCCCCAGTTTTTCCCTAAGTACCCCGAAATAATACCGGCAAAGTCTTCGCACTTCGGAGCTTCTGCCAGGACTTATAAATAGAGTTTCTGGTGACTATAAGCAATAGGATAGCCAACGATAGCAACAAGCAAGAAAATCAAGAGTCCTGATAAGCCTACTTGGATGGGCAAGAAGACTATTCCTGCCCCCAAGGACATACCGACGCAAATAATAATCCAGCCTATGTCAATGCCGCTAAATTTCGTTGCGGCATTCCACTCTGCTTGGGTCATGCCAGCTCTTTCTGAATAGGTCAGCTTCCCTTTACGAACGGCGCGGTCCGGACACGATACAGATTCTGAAGACATGTATATTCCTCCTTACATCCCTGTAATTCCCCCTTGTACCTAAGATTCCCTATATTTCCTTATAATACGGCTGCGATTCCTGCATCAAAGGCTTTTAAATTCATATCCACAAAGGCTGGTTTGACCGTCTTGGCGACGATGCTCTTCCAGTCGATGTCATTGAGCTCCATCGCACCAATGAGGGCACCTAAGAGGACGACGTTCGCACTCTTCGGGTTGCCTAAGTCCGTCGCAATCTGTGTTGCATCGACAGTCAAGACAGGGACGTGTTCTTTTAAGGCCTCAATACCGCCTTCGGGATATTCGCACGCACCAGAGAGAATGGGCATAGACGGAATACGGCAGGTATTGACGACGATTTTGCCGTCTGGTTTGAGGAATTGCGCGTATCGGGCCGCTTCCATTTCTTCAAAAGACACGAGAATGTCTGCTGTACCTTCACCAATAATGGGCGAATAGACTTTTTCGCCAAAGCGCACTTGCGTGCTGACACTGCCGCCGCGCTGGCTCATGCCGTGAACTTCTGACATTTTGACGTCATAGCCATGTTCAATCAGTCCCATAGTCAAAATCTTGCTCGCTAATATCGTTCCTTGTCCGCCAACGCCGACAAATAATACGCTCTTTACGTCCGTCATGATTTACGCCTCCATTCTTTCAATCGCATCTACTGGGCATACTTGCATGCAAACTGTACAACCGACGCAGTCTGCTTTCGAAATACCCGATTTTTTCGCTGCTTTATCAAAGCGCAGTGCCGGGCAGCCTGTTGTCATGCATTTTTTACAACCAATGCATTTATCATGGACTACTTTGCACGGTGTTTTATCGAGGTTAAATTCTTTTTTATCTTCTGCCGAGAATTTCTTTAGTACACAAGGCCATTTCGTAATAATCACGACAGGCTCGTCAGTAATCTCAAAGGCCCAATCTATGGCACCTTTCATTTCTGTTAATTGCAAAGGATTAACAGTCCGTACGTGTTTGATGCCCACAGCTCTGACGACTGTTTCAATGTCAATTGTCGTCGTCATATCGCCATTTAGTTTGTAACCGCTTCCAGGATTTTCTTGATGACCGGTCATGCCCGTAATGCGATTGTCGAGGATGACGCAAATCGTATTGGACCGATTATAAGACACTTCCATGAGAGAATTAATGCCCGTATGGAAGAACGTCGAGTCCCCCATGACGGCTACAACCCGTTTATCCTGACCGCTCTGTGTAAAGCCGTGGCATAAGCCGTGACCGACCGCAAAGGCACTGCCCATGCAGATGGCCATGTCTTTGGCATTGAGCGGCGCAGCACCACCAAGAGCATAACAGCCAATATCGCCGACCATGACGGTATTTTTCTTTTTCGCTAATTCATAGAAGAAACCGCGGTGTGGGCAACCAGCACATAAGGCAGGCGGACGTGGGACAAAGAGAGAGTCCGGTACAGTCACGCCATGTTTCGCTTCACCAAGGATGCCTTTGGCGACGATATTGGGGTTGAGTTCGTCAATACCAGGAATGACATCTTTACCGTGACAGGGAATACCAGCGGCTTTAATGGCTTCTTCCATAAAGGGATCCAGCTCTTCGACCACGTAAAGAGTATCCACTTTCGCAGCAAAATCACGGATTTTCTGCATTGGCAAGGGATATGTAAAGCCTAATTTTAAATACGAAGCATTGTCACCTAAGGCTTCTTTGGCGTACATATAGGCCGCGCCAGCTGCGATGATACCGATTTTCGTATCGTGCATTTCTTCCGTATTAAAAGGGCAAATTTCAGCGTATGCTTTCAGTCGTTGTTCTCGTTCTTCCACGACGTAGCGGCGCTGTTTAGAAATAGCTGGAATAGCGTCCATTTTATCGCGTTGTTTCACATACGGCACATGAGGAATATCTTGCCGTTCGTCATCGACGACGAGGCTCTTGGAGTGACAAACGCGCGTGGTCATACGCAGCATAATGGGCACAGCATATTCTTCGCTGACCTTGTAAGCTTCTTTCACCATATCTAAACATTCTTGCGAATCAGACGGCTCAAACATGGCGATTTTCATAGCTTTAGCGTAGTTGCGATTGTCTTGTTCATTCTGTGACGAATGCATGCCTGGGTCATCAGCAGAGACGAAGAGAAAACCGCCGTTAATCCCTAAATAGGAGAACGTATATAAAGGGTCAGCCGCCACGTTGACACCGACCATTTTCATGGCTGCAAAAGAGCGCACGCCCGCAATAGACGCACCAATAGCCGCTTCCATAGCCACTTTCTCATTCGGTGCCCATTCAGCGTCAATTTCTTTATAATTAGCTACATTTTCCAAAATTTCCGTACTCGGTGTGCCAGGATATGCCGACGCAAACCGCACACCTGCTTCGTATAAGCCGCGTGCTACGGCTTCATTGCCAGTCCATAACTTTTTCATACATCGTACCTCCTATACATAATCCGTTCTACATCCTTCACTATCTTATATGCAACTATCGTGCCAACCTACCAAAGACAGCTTTTAAGCCATTGCATAAATTTCATGAGAAAAATCTCTTTCATTTATGTAAAATTAATTTAACTTTACTTTACAGATAGCTTTCTTGTTCCGTATACTAGAACTATATACGACTTGTAGAGGAGGATTGCTCATGAATAACATTGCCTTTCTCGTCGCCGACGAACCGATGAAAACGGCTATTGAACATACGTTGTGGACGTACCGCGATAGTTTCCCTCATCAAGGCAGTACGCCGCCAATCATCATTATTGACTTTCCCAATTTGGTGCATCAAGCACGGGAACTCATTCGCCAAGGTGCAGAAGTACTCATTACCAATAGCGGCTCTCACCAGATTTTATCGGCAGCTATCGATGATGTGCCCATTCTTTGCCTGTATAGTTCGACCAACGATGCCCTCTATACGCTGCGGCAAATTGCCGGGAAATACGACAAAATCCATTTGCTCTTAAATAAGCATTTTATGTTTAACAGCAACGCCTGCCCCCCTGATATTCAGGCCAAGCTCGTCCGCTATCCACCCTACAGCATTGACGATACACACTACAAGCTCTTAGAAATCCTCGATGCCATCCCGGCAACACCGCATACGGCTATTGTAGGCTGTACGTTGCTGCCGCAAGTAGCACCTCATTTAGGGATGCCAGTCTATCCCATTCGCCCCAGTGAATCGACGATCTTGTCGGTTTATCAATACGCTCACGAGCTCATTACCTTTCAAACAAAAGATAAGAAACAGTTAAGCCTCTTACAATCCATCTTGTCCCACGTCGACGAAGGCATTATCTTATACGATATTAAAGGAGACATTTCCCACATCAATACACAGGCGCGCCGCTTTTTGCGCGTAGCCCATACAGCCCGGAATATCCGCGATATTCTCCCAGCTAAAGATATTGAACGGCTCCTTGAAGGAACTGAAAAAATTCTGACCGTACCGCCGTACACACTCGTCGCCCATGCGTCGCCCTTTCGCTTAGATAAGACGAAACATTACATTTTGACTTTGCGCGATGTAACAGAGTTACAACGGTTAGAAAAAAACATTCGCTATAAGCTGGCTAAAACCGGCCTGACGGCGACGCACCATTTTGCCGATATTAAGACCCAAAACGAACGCATGCAAGCGGTCATTGCCACAGCCAAGACGATTGCTGCGTATAACGCGCCCGTCCTCATTCAAGGCGAAAGCGGCACAGGGAAAGAGCTTTTCGCCCAAAGTATTCACAACGCCAGCCCTCGTCGCAGCGGCCCCTTTGTGGTCGTCAACTGCGCGGCCTTACCGCCGGAACTCTTAGAAAGCGAACTCTTTGGCTACGTTGGCGGCTCCTTTACAGGGGCGCGAAAAGAAGGGAAAGCAGGGTACTTTGAACTAGCTCACAACGGCACGATTTTTCTCGACGAAATCAACAGTATGACTCCTAATATTCAATCCAAATTGCTCCGCGTCTTAGAAGCAAAAGAAATCATGCGCATTGGTTCGGACTCGGTTATTCCCTTGGATATTCGCATTATTTCAGCAAGTAACGCTGATATTTTAGAAGCCGTCCAATCAAGCCGCTTCCGACGCGACCTCTTTTTCCGCCTCAATACATTGACCCTCAATTTGCCATCCCTCAACGAACGACCTGACGATATTGTCTATTTATTCTCCTTATTCTACGAAAACGTATCCAGTACGAAACCGCACCTTTCAGAAGCACTAAAAAAAGCCCTCGAACAGCACCACTGGTGGGGCAATATTCGAGAGCTTGCAAGTGTCGCAATGCGTTATCATATTTTTGGAGAACAGCACGATACGACTTATTCCTATTTATTTGACCAAGGCCAGCATAGGGAGGCCTCTTTTGTAGATCCGTCGACACTACACATTGATAGAAAGCAGTTACATCAAAAAGTCGATGAACTCATGATTGAAACTTTATTAAATCAAGGGTATACACGCAATGAAGTCGCGTCTATTCTAGGTGTAACGAGACAAACGATTTTCAATAAAACACGGAGCCTTACGGATAAATGACGTACGTCACAACCGTCAGCGTCGCCATGCTGACGACGGTCATAATGAGGACGACACCTAATGCGAAGTCGCCGTCGTTGTGTTTTGCTGCCGCAAACATGGCAATAACCGCCATGGTCGGCAAACTTGCCAGGAGTGTAATCGCCCGAACTGCATCGAGGTCGGAGCAAAGAGCCTTAGCAACATAGAAAAAGGCCAAAGGATAACATAAGAGTTTGACCACCATGCCGACGTATACTTCTTTCGTCTTCGCCGCGACACTCCAGTCAGAATAATAAAGCAAGGCTCCTAAATAAATGAGTGCCAGCGGTGTAGCTGCGTGGCCAATCGTCAAGAGAGACTGTTCTAACGGTCCCGGCAAGGTAATCCCGGCAGCAATGAGGACAATCGAGAGCACGACCGCAATCAAGGCCGGATTAATAAAATATTTCCACGAAAAACTCTGTCCACTGCCACTCGGCGTCGTCAAATACAAGCCATAGGTCCATAAGAAACATTGGTCCACAATACTCATGAGCGTTACGTAAATACCGCCGTGACTCGGAAAAGCAGCTAATAAAATAGGAATGCCAATAAAACCGGCATTGCCAAAAATCGTCGTCGCCTGATACATGCGGCTATGATTTCCCGTAAGCCCTAAGAGCCGCGCTACGACAGCCTGCACGGCAATGAGGCCGACGTACATACAGGCCATTAAAACCATAATTACAGAACTCTCAATCATCATGTCCCACGTCGTCCCGTGCATGGCATTGGCAAAAATCAAGAGGGGAATCAACACGGCCATAATTAATTTAGCTAAACCATCTAAAAAAGGCCGCGGTATGATGCCTCGCCGAGCCGCTAAATACCCGCACGCCAACATGACGACAAACTGAATGAGCTGACTAGAAATAACCTCAAAGGAATTCATCCTATCTCTCCTTCATACCAGATTTTATCTCTTGTATGATACCATAAAAAATGCCTTTTGTATTTTATGTAAATGCTTACATTTATTATTCCTATTTTATATCATTTTATGATATACTGTTTACATCATTATGAGGCGGTGAAGAATAGTGAGTGTAACAATTTATGACATTGCTAGTGCTTGCAATGTGTCGATTGCAACCGTATCGCGCGTGTTAAATAATAGCTCCTTAGTCAGTGCCAAGACGAAGGAGAAGGTCCGTGCGAAAATGGCGGAAATGAAATATAACCCTAATCCCTTTGCCAGAGGTATTGGACTCGATTCGATGAAGCTCATCGGTGTCGTCGTAACAGACTTGATGCAATACGAACAGCATCAAGCCGTAGCTCTCTTGTCGGCAGCCTTTCAGCAAGAAGGATATAGTCTGCTTGTAGCAACATTGCCCGAAGCAGGAGGCGAAGAGGCACTACAAAGACTATTAGAGAAGCACATCGATGCCTTAGTCCTCGTCAGTTTACCGGCCAAAACAGACGAGTTTTGCCAAGTCCTAACAGAAGGAGCGCAGCGTATCCCCATAATGGCTCTCCACGGGATGACACTAATTCCCTCGCTGCACACGATTACAAGCACAACAGACGCAGCCATCACAAATGTATGTAAAAAACTCGCCAAAACAGGCCTTAAACGGCCGTTATATCTCTATCAGGGCTCATCATACGAAGAGGAAGCATATCTTGCCTTATTTCGCCGTATAAGCAAATCTCCGAAGCAACTCATGCGCGTATCAGCGCACACACCAGGACACATTCAACAGGCACTGCAAAAAATCCAGCAAAGCAAAGCCGCTATAGATGCCATCATTACGGCAACAGATACGCTAGCCATCTCGGCACAGCAAGCCTTACAAGCGTTATCACTGCCTATTCCGGTCATTAGCCTCGTAGATTCACCGCTCACGGAGTACGCTCAGATTACTAGTCTCGATACACAAGTACGCGCCCAATGCCAAACAGCAGCGACGCAACTCCTCTTACAATTACAGCAAAAACAGGCTGCCGTGCCCATTCGTACAGAATTTAAAGCCACTTGGATATACCGGGATAGTTTTCCTGCACCATAACGACAAAAGCCTCGTATACATACGTATACAAAGCTTTTTTACTAGGAAAAACAAGGTAATTTCTTTAACACAATCTTACTAAACCACCAGGAAATCCCTAAGGCTAAGATGCAAACAGCTATATATTTTATACCTAATGGCCAACCAGTATCCCGGAATAGCCAAACCAAATGCTGTACAGCAAATTGATGGACATAATACACAGGATACGAAAGGGCTGCACTCTGCCGCCATAGGGGCGAAGCAAAGGCAACATATGCCTGAAACCATGCAACTAAAGCCATGACAGCAGTCAAACAAAAGAGATTATGCAACACTGCATGAACCACTATCGTTTCTAGCGGCATAAACGCACCAAACACGCCAAGGCGAAAGAGAACATAGACGACACTCATGACTAAGAAACTACACCCCCAGCACGTACGCCACGGCATGAAGGCTGCAAACCATTGGCCTCGCCACGCATAGGCACCAAGGGCAAAATACAATACGTACAAGAGTACCCGTGTGGGCTGAAAGACGAGAATATAGAAGGGGTGAATCCAAGCATCATCAGAAATATATACATTGACGACGGTCATAGAAATAACAGAACCTACGAGGACAAGTACCAGCGATTTCCATATGGGCTGACACTCGCACCTGCGTTGCAATATTGAAGGGCACCAGCAAATAGCCAGAAACAGCACCCCATAGAGTGCACAGAGAAAGCCTAAAAACCAATAATGAGCCTGCTGATAAAAAATACCCCAAAATAACTGTATATAAAACGTCGGGAAATCCATTGGATTAGGTCTGCTTGCAATAGTTAAATAGGCAATATATGGAGCGCAGACGAGGGCACCTACCAGCCAGGGCAGGATAATATGTACGCCTTTCTTACGCCAAAACCCAATTCGGCCATGTCTTGCCAACGATGGCAACGCAAAATACCCGGCCACAAAAAACATAACCGGCATAATAAATATATCAGCCCATAAGACGAACACCGTTCCAACAAGCGAGCTGTCGCCATCAAGGACATACCACCATTCCGGCGCATAAGCCATGTACGACATAGCCGCATGAAAGACCACCATCAACACTACGATGCAAGTCTTCAGATTATCCAGAAAATACAACCGTTCCATAGGTCACCTCCTATGACAAAAAAAGAGCTATACTATCTATTTCGAGACAGTATCGCTCTTTTCCTATGGAATGCTTATAAAATTACGTTTTTCTGATTGCCTGCGATGTAGGCATCAATGTTATCGAAGACGATGACAGCACGTTTTGCCATGGATTCTTTCGTCGCGAAGGCAACGTGCGGCGTAACAATCGTGTTCTTCGAGTGGAGCAGGGGATGATTCGTATCGAGAGGCGGTTCGTTTTCAAAGACATCGATACCGGCACCGGCAATTTTGCCGTTATTGAGGGCATCGGCGAGAGCCTGGGAGTCGACGACAGGACCGCGCGCTTCATTGACGAGGAAGGCTGTCGGTTTCATATATGAAAGGGTTTCTGCATTGATGAGGCCTTTCGATTTATCCGTTACCGGGCAATGGAGGGAGACAATATCTGCTTGTTCCATCATTTCTTTCAACGGCAAATAGGTAATGAGTTCTGTATTCGGTTTATTGGAGAAACCGTTGTACGCAATGACTTTTGCCCCAAAAGCATGAACGAGTTCAGCTACGCGATGGCCAATGGCACCTGTGCCAATGAGGGCAACCGTTTTGCCTTCTAATTCATTGCCAATGAAGCCTGCTTTTGTACCACCAGCACGGCAAGCTGCATCGACTTGCGGCACGTAACGCAAGAGATTGAGCATCATAGCAATCGTAAGTTCTGCAACAGCAACAGTCGAGTAGCCAGAAGCATTGCTGACTTTAATGCCTTTTGCTTTTGCTGCATCCAAGGCAACGTGGTCCACACCGGTGAAAGCAACATCAATGTATTTCAGTTTTGGGCACGCATTGATGACTTCTGTTTTTAAAGGCATATTGGCAATGATGAGGATGTCTGCGTCTTTTGCTTCTTCAATTTGCACAGCTGGGTCATCGTTGCGTTCGTATGCGGCAAATTCATAGCCTTTTTCTTGCAGTGGCTTAACGTACGAGTCGAGCAATTCTTGGCTAATGCCTAAAGATTCTAACAAAACGATTTTCATAAGATTATCTCCTTTCGGTATATAAGCTATTTATGTACATTATACGTTGATTTTTGCATAAACAAAAGGCATGTATACTAAAAAGGTATATGATCTATGTCCATATGCGAAATGAATATATCTTATAAGGTCTTGAGCGTAAGTCCTGTGGCACCGAGGAGGTCTTCCATAGAGTGAGCACTTACTTTTTTCGCCGCTTCACAGACGATGAACGCGCATGCTCTGGCATCGTCTAAGGCTTGGTGGTGATGGAAGGAAAAGCCTAAGTAATTGGCCACAGTATTTAATTTATGATTCGGTAGTTCCGGCCAAACTTTCCGGGAAATTTCGACAGTACATGCATAGGACGTGTGGGGCGTATCTAAATGATAGGTCTTCAGGAGGCTCCGCAAGACACGCGTATCAAAGACAGCATAGTGGGCCACGATAATACGATTGGCAATGTGCGGTGCAAAGACGGGCCACAGAGCATCGAATTTCGCTTCATGTTTTACTTGGTCCGGCGTAATGCCGTGGACGTTGATGTTTTCCGGCGCAAAGACCATAAAGGGCGGCTTAATGAGGCGGTATGTTTCGTCAATGGTCAGGTCATCGTGCTTCGTCACTGCCGCCAAGGAGCAGGCACTATTGGCGTATTTATTGGCTGTTTCAAAATCAATAGCCGTAAAGTCTAACATAGTCTATTCCTTTCTCATATAGGAAATCATTTTATTATTGACAAGATGATAAGCGTACAGATATACTAGTAAACGGTGCTGTATCACACAACGGCAGGCGGTTATGGGGCCCCTAGTTTCATCTAAAATGGATTAGGGGTGTTGCCCATGGATGATATTAATGTAACGTTGTTACTGCTCATCGTCTTGATTATTTTACTTCAGCAAATAAAAAAGTAACCGCCTAGTCTCGCAAACTTACGGTTACTTTTCTGTAGGTCATATAGGGGCTATAACCGTTTGCCGATACAGCACCTTTTCTATATTTATGATAACAAAGGCCTTCTGTGAAGTCAAGCGCACAGGAGGCCTTTTCATTTAAGAAATATATTCTTGTAAATGGTCTTCTAAGTAGTTTGTATCCATCTGTCCGTGTTGGAACACATAGCCCGAAAGGATATTCCACATGAGCAGCATATTCGTCTGAATGCCTTCAATACGGAAATCTTCCAAAGCTTTACGCATTTTGTCAATTGCATCTTGCCGCGTCGTGCCATGAACGATGACTTTGGCAATCATAGAGTCGTAGAAGGGACTGACCACGCTGCCCTTTGCAACGCACCCATCAATACGGATGCCTTCGCCAGCAGGCGCATCGTAGACTGTAATCTTCCCAGGACTAGGCATAAAGTTTTTCGCCGGATTTTCGGCATTAATACGGCATTCAATAGCCCAGCCATCGATGTGGATGTCTTCTTGTTTCCACGGTAATGGTTCGCCTTGGGCAATGAGAATTTGCGTCTTAACCAAGTCCGTGTGTGTTACCATTTCCGTTACGCCGTGTTCGACTTGGATACGCGTATTCATTTCCATGAAGTAGAAATTCCGATTTTCGTCGACAATAAATTCCAGTGTCCCTGCACCGCAGTAGTGGACGGCTTTGGCCGCAGCAATTGCTGCAGCGTACATTTTCTGCCGCATCGGTTCATCGACAATCGGGGACGGCGATTCTTCAATGACTTTTTGGTGCCGCCGCTGGGTCGAGCAATCCCGTTCGCCGAGAGCAACGACATTGCCATATGCATCAGCCATAATTTGGATTTCTACGTGATGGGAATGGCGCAAGTATTTTTCCATATATACGCCGCCGTTGCCAAAGTTGAGTTCTGCTTCACGCATAGCTTCTTGGAGTGCCAAGAGCAAGCCTTGTTTATGTTCGACAATGCGCATGCCCCGGCCGCCGCCGCCAGCCGTTGCTTTGATGAGGACAGGGTAGCCAATACGAGCTGCTTCTTGTTCGCATTCGGCATAGTAGCGGATAAGTCCGTCTGTTCCGGGTACGACGGGGACACCAGCATGAATCATCGTTTCTCTGGCTTGGGCCTTATCGCCCATATGGCGAATGGCATCACCACTTGGTCCAATGAAGGTAATCCCAGCAGCTACGCAAGCATCGGCAAAGTTTGCATTTTCTGATAAAAAGCCGTAGCCTGGATGAATGGCATCGGCATGAGCGTGTTTGGCAACGGTCAATAAGGCCGTCATATTTAAATAACTTTTCCCAGCTGCAGCAGGGCCAATGCAGTACGCTTCATCAGCAGCTTTGACGTGGGCTGCTTCGGCATCGGCAGTAGAGTAGACGGCAATGGTTTTAATGTGTAAGTCCCGGCACGCTTTAATAATGCGGAGCGCAATTTCACCGCGGTTGGCAATGAGTATTTTTTGAAATGGTTTCATAAGCTCACCTTCTACCGGGTCTTCACGTTAAATAAAGGCTGACCGTATTCCACAAAATCGCCGTCTTGGACGAGGATTTCTGTAATCGTCCCTTTGACGTTTGCCGGTACTTCTGTAAAGACTTTCATCGCTTCGAGGACGCAGACCGTCGTATCCATGTCGACGGTATCGCCCACAGCTACGAGAGGCTTATCGCCAGGATGAGCCGATTGATAGAATGTCCCGACCATGGGTGCCACAATGGTTTCGATTTTTTCTGTATCTGCCGTATTGACGACCACTTGCGGGGTCGGCGTTGCTGCCGGAGCCGTAGGAACGGCAATTTGTTCCCGTGCCATTTCAATAGCCGTTTTATCATCTTGTATTTTTAGTCTCGTCAAGGATGATTTTTCAAATAAGGCAATAATCGAGCCAAGTTCTTCTATTTTCACTATAATCCCTCTCAATCTCTATGTATAACAGTTAGGCAAACCGGCACTGCAAGGCCAGGGCAATTTCGTTCATATATCGTTCATGACTACGCCACAAGGATTCCGCTTCGTCTGTCGTAATCAAGGAGAAGCGTAGTTTCATACCTGGGCCGCACTGGGCTAGGGCCGGTAAATCAACGAGGCACACTTGGCCGATTTTGAGATACCCTGCAACGGACTGGTGGTCGGCCATGAGGATAATAGGATTGCCGTTACCCGGTACTTGCATGGTCCCAAAGGTCGCCGCTTCGGAAATCATTTCACGCGGCTCTTTGAGCTGCAGCGTCGGCCCTTCGAGGCGATAGCCCATGCGGTCTGCTTGGGTCGTAATGGTAAATTCTTTTTTCACTAAATCTCCTTGACTGACCGTAGCAAAGGCATCGTATTGCAGGCCTTTCGTCAGGCGAATCGTCTGTGTTGTGCCGTAGTACAGAGACGGCTCCATTACATACCAATCGACACTTTTGACGATTCCCATAGCTTTTAAGTGAGACAAAATCTTTTCGCCCTTTGTCGTCAAGCCGCAGAGAGATAGAACATCGCCTTTTTGCAAAGGCCGCCCTTGATAGCCTCCTAAGTGAGCTTGTAAATAAGTACTCTTACTGCCCATAACTTTGGGAATGTCAAAGCCTCCCGATACAGCAAGATAGGCGCGGCAACCACGTTTTGGTTGGACAAAGCGGAGTGTCGTCCCAGCAGAGACATACACAGGCCGTCCCATGGGCAAGGGACAATTATCGGCAAGGGGCGTTAAGTCGGCACCGCAAATGGCAATGAGCGCATCTTCTGTAAAGCGCAAGACTGGGCCTATCGTCGTGATTTCTAAAACCCCTTCGCCTTCGTCATTGCCGACGAGGCGGTTGCTGAGACGCGCTGCATCTGTATCCATGGTACCACCGACGAGGATGCCGTATTTCTGATAGCCCCAGCGGCCCAAGTCTTGGATCGTCGTTTGCATACCGCTGCGCAGTACATCCATACTCATTCTGCATCCCCCCTGATTTGCTTGTATTCTTTTTCTGTAATGCTTTTGAAGCAGACAAGGTCGCCAGCTTTTAACAGGCTTGGCGTATCTTTATCCGGCGTAAAGAGCTCAATAGCCGAGCGGCCAATGAGCTGCCAACCACCTGGCGTAGAGAGGGGATAGACACCGGTCTGCATGCCTGCAATACCGACACTGCGTGCGGGAATAGTCACACGCGGACTGGAACGGCGCGGTGTCGCAATCCGTTCGTCTAAGCCACCCAAATAGGGGAAGCCCGGGCAAAAACCTATCATATATACGGTATACTCGTTTTTCGTGTGAATTGCAATCACTTCTTCTGGTGTCATGTCATGACTTTGGGCAACAAATTCTAAATCGGGTCCAAAAGAGCCACCATAACACACAGGAATGGTCACGACTGCCGGTGGCGGCAGCGTTTCTTTATCCAAATGGGCGACTGCATCTCTGGCATAGGCCGTCATCACTGCAGCTGCCGATTGGGCATCATCGTGCCCGTCTAAGACAGCTTCAATATCATACATCAAGGTAACGCTGGTGTACGACAAAATATATTCTTTCAAGCCTGGGCACGGATGTTCTTCTATATATTCGCCTAAGGCCCGTACGTGATGATGAATATCTAAGGACACAGTATGGCCAAAGGAGATGGAAATAGCCGATTCACCGAGAGGCTGAATATCTATCATATCTTGATTCATAGCTTATCCTTTCTGGAAAGGCTGTACAGCCACGCCATGGGCGACTAAGGCTTTCTTAATCTTTTCAGCAAAGGCCAAGGCTTTGGCTCCATCACCGTGAATGCAAACTGTATCGGCCTGGACGGGAATGTCTTCACCGTTCTGCGCTTTTACGACACCTTCCGTAATCATGCGCAATACTCGGGCAATGGCTTCGTCTTCGTCCGTGACCATCGCATCAGGCTGGGTCCGCGGCGTAAGGGAGCCATCAGGCTGGTATGTCCGGTCCGCAAAGACTTCGCTCGCCGTTTTCAGGCCAGCTGCTTTCCCTTCGCTGATTAAATAACTGCCAGCTAAGCCGTAGAGAATCAAATCAGGATTGACATCATGGACGGCTTTGGCAATGGCTACAGCTAAGGCTTTATCTTTTGCGGCCATGTTGTACAGTGCGCCGTGGGGTTTCACGTGCTGTAATTTAGCACCTTTTGCTGCTACAAAGGCCTGCAAGGCACCGACTTGGTAGACGACCATAGCATATGCATCTGCAGGGGAGACAGCCATTTTCCGGCGACCAAAGCCAACTAAATCAGGCAGTCCCGGATGGGCTCCAAGGGCTACGCCTTTCGCTAAGGCTAAATCGACGGTTTTCTTCATGACCGATGGGTCACCAGCATGAAAGCCGCAGGCAATATTTGCTGACGTTACATAGGCTAAGACCGCTTCGTCATTGCCAATCGTATAGGTACCAAAACTTTCGCCTAAATCACTGTTTAAATCAATTGTATACATCCTATCCCTCTATTCCTTACAGGACGCTAAGGTCGCTGTTTTTTAAATCTGTAATAAACATGTGGCCCGGTGCGTGGGTTATCATCAATGGTGGTTTTGCCGCCATAGCTACGGCCTGAGGCGTAACACCACAAGCCCAAAAGACTGGTACTTCACCAGCGCGAATAGTCGACGGGTCACCGAAGTCCGGTTTCGTAATATCTTTGATGCCAATAGCAGCCGGGTCGCCAAAGTGAATAGGCGCACCGTGGACAGACGGCATGCGGCTCGTCACTTGAATAGCCCGAATGGCGTTCTTCGGCGTCATGGGCCGCATAGATACGACCATAGGTCCTGCAAAGACACCGGCAGAATGGCACGGAATATTGGTAATGTACATAGGCACATTGTGATTTTCTGTAATGTGCCGTACTTCGAGGCCTGCATCGAGCATAGGCCCTTCAAAGGAAAAGCTGCAACCGAGCAAAAAGGCTACTAAATCATCACGCCAATACTGGCTCAAATCCGATACTTCATCGACGAGTTCACCGTATTTGTAAATGCGATACTTTGGAATATCATAGAGAATATCCGCGCCCGGAGCAGCTACTTTCGGTTCCGGGTCGCCAACTTCGGTCACATCGAGGACTGGGCAAGGCTTAGGATTGCGCTGCGTAAAAAGCAGGAAATCAAAAGCTAAGTCTTTCGGCAAAATGGCCAAATTAGCCTGGGCATAGCCATTGCACATGCCGCTCGTAAAACTCGTAATATTTCCATCCCGAATGAGCTGGCGTACGTCAGCCGGTTTCATCATACTATAATCAGCCATGTTGCATAGCTCCTTTACTTTCCGTACGAACTAACCGATTAATTTAATAATCGTCATAATGCTCATATACGCTGTCATTAAGAAGACGATGACACCGAAGGCGGTCATCCAAATCGGATGATGGTACGAGCCAATGATTTTCTTATTGTACGCAGCGAGCAGCATAACACCTAAGGTAATCGGTAAAATAAAGCCATTTAAAGTCCCAACGAGGACGAGGACAAAGACTGGTTTGCCCACAAAGACAAAGACAGCTGTCGAGAAAATAATAAACGCAATGATTAATTTCCGGTAATTTACATCTAAGGTCTTGCTAAAGGTCCGAATAAAGGAAACAGACGTGTACGCAGCACCGATAACGGACGAAATAGCGGCAGCCCACATGACAATACCGAAAATCTTATAGCCAATATTGCCTGTTGCTAAGAGGAAGACCGACGCAGGCGGATTCGATTTATCGAGAGTCATACCGGCAACGATGACACCGAGTGTTGCCAAGAAGAGGAGAACACGCATAATCCCTGTGACGACAACGCCCATAACGGACGATTTCGTAATTTCCTTAATATGTTCCGGGCCGCTCACACCAGCATCTACCAAGCGATGGCCGCCGGCAAAGGTAATATAACCGCCAACAGTACCGCCAATAATCGTAATGATGGCTTCAAAGTCGATTTTGTCCGGCATAACCGTATGGGCCAATGCTTGTCCATACGGTGGCTGCGACGAAATGACGACATAGAGCGTCAATAGAATCATAGCAACGCCAGCGATTTGCGCAAATTTGTCCATCGCTTTGCCTGCTTCTTTGACGACGAAAATAGCTATACCAATGACGGCACTAATGACTGCGCCGATTTTCGGATCCAGCCCAAAGAGGACTTGCATGCCTAAGCCAGCACCAGCAATGTTTCCGATATTGAAAGCCAGACCGCCAATGACGATTAAAAAGGCAACAACATAACCAAGGCCCGGTAAGACCAAGTTTGCTACGTCTTGGCCTCGTTTACCGCTAATGCCGATGATGCGCCAAACATTGAGCTGCGCGCCAATATCTAAAATAACAGTAAACAAAATAACGAAGCCAAAGTCAGCCAACAAGGACTGTGTATATACTGTGGTCTGTGTTAAAAAGCCCGGCCCAATAGAGGACGTCGCCATGAGGAACGCTGCCCCTAAGAGGACGCTCCAGTTTACGTTTTTAGGTTTTAACATAATAATCACCCCTTAAAAAAGATAAAAAGACGCTATTCTTTTCATAGAGAATAGCGTCTTTGCTAACTAATATATTTTTATTATATCATATTATAACAGTTTTCTAATATGATGTAAATACATTGTTTCGCAATTTTCTTTGATTTTTAATCATAGATTCTATTTTTATCTTTAAAAATTAAAATATTTTTCTATAAAGAGAAAAATATTTCATATGTAGTCAATGCGGAACAACGCCATCGTGTAGTTAATAGGATTTGCAAATAAAAATAATCCGGTCGTTGTTCCGCATGAACTGTCTTTATCGTCTGTCTACGTGAATAGACGGGGCACAAGGACCGTATTTTAAGAGGAGTGACAAGCTGACTGCATCTGAAACAGCAGCGGCTTTATAACTCGGCAGCTCTTTCGATACTTCTAAGTGGAAATATAATTTCATCACTTCATGTTCTGTACGGACTTCTAAGTTGTGATACCCTAAGACACCGGGATTGTCTAAAATGATGCGGCCAATGCGGTGTTTTTCTATATCATTCAAAGGAATCGTATGGAAGCCGTTGTAGTGGAACCGCAGCATCATAACAGCCCGATAGAAGAGATGGAGCGACACGACACACGACAGGATGGCATCGAGCCATAACCAGCCTGTCACAATCATGACAGCAAAGCCGGTGGCTAAGGCAGCAGCTAAGAAGACATCACACCGCGATTCTTTACTGCCTGCATACAGTTCAGCCGAGTCGTGGCGGACAGCTTCGGTCTGTAAGACTTGCATCAAGCCTACTTGGACAATAGTGGCAAGAATCATGACAATCAAAGGCCAATGCATGGCACTAGCCGCAAGCTGAGGCTGGGCAATCCGGCCCAGGCTTTGCGCAAAAATGAGACACGACACAACGATGAGCAGCAATGCTTCTAAAGAAGATAAAATATGATCTGCTTGGGCTTCACCATATTGCCGCAACGTATCGGCAAAAGTATTTTTTCGCCGCGCCGCCATATAGGCCGTGGATGTACTGACGAGGTTCATGCCCGAATGGAGGCCGTCTGCGATTAAGCTCACAGCACCAGTCATAAAGCCAACAGCTAATTTTCCTAAGACTAACAATCCTTGTGCTAACACGGCACCTTGCAAGGGGTACCATACACGGTTTTCGCGATGTGTTTCCATAATACGTCTCCTTTTCCATCATAACCTACCGCGTATTGAACTCACATGGCAAGCAAATGAGCGGTAATGCTATAAAAAAAGACCTGTAGAACGCCATTCAATATGGAGTCCCACAGGTCGATTGTCCTGCTGCTTGCGCCCAGCTATGAAGGTCATAGCCTGTTCATTGCCCTTATATTATCATTTATCTTCTCATTTGTAAAGGTAAAAATTGTAAAATTTACGTCGTCGGCTGAATCGTTTGATAGAGCGCAGGCTGGCCGTCTACGAAATGAATAATATAGACCGGCGTAATAGCATCGTGATTGCCGTCAATGGAGAAAGTACCTGTAACGCCTGGAAATTGGACGGTTTTGCGCAGTGCTTCGGCCACGGCTTCTGGTTTGTTGCTATGGCTTTGGCGGACTGCAGCAGCGCCCATCATGGCTGCATCATAGCCGAGGGCAGCATAACTATCGGGCCACTGGCCGTAAGCAGCGTAGTATTTTTCTGCAAAGTCTCGAGCCTTGTCCAAGTCCGTACCGTAACTATAATGGTCCGCATAATAGACATTCTCTACATACGCCGGGTCGACGTGCTGGGCAAGCCGCATGCCTTGCCAGCCATTGCCGCCAAGGAAAGGCATCATCATGCCTTCGTCATACCGCGCCACCAGGCACGCTTCGGCACCTTCGCCATAAAAGGGCGCATAGACGGCATCAACAGGTTGCTGCTTGATGAGGGCCATGGCTTGGACTAAATCTTCTTTCTTTTCTAGGCCAATAAAGAGGGGCACTGTGCCGCCACGGACCGTAAAGGCTTTACGATAAAACTCAGCCAGCCCTTGAGAGTACGAACTATGAGCATCGTAGATGACGGCACTCGTCTTAGCACCTAAGGTTTGTCGGGCAAAATCAGCCATGACCCGGCCTTGATAGGAATCGATATAGGTCGCCCGAAAAATATAGGAATACACGTGGTACGACGTAGCACTGACCGTAATATCTGGGTGCGTCCCAGCAGGACTAATGAGGGGCAAATGCATGGACTCAGCCAGCGGAGCCACAGCCAAGGCTGTAGCCGTAATATTAGGCCCTAAGACAGCCGTCACGCGCTGGGCACTCAATTCTTTGAGCTGCGTCATGGCCAGGTCGTGTTGGCTTTCGTTATTTTTGACAATTTGTTCTACAGGCTGTCCTAAGAGCCCTCCTGCAGCATTGATATCGTCAATGGCTAAGGTAATGCCTCTGGCCGTCGACACGTCGTAGACCGCCGCCGGACCAGTCAAATCTAAATTAACACCAATACGCACGCCCGTCACAGGCTGTTCTCGTGTCGGCATAATACAAAAGAGAGCGAGTCCGGAGAGGGCAATACCCGTCAGGATAAGGCCGATTTTTTTCCATGTCCCTGTATCCCTCCCTTGACAGTAAAAAAAGAGAGGGAATTTCGCATTCAAATTCCCTCTAACACTCATGGTAAAAATAACATTGGGTCCGTCGCTACATCATTGACGCGCACTTCATAATGGACGTGCGGCCCTGTGCTGCGGCCCGTACTGCCAGCCAGTGAAATAATATCGCCTGCTTGGACTTTCTGTCCTTCTACGACGAGGAGCATCGAATTATGACCATACCGGGTCTTCATGCCGTTGCCGTGGTCGATTTCGACGAGATTGCCATAGCCGTCGACCCAGCCAGCCATGGATACTGTCCCAGCTGCGGTCGCCCGTACAGGCGTACCGAAATCAACAGCAATATCGACGCCTTCATGATAGCCAGTGCCGCCGCCAATAGGATTGCCGCGATAGCCAAAGGGCGACGTAATCGTCCCTTGGATAGGCCACATAGACGGTGTCGTCGACGAGGTCACAGCGGCCGACGACGAACGGTACTGCTTAGAAATCTGCTGCATTTGCCGGACTTGCTGGCCTGCTGTATCACTGAGTACGGTCTTTAAGGTAATGAAACTAATGATGCGGGCATTGGTCCGCGTTTCGAGACGAGTGGTGGCTAAAAGCACGTCATTGTATCCAGCATGAGAAAGGTCTGGCGATTTCTTCTGCTGGCCCGCTGTGCCACCATCACCTTTTGGGCTGTCACCACTTCCTGAGCCTTTGACCATTTGCCGCAGCTCTTGGTCGAGGGCATCCATTTTATCGACTTTGTCTTGGAGGGATGACGTTTTTTCCCGCATAATATCCAGCTGTTGCTGATGCAGTGCTTCTTGGGCACGCATTTGCTGGAGTGAAATATACTGATACACACCAATACCGACAGCCGCTACAATGACAACGATGCCGATACTGGCGATGAGAATTGCTCGTTTATACTGCTTCGGCGTGAGAATCATAGGCTCTGTCCGCGAAAGGGCTGACCAGCCTGGCCGATAACTCAAGCTATGCAGTTTACTACGGATTGCAATCGAAAGTGCCTGTATCCATTCCTTTACGTCCACTTGCATTCCTTCCTTACGCTAATCGTCACATTACTACGCTTTTTTCTGTTTCGTATCGTCTTTCGGTGTTTCTTCTTGCGTGTCGCTGCTGTAATTCAAAGCATTGGTCAAGCTTTCTTTTTCTTCTTCACTCATGCCGTACAGACACTTGCCTTCGACGATAGGTTTGGCGAAAATACGCGATTCGTTGCGGCCATACACGCTGGAGAGACAAAAACCATCATTCTTCCCATCGAGCACTGTAAAGGCAAAGCTTAAATTATTGCCAATATTATCGAAGGCATTATATTTGACGAAACCAATTTTACGGAAGCAATGATTTTGGACAGCTAAAATATCTTTTTGCCGCTGATGAATCATGTCGAGCGTTCCTTGTAAATGATGGAGTTTTGCTACGTCGTCTTTGAGTTTTGCTTCGACGCTCTTGCCGTTTTCGTCTTGCATGAAGAAAGTGTATTTACTTTCTAACTGCCGCACGTGCCGATGGAGCACAAAAATATAGCCAAGGAGTGCCAGTAAAATCACTCCTACTACGCCCATTGAGGCGAGATACAACACATTCAATCCGTTCACCATGTCGTTCCTCCTGGTCCACATACCTATTAAATCTATTACATGGTATTTATCATACACTAATCCCTTGAAAAAGGACAGATGTTTTTTATATTTTTTTAGACGTGAAACGAAGAAATACCGTCGTCCCTACGCCGTTCTTCTTCGTCAGTTAGTAACGCTAAGAGCCGTTCAAATTCTGCTTCAGACGTAAAGGAAATTTCAATCTTTCCTTTCTTCTTATTCCGTCCTAAGCGAATAGCTACAGACGTACCTAAATGCATTTTCATCCGGTCCTGGACGGACTCTAAATATGCATCCAGTGCTTCTTTAGGTTGCTGCGGCTTCTGCGCTAATAAAGACTTGACGAGCTGTTCTGCTTGCCGTGCCGAAAGGCCCTGAGAGATAATCTTTTCCGCCGCTGCAGCCTGCAAGTCTGCCGGTAGTTGGAGCAGGGGACGGGCTTGGCCCATGGTCAGCTGGCCGTCCCAAACAGCCTGTTGAATAGCTTCAGGTAATTGCAAGAGCCGCATCATATTAGCTACGTGCGAGCGGCTTTTGCCGACTTTTTTCGCCGCTTCTTCTTGAGTCAAGCCAAATTCTTCGATTAAAGAGGCATAAGCCTGGCCTTCTTCAATGGCATTGAGGTCAGCGCGCTGGAGATTTTCAATGAGCGCAATTTCCGTTGCCACTTGGGGCTCGTACGCTTTAATAATAGCCGGGACCTTGGAAAGATGGCAAAGCTGGGCTGCCCGGAGCCGTCGTTCACCGGCGACGAGTTCGTATTTGCCTTTACCTCGTTGTTGCACGACCAGAGGCTGGACGATGCCGTATTCTTTAATAGAATTGGCTAAAGCTTCAAGAGCCTCTGGATCAAAATGCTGCCGCGGCTGATGCGGATTTGGCACAATGGCTGCGACCGGGATTTCTACTGCCCCTTGAGGCTTCGCCTTTACATCGTCTACGTGCTGTTCTGTTAAGCCCAAGGCTTGGAGCCGTTTGCCTAAGCCTTTATTCGTGCCTAAGCCAGTTCGTTTAGCGGACACGGCGCATCACCTCTTTTGCCAATTTGCCGTAAACTACAGCACCTTTCGAGCGCGGGTCGTACATCGTAATCGGTTCGCCATGGCTCGGAGCTTCACTCAAGCGGACATTCCGCGGAATAATGGTCTTAAAGACTTGACCGCTAAAATATTTTTTGACTTCTTCCGTCACTTGGAGAGACAAATTCGTCCGCCCGTCAAACATGGTCATCAGTAAGCCTAAGAGCCGTAAGTCGCCATTTAAATTAGAACGCACCATTTCGACAGTCTGCATGAGCTGTGCCAACCCTTCAAGAGCATAGAACTCGCATTGCACGGGAATCAGCACGAACTGCGCTGCCACTAAGGCGTTAATCGTCAAGAGCCCTAACGAAGGAGGGCAGTCAATGATGACGAAATCATACGGTTTCTTAAACGATGCTAGGTACTGGTCTAAACTATGCTTCAACGCCTGTTCACGCTGATCCATATTGACTAACTCTACAGCTGCACCGGCTACATCCATCGTTGCCGGAATGACTGCTAATTTTTTGACTACAGACTCTTGGACAACTTCTTCCATAGGAGTCTTGTCGATTAAGGAGTCGTATAAATTTTTTGCTAATCCGTCTTTATCTATTCCTAAGCCGCTCGTAGCATTGCCTTGGGGATCCAAATCAATGAGCAATGTCCGCTTGCCAGCGTCTGCCAAACACGCGCTAAGGTTGACTGCTGTCGTCGTCTTTCCAACACCGCCTTTTTGATTGGTTACGGCAATAATATGTGCCACCAGAGCCACCTCATTTCCTGATAATTTATATTAAGTCTATGTTATAGTATAGCATAGACAGTGCAGTGTAGCCAGTGTAATTCAAGGTATCCTATGGTATAATAGAAAAAAATAATACCTTAGAAAGGAAGTTACGTTATGCCCTTATTTAACGGAACCATACATAGTTTAGATGCCCATCGCGTCCATATCTTTGCCCAAGGCCGTGGTGCTGCTAATATTACAGACGAAGCCGTCCAAGACGCATGCCGCACGATTCTAAGCAAGCTCCGGCCCAAAGGCATTTACCAGCAATGCTTCTATGACCCTGAATCAAAATCCATCCTCTGCGACCAGCCCTTTACAGTCAAAGGGGAAGACCTGCCGATGCGCCTCGAACGGGCAACGATTATCCTCGGCCTTGCCTTGACTCTCGGCAAGGAAGTAGAAGAAGTCATTGACCAAGCCTTCGTAGCAAAAGACTTTAATCACGGCATTCTCCTTGATTCGTCAGCAGCCATTGCCCTCCAGTCATTGACCGAAGAAATGACGACGTACCTCGATGTCATTGGTGCCAAGAAAGGCTACAAAGTCCAGTGGCGTTGGTCTCCCGGTACAGGCGATTGGCCAGCGAACCAAGAAAAAGACGTAGTCAAAGCCGTCCACGGTGAAACCATTGGCTTATCCTTTACAGACAGCGGCATGATTACGCCGCGGAAAACACTCGTCGCCTTTGTAGGCCTCGAATTTAGCGGTGACGGCTGCTCGCCTACAGCTTGCTCAAGTTGTGCCCTTGCCGGTCGCTGCCACGAATAAAATGAATATACTAAAAAAGCAAAGAGCAGACCTCGCGAATGAGGTCTGCTCTTTGTGTAATCTATTGTTATGGTGAAAACCCAAAAATAGCTTAGAAAATATCGCGCAAGACGATAGTCTGGTCACGGTTCGGGCCAACCGAAACGATACCGAGAGGTACGTCCACGAGCTGGCTAATGCGTTCTACATAGTACCGTGCAGCTTCCGGCAATTCATCATAGGACTTGCAGTCAGAAATCTTCGTTTTCCAGCCCGGCAATTCTTCGTAAATCGGTTCAGCCTTTTCGAGGACATCGAGGCTAGCCGGATATTCTTCGAGAACTTTGCCGTCGTATTTATAGCCTGTGCAAATCTTGATGGTGTCGAGGCCGTCGAGAATATCAAGACGCGTAATAGCGAGATAATCGAGGCTGTTTAACATAGCAGCGTATTTGACAACTGCCGTATCGAGCCAGCCGCAACGACGGGGACGACCGGTAACAGTACCAAATTCATGGCCTGTTTGACGGAGGTATTCGCCAGTTTCATTAATCTGTTCAGCCGGGAATGGGCCTGCACCAACGCGAGTCGTGTATGCTTTGACAACGCCGACGATGTTCTGCATTTTACGAGGGCCAACACCAGAGCCTGTGCAAGCACCGCCAGCTGTCGGGTTGGAGCTCGTAACGAACGGATACGTGCCGTGGTCGAGGTCGAGCATCGTTGCCTGTGCGCCTTCAAAGAGGACTTTTTTTCCTTCTTGAATGTACGCATTAGCCGAATAATCTGTATCTTTTACGTACTGACGGATTTGGTCCGCATAGCCAAGATATTCTTTTAAGACCGTTTCATAATCGAAGCCTTCGCAGCCATAATAAGTCTTAAAGAGACGGTTCTTTAATTCTATGTTGAGACGTAATTTTTCTTTAAATACTTCTGTGTCCATTAAATCGCCAATGCGAATACCGACACGGTTTACTTTATCAGCGTAGCAAGGACCGATACCGTTTTTCGTTGTACCGATTTTTGCATCGCCTTTTAATTTTTCATCTTCTTCATCAATGCGAATATGGTACGGCAAGATGACATGGGCCCGCGTAGAGATTTCCAGTTTGCTAATCTGTACGCCTTTAGAAGTCATACCAGCCAATTCTTCAAGAAGTACTTTCGGATTGACGACTACACCACTGCCGATAATGCATGTTTTGTCAGAGAACAAAATGCCCGACGGCAAGAGGCGTAATGCAAAAGCTTTATCATCTACAACGACCGTATGACCAGCGTTATTACCGCCCTGGGAGCGTACGACGACATCGGCTTTCTGTGCCAAATAATCTACGATTTTACCTTTACCTTCATCACCCCATTGGGTGCCTAATACCATTGCTGTAGCCATTGATTCAACATCCCTTCATAGCTCAATTTAATAAACACTTACATTATACACGATAATTTCTGTTATTTCTATGGATTATATATAAATAAATAAAATATATAGTATATCTTCTTAGATAAATCATAGTGTATTTTCATATTTACTATACTTCGTTATACAAAGCATTAGCATTTTGCGCCAAGATAGTCTATAATAGATGAAATAAAACTCAAATGGAGTTTGTATTACCATTCTATGTTACGTCAAGGAGAGATTATTCATGCTTTTTGAATCTTGTCATATAGGCGGTATCGACGCAGCATGCTGCATTGTCCGTTCTGCTACCTTTGAAGGGAAAGCCGATGCCCATGGCCTTCCTACACAAAAATTAACAGATATGTATACGACCCTTGCTGATGGCGGTGTAGGCGTCATGATTACAGGGATGATGGCTGTCAGTAAACTAGAACCGCGCCAGCACTGTCAAATTCGCATTGATGATGATGACTGTATTGCTCCGTTGGCGCAAATGGTAGAAGGCGTCCATGCTCATGGCGGTAAAATCGTCGCGCAAATCGTCATTATGGGTTCGTCTATTATGCTCCCTGAAGGAGAAGGCCGGACGATTATCAGCCCGAGCGGCATTACCGAAAAAATTGGCCGTACCATTAAAGAATCGCAGGCTCTGACATTTGAACAGATTAAGCGCCTCATCCGCGATGCTGCAGCCGCTGCAGTGCGCGCGAAAAAAGCAGGCTTTGACGGCGTACAGTTCCACGGTGCTCACGGCTATTTAGCAAGTAAATTCTTATCGCCATTCTTCAATCATCGTACCGATTCCTATGGTGGTACGCTTCAGAACCGGGCTCGTTTCTTGCTCGATTGCATCCGTGCTATGCGCGCCGCTGTGGGCCCAGACTATCCGATTTGGGTAAAATTAAACAGTGCCGACTACATGAAAGAAGGAAGCTTTACCTTCGAAGAATGCAAAATTGTTGCCAAATGGCTTGCTGAAGCATCGGTCAACGCCCTTGAAATCAGTGGCGGCAACATGTCATCTCTGCCGCGTAAAGGCCCGCTCCGCGCAATTCGCCGTACGAAAGAGCCGATGTATTTTGAACCGTATGCCAAAGACATTGCCATGGCTTTCACAGACTGTTCGATGGATGTCGGCGTCGTCGGTGGTTTCCGCAACTGGCAGGATATGGAACAAGTCTTAGAAGCAACAGATTTAGCTTTTATTTCCATGAGCCGTCCCTTGCTCCGTCAGCCTGATTTGCCGCACCTTTGGGAATCTGGCGACAACGAACCGGCAACGTGCATTTCTTGCTCTCGTTGCTTCGGTGCCGAAGATGTAGACTGCGTTTTCCATAAAAAGGAAGAAGTCGCAGGCTTTAAAAAGGAATTTGCCCGTACAGTATAGAATATTACAATAATGTCGCTATCGGAAAAGGGGAGGGAAAGCCATGTTAGCTCTGATGACTATTGGCAGTATAATCTGCTTGCTCGTGCTCTTGGTTTTGTCCTTGCCCTTAGCCTACGATGTCACCATGTATGTCGGTAAGCCCTTTCATTTTCGCGGTGCTATTCAGTTGGGACAGAAGCTCTGTTTCTATTCCTTGTTATATCAGTATGGCAAAAAGCCTGTAACGACACAAATCTGGTTTGGCAAAAAGCGTGCAAAAACAGCACCAACTGAGTCGATGCCGACAGCCGCTGAAGTAGAAGCAGCAGCAAAAGCTATTGAAAGCGAAGAAATCCTGACGTACGACGAGGTCAAAGGGAAAGAAGAAACTCCATCTTCTTGGAAGCCCCTCGTATGGAATTCATCCTTTCTAGCAGCCTTCTTTACATACGTACGGCAATTATTGTGGCACTCCCGTGTACGCACGCTAAAAGTCAGCGGCATCATTGGCTTGCCACAACCGCACGAAACGGGCATGTTGGCCGGCACTTGCTATGCTTTGATTCCACAAAGCGTCACAGATTTACATTTTAATTTCACAGATGAAACCTATGACTGTACTATCGTCATGAAAGGTCATATATATCCTATTGTTTGTCTCGCATATACTTTACGTTTTGCTATATCCCGTCCAGCACGGCAATTCATTGCCTACTGGCGTGTACAGAAAAGAGGAGAAACGCACCATGGATAATACGTATATCAAAAATAATTTAGAAAGCATTTTTGAAAGCTTTAAAGAAATGATTCGCGTCGAAACCGTCGTCGGCGAAGCCGTCCATATTGGTGACGCTATCCTCGTTCCCTTTGTGGACGTAACTTTTGGCTTTGGCTCTGGCGGTTATAACAGCAAAGATGCAGCTGGCAGTCAGACGACTGGCGGTGGCGGCGGTGCCAAATTAGAACCGGCAGCTATCCTCGTCATTAAAGGGGACAGAGTGGAAATGTTCTCTATCAAAAAAGATGGCTACCAAGCCTCGGCCTTTGAAAAGTTAATCGCTATGGCTCCGGAAATCATTGAAAAGATGAAAAAGGATAAATATATTTACATCAAAGACGATGATGACACGACGATTAACAACAAAACCGAATAATATGTGAAAAGATTTAACACATTACGTACAAAATAGTTACAACCGTTGTGCTTTCACTGCAAATTTGCTATAATACGAAACAGGAACACAGTTGAGACTATCTCACAACACAGGAGGATTACTATTATGAAATTAAAAAAACAGTTGGCATCTCTCGCAGTCGTCGGCATGATGAGCATTGCCGCAGCAGCATCGACATTTGCAGCCGGCGTTGGCTATGTCAATTTCGATACATTAATCCAGTCCCATAAAGACTATCCGAAAGTAAGTGCTCAAATGCAAGCTGCTATCAAAAAAGCTGATGAAGACTTCAGCAAACAAGCTCCTAACTTAAAAACAGACCAGGAAAAACGCGACCTTGCACAGAAACTCAACAAAAACATTGTTGACCTCGAAAACAAACTCGTCGTTCCGATGGAAAAAGACGTTGTTGCTAAAGTAGAACAAGTCCGCAAAGACAAAGGTCTCGACTGCATCGTAGTACAAGGCTCTATCATCGCTGGTGCTGATCAGGCAACAGATCAGACACAAGACGTTGTCAATCTCCTCAAAAAATAAGATACTCTGATTTTTCTCCCTACATCATATGATGTAGGGATTTTTTTATACCTTTAAGTATTGAAATCTATTCTTATATAGTTTCTTGACATATACCCCCTGTGGGTATATGATAGGAACGTAAGAAATATACCTACAGGGGGTATATAGAGGAGGAGTACTTATGGGTGAAGCAGAGAAGAAATGCTGTTGCTGTCACGCTGTCAAAACGAAACACCGCGACAGTGCAGAATACAAAATGCTCATTACACGACTGAATCGCATTGAAGGTCAAATCCGCGGCATAAAAAACATGGTCGAAACAGACCGGTATTGCGTCGATATTTTGACCCAAGTCAGTGCAGCTCAGTCAGCACTCAATAGTTTTTCTAAAGAACTATTAGCGCAACACATCAAGACTTGCGTAGTCCACGACGTTCGCGCCGGTCATGATGAAGTCGTTGATGAGCTCGTCTGTGCGTTACAAAAATTAATGAAATAAGGAGTGATTCATCTTATGAAGCACGAAAAGTACATGGTCACCGGCATGAGCTGTGCTGTTTGCTCAGGCCGTGTAGAAAAGGCAGTATCTGCCTTAGACGGTACAGAAAATGTCGTCGTTAACTTGCTGACAAACAGCATGCAGCTGGACTACGATGAAAGTAAAATAATACCGCAAGATATTATTAACGCTGTCGTCGATGCAGGTTACGGCGCAACGCCGGAAAGCGCACCAGGCACAGCTGCTACCAGTGCTGCACCGACACCGCGCGACATTAACGCGCAAGAAGCAAAAGAAATGAAGCATCGCCTCATTTGGTCCATTGTCTTCCTCATTCCAACGATGTACATTGCGATGCATCACATGTTCCTCGAATGGTTTGGCCTGCCTGTGCCGGAATTTTTCAAAGCAATTTTCCACGGCCCGGAAAACGCCATTACCTTTGCGTTTTCCCAGTTCTTATTAATCTTGCCGATTATGTATTTAAACCGGAAATATTATATTAACGGTTTTAAAAATCTCTTTGCCGGCATGCCGAATATGGACAGCCTCGTTGGCATGGGCTCTATGGCGTCTGCCGTCTTCGGTGCTTTTGCTATTTTCCGTATGGGCTGGGGCCTTGGCCACGGCGATATGATGCTCGTCGATTCGTACAGCATGAACTTATACTTTGAATCAGCCGGCATGATTATCACGTTGATTACGGTCGGAAAGTACCTCGAAACACGGGCTAAAGGCAAGACCAGTGCAGCTATTGAAAAACTCATGGACTTAGCACCGAAACAAGCAACGGTCTTGCGTAACGGTCAAGAAGTAGTCATTCCAGTAGCGCAACTCGCTGTAGGTGACGAAATCGTCGTTCGCCCAGGCGAAAGCATTCCTGCTGACGGCATCATTTCCGAAGGCACGACAAGCGTTGATGAATCGGCTATTACTGGTGAAAGTATTCCCGTTGCAAAACAAGTAGGGGACAATGTCACATCAGCAACGATGAACAAAACCGGGTTCATTTATTTCAAAGCACAGCGCGTCGGCGACAACACGACGATTAGCCAAATCATTAAACTCGTCGATGAAGCAAGCTCTAGTAAAGCACCGATTGCGAAATTAGCCGATAAAATCGCCGGCATCTTTGTTCCTGCTGTCATTACTATTGCCGTCATCGCTACGGCTATTTGGTACTTCCTCTTAGGTGCCGATTTAGAATTTTCCTTCTCCATCGGCATTGCTATTCTCGTCATTTCTTGCCCGTGCGCCCTTGGCCTCGCTACACCAGTTGCCATTATGGTCGGTACTGGTAAAGGCGCAGAAAACGGTATCCTCGTTAAATCCGGTGAAGCCCTCGAAACGGCTCATGACATTGATACAGTCGTCATGGATAAAACTGGCACCATTACCGAAGGGAAACCGCGCGTTACGGATGTTCAAGCTTTAGGATTAGGTGACACAGACCTCATTGCTATTGCCGCTGGCCTCGAACAGGGGAGTGAACATCCTCTTGCTGAAGCTATCATGAGGTATAGCAAAGATAAAAACATTGCACCTGTAAAAATGACAGACTTCCAAGCCGTCTTTGGTAAAGGCATTGAAGCGAAATATAATGGCAATACGTACTACGCCGGCAACGCTGCATTAATGGAAGAAAAAGGCGTAGATATTGCGAAATACACAGGCCATTTCAATGCTCTCGCTGACGATGGGAAAACACCGCTTCTCTTTGCGGAAAATAAAAACATCATTGGCATCATCGCCGTCGCCGACATGGAAAAGGCAACGAGTGCCAAAGCTATTTCGCTCTTTAAAAAAATGGGCATTAACGTCGTCATGCTTACTGGCGATAATCAACGGACTGCCGAAGCGATTAAAAATCGCCTCCATATTCCGAAAGTTATTGCTAGCGTCTTACCGCAAGATAAAGAAAAACACATTGCCGCTCTCCAAGCAGAAGGCCATAAAGTCGCTATGATTGGTGATGGCATCAACGATGCGCCGGCATTAGCTAAAGCAGACCTTGGCATGGCTATTGGCGCTGGTACAGACATTGCTATCGAAAGTGCCGATGCGGTCCTCATGCGTAACGACCTCCTCGATGCAGTCAGCGCAATCCGCCTCAGTAAAGCGGTCATCAAGAATATTAAAGAAAACCTCTTCTGGGCCTTCATTTACAACGTCATCGGCATTCCTCTGGCCGCTGGTATTCTTTATCCGGTCTATGGCATTAAACTCAGCCCAATGATTGGTGCTGCTGCTATGAGTATGAGTAGCGTTTGCGTATGCCTCAATGCACTGCGCTTGCGTTTCTTCAAAACACAACATGGCACAGAAGAAGCTCTTGTTTCACGTGAAACAAAAACATCACCAACTGTCCAGACTACAACTACACCAGCAGCACCTGTAGCTGCACCGAAAGCAGAAGAAAAAGGAGAAAATGTTCCTATGGATACAACCTTGAAAATCAAAGGCATGATGTGCCAACATTGTGTTAAACATGTAACAGAAGCTTTATCTAAACTCGATGGCGTAACAAATGTCAAAGTCGATTTAGAAGGTGAAAAAGCAGACCTTGCGACGAGTAAACCAATCGACAATGAAACATATAAAAAAGCTATCGTCGATGCGGGGTATGAACTCGTCGATGTAGCTCATCACGATGCACCGCCAGCAGCAGGCAAACAAGTAACCCTCCACATTGAAGGTATGATGTGCCAGCATTGCGTCAAACACGTCACAGAAGCCCTCTCCAAAATGGATGGTGTCTCGAACGTCAAAGTCGATTTAGAAGGCAAAAAAGCTGACCTTACGGAAAGCACAGACATTTCAGAAGATGATTTCGCCAAAGTCATTAAAGATGCAGGCTACGAATTAGTAAAATAAAGTGCGACAACTAAAAAACTCACAGTAGATTTCGTGTACAATGTAAGTAACCACACTCCACAAAGAAACGAGGAATCTACTAT
>UQHB01000021.1 GCA_900540735.1 uncultured Megasphaera sp. | reverse complement strand
AGTCACTCAATATTAACTTAATAAAAGATTTGTCCAGGATTCTGGGTACACATCATAAGGCTCTTTTTTTATATGATAAAACTATTTATTTGCTTTCAACCAATCAATCGCGGTCTGGGCATAGACACCGGAACCACCGGAAAGGATTTCTTCATCAGCTGTAAAGTTATTGCTATGGTTAGAATATACGGCTTTGCAAGCTGGATTATACGTGCCGACCAACATAAAGCTGCCGGCTTTCTTTTCTTGGTAATACGAAAAATCTTCACCGCCCATGACGAGGTCATGTTCTACGATTTTATCTTTGCCTAAGACTTCAGCAACGGCATGTCGAACAATTTCCGTGCAAGCGTCGTCATTGATTGTCGGCGGAACGATGTATTGGTAGTCTAATTCAGCAGTTGCTCCATAAGCAACCGCTGTAGACTGCACCATCCGTTCCATCTTTTCTTGTATTTCTTTGCCAAGGCCTCGTTCAAAATAGCGTGTCGTCCCTTCGAGGACAGCTTCACCGCCGACGATATTCCAGCGGTCGCCGCCTTGAATTGTGCCGACTGTGACGACAACTGGTTGGACAGCACCAAACTGCCGCGAAACAAGGGTCTGTAACTGCATTACCAACACAGAGGCTACGACGACGGCATCGACACCGGCTTGTGGCTGAGAACCATGGGCTTGTTTACCATGAATTTTAATGACGAACTTATCCGTTGCTGCCATGAAGGCACCATTGCGGACACCAACCGTACCAGCAGGGATATCTGGCCAAATATGACCGCCAAAGATCGCACCTACTTTGTCAAACCAATCGCCAAAGCGCATCATGTAGGAGGCCCCAATACCGAGTTCTTCTGCAGGTTGGAAATCTAAGTACACAGTTCCATAGATTTCGTCTTTCATATCAAGCAGCATACGAGCTGCACCGAGGAGCATCGAAATATGCGTGTCATGGCCGCAAGCATGCATTTTCCCTGGATGTTTAGAAGCAAAGGGTAGCCCCGTTGTTTCCGTAACAGGCAAAGCATCAATATCGGCACGAAGGGCCACAGCTTTCCCAGGATGATTGCCTTTGATGACGGCAACAAGGCCTGTGTTTTTTTCTGGGTCAATCGTATAGGGAATGCCCATTTCATCTAATTTAGTAGCAATACGTTTCGTCGTTTCTTGTTCTTCCATACTTAATTCAGGATATTGATGGAATTCACGCCGTAATTGACGAACAAATTCTTTATATTTCGGTACTAACTCTTTGATTTCCATAGAAATCACTCCTTTTATAAAAGCTTCAAGAAAACTGAAGCAATGATAACAGATGCTACTGAAACAGTGGCAAAACCGCCAACTAACATTTTTGGTAAAATATTGTCTAATAAAAACTGTTCTTCTTCTTTCGTTTTAGCTACGTTATGGCAAACTTCTGTCGTCAAAATATAATCTGCCGGGAAGCCAAACAAAGCGGTCAAAGAACACGAAAAAGCCATATACCAGCTCATACCAAAAGGCTTTGCTAAAATACGGGAAGCAATAAACATGCCAATAATCCCTAAGACGAGCAAAACCAAAATCTGAATAACCATAGCTAAGAAATTCGTTGGATCGGTTACGCTTAATTGACTAAAGACGAAAGCCAGCAAGCCATACATCAACCAGTTAAAGACACCGGCTTTATTCAGTGCCTGGCTTTCCAAAAAGCCTAATTGATGGGCAATAACACCAAAGATTAAGCAAATAACAGCACTATTTAAGGCACCATGGAGAAGCTGTGAAACGTACGCACTCAACGCAGCAACAACTGCAACTTTCACTAAAATATAGGCAGACGTAACGTATTTTTCCGGTAAATTTAAGTCTAACAATTTCCGTTTTTGCGGTTTTGTTTCGTCTTCTTCTTCAGCCCGTTTATCAAAGGCATTGGGGTCGTCAGTTACTGTGCCGTCATGAAGTTCTTTTAACAATCGCCGCCCTTCTTTTTTCAACAATACAGACGTAAGGGGATAGCCTAATAAAGAATGTAAAACGAACATAGACACAGGCAAAGCGACTAAAGACATAATGCCAGCTGCTTTTAAGCCATCAGCCATTAAGACAGCAGCAACGATACCACCAGTCAAAGGCGGCACAGCAGCCACAACGGTATGCCAGTCAAAAATGGCCGTGCCAATGGTCATAGTCAGCAAAATCGTACCGCAAGTCCCCAGCAAGGCAATACAGACAGCTTTCCATTGACGCAACAATTCTTTGAAACTCATAAGCGTCCCTAAATGAACTAATAATAACATGATACATGTCGTCGTAAATTCTTTACCAAACGATGCATTGACGACGATATTCTTCGGCATGACCGTCCAGAATCCAATCGTAAATAAGACCCCTGTAACAAAGACAGACGGAATCCACGCTTTTGTTCTCGTTGCTACCATTTCCCCAATGAGCAGCAAGAGCATAACTACTAAAAACGAAATAATATACTGCACTATACACATCTCCTCTAAAATAACATTCTACCCCTCGTTAATACCTTTTTGGAATAGGTATTAACGGCTTTATAGTAACACGACTAGTTTAAATGTCAAATAAGAAGAACTAATATTTTTTATAAATCAAAGGTATAGCCTATAAAAATCAGGAAATACAGAAAATTCGTGACACCTTGTAAAAATAGTGTTATTCTAAGGGAAATGAATGGATTTCTGCAATATGTTTTTAGAGTTATACGTTTTAGTAATATAACCCCCTATAAAAGATGTACATTTTCTATTCATTTATTATATTTATACTATAATATCGAGGTGTTTTTCTTGTCTATAAAAGAAGAAATCAAAGCCTATGCAACGAAGATGTTGCCCACATTTTATCCTTATTTAGAGCTGCCCAGTATTTCGGCTGAAGGAAAATCCATTACCGAAACGGCGCAGTATTTACAGCAAACGTTCACCACATTCGGTGCTGCTAAAACGGCAATCTGGACCGATTGCGGTGGCCACCCAGTTGTCTTTGCTGAATTTAAAGGAAAAGTCAATAAGACCGTCCTTTTCTACAATCACTATGACGTACAACCGCCTGCTCCGTTAGATGAATGGGAATCGGAACCGTTCGTGCCGACAGAACGAGACGGCAAAGTCTTCGCCCGTGGGGTCTGCGATGATAAAGGGGAACTCATGAGCCGGTTAACCTTAATCAAGTATTACAATGAACACGGCGGCCTGCCCGTTAATATGAAATTCATCGTCGAAGGGGAAGAAGAGATCGGCAGCCCTCATGTTGGTGAATACGTCAAAGCCCATGCAGATGAATTGAAAGCAGACGTTTGCATTTGGGAAGGCGGCGGCAAAAACGAAGAAGAAAAATTCCAGATTACATGCGGTATGAAAGGCATTGTGAGCCTGGAATTAGATGTGACGACAGCGAAAAAAGATTTGCATTCATCCCTTGCATGCTACGCCGATAATGCAGCATGGCGTCTTGTCCAAGCCTTAGCCTCGTTAAAAGATAAAGACAACAACATCTTAGTTGACGGCTTCTATGATGATGTTGTCCCAGTAGATGCGACAATGCAAAAAGTACTGGACGACTATCATTTGGACGACGAAAAAGTCAAAGAAACAAACGGCCTGTATCGTCCCTTTGTTGCCAAAGACCCAAAGAAAGCCCTTATGTGTGGCTGCACCATGACGATTAACGGCTTATCTTCCGGCTATGAAGGACAAGGAACGAAGACAATTATCCCTAAATTTGCCAAAGCAAAATTAGATTGCCGTCTCGTCCCGAACCAAGACCCCAAGAAAATTGTCGATTTAATCCATCAGCAACTCATCAAAAACGGCTATGACGACATTAACGTCACTTATGGCGTTGGCGAATCGGCTTTCCGGTCGGATTTAAATGACCCGTTCATTCACCTTTGTGTCGATACAGCCACCTCTGTATACGGCAAAGCCAATATTGTCATCGTGCCGAACATGCCCGGCGGCGGTCCTGGGAAACAATTTGTCGATACTTTGCAGGTGCCAGTCGTCCTCGTCGGCATTCATTATGCTGGTTCTGGCCCGCATGCACCAAACGAAAATATCCGTATTGCCGATTACGAAGACGGTACATACTACTTATATGAACTCTTAGAAAACTACGCTAAAGTCTAATATATTCTAGCCATCAAAAAAAGCTCTTCTCCGAGAAATGTTCAGAGAAGAGCCTTTTTATATGCCATTACACTAAATGAGTTTTACCTGTTTTCGTCAGTTTACTTACAACTACAAAAACAATCATATTAACCAACAAGGCAACGAAACCAGCATTTAAGTGTTCACCCATGAAGGGGAATGGATCCAGTTTATTAAGCATTAAATAGAAAACTAAAAATTCACCTACAACGAGTCCGCAAACAGCTGCTTTTTTACTTGCTTCTTTCCAGAACATGCCAAGTACTAGCAAGGGGAAGAACTGAGTAACACCAGAATAGCCAGTTAACAGTAAGTTAACAAGCAAATTCGAATGAAAAATAGATAAGTATAAAGCAACAGCCGTCAAGACAAGGATTAAATAGCGGGCAATACGCTTCATGTGTTCCGGCGAAAGGGATTCATCACCACGCCGAATGCCTTTGATATAAATATTACGAGAAATCAAGAGCGACGTAGAAAGCAACAAATCTGCTGCCGGAATCATGCAAGCCAAGGCACCAGCACCGCCAATAAGGCCTAAGACCCATGTTGGAAACGTATCTTTAACAAGATATAAGAAGGCCATATCCGCAACAGGAAGAGGTGTATCCGCATAGACAACAACAGCTGTAAAGCCAACGAGTACCGGGAAAATCAAGAACAAGTGGCAAACAGGCAGCCACACAGCGTTGTGTTTCGGTACATCTGAATCTTTCGCACTGAACGTATTCGTTGAAAAATGAGGCCACATATAGAACCCTGCAGCCATAACGACCAAGGTCGACATAGCCCAGACGACATCTAAGGTCGTCGTACCACCAGGGAAAGTCAAGAATCCCGGCTTTAACGCTTCTACTTGATTGAACATTTCACCAATACCACCACAGTAATGATACGGGAAATACAAGCCAAAGAAGAGCATCGACCCAATCATCATAGCATCTTTGACAACAGCTGTAGAAGCAACGCCTTTAAGACCGCTGAGAAAGACGAAAATAGCCACCATTACGAAAGCAATGAGCATGGCTTGTACACGCGTAATCGCACCCAGGGACGTAACTTCTACAATAAGCCCTAATGCCGTCAGCTGTAACTGTAAATACGGCAGTAAGAAGGCTACACCAATACAAGCGACAAGAATCCCTAAGGGACGGCTGTTGTAGAGATATTCTACTAAATCCCCTTGGGTAACGAGCATGTGGCGATGGCCGTACTCACAGATTTTTGGCAAAATATGAAAGCCAACCATATACCCAATAGCACCATACCCTAAAATATAGAATGTCGGGCCCCCTCTAGAATAGGCCCAACCACTAGCACCTAAAAAGGCAAAGGCTGTATATACTTCGCCAGCCATGATAAACCAGTTCATCCAACGGCCAAAATTACGACCGCCAACAGCCCAGTTTTCTGCATTCATATGCTTATCTTTTAGGCCCGGAACGGCACCTAAAATAGCAATCCCAATAATAAAGACAAATAATACCACTAAAGCAACAGAATTTTCCATTCTATGTTATCCCTCTTTTCGTTCTGCTTCTTCTTTTGCTTTTTGCTTCTTTTTATCTAATTCCCATAACGTATGAATACAGAACACGGATACGACAACACCGAGTTGAATCCAAAACGCAATGAAAGGCAACCCTAAGATTTGCGGATGAAATCGATTGACAAATGGTAATGCTGCAATCATCCACAAAAAAGGTACTGCCGTCAAAAAATAGTGCAAATACTGCATGTCTTACTCCCCCTTTACACTGTATCTTAAATATAAAAAAAAGATATGTAACAAGGCATGCCTCATTGCATATCTTTTGTATATATTATAAATACTTTGTAAAATTAAATCAATACGTGTTTTACAAATAAATTAAAGAAAAACTTTTAACCTTTTCTTGTCAAATATGTTAGAAAATACCTTCTAAATGAAGCATGATTTCTGCCATAATAGTAGCACATAAGAAGGACCCTGTTGCAACCATAATGGCTACAGGAACAATACGCCACGAAAGACGTTTAAATGCGGGAATATCTTTCCCTAAGGACAAACCGCCATAGGCTAAAATCGGCGTCGTCGTAGCTAAGAAGTTAAAATTCTTCGTATATTCAACAATAGTATCTGTTCCTGGAATCCCCGGTACAGAACAAAGAACAGCAAAAATAGATACCCAGAAGACAACAGGCAATTTGCAGAAGCCTGGTAAATGAGCAATATTCACGCCAATAAATGCAATGACAACGAGAAAGGCTGCGCCAACAAAACTATCTTGCACGGAACCAAAACCGCCAACCCAGTTGCCAACAAAACCGAGAATACCGGTAACGATAAGGATAAATAAATCATCTTTCCGCGTTAAGCTCCGTTCCACTTTGAGAACTGCTGCATCTTCTTCAGCTTGTTTAGCTTCAGCAGATAATTTTGCAGCCTTTGCGTCTTCTTCAGCAGAGATTTCTTCATGACGTTTTTTACCTGTAATGAGTTCGTATACTTTAACTGTAACAGGTAAGGAAATGAAGAGGGCGAAATAAATGCCAAGAATGGTGGTCATCAAGTTTGCAGCACCAGCATAGGCCTGGATTTTCTGTGCTTCTTCTGGGAAGACGGCTACAATCGAACCAACAGAGGCAGCCATCATACTCGCACTGCCAATGCCGCCGCCCATGGCT
Organism: uncultured Megasphaera sp.; assembly: GCA_900540735.1. Lineage (GTDB taxonomy): Bacteria > Bacillota > Negativicutes > Veillonellales > Megasphaeraceae > Megasphaera. The sequence goes on along the minus strand of UQHB01000021.1, from coordinate 35,436 downwards.
AACGCATAGGGATGGAAAAAGCCAGTTTTGGCAACGATACCGGCTAAGACCGAGACCCATAACGCACCGAATAAGGTGCCGCAAATGTACATGCCCATAACGCCACGGCCTTCTGGTGAAAACATACCGTATTTTTCGGCAATAATGGCGACGTTCGGTTCGCGGTCAATAGAATAACAAGAGCCAATGGCTTCACGCCCCATTTTCAGCAACAAAGCCATAGGCAAGCCAAAAATCAAGGTGCCAAAGAAGTGACCAAATTCTTGCATAATCAAAGCTAATCCCGAATTAAGGAGCATATGCAAATTCGGCCCAATGCCCAGACCAATCTTAACTAATAAGAAGAACATAGCCACCGGCATAAATACACCGGCTAATTCCATTTGCTTATCCGACATAATTTTAAATTTCGGATAACTAATAATGCCGCCAATTAATAAGGCGTAAAATAATGGCAAGAAAACGACTAAACCAAATTTCTGAATGCCAATGCATTCGGCGATAATGACAATACAAAATGCAAAGGCATGTATGCGCCATTCACGCATGAGTTCCATATATGTATCCCCCTTTATGAAAATAAAATATTTCGTAAAAATATAAAGTTAGTAATTATATTCTTACAGTAAGGCCGTTCTTAGTCTTACATAAAAAGATATAATTTGTCAAGAAAATTTTAACCATTTGACGAAATAAAAACTACATTCTATAATAAAGCCAGTTTTTAAAATTTAGATATGATGAAAGGAATTGAGAATATGGATATAAAAAAATATGTCGAAGCCGAAACACCACGGCTAATCGAATTGCGCCGCTACTTCCATGAAAATCCGGAAGGCTCGCAAAAAGAATTTAAAACGATGGATTTCATTGAAGGGAAATTACAAGACTTAGGTCTAACGGTTACGCGCGTTCCTCGCGGTGGCTTACTTGCTGTCATTGATAGCGGCAAACCGGGCTACACCGTCTTAATGCGTGCCGATATTGATGCCTTGCCCATTAAAGAAGACCCAGTAAACTTAAAACAACCGAAAGTAGCTGTCTCCAAAAACGAAGGCTATTGCCATGCTTGCGGCCATGACGGCCATATGTCTATGCTCTTAACAGAAGCCAAAATTTTGGTAGAACACAAAGACGAATGGGAAGGAAAAGTCATTTTGATGTTTGAAGAAGCCGAAGAATTTGGCGACCGTGGCGGTACGCATTTGATGAAATACTTGCAAGACCACAACGTCCATATTGATGCTTGCTTTGGCACTCATGTACGCTGGGATATTCCCGTTGGCAAAATGGCCGTTCTCGACGATGGGGTCATGGCTGGGGGCTTCTTCTTCCGCGTGACCTTGCACGGTCATGGTGGTCATGGGTCGCGCCCGGATTTATCGATTAATCCGATTGAAACCTTCTTAGACTTTGGGGCAGCCCTTCGCTCCATTCGTATGCGCGCTGTTTCTCCTGACCATTGCCTGACTTATTCATTTGGCGCACTCCAAGCTGGGCAGGAACCAAATATCATTCCGGATACATTGAAATTTGCTGGCTCTTGCCGCTTCTTTAGCAATGAAGATGGCAAAATATTCCAGAAACGGTTCCATCAGATTTTAGAAAATATATGTGCTGAATACGATTGCACGTACGAAGTCACAGAAGAACAGTTCATTCCAGTTACGGTCAATGATAAAACCTGCACTGCTATTGCCCGCCAAGGGATTACAGACCTCTTGGGCGCAGATGCGCTCTATCCGACAGAACGTTGGATGGCTTCAGAAACATTCTCCTTGCCTCTTGCTATGTATCCCGGCATCTTATCCTTTACAGGTATCAAAGACGATGAAGTCGGCAGCGGTGCAAACCACCATAATGCTAAATTTGATATTGGCGAAAAAGGCCTTGTCACCGGTGTAGAAAGTGCCTTGGCCTATGTCTTAGCCATCCTCAAAGATAAACCAACCTTCCATGACTTTAAGCCAGCTGATTTAGATGAATTATTAAAATACATGTAACAGCCACTGCAAAAAAAGTGCTGCCCTTTGTAAAGGACAGCACTTTTTCTATACCTATTATAAAAATAGTTAAATCCAATGTACCATAATGCCTGCTAAGACACCGGACACGACGGAAACAGATACAATACCGGCAATGACTAGTTTCGGCATCATGTAGTCTAAGACTGCTTTTTGTTCTTCCGGCGTTTTGCCGCAATCCCGTAACACTTCTAAGGAAATCAAATACGTGCCTGGAAAACCGAAGAATGCCGTAACAGCCATGGCAATAGATAATTTCCAATCGAAATGAACGATTTTCCTTAAAATGACCGCTACAACAGAGCAGCTAATCGTCCCGATTAGCAATACGATCAGTAACGGAATAATCATATTCACTAACATATCTGGTGTCGTATTTGTAAGTCCTACGAAAATCAGGGCAATCGCGCCAGCCATGACAAAAGCCAGGCCATTAGCCTTTGTTAAACAATTTTCTTCAAGCAAGCCCATTTCATAGAGCAATACGCCAAAAATCAGGCCAAAAATCAAGAAACTTAAGCCAGTCCATTGTCCCAGCAATGTAGAAAGATACGAAATAACGGCCAATTTACATAAAATAATATTGGGTGTGCTGAATTTCTCAGGAATAAAGAATAATCGGAAGGACCAATGCTTTTCTACTTCCTGTTCTAGTGGGTTCTTCGTGTCACCAACGGCACCGCTACGATATTCTTCACAAAACCGATTGCTGTCTTTTTTTACAAAAATAACTAGCAATAGGAATGCCCACAAAATTTTGTAACACTAACACTAAAATAGCAAAAACCTGAATATCTGGTCGTTGTAGCAAGTCGCCAATAGGAGCCATAATCAAATACGCTACTACACCGCCAGCGAGGACAGGTGCACCGACTAAGGCATAGTACGAATCAATAAACAACCGGCCAATAAAAAACACACCACCTGCTACGGCTGTCGTCGCAAAGAGTGTAACAAAGACCGTTTTCCATTCTTGCAAGAAATCACGGATGCGAATAGCTGTACCAATATGAATTAAAAACATACATACGGTCAGCTTCGCAAAGGGAATCAATCCAGAGTCTACAAAAATAGATTTCGGCAAGCCGCACCAGAAACCGACTGTAAAAATAATAGCGCACACGAGCAGCATAGAAACGAAGGCTTTTGTCTTATCTGCAATAAAATCACCAATAGAGTAAATAAAAAAGATAATTGCTAAGGCAATCAGAGCATTCATCGTCTTCGCCCTCCTCGGTCAAATATACTTACTGAAATCGTTCTACAACTTTCAAATACACAGTCAGCATATAGGCTAAGGCTTTAGGCAAACCAGCTTCATCATCAATATAGAATTGTGGGCTATGATGCGGTGTAGGTGCATGCTTACCAGTCGGGTCAGCAATACCAAACCACCCGATAGCAGTTGGCTTTTCTTGACTGAAATAGCCAAAATCTTCTGCTCCTAAGTTAGGTGGTACATCGAGTACTTTTATGCCCATATCTTTTGCTGCATCTTGCATGACTGCGGCGCACACAGGATTAACGACACAAGCCGGGTAGCCATAGACCATAGAAATATCAATATCGCACTGATGGGCTGCACAAATCGTCTTCCCTAAACGTTCGATTTCTTCCATAATGTCTTGGCGAAGAGCCGTATCCAGAACGCGAATGCAGCCACCCATGCTGACCTTTTCAGGAATAACATTGGCTACGCCTTCGACACCGCAGTGAAGATAGGTCACAGAAACAGTAGCACTCTGTAAGGGGTCGCATTTCAAGGCCGGAATGAGGCTAATATCTTTAATCAATTCACTTGCCGGAATTAAAGGGTTATTCGCCTTATGAGGGAATCCGCCATGACCACCTTTACCAGTGATTTTAAAGTCGAATGTACCAACAGCAGCAAAGCGCACACCTTCATAAACGTCTATCGTACCTACTGGATGCAAAGCATCTACATGGATGGCAAAAATATAATCAATCTTCTTCATAATGCCATCTTTAACAAGTTGTACCGCACCGCCTGGCAAAAATTCTTCGCCTTGTTCAAAAATAAAATAGACTGTCCCTTTGATTAAGTCTTGATGTTTTGCCAAGAGTTCTGCTACAGCCATAAGCGTCGCTGTATGGGCATCGTGACCGCACCCATGCATAACGCCTGGATTGGTACTTTTAAAGGGTAAATCGTTATCTTCTGTTAATCCCAAGGCATCCATATCTGACCGTAAACCAATAGACGGTCCCGGTTGTGTCCCTTTTAGATAGCCAACGGTGCTATTGCCACTAATGCCGTCCAACGTAGGAATACCAGCTTTTTGCAACCGTTCCCGCACCCACGCAGCTGTATTCGTTTCGTGGAAAGATAATTCTGGATGGGCATGTAAATATCGTCTATTATCGACGATTTCATGTCCATATTCTTGTACTAATTGCTCTACTATTTTTAGCATATGTACACCTCCTAAAAAATGTATGTATATAGTATATGGTACGCTTTTTTATTATTCTTTTCAAGCAATCCTATAAATTTCAGTTATATCTACAGATTACATATAAATTTTTATACACAACAAAAGCGCATGCCCCATGACATGCGCTTTCATCATTCTCTTCTATTATAGAAATTATTTATGCTTCTTCCATTGCTTTTTCTAATCGTCTTGCAATGGCTTTACCTGTTTCCGTCTGAGCGAGACCGCCATCAGACGTTTCTTTTAAGGCTACGGGCATAAGACGACCGATTTCATTCATCGCTTCAATGACTTCATCAGGCGGAATGACGCTCTTCACGCCAGCTAAGGCCATTTCAGCAGCTGTAATGGCCATCACGGCTAGGCATGCATTACGCTTGACGCACGGCACTTCGACAAGGCCTGCTACAGGGTCACAGGCAAGGCCCAACGTATTTTTCAGGCACAGTGCAAAGGCATGGAGAACTTCTTCATTCGTACCGCCAGCCATTTCGGCAACAGCAGCGGCAGCCATACCGGCAGCTGTACCGCATTCGGCCTGGCAGCCACCGACGGCACCGGCCACGCAAGCATTGCGCGAGACGACGGCACCAATACCGGCAGCTGTAAAGAGGGCATTGACGGACACGTCTTTCGCCGTGCCTAATTCTTCGGCAGCAGCGGTCATCACAGCAGGGACGATACCACACGAGCCAGCTGTCGGGCAAGCGACAATTTTAAACATCTTCGCATTGGCTTCGCTGACGGCTAAGGCATAAATAGCTGCTTTTCGGGCGAGAGGGCCCAAGAGTTTCGGTGTTCCTTCGAGTAGTTTGTGCGCATCGCCGCCGACGAGACCGCTCACGGATTTACCGTTATCGGCAAGGCCTGCTTGGATAGATTCATGGAAGACATCGAGGCGGCCCTCCATCAATTTGCGAACAGCTTGTTCACTCTGGCCGGACGTTTCCATTTCGTGACGCACCGCAACTTCTGACAGGGAAATCTTATTTTTTTCACCCTGTTCTAGCATATCATGCAATGTTTTATATTCGTATTCGTACATGGAGTCCTCCTATAAAGGCAAGAGTGTAATAATACTTTCAATAGCGGCAATATTTTTCATCATATTGACCATTTCCGACGGCACCGGGCTGTCCGTACAGACAATCATGACGGCGTTAGCATTTTTTTCGCTCCGGAATACTCGCATGTTCGAAACGTTAATGTGACCAATGGCCATAATCGTTGTAACTTGGGCAATAATGCCGGGTAAATCTTTGTGGAACGTAATGAGCGTGTGTTCTTCACCACTCAAGACGACAGATGCGCCATTGATTTCACGGATTTCGATTTTGCCGCCGCCTAAGGAAACACCGACTATTTCGACTTCTCGTCCATGCTGGCCTACCATGGCAATGCGCACCGTATTGGGGTGGTCTACTTCCGCATCAGAACGGTGAAAATGAATGGTTACGCCCTGTTCTTTGGCAATGTCAAAAGACGTGCGAAGCCGTACATCATCGGCTTCAATGCCGAGCAAGCCAGCCACTAAGGCTTTGTCTGTACCGTGGCCTTTATAGGTTTTTGCAAAAGACCCATAGACGGTAATGTTCGCTTGTACAGGCTCATCATTTAAAATTTCGCGAGCCATGAGGCCAATACGAGCGGCCCCGGCAGTATGCGAACTCGATGGCCCGATCATGACCGGACCGACAACATCAAATACTCCCATACGTACCTCCTTGTGTACTTAAAAAGATATGGTTCGTCCTAAATGAAAACTATATATACATACGTCACGAATGACAATATGACCAATTTGTTCAACAGCACGCTTATACATGGCGAGCTGCACAGCGTAGCGTGCTGTAAACGCCTCTGGCGAATCGAGGCGGTCTGTCTTGTAATCGACGAGGACCCATGTCTCGCCTTCGCGGAAAAGGCAGTCAATGACACCTTGAATAAGCATGTGTTCCCCTTCTTCGACAGTAGGCAAATAGTTGCCACCCGTAAAGAGCACTGTAAAAGGATATTCGCGGCGTATGTCTGTCGTCTTGGCCAACCTCTGGCCTAAAGGAGAATGGCAAAATTGCAGAATCGCCGGAATGTAAACGGCTTCGACTTCTTCTTTCGTAAAGAGGCCGTCTGCTTCCCATTGGCCTAGTTGGGTCATGACATCGCGGCGCGTCATCTCAGGAGTAATGACGAGATACTGCATGACTTTATGCATGACTGTGCCCCGTTTTGCCCCTGTAAAGACGGGCTGTTCTTCAACAAGCCACGGCGGCGTAGCTGCAAAGGCATCGTCTTCTTCTGGTGCCGTATCTGCATCTACGAGTTGCACAGCTAACGCATTTTCTGCTTGGATTTCATCAGCATGGAGCAAGCCGTATTGCCGTTTGATTTCAGAAACGGAAAATTTCGCTGCTGTCTCGACGGCCTTGGGGTACGCATATTGCCACGAAAGAGCTGTGTCGAGCCACTCCGGAATGGGAGTGCCCGTTTCCCGCCCATCGCGCAGGCGCGCAAGCCGCGGTTCTTCGGCTATAGCTTGGTCTGTTATAGCCGGGCCAGCAACAGGGTTGTGAATGGTCACTTGCCAAAGGCCAGAAGTACACGTCCAATCATCGTGGACAGCTAAGGCACGGCTGATTTCGTCCAGCCCATCTTGACTTGCAATGACAGGCATGACCCAATCAAAGTAAGATTTGGCTTGACTGGGTGTAACGCCATCACACCACCGCTGCCAATCGGCTTCGCCGTGATTGCTATGGCCGACGAGAATGAGATTATCCCGCGCTCGCGTCATGGCCACGTATAAGACACGCTCTTCTTCGGCTGTGCTTTCAAAGGCTAACTGGGCGGCAATGCCGTTCCAAATGCACGTCGGATAGGTCATGCGCCACACTGGGTCGTATTGCTTGAGGCCAATGCCCAAGGTATTGTGCAAGAGCACAAGGGACTGCATGTCTTGACGGTTAAAGCGTTTTGCCATGTCGGCAATGACGACGACTGGAAATTCTAAGCCCTTACTTTTATGAATACTCATGACGCGTACCACGTCTTCTCGTTCCCCAAGGACTTTCGCCGGTGCTAAATCGAGGCCGTCTTCTTTCATCTTGTGAATGAGCTGTAAATACCGGAAAATGCCGCGGAACCCAGCGTTTTCATACTGCCGCGCCCGTTCATAAAGAGCCTGCAAGTTCGCTTGCCGCACTGCACCACCGAGCATACCGCCAACGTAATCGTAGTATGCCGTATCGTGATAGAGCTGCTGAATGACGTCAGCTACGCCATGGCGACGGCTATACGTGCGCCACCGTTCGAGGAATTCGTAAAATCGTTGGAGCCGACTCTTTTCGTCAATATCTTTAAGCTGTTCTAAATAAAGGGGCAAGGTCTGCCAAAGCGTCCCTTCGCCAGTCAGGCGTAATGCTGCTAAGGCCGTTTCGCTCATGCCCACAATAGGCGAGCGCAAAACCGCCGCCATGGGCAAATCTTGTTCCGGGTTATCAATGCATTCGAGGAGGGACAGCATAATCTGTACTTCAATGGCCGCAAAGTAGCCGCCGTTTTGCTCGGCATAGGCCGGAATGCCAGCTTCTTCTAAGGCTTTGAGCAGTACGTCCGCTTTGCCCGACATGGAGCGTAAAAGGACGACCATGTGCCGATACGTGATGGGCTCCATAGTGCCGTCTTTTTTCTCTACGAGGGAGCCACTAGCTTTTAGTTCTACTAAGCGGCTAGCAATATAGCGGCATTCTTGTTCAAACGCCGTCAATTCCCGTGCGTCGTCGTCCTCTTCTTCGGTTGCACTCGTTTCACCATCCGTCAAGACGAGATGCGCTTCTATAGGGCCGCCAACCCAATGGTCCGCTGTCGGCATAGCGCGGCCAGGATAGAGCATTTCCCGTTCGCCATAGCCCATACCGGCTGCATCGGGCGTCATAATAGCTTGAAATACTTCGTTTACAGCGGCTAAAATATTTGGTGCACTGCGGAAGTTACGGGCTAAATCAATGCACCGTTCCGTAGCCTTTTCATCGCGGCTAAAGGTCTTGTATTTTTGTAAAAATAAGTTTGGATCAGCCAGGCGAAAGCGATAAATACTCTGCTTAATATCGCCAACCATGAAGCGATTATCCTTACGAGAAACGAGCTGCATAATCAGTTCTTGTACGCCGTTCGTATCTTGGTATTCGTCCATCATGATTTCTGCAAAGCTTTGGCGTAATTCCTTCGCCGCGGCTGACGGTACAGGAGTCTCCGGCATCGAAGACGGGTCTAATAAAATAGCCAGGCAAAAATGTTCTAAATCACTGAAGTCAATCCAGCCTTTTTCTTTCTTCGCCTGTCTGTAGGCTACAGCAAAATCCTTCGTTAGCGCAACGAGTCCCGTCATGACCGGAGCCATTTGGCGCATACCTTCGAGCCAGTCCCCTTCGGATACAGAAAAATACACGTCCCGTATAGATTCAGTCAATTCTTTTTTGACCGAACTTCGAATAGTTTTGCACGCTTCCCATAGGTCTTTGTCCGACATATCGAGACCGCGCAAGCCCGGCAGCCGCTGAAAGTCGAGAGATTTCACAGCTTTTTCTATATCGTGCCATGACGCGCCTTGCGTAATGACTTCGATACTGCGCAATTCTGCCGTCAGCATGGGCATGACTTTTTCAAAATCAGGCCGTGCCGATAAGGTCTCAACCATGCTTTGATAGCGTTTCGCGTCTTCTTGAGCGAGACGGCGAATTTGGTCTTTCATCGGCGCGCCCCACGGCATGTCATCGATACTAGCATCGTCAGGAATAACGTAGGCCTTAGCTCCTTCGTCGAGCCACACGTCAGGCCAAGCCATGCTGCGCGAATAATCATAGAGACGGCTCACTGTGTCCATCAAGATGTCGTCGCCATGTTCATTGCCAAACATATCAGCTAAGGGATAGAGAATCTTCGCTTTTTCATCATCTTCATAATAGGATAAGAAAATGTCTTCTAAGACCGTACGCCGCAAAAGGTTGAGTTCTTCTTCCCCAGCAATGGTAAAGGCCGGGTCCACGTCAATCGTATAGAAATACTGGCGAATCACGTCTTGGCAAAACGAATGGAGCGTCGAAATATGGGCCGCTGGCAAGAGGGCTAACTGCCGTTCAATAGCCGGGTCATCCCATTCTGCCAAGGCTGCCGTCAAAGCTGCACCGACGCGCTGCGCCATTTCTGTAGCGGCTGCTTTCGTAAAGGTCACGACGAGGAGTTCTGTAATATCGATAGGATGGTCTTTGTCGAGGAGACGGCGAATAATCCGTTCCACAAGGACAGCCGTTTTCCCAGATCCAGCGGCGGCAGAGAGCAAGAGACTTTGACCGCAGCTCGTAATAGCTGCTTCTTGTTCCTTAGTCCAAGCCATGGTCATCGCCTCCTTCGGTATATAGCTGCTGGATTAATTCATCTTTCGATGTCTTACGGACCACATCATACGTATTTTCATTGTGCGCATCAAAGCGGCACACACTATGATAGGGACAATAGCGGCACGGACTAAGCTGCCCTAAAAGGACGGGCTCAATGTCGATTTGTCCGGCATCGAGTTTGGTCGCAATGTCTTTAATGCGCTTCGTCGCCAGCTGCAAGAGCTGTTGCCACCCTTCTTCGTTGTACATATTCTTCGACTGATTGCTTAAGGTGCCATCTTTTTTCATGCGCACATTGAGAAAGGCCGAGTATCCCGACATAGACGTATCGAGGGCTTTCATAATGTCGCTGTCATCGAGGTAAAAGCCGCTGAGCTTGCTATTTTTATGATACAATTCCGCTCTTTCATCGTCTGGAATAATATGCTTTAAATTTGTCTTGTCATTACGGACATAGCAGTACAAGACCGCTGCTGGTGCTGCATCTTCGCCCATATTGAGGATGGTCACGTACATATACGTCAAGAGCTGCAATTCGAGGCCCGTAAAGATTTGCGTTAAATCGAGGTTCTTACGGCCCGATTTATAGTCAATAATGACGATGTATTTCGTCGAGCCTACGCGGAGCGAATCGATACGGTCAATTTGTCCATTGATAATGACTTCAATGCCATCTGGCAAGGTAAAGTGGAATGCTTCCCACGTACTGCCACTACGGCCAAAGGATTTTTCCAGGCCTTCCATTTTAAAATCAGAAGCTTCACTAAATTCACAAAGCCGCCGTACAGTCCGCACGAGGGTCGCAATAAGCCGCTCTTTGATTTGTGCAAAATAGGCATTAGACATGAGAATATCTTGCTGTACATAGGGAGCTAACCGTTCTGTTGCATCCCGGCACAGGCGCGGAATGTCGTCGCGCTGCAGGTCTTGCCATTGCTTCCCTTGGTCGAGCAAATCATCACCTAAAATTTTCAGTGCCCCATGGACAAGCATCCCCAAATCAGGTGCGGCAAAACGGTACAACGGCCGTTCTTCGAGGCCTAAGCCATAGCGCGCAAAGTACGCAAAAGGACACGACCGATACTGTTCGAATTTCGTTACAGACCCACGCAGCACTCCGTCTGGAGCGTACAATTTCCGTACTAATTCATGAGGCAAGACTTGAGGTAGATTCGTATGGAACATGCCTTGTACGGCTTGCATCGCTTCATACGCATAGCCATGGCCATAGGCCCAATCGTAGAGAGCCCACCATACGTCCCGTACAGGCAGCCCCTCCACAGCAGGACGGAGCATAACCGGCACATAAGACAAGGCCGACGGCAGGCCTAAGATATATTCGTCTTCTTGCCCAGCCGGAATGGAACCCGTCTCACTTTGCACAGCCGAGACATAGCCCTTTTCTGCCAACTGTCTCGCCCAGACAGACGGTTCTAAGGCATTGCCATCAGCATCTGCTAAGGCATAGGACAAGTAGATTTTCTCTGTTGCTCTCGTTACAGCCAAATAGAAGAGGAATTTTTCTTGGAACGACCGGAACTGATGGCTTGGCCCCAGTTTAATCCCTAAATTCCCTAATCGCTGTCGTTCGGCATCACTGAGCATGCCTTCTTCACCGCTATGCTGAGGAAAGACACCATCATTTAAGCCGCAGATGAAGACGATTTTACTATCCATCGTGTAGCCTCGTTCAATGGCCGTAAACGTCACATGGTCCAATGTCGGCGGAATCAAGCTAAATTCCAAGTCCTCCAGGCCATCCGTGACGACTTCACCAAATTCAGACAGACTTAGCCAGTCTTCACCACACAGACGCACCACTTCGTCCAAGAAAGCAATGACTTTTTTCCACACTTGTTCATGCTCTTTAGCTTCTGTCGCCTGGCCAGCAGTCTCATCTTCGGTCTGCCACGTGCGCAGCGTATTGGGCACATCCATGGCCACGAGCCACTGATACAACAAGGTGCACCATTCAGTTACAGAATGGTTTTCTTGGGCAGCCTGCCATAAAGGCAGTAAAATATGGAGAATTTGTTCGCGAATGGTGTTAATGTGAGCCAGTTTAGCTTCTTCTGCTTCGTCGACAATCTTTTTCTCATCTAAAAAACGATTTCGTCCGTAAGTCCATTCGTGCCCACTGAGCCAATATTTCCCTTGGATGCCAAAGGCTAAACAATAGTTTTCTAAGATATCTACGTCATGACGGCTCATAGGAAATAAATCCGTTTTCAGTAGTCTAAATAAAGGCTCGTACGACCAATGAGACTGGAAAACATCGAGCAACGACGCAATGGCTTCAGCCACAGGATGTGAGGTCATAGGCCGCCGATAGTCGCTAAAACACGGAATCCCGTAAGCCCGGAAAATCCGCTCAACACTATGCTGATAGACTTCACTAGACCGGGCTAACACGAGCATATCTTTGTAGCGATAGCCAGCCTTGATGAGACGGCAAATCTGCCGTGCTATGGCATCGATTTCAACATCACGATTACTGCACTCAGTCAAGGTCAATCCTCGTATTGGCGACGCACACGGCAGTGGAACAGGCCGAAAGAAATCGGTATATAAAACCTGTAGCGGTGTCGTCTGCTCTGCATGAATATGCGTTGTCTCAGCGTGTGGAAAGATACGCCGTATGTCACGATACACTTCATAGGCCCGATGAAATAAGGCTGTTTCTCGTGCTTGCCCTGGGATATTGTCGCCATCCATAGTCAAGGTAATCGTCACGTGTGCTGCAACGCCTTCGAGGACGTGCAAAATTTCTAACTGCTGCGGCGTAAACCACTGAAAGCCATCGACCCAAACGTATGCATTTTTGGCAAAAGCATAGTTCGGCAACTCTTTGGCGAGGAGCGTCATCGTATCATCAGCACTGCCGTAATGTCCATCTAAAAACGACAAATACCCATCGTAAAGGAGAGCAATATCATGCAATTTTCGGCCTAACGTCGAATCTCCTAGAGTAGCAGCGGCTTTTTGTAAGACCTCCGGACCAATGCAAAAGGACCGGCATTCGGCAATGAACTGGCCTGCTGTGACGGCGAAATTAGCCTGCCGCGAGGCCGTTTGTAAGAGCGAAAAGTCATCGTGATACTGCCGCAGTAACCGCTGTAAAATGACGTTTCGCGCCAGCTCCGATACAGACTCATGCTCTTTGCTCCGTGCTTGAAACACTTGGTACGCAAGCCGCGAAAACCCGACAATATGGACGCCCATGAAGCCTTTGCCCGGCATGGCTTCAGCAAAACGCCGTTCGACGCCGTACGTCGCCTGGTCCGGCACGATGTAGAGAATCTTTTGACCCGTTGCAGCCGCTTCTTGAATCTGACGTACACAGGTTGTAGTCTTACCAAATTTTCCCATTCCTAACAGGACTGTTACTGCCATAGTGCACGCCTCCTCGTGTATCCTCACAAACTACATTTCATTAATATTGTATCATATTTAAGGACATAACCAAACAATAGAGCTATATCAATGTCGGCATATTGCCTAAAAAATTTATAAAAAAACTACGCAACAAAGCCCATCGCTCCATTGCGTAGTCTTACTTACATTGCTTAGAAAGAACCTTCGTAAGCTGTGCCAATCGTTTTTAAATGTGCTACGTCTTCTTCTGCCCAAGGTACGACTAACGTATCTTTTGTTTTCGTCGTTTCGACGACTTTGTCGAGAACAGTTGCATTGGGATAGAAGATTAATACATAATCATACTGTTCCAATGCATCTTCACTGAGGAAGACGACAGGAATCGCCATCGTTTCGGAAACGACGAGTTGCCGGCCTTTAGCAATCCCTTTGATGACTTCATCAGCAAAGCCGAGGCTTTTAAAAATGCCTTCAAAAACGTTTTGATTGCCAAAAATAACGGCTTTTTTTGCCTTTTCGTCTTGCTGGGCAAGCCAAACAACCGCTTCTTTCGGGCAGTCTGTGCTGTGCGTCGTATCAGGAATATAATAAATCATTGTGTGCACCATCCTTAACCATAGAAATGAATTGAATTTCTTCTCTATTGTAGCGAATTTCTTGACGTAAGGCAATCATCTTTGCTATAATATTTCTTGTCTTATGGAAGGGTGTCCGAGTGGTTTAAGGAGCTAGTCTTGAAAACTAGTGATACCGCAAGGTACCGTGGGTTCGAATCCCACCTCTTCCGCCACACGAAAGAGAGTCAGCAACGTATGCTGACTCTTTTTTATTACCCTTGCAAAACTTACTTATTGTTGTTCGTGCTTATGAAAAAAATGTGGTGAATCGCCCCATTTGCCAAAGCCAACGATATCGCCGACAGAAGCCACGCGGGCACTGAGGCAATTCTTACATTGCTCTGGTTTGTCTTCGACACAAGGTTTATTATCATACAGCAAATATTGAGGCCGGAACTTGGGCACTGTCACAATCGGCATGAGCACGTTGGCTCCAGCCTTGAGGCCGAGTTCACGGCCTAGTGGATGGAGAGCCTGCAAAGCTGTCGTGGACGCAATATTGACATCGGGCAAAAAGAGCCGCGTCACAGCAATCATCTTCAGGCCAAGCTGCAAGCGCCGTAATTGTTCTGCTTTAGAGTTCAGGCCTTGTTCCATGACTTCGATGCCAATAGGCGTATGATGATGGACTACATAGGGACCCATGCCAATCATGTCGATGTCCATGTCGCGATAAAAAAGGATATCGTCGGCCAGGTCTTCAATGGTCTGCCCAGGCAAGCCGATCATATCGCCTGTACCGACTTGATAGCCTACGCGTTTCAAGGCCTTGAGACAGTCGCGCCGCACAGTCCATTCGTGATGGCCGTCTTGGGGATGCAGCGTCTTATAAAGGTCAGGATTGCTCGTTTCAATACGGAGCAAATAGCGATGGGCACCGGCTTCAAACCAACGGCGATACGTGTCCTCGGTCTGTTCGCCTACACAAAGGGTAATGCCTAATTCGCCATTACTGAGTTTTTTAATATCATGGACGAGGCCTTCGATGTAGGCAACAAATTCTTCGTCTTGCCGTTCACCGGACTGGAGCGTAAGTGAGCCGTAATGGCTGTCGTAGGCCCATTTCGCCATATCCAAAATTTCTTGATGCGGCGTGTCGAAGCGTGTCACTTCTTCATTGCCCCGACGGATACCGCAGTATTTACAGTTTTTAATGCACCGATTAGAAAATTCAATGAGCCCGCGATAATAGACGATGCGCCCAACAGTCCGTGATTTGACGGCATAGGCCGCATCATACAAGGTTTGCATATCGTCCGGATTGGTCAGGCTCAAAAGGGTAATCAAATCGTCACGAGTAAAGTTTTTTTGTTGTACTAATGTCGTAATGTCCATGTTGTATCCTTTCTGCAAAACTGCACATTACGTCGACGGAAATTGGCTCCGCCCTTCTTCTAAATTATGCGGTTCAGCTACCACCTTACGGTCGAGCTGGCGCAATCGGTCTTTATAATTTTCTTTGGCAATCTTTAAAAGAAAGGCTGCAGCCGTAACGTTGACCACAAGAGAGGTGCCGCCGTAGCTGACAAAGGGCAAGGGCACGCCGACAACCGGCAAAATACCGCTGACCATGCCAATATTGATGAAGCCTTGACCGCCAAAGTATAAGGCAATACCAAGAGCTGTAAACATACTGAATGAATGCTTACTGTTCCAAGCCGTAAAGATGCCAAAGTAAATGATGACGCAGAAAATGGCGACGACGAAAATCGAACCGCGCAGTCCCCATTCTTGCGCTAAAATAGCAAAGGCAAAGTCCGTATGTGCTTCTGGGAGATAGTCAAATTTAAAGGTCCCTTCGCCAATGCCCTGACCCATAATGCCGCCAGAACCAATAGCCGTCAGACTTTGTACGGTTTGGTAGCCCAAGGTCTTCGCATAAGCCCACGGGTCGACCCAGGCAACGAGACGGTTGAGCCTGTACGGAGCCATTAAAAAATAAATGACCACGAGGACCGCACCGCCCAGCATCCACAGCTTGACGCGCATAATATGGGCACCGCTGACGAGCAGCATAATCACGGGCATAGCCATGATGACAACACCAGTCCCACCGTCAGGCTGCAAGAAGACGAGAACCATCATGACCAATGGAGCCCACAAAGACGAATGCGGTACTTTTATCCTCTTTTTCAGCCACGACGTACGCTTTGGTTTAGCATATAAATGGTGGAAAAATTCGATGTGATGCTTCTTGTCGACGGCTTTGGCAAGATGCGATGCCGTGTACAAGATGCCAATGATTTTAGCAATTTCTGACGGCTGGAACGTAAAGCTCCCTACACCGAGCCAGCGTTTCGCCCCATTGACATGAATCCCGGCTACGAGTACGGCGACGAGCAGCAGTACCGTAATGATGACACCAATGCCAATGTAAGGCCGCCAAAAGGTCACGTCTTTGCGAAAAATGCAATACGCTGGCACGAGGCCGACGACGAGGAAAACGATTTGCTTGATTAAATGATCGTACGGATTGCCATTAAACCCGTCTGTAACAAAGGTCGTACTAAAGACGTTGGCAACACCGATGACGATGAGGAGCGCAAAGGCACCGCACAAGGCCACATAGGCCCATTGTAGTTCTTTAAGCTTCTTGTCCTTCACCATGAGACATCACTTCCAATGGACGCGTTGCTACGCAGTGAAAAATGGGCTGGCCTTTGCCGCTGAATTTAGCTTCGTATTCGGTCATAGCTTCATTCAAAATATCGCTATGATGGAGGTCATAAGTCACTTCTGACAAGGGCCATTGCCGTTCCTTAAATTCTTCGAGTGTAAAATCAAAGAGACCGGCGTTGTCGGACTTAAAGAAAATCTGGCCGTCTTCTTTGAGGAGCCGCGCATATCGATCGAGGAAAAGCCGATACGTCAAACGCCGTTTCGCATGGCGGCTCTTGGGCCAAGGGTCACAGAAGTTAATGAAAAATCTGTCGATTTCGCCAGGTGCAAAAATATCTTCGAGCCGTGCCACATCAAAGCGCAAGAGCTGAACATTATGCAAATCAGCAGCAGCGCATTTTTTCCCGGCATAGTAAATGACACCGATTTGGATTTCAATGCCAATAAAATTTACTTCTGGGTGAAGTTCTGCCATTTTAGAAATAAAATTGCCTTTCCCTGTGCCTAATTCGACCCACAAGGGTGCATCCGGATTAGCAAAGAGCATGCGCCATTTACCTTTATATTCTTCTACGTTTTCTAAGTGTAAAAATGAATCGTATTCTTTAATTGCTTCGTCAATCCAAGGTTTTCTACGTAACCGCATGTATATCCTCCTAGTGATAGTATTACTGTGTATCTTATAGTATATCCTAAACGCCGCCAGATTACAAAACGTAAGCCTTGCAAAATTAGAACGTAGTCATATCTTTTATATCTGTAATCCCCATTCCCGGTGCTTCGGGCATAATGATTTTGTTTTTGTCATACTGAATACCGCCGACGATGGGGTCTGCTGCCATCAAGTCTGCTGCATCTAAGTCATTATGGACAATGGCACTACTCCCGGCCGACAGGCTCGCTGCAGCCGTAATGCCGACTTTGCTTTCGAGCATACAGCCCATCATGCATTCCATATCCATGGCTTTGGCCATAGCTGCAATCTGCGCAGCTGGTGCTAAGCCTCCTGCTTTCATGAGCTTAATGTTAATCAGGTCGCATGCGCGCATAGCAATGAGTCGGAACACATCGCGCGGACTAAAGGCTGCTTCATCAGCCATAATAGGCGTATCCACATGATTGGTGACGTTTTTTAAGCCATCTATATCGGCCGCAGGAACGGGCTGTTCAATAAGTTCTATATCAAGGCCTGTGTCTTCCATCTTACGAATCGTGCGAATCGCTTCTTTTACGCGCCACCCTTGATTGGCATCGAGGCGAATCGTAATCGCTGGGCCAACAGCTTCACGAATAGCTTTGACGCGCGCCATGTCGATGTCGGCACCAACACCAACTTTTAATTTTAAATTTCTATAGCCGCGCGCTACGGCTTTCTTTGCGTCTTCCACCATAACAGCCGGATTGTTGACACTAATCGTCAGGTCTGACGTAATCGATTTTGTACGACCGCCAAAAAATCGCCACAAAGGCAAGCCATAGTATTGTCCAAATAAATCATGGACGGCTATGTCCACAGCTGCTTTAGCCGACGTATTGTGCACCATAGCATGTTGAATCTTGTCCGTAATAGCTTCTCTATCGCGAATATCCATACCCATAATGTCTGGGCCAATAGTATTCTTAATAGCTGCCGCCACGGACTCATGGCTGTCACCTGTAATGACGACCGTTGCTGGTGCATTACCATAGCCAACAGCACTATCGTCAGTCACGACTTTGACAATCAAGTCTTGTGCCGTATCGACGCGGCGTAGTGCCGTCTTAAACGGCGTCTTTAAGGGAATGGAAATCATGCCTAGTTGAATGTCTGTAATTTTCATGTGCTTTCTCCTGTATTACAAAACGGATTGCCTCGAGAGACAATCCGTTTTTTTCTTTAGTATACCATTATTTTAAGATTTCTAAAATATCTTCTACTGTCTTCACGACATAGGGCACGTGTTCCTTCGCAAACATAGGCCGTGCTAGTTCGCCGTCGAGACCGGTCAGCGTGCCAATCATGACCGCCCCCATGGCTTTAGCGCACCACACGTCAGCCAAGGAATCGCCAACAACGTAGTACGTGCCACGTTTATATTTTTCTGGATGATTCACATAATCGACGTAGCGATCCGGATATTTCCCGAAGGCCCCTAAGTAGTACGCAAAAGGATTCGGTTTATCGAGAGACATGTGGAGCTGTTCTTCCGCTGCCTGTACGTCAGTGTAGGTCGCGACATAGACAGGATTAAATTCTTCGAGCCAATGGAAGGTCTTAAAGGGAACCTCTACTTCCGGCTGGGAACGCCCTGTGGCAATGGCAATATCATAGCCTCTTGCTTTCAAAGTTTGGAACATCTTTTTAATGCTTTCCGGTGTGCCAAAAGGCTGTTCCCGTTGGAGGAAGCCCGTTTTCCCTGGGGCAACCGGTTTCTTGCCGTACGTCTTTTCATAGAGGTCATCGCCAAAGTACCATTCTTGGAAGTCTTCAAAATGAAGCTGCCACAACGGCGACTGGAGCGGTGTCCACTGGGTCGAAGCTCTGCCTAAAGACGATTCGACAGCTTTCGTTAAGTACGTAAAGACTTCGTCTTTGCTCGCCCGGTCCGGAACGACAGAAGCCATGCGCTGATAGACTGCATCTGCCGACGGCGGTGTATAGCCTTGGAGGAGGGACCCTAAGTACTGGACATCATCAATAGATTTAATCTGCGTATTCGCCCGGCCATGATCATTGACATATTCTTCCATCATGAGCCAAAGCGTAACGACAATGCGGGCATGCACCATATCCCAGTTATTGTTGACGCCGTGCTGTTTGAGCCACGTCAAAATTTTGTCGTCGTACCAAATGCGCGCGCGAATAGAATCGATTTCGGCATTGGACAAATCAGGCTTGACGTCTTCGTGGCCTAAACGCATATAGGAAGGGCTATAAAACCATTCCCATACGGTTAATGCAGACACATCAAAATATCGTTTTTCACTAAGTAATACACCATCTACATCAAAAATGACTTTTTTCATCATAGTCTCCTTAGAAGGTCTTGTCTAAATGACCTACTTTCTTTTTATTTCCTTCTTTGTGGGACCGTTCTTCCAGGACTTTCATGACATCATTGACTGTAATGCCCGTATCTTCCCAGAGGACGGCTAAATGGTAGAGTAAGTCTGCCGATTCGCCGGCTAAGAGGTCCCGCAAGTGGGTGGCCTCGTCTGATGTATCGTTGGCAACAGGGTCGGCATTTTTCGCGGCAATAATGACTTCGGACGATTCTTCGCCAATTTTTTTACCGATTTTGTCGATACCTGTTTGTAATAAGTAGGCTGTGTACGATTTTTCTGTAGGATGAATCCGTTTTTCTTTGATTTCATCTTGCAGTTTCGCCATCATCGAGAGCTGACCTGTGTAAGTCTTTTCCCATTCCGTCATAGAACGGAAGAAGCACGATTTATGGCCTGTATGACACGCAGCACCTACTTGTTCTACTTCGATGAGGAGCGTATCGGCATCGCAGTCGACAGCAATAGAGAGGACATGTTGGAAATGGCCCGACGTTTCGCCTTTATGCCATAGTTCTTGGCGGCTCCGGCTGTAAAACCATGTGTCGCCCGTTTCCACAGTTTTCTGCAACGATTCGGCATTCATGTACGCTACCATGAGGACTTCACCGCTGCGCCCTTCTTGAATGACTGCCGGTACGAGGCCGTGAGAATCAAATTTTATATCTTTCATACTAACTGTTTCCATCTTATTGTTCTGCCCCTCTCATGGGAATACCTTCGCCTTGTAGATACTGTTTTAAATCAGGAATATCGATTTGACCGAAATGGAAGACCGATGCTGCTAAGGCCGCATCGACGCCGACATCGAAGACATCTTTAAAGTCAGACATTTTGCCAGCACCGCCAGAAGCGATGATTGGCACAGGCAATTCCGTAGCTAAGCGATGATTTAATTCTAAATCAAAACCCGACTTTTCACCGTCTGAATCCATGGAATTCATGCAAATTTCACCGGCACCGAGAGCCACGCCTTGTTTGGCCCAAGCAATGGCATCAATGCCTGTATTCTTGCGGCCCCCTTCGACGTAGACTTGCCAGCTTCCTTTGCCGTCCCGTTTGGCATCAATCGAAAGGACGACGCATTGGCTACCAAAACGCTGGGCTGCTTCGCGAATCAGTTCTGGTCGAAGCACAGCAGCAGAGTTAACCGACACTTTATCGGCACCAGCACGGAGGACTTCGTGGAAATCATCAATACTGCTAATGCCGCCGCCAATAGTGAAGGGTATGTTAATCGCTTCGGCTACAGCGCGGACGACATCGATAAAGAGGTGCCGTTTTTCGTGGGTTGCTGTAATGTCATAGAAGACTAATTCATCGGCCATTTGGTCAGAATAATATTTCCCTAATTTTACAGGGTCATCGACATCTTGTATATGTTTAAACTGTTTGCCTTTGACGACGCGGCCATCGCGCACGTCCAGGCACGGTACAATTCGTTTTGCCAGCATCTTACGCGCCTCCTAGTTCTCTAATTTCTGCCATCGTAATCTTGCCTTCGTAGAGGGCTTTCCCCGTAATGGCACCGTAGACACCGAGTTTTTGCAATGCTTTTAAATCATCAATACTGCTCATGCCACCGGACGCAATGAGGCGAATATAAGGCAGCTGCTGTAACTGGGCAAGCATATCCATATTCGGCCCTGTCAGCATGCCGTCGCGGCTAATATCCGTATAGACGATAGTGTTCACGCCAATGGATAAAAGGAACTGCGCAAAAGGCAAGACTTTCTTATCACTGCCGTCGACCCAGCCGCGCGTCGCGACGACATCGCCTTTGGCATCGATAGAAACGGCTAATTGAGAGCCGTATTTTTTCGCCATAGCCGTAATGAAGTCGCTGTCTTCTACGGCTTTTGAGCCAATAATGACGCGATTGACACCGCGGTCTAAATAGGTTTTAATGGCTTCTTCATCGCGAATACCGCCGCCAACTTCGACAGGAATATCGACAGCGTCGCAAATCTTGCCAATAATATCAGCATTAATGCGTTTCCCTTCAAAGGCACCGTCTAAATCGACGACGTGGAGGAATTGTCCCCCTTCGTCGCACCATTTTTTTGCTGCTTCTACAGGGTCGTCAAAGTAGGTCGTACTATCGGATTCAACGCCTTGGCGCAAGCGCACAGCGTGACCGTGTTGAATATCTATAGCTGGAAATACGATCATAGTTAGAGTCCTTTCTGTACGTGCGTGACGACGTTTTGTAAAATCTGTTCGCCTACTTTACCGCTCTTTTCGGGATGGAACTGGAAGCCGACGACGTTGTCTTTACCGCAAATAGCCGGTACAGGCTGACCGTAATCGGCCGTAGCAATAACGTCTGGCGTATCGACTGGCGATTTATGGTACGAATGAACGAAATAAACGTACGGATGAGCTGGTAAGTTTTCTTTCAGCCAATGGTCTTGGCGAAATTCCAATTCATTCCAGCCCATGTGAGGCACTTTTAATTTCGTATGGAACGGCACGATTTCACCGGGTAAAAAGCCAAGGCCTTTGTACGTGCCCCCTTCGTAATCTGTTTCAAAGAGAGCCTGCATACCGAGGCAGACACCCACGAAAAATTTTCCCTTTTGCACTTGTTCTTGGAGCACCGGAATGAGGTCAAATTTTTCTAAGTTTCCCATAGCATCGCGAATAGCACCGACACCGGGTAATTCGACAATATCCGCATCGTCAATGACGGCTTTGTCCCGTGTAATGACCGGGTCCATGCCGAGACGACGCCACGCATTGTAGACGTTGGCAAGGTTACCAACTTCATAGTCAATAATGGCAATTTTCATATTACAGCACTCCTTTAGTCGAGAGCAGTTTATGTCCTTCTACATGGACAGCTTCTGCCAATGCATGGCCTAGGCCTTTAAAGATAGATTCGACGATATGATGGGCATTTTCGCCATACAAATTGGCCACATGCAAGTTCATTTGTCCATGAACGGCTAAGGCGTAGAGGAAATCTTTCATCATTTCCGTTTCAAAGGTGCCAATCCGTTCGACATGGAGCTTAACATCGTACACGAGGTACGGACGACCGCTGAGGTCGATGACGATGCGCGTCAAGGCTTCGTCCATAGGGCAATAGAACATACCATAGCGTTGAATGCCTTTTTTATCGCCCAGAGCTTCAGTCAGGGCATCGCCCATGACGATAGCTAAATCTTCGAGGGTATGGTGATTATCTACTTCTAAATCACCGTGCACATCGATAGCTAAATCTAAGTTGCCATGGCACGCCAAGAGATTGAGCATATGGTCAATGAAACCAATGCCCGTCGTCCCTGTAAAGGTGCCATTGCCATCAAGATTGAGGTCGACTTTGATTTGCGTTTCTCCTGTAACTCGTTCTACATGGGCTTTACGCATGACGGCTCACCTCTTTCTGAAAGACTGCCACGACTCGTTCCATCACGTCTTGCGTCGTCACTGTAATGCGCACGCAGTTTTCTAAGTCTTTCGCTTTATAGAAACGGACGCAAATATCGGCATCGCACAAGGCCTGCACCATCGCTTTCGCATCTGGCACATGGACGAGGACGAAGTTCGTCACACTGCGATAGGGCGTAATGCCCGGCAGTTTGGCTAATTCTTTCACCAAATATTCCCGCGCTGCTATAGTCGGCGGAATATTGTGCGTCAACACTTCGTCGCCATGAGCCATAGCTGCCAAGCCCAAGCTTTGCGTGAGGACGTTCATATTATAGACGAGCTTCGTCAAAGACAAGGCATCGATGAGTTCTTTCTGAGCTACGCCATAACCTAAGCGTGCACCAGCCAGGCCAAAGGCTTTCGACAAGGTGCGGATGACGATGACGTTGTCGTACTGGTCGAGTTTCGTAATGATACTGTCTTGATTGGCAAATTCTAAGTATGCTTCGTCAATGACGACGATATTTTTTGCAGCCTCAATGACTTCTTCGACGTAAGAGAGGGGTAAAATTTCACCAGTCGGGTTATTAGGATTACAAAGGTACGTAATCTTTGGCTGCAGTTCTTTTACTTTTCCTAAGAAGGTCTTCTGGTCTCGTTCATAGCCCGGCAAATCCGGCACGGCTACGACCTTCGCTCCTAAGACTTCGGCATCAATAGCGTAAATATCAAAGGTCGGCGTGTGAATCAAAATCGTATCGCCTGGATTTAAAAAGGTATTACTAATGAGGCTAATAATTTCGTCACCGCCGTTGCCGACGAGGACGTTATCTGTCGGTCTGCCAACATAATCGGCTAAAGCTGCGCGCAGCTTCGACGCATAACCATCCGGGTAATGGTAGACTGGCATGGATGCAAGATTCTTTAAGAAATCTTCTTTTACAGCCGGGAAGTCTTCTAAAATATTATAAGGGCTTTCGTTGGCATTAATAACAGTCGATTCTTTAATGACTGGAATTTGGTACGGTTCAAACTCACGGATTGTCGTGCGGAGCCAATTATTTTTCATCAAGTCTCCTCCTTACAGAACGGCCATGTGCTTGGAGGCCTTCGACGTTAGCAAAGGTTTCTACTTTTTCAGCAATCTTTTCAAAAGCTTCTTTGTTGTATTCTAAGAGGCTGCTCCGTTTGACGAAATCATAGACACCAAGGGGCGACGAGAAAGCGGCTGTACCCATCGTCGGCAATGTGTGGTTTGGACCAGCGAAGTAATCGCCAATCGGTTCCGGCGTATATTCACCCATGAAGATAGCACCGGCATTTTGAATCTTATCGACATTGCCTTCCGGGTTTTGGAAGGCAATTTCCAAATGTTCCGGCGCAATGAGGTTCATAATTTCTACAGCTTGGTCATTATCTTTCGTAATGAAAATTTTCGAGTGTTTTTCAATGGATTCACTCGCAATTTCTTTGCGCGGTAATGTGTCCAATTGTTTCTTTACTTCTGCTTCGACTTCGCTCGCAAAGGCAGCACTCGGCGTAACGAGGAAGACTGCAGCCCGTTTGTCATGTTCTGCTTGGGCCAATAAATCAGCAGCTACCCACGACGGTTTTGCCGTGTGGTCTGCCAGGATGCCGACTTCGCTCGGCCCGGCAATCATATCGATACCGACAGTCCCAAAGACGAGTCGTTTTGCCATAGCTACGTAGGCATTCCCAGGGCCGACGATTTTAAAGACTGGCGGAATGCTTTCTGTGCCAAAGGCTGCTGCTGCAATCCCTTGGGCACCGCCGACTTTATAAATTTCCGTAGCTCCGGCGACGTGAGCTGCTGCTAAAATATACGGATTAACCGAACCGTCTTTCGCAGGTGGTGTGAAGACCGCAATGGACGGTACACCAGCTACGTGTGCCGGAATCGTATCCATGAGGACGGTCGACGGATAGGCCGCCGTACCACCAGGTACATAGACACCGACGCGCTGAATAGGTGTAAATTTCGCACCTAAACGCACGCCTGGACGGAACGTATCGAGCCACGTTTCTTGGAGCTGCCGTTTATGGTACGAACGGATATTATCTGCTGCTTCTTCTAAAATAGCCATAAATTCAGGGCCTACTTTTTTCGTGGCTGCATCAATCTCTTCGGGCGATACGAGGAAGCTGTCTAATGTAACACCGTCAAATTTTTCCGTTAATTCCCGAACAGCTGCATCCCCTCTATCTTGAACAGCCTGTAAAATCTGTTCTACACTGGCACGGATGTCGGCATTTTCTGCCTGATCCCGTTTCGTAATCTTACGGATTTCCCGCAAGCTCAGCCCTTCACTGGGCACATCTATCCATTCCATACTATCTTCCCCCTAGTTCTTACTGGGCCATTTCTTTTTGTTGAATGACCTTCATTAACTGCTTAATTTCTGTATATTTCATTTTAAACGAAACAGGATTACAAATCATGCGCGCACTAAAGTCCATGAAGTACTGAATGACTTCGAGGCCATTAGCCCGCAAGGTGTTGCCTGTTTCGACAATATCGACGATGACGTCGGATAAGCCTACAATCGGTGCTAATTCGACGGAGCCGTTTAATTTAATAATGTCCACGCTGTGGTGGTTTTCTTCAAAGAAGTGCCGTGCAATGCGAGGATACTTCGTACCAACGACGATACGCTTGGACATATCTACTTTCTTGCCTTTAATACCGGCTACAGCCATGCGGCACCGGCCAATACCCAGGTCCATGACTTCATATACGTCGGCACCAGAGGCTTCTTCAATGAGTACGTCTTCGCCGACGATGCCGACATCGGCAGCACCGCGTTCGACATAGACTGCAACGTCCGGCGATTTGACGAGCGTTACTTTTAGCTGATGCTTACTATCTTCAAAGATGAGTTTCCGGCTTTCTTCGGAATATGTTGGGAAATCGTAGCCACTTTCTTGCAAGTACGTCATGACTACTTTGTGAATCCGCCCTTTGGCCAGGGCAATATGAATTGCCATTGCTTACAGCCTCCTCATCAATTCTTCTAAATCATCAGACGTCAAGGCCTTGCCGTCTTTATAATAGGTGCCATTGCGGTAAATAGCGTGAATACTGTAATCCTTGCTGTCTACAAAGGACGCATCCGGGTAGGCTGCAACGCGGAAACCGCGCGCACGCCAGTTCATAAGGTCGCGAACGACCGTCTGGTCACTCGACGTGTAGGACACAGCGAGTTGGAAAGACGGAGCTGTATCTTCTAAAAGGCCTGCATCACTCATGAATTCATATAATAGATTAATATTCATGCCAAAGCCGCAAGCCGGACGGTCCACACCGAATTTCGCCGATACCGTATCATAACGGCCGCCGTCGATGACATCATAAAGGGCACCGTCTACATAGACTTTGAAAACCATGTCTGTGTAATAGCCTAAGCGGCTGGCAAAACCGAAATCGAGCTGTACTTTATCAGCAAAGTCGGCATATAAAATATAATCATATATACGTTCTAGC
This sequence comes from uncultured Megasphaera sp., assembly GCA_900540735.1. Lineage (GTDB taxonomy): Bacteria > Bacillota > Negativicutes > Veillonellales > Megasphaeraceae > Megasphaera. The sequence continues at coordinate 9,033 of UQHB01000021.1, read as the reverse complement.
CGCGATAAAGCATTGAGCATACCGCTATTAATGGATAATTCCCGCGCTTTGCTCAAGGTCTGCGCATACGGGCCAAAGAGGACCGGCAAAGCTTCGAGGACACGTCGTGCATCCGGCGAAATCTGGAGGGTAGCAATACATTTCTTGCACGCTACGAGATTACGCGCCGCCATGTACGTACGCAGTTCGTCTTTCTGTTCTTCACTAATAGGCAAGCTATCGAATAAGGCCTGCGTATATGCCGCCGTGCCTACGTCGATGCGAATGTTTTCGACGCCGACGGCTTTTAAGATTTCTGCAGCCATGACGATGACTTCACCGTCACATTCAGGACTCTTGTCGCCAAGGATTTCAATGCCCCCTTGGAGGAAATCTTTGCCGTACGTACTGCGTCCGTAGTATTCGCGGAAAACCGTACTAACGTAGCCAAATTTCAACAACTGGTCTGGCCGGGGAAATTCGCGTGCTGCCGTTTCGACAATGGGCAGTGTCACGTCTGGCCGCAGGACTAAGACTCGTCCGTCTGTATCAATAGTTTTAATCATCTGATGCCGCAGATGAGGGAAAAATTCTTGATATACATCATAATCACCAAAACTTGGCGTTTCAATGATTTTACAGCCGTGATTCATAATAACGGAAATAATTTTACCTTGAATGCGGTCGTAATTGCGCATTTCATCGTGATGGAGCATTTTTACGCCATCTAAGGTGTTGTACTTCATGTGCTGTATACCCTCCTAACTTAGGGTTTGCTTTATTTCTTTATTCTAGTAAAGAGCAAAAGGATTCGCTGTGCTAAATTATAACACAAAGTGGAAAAAATAAAATACCTTTCTTCACATTTTTTCCACTTTATGAAATTTTTACAATTCTTTTGGCGTTTCTTCGCCTGTTTTCAAGATTTTCTTAACAGCCTTTTCAAATTTAGGCCGTGGTATCATGACGCGATGACCGCAGCCAGCACACCGGATGACGAAGTCCACGCCAATACGCAATACTTCCCATTCATTAGAACCGCACGGATGGGCTTTCTTCATTTGTACAACATCGCCTACGTGGTAACGGACAAAATTTGCCATAGTATCACTCCTTTTCCTTCATTATATAACTGAATACAGTAAAAGCATAGAGGCAAGGTCATCATTTCCAATATGTCATACGCACTATCGTACATATGAACGGTATTCCTGTCTTGTAACCCAGTAGGCAGTGTGTTACTATAGAAAGGACAAATAGAAAAAAGGAGGAATGGTTGTGACTCCCTTACGGACACCTCAACAATTACGCTATCTTTATCGTCTCTGTTACGGCTTAGGCAGTCTTTGCACCCTGGCTACACTGGCCCTCTTAGGTTGGGTGGCGTACTGCATTGCCATTGAAGCGGCACCGCTCGCATCCCTTGCGATGTTACCGGATATGCCCGTGTGGTGCGTCTTTCTCCTCATTGCCGTCGTCCTCATCGTGAGCATTGCGGCTTGGCAAGGAGGCGCCCATTTCCACCAACAATACGAAGATACGCTTCGTAACAAATAGAAAGGTGATTCTATGCGAAAAACAGAATTCATGGACCTTTTGAAGTATTATTTCCGCAAGGAAGACAAAGGGGACTTGAAAGGCATCTTAGAAGATTGTGACGAACAATTTCGCCTCGGTGCCAAAGAAGGAAAAACAGAAGAAGAAATTTGTGTCAAACTAGGACACCCGAAAAATATTTATCGTTACTACATCGGTAAGCCCATCGTCCCAGAAGACAATGAAAGCCTCAAAGAAGCGACAGTCATGCCGGACTTTGATGACCCGCAGGACACGCAAGACGCGCAGGAAGACTCAGCCTTTTGGGGTGATGACGACGATATACCGGCCCCGCCGCAGCCAGCACGGCAACGGCAGCCTTACGGCAGAGACCAAGGTTACGACAATCGCCCTTATACGGCACCACAACAGGCAGTCGACCAAGAAACAGGGAAAGACTTCGACTGGAATGACAGCGATTCGTCTGTACCGCAAGCAGCCAAAGCCGTGGCCAGTCCGTTCCTCGATATCTTAGGGACCCTCTTTAGCATTTTGAGCGGCTTCCTTTATTTGGGCGTGGCCTTAGCCATTTTGGCGTGCATCGGCATTTCGGCCTTGCCGTCATACTTATATACAGATTTATTGCCCTTGCCGACGCTTTCCATAACGACTATGGTCTTTACAGTCTTGGCTATTCTCTTTGCGGCCCTGACGGCAACCTATGCGGGCGAAGCCTGTCATGACGCAGCGCGTCATACATCAAGCAAAAGGAGGCGTGCATAATGGCTAAAACACTCATTTGCCTCGTCTTAACCTTGGTCTTTTCCTTCTTAGGCTTCCGTTCATTCATGAATAATGATTACGGTCCCCTCAAAGAATGGATGGCCTATTACACCGAATATAAAGCCCTGCAAAGCGCCCTTAATGAAGGCAACGCCAGCAAGGCTGAAATCTTAGATAAATTAAAAGCCATGTATCCGGAACGGGCTAAAGAATTAGAAGCAAAATTTAAAGCCAAATACGGCGACCTCAAGGACTCGGCTCAAGACACGCAAGACTCGGTCCAATCGAGCCTCAATGATACACTGAATAAAATCAAAGAACAAAGTACTGTGAGCCAAGAAGAACGGCAGCAATCGCAAAGTGACAACCGCCGCGTCGATACACCGAGCCGCGATACGACCTCTTCACAAAGTGCGACTCCATCCCACCACAATGACGATAGCAGTACCCATACGACATCCTCTCACAGTGGCAACAGTACAAGCCGCAACCAATAAAAGCATATAAAAAATCCTCCTACCTTGCAAGTAATCGATAATTATCATTAGTTAGAAATTATTTTAAATTAATTTTAATTGTCTATTGATATTTAATATGATATGTGTTATACTATGTTCAACAGGAGATGAGATGCATCTCCACCAAGTCTGATAGACATATGGGTATATTGTATTAGAGATAGATAACACGAATAGGAGGATTTTATTATGGAATTAAAAGGAAGCAAAACCGAAAAAAACTTACAAGCCGCATTTGCAGGCGAATCACAAGCACGGAATAAATACACGTACTTTGCAAGCGTAGCTAAAAAAGCAGGTTACGAACAAATCGCAGCATTCTTTGAAGAAACAGCTGGTAACGAAAAAGAACACGCTAAAATCTGGTTCAAACTCTTAAACGGCGGCGAACTTCCGAACAACATCGAATCCTTGAAAGAAGCAGCAGCTGGCGAACATTACGAATGGACCGAAATGTATCCGACTTTCGCAAAAGAAGCTCGTGAAGAAGGCTTTACGAAAATCGCATTCTTATTCGACAAAGTAGCTGAAATCGAAAAACATCACGAAGAACGGTACAATGCGCTCCTCGAAAACGTCGAAAGCGGCAAAGCATTCAAACGTCCGGAAAAGAAAACTTGGATTTGTCGTAACTGCGGCTTCATCTACGAAGGTGAAGAAGCTCCGAAAATCTGTCCGGTTTGCGCTCATCCGCAATCGTTCTTTGAAATCAAAGCCAATAACTTCTAAGTGTCCCATCGTTCATTACCATTACCAACTACTAAGACACGACACTAGCAGTTATGACACTATCCCCACTCCATCCCTTCACTGGAGTGGGGATTTTTGCATGCGAAAAAAGGGATGGCAGTGTATTTCCTGGGCCGTTTCGAAGATCCCGGCTTAAGGAAATACACTGCCATCCCTTTCGTATACAGTTGATAGTTACGGCATATCGCCGCGGAAGCGATACCCATTGCCCCACACCGTTTCAATGGCTGTGAACTCTGGTTTCACTTCATTGAGCTTATCACGGAGACGGTTCACATGGACTGTGACCGTCGCCATTTCGCCTAAGGCATCAAGATGCCAAATCATTTCAAATAAATACTTCTTCGAGAACACTTGGTTTGGATGAAGTGCCAAGAAGACAAGTAAATTAAACTCTTTCCCAGTCAAATTGATTTCCTGTTTGCCTCTAAACACTTGATGGCGTTTAATGAAAATCCGCAAATCAGCAATTTCAATATCTGGTTTATTCTCATCCACAGCCTGCGAGCGCATGCCCAAGAGCCGTTGATGAATATCTAAATGCGCTTTTACACGCGCTGTCATTTCCGACGGATTAAAAGGCTTGACGATGTAATCATCAGCACCTAAGCTCAACCCTTTGATTTTATCATCGTCATCGCCATGAGCGGTAACGAATAAAATCGGCACATGACTGATTTCCCGCAACCGCTGGCACAGAATAAAGCCATTCGTATCGGGCAGGGCCACATCTAGTAAGACCGCATCAATCGTTCCCCCATCGAAGATTTTCATACCTTCTTTGCCGGTCTTGGCAACCGTGACCATAAATCCATGAGCTTCTAAAAAATCTCGTTCTAATGCAGCAATCATGCTGTCGTCTTCAATGATTAATACATGTTGAGCCATATCAACATCCCCCTCGCTTATGTCTAAATCAGACTGCTATTTCCCCGTTTGCAGTCTCCGAAAACCATAATCTAAAATCTTTGGTGCATCTGTCCAGCGGTTGTCGTCATTATAGAGTACGAGTACCAACGTATGACCATCCCGTGTGGCCGAAGCTACGAGGCAGTCCCCAGCTGCCTGTGTGTACCCTGTTTTGACACCGTTTGCACCAGCGTAACCAGACGTCAAGAAGAGATTCGTCGTCGTTACGTGTTTCGGTGCGCGGCCATCTAAATACTGAACGTCGTACGCAGGAAGGCTGACAATTTGTCGGAATTCGGGATAATTCTTCATGCCATACGCTGCCATTTTCGCCATATCAATGGCTGTCGTGTAATGATGTGCTGCTGTCAGGCCGTTCGGATTAACAAAATTCGAATGAGAAGCCCCCATTTTAATTGCTTCTACATTCATCATCCGTGCAAATTCGGATACAGACCCGCCAATCGTATCGGCAACAGCCACAGCTGCGTCGTTACCAGAGACGACCATCATACCTTTTAAGGCTTCGCGGACCGTCAGTTTATCGCCCGGGCGAATGCCGAGGGACGACGGTTCCGTATTAGCTGCATCCCAAGAAATAGACAGAGGCTGATCAAGCTTATCTTTTCCTTGGTCTAAGGCCGTCAGGAGCGTAACGATTTTCGTCGTACTTGCCGGATGGACCCACTTCGTCGGATTGACTTGGTACAAGACCTTGCCCGTATCGACGTCAATCATACAGGCCGATTCGGCAATCGTTCCTGGTACAGCTGCTTCGGCTGTCGGTGCAGCCGCTGTAGCACCGGTAATGAGCATTGCCATCATGACAACACTGAGCAAAATATGTTTGATGTAAAACCTCATGGCTACACTCCTTTGCTACATTACAATATTCTTTTATAATAATTAATTATCTGTCAAATCTAAAACAATGTCAATCATGTCTAACAAAAAAATAAATAAAAGGTCTTACTATACTTGCAAGTATACTATTAATCCCACGCAAAAACGCTGTCAGTACAAATGTACTAACAGCGTCATTGCCTTACGCAGAGATACTACGTAGTATGGTTTTATTTTTTGCCGTGACCAAATGCTTTAAAGCCCGGATAGATTGCAGCGCAGCCCAATTCTTCTTCGATTTGGAGGAGACGGTTGTATTTTGCAACACGTTCGCTACGGTTCGGAGCGCCCGTCTTAATCTGTGCCGTGTTGAGGGCAACAGCAAGGTCAGCAATAGTCGTGTCTTCTGTTTCACCAGAACGGTGGGAAACGACAGCGCGGTAGTTCGATTCGTGAGCGAGTTTAATAGCTTCGAGAGTTTCCGAAACAGTGCCGATCTGATTGAGTTTAATCAAGATAGCATTACCTGCGCCGACTTCGATACCTTTTGCCAGGCGTTTCGTGTTCGTTACGAATAAGTCATCGCCAACGAGCTGTACTTTGTGGCCCAATTTTTCCGTAAGGAGCTGCCAGCCTTCCCAGTCTTCTTCATCAAGGCCGTCTTCGATGGAGTAAATAGGGTACGTATCAACTAAATGTTCCCAATGAGCAACGAGTTCCGGAGTCGTGAATTTCGTGCCTTTTTTCGGGAGAACGTATTCGCCCTGTTTTTCGCCTTTCCATTCGCTCGCAGCAGCGTCGATAGCGAGAACGAGGTCTTCGCCCGGTTTGTAACCAGCTTTTTCGATAGCTTCGACGATGTATTTAATAGCTTCTTCATCACTGCCGAGGTTCGGTGCAAAACCGCCTTCGTCACCAACGGATGTAGCCAAGCCCTGTGCTTTTAAGAGGCCCTGGAGAGCATGGAATACTTCCGTGCACCAACGGAGAGCTTCGCGGAAGGACGGAGCACCAGCCGGCATAATCATGAATTCCTGTACGTCTACAGTGTTTGCTGCATGCGCGCCACCGTTTAAGATGTTCATCATCGGTACAGGGAGTTTATTACCATTCACACCGCCTAAGAAACGGTATAAGGGAATATGAAGAGCCTGTGCAGCTGCTTTTGCGGCAGCAATGGAAACAGCGAGGATGGCATTCGCGCCGAGTTTCGTTTTGCCTTCTGTGCCGTCAGCGTCGAGCATCGCTTTATCTACTTCATACGTGTTGAACGGGCTCATGCCAACGAGAGCGTCTTTAATAATGGTGTTGACGTTTTCTACAGCTTTGGAAACGCCTTTGCCGCCGAATTTGGATTTGTCCCCATCTCGTAATTCAAGTGCTTCAAACTGACCAGTCGATGCGCCGCTCGGCGATGCACCACGGCCAACCGTGCCGTCTGTTAAAATAACATCAGCTTCTACAGTAGGATTACCACGGGAATCAATAATTTCTCTAGCAATGACGTTTTCAATTTTAATATCTTTCAAAATCATGCCTATCGAGCCTCCTTAAGCTACGTAATCGAAAAGTTTTTCCAACCTGGTCCATTTCTTGCCGTTAAGGACAGGCTGTCTTCTTTTCATTATACCGTACAATAAGGGTAACGTATAGTATATTTCTTGTAAATAGTGGAACTAATTTGTTACCACTTGGACATTTCTTATCCCTATTTGATTTGTCCTATATATTCTATATACGGATATTGCTATTCCTAACATAACTCACTATAATGAGAGGGTATACGAAATCAGTTGTATAAGGAGGAAGGACCCATGGAAATCTTAGGTGTCATTTGTTTCATGGTTATTGCCACATGCTGTATCAATATTATCCCTCACTATACAGGTAAACATCTCATTTTAAAACGCATCCGCGCCTACAAGACGATGGATTTGCCCCAGACTGTAGTCATCCGCAATTATGATTCGTCACGGCAAATCATGCTGACTGTATTCGCTGGGATTATTGCCATTGTCTGTCTCTTTTTCTATCCCCAGTGGTATTACGTCATCTTAGGCTGTTACGCCGCCTTCGTCATTATAGCGTACTTGCTGACCCGCAAAATCGTCTTGCCAAACCAGCAAATGATAGAAATCAACGGCGATTCGCTCCGCCTCGTCGATTGGAACGGCATTGCCAGTCCCGTCGAACCCAAAGAAATTCGCTATGCCCATTTCTATCAAAGCCGCTCGTCAAAAGGCTGGACGGAACTGTATCCGCGCGTGACCCTCTATTGCAATCGCCCGGAACATCGCCTGGCCTATGCCCAGTGCCGTTCGTCCCTCTTTGGTGCCGAACACGGCCTCGGCCACGAAGGGATGGAATATATTAATCATCTTCACATTACGCCGAAAGAATATGTGATGCTCCTCAAATACTGTATGCGCCATCATATTCCTGTCGAAGACGATTACGCTACGAAGATGCTGTTATCGTAAGGAGCGTATAATGATTTTATTTTTAGCTATTCTCTGCGGTATTTCCGTTGCCAATCTCTATTATATTCAGCCTTTAGAAGTACAGGTTGCCTTGACCTTTGGCGTGTCCCAACAAGCTGCCGGTATGACGGCCATGGCAACACAACTTGGTTATGCAGTCGGTCTCTTTTGCATTACGCCCTTAGGCGACCGGTGGGAACGACGGCAGTTGATTTTCATTATGCTCGTCATTTCTGCGTTGACGTTGCTCTTGACGGCTGCAGCCCCTATCTATGAAATCGTCTTGCCCGCCCTCTTTCTCGTCGGCGTGACGAGCATTATGTCCCAGTTAATCATTCCTTATGCAGCACACTTGACAGCACCGGAAAAACAAAGCCAAGTTATTGGCCTCTTATTGAGCGGCCTTTTAACAGGGATTTTACTTTCTCGTACGGTCAGTGGCTTCATCGGCTCTTATTTCGGTTGGCGTTGGGTTTATGTCTTTGCGGCTCTCGTCGTCCTTGCCATGGCCTTGATTGTCCATTATCGCTTGCCAAAAAGCACGGTCACGGCGACTTTATCACTGCGGCAGCTCTTCGGCTCCTTTCCCTCTCTCATTGCGTCACAGCCCATTTTACGCGAAGCCAGTTTCAATGGTTTTTGCATGTTTGCTTCGTTCAGCGCCTTGTGGACGTCTCTCATTTTCTTATTAGAATCGCCATACTTCCAGTTAGGCCCAAAGGAAGCAGGCCTTTTTGGTCTCTTAGGCATTGGCGGCATCATCGCGGCTCCGTACATCGGCAAAGTGGCCCACGACAAATCACCGCGCCTCCCGATTAGCATTGGCATTTTATCCATAGTCTTGGCATACATCGTTTTCCTCATGGGATCCCATTCTCTCATTGCTATCGGCATTGGTGTTATCCTTTTAGATTTAGGGAATCAATGCGGTCAAGTATCCAATATGGCTCGCGTCCAAGCCTTAGGCGATGCTATGCGCAGCCGTAACAATACAGTCTTCATGGTCTCTTATTTTCTCGGTGGCGCTGCTGGCTCTTACCTCGGCACAGGAGCTTTTGAATCTCTCGGCTGGGGCGGTGTGTGCTTCGTCGGTTTTTGCTTCCAAGTCTTAGCCGCTCTCGGCCATTGCCTTTTGTTTGCGCCAAAAGACACAATGAAAGCGTAATATATACAAAGAAACGGGGCTGTCGCACAAAGCATTTATTTGCTTTTGCGACAGCCCTTTCGCTATATTC
>UQHB01000020.1 GCA_900540735.1 uncultured Megasphaera sp. | reverse complement strand
TTCGGCCTTGAGATTCTTGATAAAGCACGCAATGTTGCGTACTTTATCGTTAAATTCCATGTAGAGAGCGTCCATTCTCCCCACATCCAAAACCTCACCAGTCTCAAGATTAACGTTCGTACCATCGTCCGTAGTGATGCAATTTAAGATTTCTTGATTTATTTCATATAATGGTCTCATTATTCTGCCCTCCGTAAGATATTCAATGCATAGCCAACATGGCGTTTGCGTTCTTCTTCCATCGTATCTTCAATTAACTCTTTTGCTTCCTTAATGTCATCCATTAAAATATCTAAATCTCTCAGCGTTTCCATGAGCTGGTCATAGCTTCGGTCATTTTCACTATTGACGACGAGTTCACGTCCAATAGTTGCTAACTTTCTGGAAAATTCACCATGCAAATCAATGCCGCTTTCTTTCATCTGATAGGCAACATCTTCGCTTACTTCATCACTTACAACAGGGTTAATTCCGTTAGGGTATCTTTTTTCATCTAATAACATTGTCTGCCTCCGCTTTCTCGTGGTATAATAACCACGAAAACTAAATTCCTAAGTCGTTTTCATCTTGAACAGCTCACGCCAATGGGCTGTTCTTTTTTATGGCCAAATCCTGATAAACCATTCAATCAGCACATCCATAGCAATCGTGCCGCCTAAAACAGCACCTAGTAGAAGTACAATCACCATAATGCGTACCATCAAGCATGGCCTATCATCACCTCCATACTTTGCGTCTGCTTCTAAAGCAATCCGCAGATTGTTCGCCGCCCAGCGTTCATACTGGGCTCGGTTATAATTGCTGTTAATAAACGGGGCTATGTCCTGCGTCTTACTTTCTTGTTCCATCATTTTCACCTCCTTATGCCAATTCAATACCCGGAAAAATGTCATCAAATCCAGAATTCTGTTTGTGTAAGCCCTGCCGTGACAGGGCTTTTTTCCGAAGCCATTCCAGAGCCGTTGTCCGCTCAAACACGAACATTCTATTTTGCCGGAAACACGGTATGCCTTCGTGAATCCATTGATTCACAGTTTCTACAGAACATCCGGTAATACTAGCTAGTTCCACCCGATTGAGTGTCCATCGTTTATCCAGCGGCACCCTGTCACGAGTAGGAATACGTACTTTTTTCTTATCCATGCTCTCGCCTCCTCTCTACTGCCTCATGGTATAATCACCTCAAAGGAGGCGTTTACCATGAATCTAAAAACCACTGAAAAACTCATTAAACTATTTGCAAATGGTCAAATTACCTATAAAATTATTCGTCGTACTATGCCTGAACTTAGCGATAACGACTTACAAAATATGTTGTTTCCTCTATCAAATACCACAAACAAACTAATTGCTTTTGCTCGCGATATTTCCAAAGATGAGTTCCGTCGCAATCAATTCAACGAAAATGAGGTCATTGTCCTTACGGAAAAAAGGAGAAGATTTTCTGTATCAACTCAGGAAAGAACAACACCAAAGCTTTTTGAACTATATTTCCATTGCATTGAGTGCCATTGCCGCTGTCACCGGTATAATATCTTTATTCCGTTAATGACAGTACAGGTCACATTAATTACCGTACAAATAAAGACAAATTTTTCAGTCCAATATAGCCCCTGCCACCATCGTTGTATGGTGGCTTTTATTTTTGTCATGCTCTCGCCTCCTCTCTAGTCGCTCATGGTATAATCACATCAAAGGAGGTGATTTCTATGAAACGTGATTTAGAGTTAATACGTTCAATCCTGATGTGGGCTGAACAAAACTGTGATGGAAAACGTGATATAACTGCTCCACGTCTGACCATTACTGGTTACACCGTCAACGAAATCGAATACCAATTACGTCTACTCAGGGATGAAAATTTCATCACTTATGAAGGACGTAAGCTAAAACCTGTAACTCGCTGGGTTCATTTCACTCGTCTAACTTCTCAGGGGAACGCTTTCTTACAAACTTTGCAAGATGATTCTATTTGGAATAAAATCACGAAGAAGCTAAAGGATGAAGCACTGACAACCGCTTGTGAAACTGCAATTTCATTTGCGAAAAATATCATCCTTAACGGCTAGTCGTAATCTTTTGCCGCCGAACCAATGAACTCGACTGCCTTCTTATTCATAAGGTCTTCTAGCTCGTCCACTGCATAGGCTTGGGTACTACCTACAACAACGGCATTGGCTTGAATGCCTAACAATGTCCATCCGTGCTGTAAAAAGTAATTTGTGAAATATCCCCTTGTTTCAAGAACTGTGCGAATATCTTGGAGCTGTGGGGATTTTTCTTTATCCATCTGCTCTCGCCTCCTCTCTAGTCGCTAGCCTTAGTCGGATGTTTTTCTTGATAATTCATTTCTTCTACCAATTCCCAACAGGCCGTAACGATTAAATCATTTTTGCTTCTCCCTAATTTTTTAGACATAATATTTAATCTATCATTGAGATTTTTAACTAGCCTTAACGTCATTCTTATCTTTTCCATACATCTACCTCTTATTAGACACCGTTTTAGTGTCTTTAATATATCACGACACTTATTTAGTGTCAATACATGGTGCGTAAAATATTGTATAATAGCACCAAGGAGGTGTCATTATGGCAACATTGACAGTACGCATATTGGGTGATTTAAATAAAGTATTGGATGAGCTTTCTGAAAAAACTGGTATATTGAAATCGTCACTAATTCTTTATGCCCTAAATGACCGATTGAGGCGGGGAAATTTTCCCAAAGGTGATTTATTCACTGTCACCGGGCAAGTACCAGTTCGTATTACCTTACGCTTACCAGACGCTTTAAAGGAATTACTAGAAGCAGCCGCCAAAGCTAACGATGTTTCAGTGAATTTCATGGTAAACAAATGCATTTATGACGTTAACCTGTTGTATTGGCGTACTTATCAGTAAATTTCCATATTGCAAAAAGAATAAGTTGCGAAATAGTAATCCCTGTTTCTTGACTTGTTCGTTTCAACGCTTCGTATAACGCCTCTGGCAATCGGAGCGTTGTTTTTTTGATTTCTTTATCCATCTGCTCTCGCCTCCTCTCTACTTTCTCATCTGTTAAATGTACGTTTTGTACATATTTAAGATAAAAAAATCCTGTCCACTTTACTATTCAAAACTGACGCAATCTTATTAGCTAACTTCAATGAAGGAGTACGTTACCCTGCTTCAAGAAACGCAATATATCTTTGAGATACGCCAGTTTTATAAGCTAATTCAGTCTGAGATAATTGCCTTTTTTCTCGGTATTTCCTCAATTTATTCCTCACTTTTCTGCTTCCCTCCCTTGCTTTATCTTATGTACAAATTGTACAGTACATTTTGTAGAATGTCAATAGTATTACGCCATTTTCTTTGATATAATATGAACATAGAGTACAGTACGCATTATTCATAGAGGTGATTATATTGAATGGCAAAAGATTAAAGTCTCTTAGAGAAGAGTATGGTATAACTCAAAAGGAATTAGCAGATAGGCTTTCATTAACTCCCAAGGCAATTTCTTTTTATGAATTAGATAAAAGAGAACCAACAGGAGAAGTTTTGATCGCATTAGCAAATATGTTTCATACATCAACCGACTATTTGCTTGGTAAAGATACTCCTAATGAATCAAAATCCAAAGGTATTCGTATTCCCGTTGTAGGACGTGTTGTTGCTGGAATCCCCATTGATGCAATCGAGGAAATCATAGACTGGGAAGAAATACCACCTGAAATGGCAAAAAGAGGTGAGTATTTTGGACTGCGTATTACAGGACATTCTATGGAACCTCGTATTTGCGAAGGTGATGTAGTCATTGTCAAAAGGCAGCCCACTGTAGAATCCGGAGATATTGCAATCGTATTAGTCAATGGTAATGATGCTACGATTAAGCGAGTCAAGATACAGGAAAATGGCATTACCCTTATTGCAACGAATATTAGCGTATATGAACCGCACTTTTACACGAACGAGGAAATAAAAGAACTACCTGTCCAGATATTAGGAAAGGTAGTCGAGTTGAGAGGTAAATTATAATTATGGGAGTAAAAATAGATTTATTAGAATATTGTTCAAATCTGTCTGCTAAAATACTTCAACCTAATTTATATCCTGATTTAGAGAGTGGCTTTGATGAATTAGCCCGAACAAGTTACACTCAACTGTTAATCATTTTAACATCTTCATTCTTAGCCGAGCTGCGAAAAGATGCTCAATTAGAGTGCTTTCAATCCTTAGTGAAACAATACTATTCAGAACCGGTACCTCAGTCCATCATAAATGCGGCTATATATATCATTGCCAACAAGCATCTTACACGTACTGATAATCTTACATACTATGGAGGCGATAAATATTCATTAAATCTCCCCGCATATACTCAAGTAAAATTAGGAGAAGCATTGTTCCCCCAGAGATATGTCATGTCTCATTATTGTGATAACTTGTACGAAAATAACTTATTGCCTAATTTATTGTATGGAGTCAATCAACTTTGGGATACAATACAAGATACTCAAGCTATAACATTGCTTCCTTCTCCCTTAATCCCCTGCGATGACGATGAAAAAATAACTGATTTACTTGCTGTATGCACAAGGATTAGTTATGAAACAATTACAATGAATCTTTGTGCAGATAAAAGTATTTCAGAATCTGAAATAAAAATAGCTGAATTGAAATTTAAACAGATACTTTTTGCCGTAACACCTTATTTACTTTTGCTTTCTGGTCGTTGGGACGCTAGGGCAAGATTCGAAAAACAATGTACCAAATATTTTCACGAACCTTTTTCCTTAAATATTATTGGAACCACTGAATATATTATAAGCAGTATAACGCATACTAAAGACGATTCTACGGGAACAGATTATATAAAGCTTGATACGTATGCTAGTACTGAAATCAGTGAAACTATTTTTCCTCAAGGCTATGGAGAGTATCACCGTGGAGAAATGTTTTATAATAATATACTTCTTCCTAATTTAAATGAAGCTATATCCAACCTTTATGAAGCTATAAATAATCGCACATGGAGTCCCTATTGACGAACGACTACTCCATGCCGCCCCACGAAATCGGGATATTATGACTTACAAGGAAGCTCACGAAATTTTATGTCATTGTGTAGAAAGGTGGTAAGTATTATGAAAAAACTTTTAATTTCTTTAGCATTAGCTCTTTCTGTTTTCGTTCCATCCTTTGCAACAGATTGGTACTGGATCGGCTCTAATGATACTGTCGGTTATTTCGCTGAAATGGATAGTATGGGATTTGCATTTCACCCCAACGAAAAAACGCATACTGCCCCTACTCCTTTTTCTGCCCAACAAGCAGCGGATAACTTCACGCGAACGATGCTTGCCCGCGGATTTAATATGTATGCTATTAACGAAGAATTACAAACATATATGCCGGAATGGGAAGCAAAAGAAGAAGCATATCTTCAAACCGCTGCACAAGAATCCTCCTATCAATACATTTCTTGTTGGGTGAAGCAAGAATATCCAGCCACCAATGAAACCAAACTTTATAAAAACATTTATGATGTTAAAGGGAATAGATGGTGTACCGTAACTATTGTTTCATACAAAAATAGCCAGCAAACAGGCATACAAAATATTCAAAATCCGAGCTGGAATTATGTAGTTCCTGGTTCTTATGATGAAGATATATATAACTTATGCACATATTATTATAATAGCACTTATCATGTCAGTTAGATAAAAAGAGGAAGACACAATATGCCAAACTTTTTCGACAACCATAAAACAACATTAAAAACACTCATTATTTTTTGCCTTGGTGTCGCAGTTGGTGGCTATTCATTAAATTGGTTTGAAACTCCTGCACCAACACCGACACCCAAAGAGAAAGTAAACTATTCAACAGACAGCAAGAATACCTATCAGCCTATTGCAAGGTATACGAAGCATGACACCGATAAAGAGAATAACGACTACAATTATGACGATACAGAAGACTATAACAACGATATAGACTCAGATGACACCTTTAATGATGACTTGCACGATAGTAGTATTTCAAGCTTTGATACTTCTGATGATATTGATTTAGATGATGATACTACGTATGAGCTTGATTCCGACCTAGATTCCGATACGGACAGCACATCTAATTATGACTATAGCTCCTATCATGATACGTATACACCTAATTATTCTTACAGTTCACCTTCTTATCCTCAGCACTCAGATGTATATGTGCATTCGTATGTACGACGTGATGGAACTTACGTGCAAGGACACTATCGAACTGCACCTAATAATACGACAGTAGATAATTACTCGCATAAAGGTAATGTAAACCCATATACAGGGAAACGCGGCTATAAAGAGGACTGGTAAATCATGAAAAAACTATTTGTTGCATTATTCCTTGCTTTATCTTTTTGCATGCCTTCCTTTGCCGCCAGCTGGTATTGGATAGGACATAATAAAGCTGGTGAACAATTCTATATTGATAACAGTTCTGTAACGAAGGATAGTCAAAAAGCCGTTATTTGGGAAAAAGTAATTTCTTCAGATGGAAGTTTTAATATAAAACAAATGGCATTTCTACGTCAAAAATCTTTTGCTATCTTGACGGTATATGTATATGATTCCAACGGAAATTTAGTAAATAGAATTATGAATTATTCAAATTACCATTGGATTGATATTGTTCCTGGTAGTATGGGAGATGCCTTATACTACGCAATATGGCCTTATTAATTATATTTTAACGCTTTATGTAAGATTGAAAGATGATAATACTATGAAAGAAAAAACAGATTTACTAGAAATATGCGCTCAATTAGGATATACAGCCTTAGAGACTCTATCACCAGAAAAATATTCAGCTGATGAAATTTCTATAGCCAGATTCCGCTATACACAATTACTAATAATATTAGCTATATCATTCATGATTGAATCTAGCAAAGCAGATGAAATACCACACTTTCAAAAACTTGTAGCGACGTATTACCCAGAACCTATTCCACTGAATATCATTAGCCTTGCCTTATATATCGTTGCGCATAAAGAAATTATTTCAGACGACTCTACCCCAGCTTTACGCGTAGGAGATTATACAGGAAGTAGTATTGCACATGCGATTCTCCCAAACATGGATAGTATTTCAATCGAATCCACTTGCAGTACGATTTCTGTATTGTGGGATTATATTCAACAACTAAACTAGTCGAATTCTACCAGTTTAACCGCCTCGATTTTCACGCGGTTAGAAAGGAATTAGTATGAACGATTTAAAAATCTTTGAAAACAAACAAATCCGTTCCGTTTGGAATGAAGAAGAACAGGAATGGTATTTTTCTATCGTCGATGTAGTTGATGCACTTGCCTCTCCCACTTCTCCACGCCGTTATTGGAGCGACTTAAAGAGAAAGCTAAAAAAAGAAGGTGCAAGTCAGTTGTACGAAAATATCGTACAACTGAAATTACCTTCGGAAGACGGTAAGAGCTATAAAACAGATGTTGCTACTACCGCACAAATATTGCGTCTCATCCAGTCCATCCCCTCACCTAAAGCGGAACCCTTCAAACAATGGCTTGCCCAAGTCGGAGCCGAACGAATTGATGAAACTATTGACCCGGAACTTGCTATTGACCGCGCGTTGGCAACGTATCTCCAAAAAGGATACAGCCGCGAATGGATTAATCAACGCTTACAGGCTATCCAAGTACGCAAAGAGTTGACAGATGAATGGCAAAACCGCGGCGTAAAGCAAGGGGCCGAATACGCCATCCTCACAAATGAAATCACGCGTGCCTGGTCTGGCATGAATACCCGCCAATATAAACAGTATAAAGGCCTCAAAAAGGAAAATCTCCGCGATAACATGAGTACTACTGAATTAGTGCTAAACATGCTGGCCGAAACGTCTACAACGGACATCTCTAAAACAGAAAAACCAGATACCTTTGAAAAACATAAACAGGTCGCGCGCCGCGGTGGTGGTGTCGCCGGTATTGCTCGCAAAGCCTTAGAAGCTGAAACAGGTAAGCCCGTCATTACATCCATGAACGCTCTTGATTTTGCAAAACTCCTTACATCTGTTATTGACACCAAGACAAATGATGTAGATGATACAAAAACCAAATAGAATATACTACTGTGCAAAAGGTGTGCAGTTACTGTGCAATCCCCCTCGAATTCGAGTGGTTGAAAACCATTTGACAGACGGCTTAATTATTTGTACAATATAGACATGGAATGGACCGTAACCATACGTGGCCGGTCAAAACTCCGTTGTCTATATGGCAGCGGAGTTTTTTATTTATAGAGGTATTATAATATGACTTCCCAAATTCAATATGATAAACCATTTTTAAGTTATACCGAGCAAATTAAACGGCTCAAAGAAAAATACCAACTAACAATCAAAAATGATGAATTTGCCTTTCATGCCCTCTCTACCATATCCTATTATGATTTAATCAACGGATACAAAGAGTGTATGATGGTAGATGATATTTTTAAGCCAGACATTAGTATAGAATACTTATATTTGTTCTACTTGTTCGATAAAAGTTTTCAAAATATTATTTTTAAACATAGTCTTTTTATCGAAAATGCATTTAAAACAAGCCTTGCTTACATATTAGGCAAAAACTTCGGTGTATCGATTGATGAATACCTTAGCAATAAAAATTTTCTATATTCCTATAAAGGAATTTTATATATCTATAGAGTAAAAGAAGAAATAGAAAAAGGTTATACACGATATGATAAAAACCATCATCCATATTATACGCAACAGCCAACAAAACATTATATGGAAAATCACAACCATGTTCCGCCTTGGATTTTGATGACTCTTTTTCCCAGAAAAAGATATAAAATCTAATGAAAAAATACAATTTTTAACATCTTCATTGGATTTTATCCGTAATTACCGCAATCAAATTGCCCATAATCTAAAATTTGTCACATATAAAAACAAAAAATTCAGACTCCCTACTTATATAACCAAAAAGATTATTAATAATAAAGAAATTACTAGTTCAAGAAAAGATTTTGATGATGTATATGCCTGTGTTTTAGCTCTATACATACTATTAAATTCTCCATTTTTAAAAACAAAATATCTTTATGATATGTCAAGGCTATTAACTGATATTCCATTCAACAGTCCATTATCAAGAATACAAGAAAAAATTTCTCATGATTATTCTCAAATCACAGGCCTTCCATCTAATTTTAATGTAATTCTAGCATTATTAAAACCTTAAATGCGCCAAGAATTCAACAATAATGTGTAAAAAATGCACTTTACTTTTACTGTGCATGAAGTGTGCATCTACTGTGCAATACCATTTTCGTGAGTCCAAGAAAATGGTCTATATACGGAAAAAGCCGCCAAAGCAGCTGGCGGCAATTCCGTATCTACGGTATTCAGTTATCTTGTAAATCCCCTATCTGGACTGATTTACATTAATAGTATATCACAATCAGCCCATTTTATGCCAATTATAAAGGAGCTGATTTTATGGCAAAGAAAAGAGCTGACGGCCGCGTACAAGTTAGCGCCGTTATTGACGGAAAACGCAAATATTTCTATGGTAAAAACGTCAAGGAAGCGCAAGAAAAGAAAAAGAAATACCTTGACTACCTTCGTGATGCCCCTAATATAGATGAAAATCTTACTTTTGGGCAATGGCTGGCCATTTGGTTGCGAGGTGCGAGAAGTTCACTGACTCCCAATACGTTCGAGTCCTACACGCAGGAGCTACGTCGTTATATTCTTCCCAGCATGGCAAAGATTAGGCTGATTGATTTGAAACCGCTTATGTTCCGCTCTTTGATTTCAGACTTATTAGGCCGTGGACTAAGCCATCGTACGGTGCAGTATGCCCTTTCAGTGGCTCGTATTGCCTTAAATCAGGCCGTTGCCGATGGGCTCATAGGTAAATCCCCTATGCTCGGTGTAAAGCTCCCTAAAACGGAAAAGACGAAAGCCGTCGCACTCACCAAAGAGGAAGCGCAACGGCTGTTGTCTGTAATCCAAAACCCTAAACATTATAACCTATATTGGGTAGCCTTGTATACTGGTTTACGTCGTTCCGAAATATTAGGCCTTAGAATGTCAGACATTAACGAAAAAGATGAAACCATTTCAGTCAATCAAACGGTATTGACCATTAACAATACGGTTGTTATCTCTCCCACAACCAAAAACAAGTCATCTCGTCGCACGATTTCTGTTGATAAAAAAACAATGGCAGTGATTCACCGCCAAAAGGCCATTACCTACCAAGAACGATTACAAGCCAAGACATACGAAAATAATGACTTGCTCTTTGCTCGTCCCGACGGCAAACCATATGACCCTAAATACATCAGCCATACGGCCACGAAGTACAAAAAGGAAGCGAATCTTCCTTACTTTACCTTTCATGTTTTGCGTCACACCCACGCTACGCTATTGCTCTTAGCTGGTGTCCATTTCAAAGTTATCCAACATCGTCTAGGTCATTCAACATACCAACAAACTATGGATATATACAGTCATATCGTTCCAGACATAGAAGAAAATGTGGTTGACAAACTGGCTAAATTAATCTAATTGTATTTTGAGATGATGTCAAAATGATGTCAAAGACACTAGATATTATGATGTCAAATAAAAAAGGCACTGCCTGAAAACACAGACAGTGCCTACGTGGTGCGAGTGAAGGGATTTGAACCCTTACGTCGTAAGACGCCAGATTCTAAGTCTGGTGCGTCTGCCATTCCGCCACACTCGCATAAAAACATCCCCTTGCCACAACATGTGACAAGGGGAATTTATTGGTGACCCGGTAGGGATTCGAACCCTAGACCTACTGATTCGTAGTCAGTCACTCTATCCAGCTGAGCTACCGAGTCATATGAGCCACATCACTTGCGACTCATATAGTTTACTAAAAGATACACTATTTGTCAAGAAAAATTTACAAGACACCAGCATCTTTCATCATGTCTTTGAGGAACTCCTTCTTTTCCGGTGTAGCGTCGACCATAGGCAGGCGGAACGGGCCAGCTGGGAGGCCTAAAATATTCAGGCACGCTTTGACCGGAGTCGGGTTGACCGTATAGAAGAGACCTGTCATAACAGGCAAATATTTCTGATGCAATTCTTTAGCTTTCTTCACATTTCCGTCTTTATAAGCCTGAACGATTTCATTCATTTGGTCGCCAATGATATGGGACGAAACGCTGATAATGCCTTCGCTGCCTACAGAAAGCAAGGGCAACGTCAAGGCATCGTCACCACTATAGACGTGGAACGTATCGGGCGTATCACGGGCAATAATCGTCGCTGCTTCGAGGTCACCGCTAGCTTCTTTGATGCCTACAATGTTTTTGTATGTCTTCGCTAATTTTACGACTGTTTCCGGCAAAATCCGGCCGCCTGTACGACCTGGGACGTTGTAGATGAAAATAGGCAGTTTCGTTGTTTCTGCAACAGCTGCAAAGTGAGCATAACAGCCATCTTGGTTCGGTTTGTTATAGTACGGCACGATGACGAGCAACGCATCGACACCTGTTTCTTCTGCTTCTTTAGCAAATTCGATAGTCTGCGCCGTATTATTCGTACCAACATTGCCCATGACGAGGACTTTATCACCGACTGCATCGACGATAACTTTGAATAATTGTTTCCGTTCTTCTGCCGTCATCGTAGCACCTTCACCGGTTGTGCCAGCGACTAAGATACCGTCAGAGCCGTGAGCTGTCAAATGTTTGGCTAATTGGACAGCCCCTTCATAATTGACTGACTGGTCTTCGTTAAAGGGCGTAATCATCGCCGTAAGGACATTTCCATACGTTAACATTGCCACTCCTCCTTATTTAATCATGTCGTGGTCGAGCATATATTCTGCAATCTGCAAGGCATTGAGGGCAGCACCTTTGCGGATTTGGTCGCCTGTTACCCAGAGATTGATAGCCTTAGGATTATATAAATCCTTACGGATACGGCCTACGTAGCAGTCGTATTTTTCCGATGTATAGAGGGGCATAGGATATTCCATTTCAGCCGGATTATCAAGGACTTGTGCGCCTGGGAAAGCATTAATAGCCTTTTTCACAGCGTCTACAGTAAGTGCATCGGCTGTTTCGACCATGACGGATTCGGCATGGCTGCGGAAAACCGGTACACGGACCGTCGTCGGCGTAACGGCAATGGAATCATCATGGAAAATTTTATGTGTTTCGTTGACCATTTTCATTTCTTCTTTTGTATAGTCATTTTCCATGAATTTATCGATTTGCGGAATCAAGTTGAACGCAATAGGATAGTGTTTCGGCAAGCTCTTGCTCGGCAAAATGTGCGGTTCCATTTCTTTGCCTTCGAGATATGCTTTCGTTTCGTCTTTTAATTCGTCAATGCCTTCGATGCCAGCGCCGGATACAGCTTGGTACGTAGAAACGACAATTTTTTTAATAGGCGATAAATCATAAATCGGTTTCAACGCCATAAGCATGATAATGGTCGAGCAGTTCGGGTTGGCAATAATGCCTTTATGCCACGAAATATCTTCTGGATTGACTTCCGGAACGACGAGAGGTACGTCCGGGTCCATACGGAAGGTCGACGAGTTATCGATAACGACACATCCCCGTTTAGCAGCTTCTGGCCCTAAGGTTTTGCTGACCGAACCGCCAGCGAATAAACCAATATCAACGCCGTCGAAAGATTCTGGTTTAGCTTCTTCAATGGTATATTCTTTGCCGTTTACGTTCATTTTCTTACCAGCCGACCGGGACGACGCTAATAATTTCAATTCGCTATATGGGAAATTCCTTTCTTCAATTAAACGGATAAATTCATGGCCTACAGCACCGGTGGCCCCTAAAATTGCTACTACTGGTTTCTTTGACATAACAATCATCCTTCTCTCTTATAAGTAATTTTCAAGGCCAAAGGTCAGACCTTTACGAGAACTTACTTTTTTCACAGCTAAGACGACGCCAGGCATGAAGGATTTACGGTCCATAGAGTCGTGACGAATCGTCAATAATTCACCGTAGCCACCGAATAATACTTGCTGGTGTGCAATATAGCCTGGCAGACGGACGCTGTGAATAGCAATGCCATCTACTTTGGCACCGCGAGCACCGTCGAGGCTTTCGTGCGTTTTATCCGGAGCAGGTACTGCGCCAGCAGCTTCGCGGGCAGCAGCAATTTTATTCGCTGTCATAATAGCTGTGCCAGACGGCGCATCTAATTTGTTGTTGTGATGGAGTTCAATAATTTCTACGTCTGGTAAATAGGGCGCTACTTCTGCAGAGATTTTCATCATCATCACAGCACCGATGGAGAAATTCGGCGCAATAAAGACGCTCGTGCCTTTGGCTTCAACAGCTTTGCCCAGTTCGTCCCGCTGTGCTGCCGTAAGGCCTGTAGTCCCAACGACGACGTTTACACCTGCGTCGATGCAAGTTTTGACATTATTGTAAATAACGAGAGGTGTCGTAAAATCGACGACAACGTCTGGTTTCGTATTTTCTAAAGCCGTTTTTAAATCACCGTGAATGGGAAAACCAAGCGGTGCTATACCAGCAGCAGTCCCTACGTCTTCACCGACATGGGTAATGCTCACACCACCTACTACTTCTAAGTCTTTATCTGCATGAACGGCTTTGACGACTTCGCTTCCCATACGGCCGTCTGCGCCGTTTACTAATACGCGTAACATTCGGATATTCCTCCTTTAAGATACTAAAATTTCTTTTATCATATACCTATCATCTATACTAGTCAAGTAGACACTGTCCCACTCGCACGAGACGCGTGTACTTGCTCGACGAGCTGCCGTGCCGCTTCGATGCTGGCCTTCGTCGCATCGTTACCGGCAAACATGCGGGCAATTTCTAGGATATGTTCGCCATCAGACAATTTCCGGATTTGCGTCACCGTCCGGCCTTCCACTTCTTCTTTGAAAAGGAAATAATGATGGTCTGCAATGGAAGCAGTCTGCGGCAAATGGGTAATACAAAAGACTTGGCCATTTGTCCGCAGCTGGCGAATGTGGTCCGCTACTTGCAGGCCCGTTTGCCCACTAATCCCGACATCGATTTCATCGAAAATCATAGTCCGTCCTAGCAGTAAGTCACGGCTCGCCGTCTTTAAGGCCAAAGCAATACGTGACACTTCACCGCCAGAAGCAATCTTCGCCAAAGGCTGCATGGCTTCGCCAACGTTTGCCGAGAAATAGAGCTCAATCGCTGCCGCGCCATCAGGCGTAATCTCTTCCATAGGCACGATGTGAAAGGCAATAGAGCTATTCGGCATGCCGAGTTTCCGCAAAGCCGCTCCCATAGACTGGCGAAAGGACTTGTCTGCTTGCAAGCGCAAATCAAGTAATACCTTGCCTTGCTGACGCAAGGCTTTTTCTTTAACAGTACATTCTTGTTGCAACGCCTGCAAATGCCCTTCGGACTGGTCGAGCTTGTCGTATTCGGCCTTTGATTTCGCTAAAAAGGCCAATATATCTGCTACAGTCGCACCGTACTTACGGCGCAGCTTTTCAATGGCTGCTAAGCGCGACTGCATCGCATCAAGAGCGTGTTCATCAAAATCAAAAGAATCAGCATAACTCATGAGGCTGTCGTGAATTTCTTCGACTTCATACGAAATGGTTTCCACTTTCGCCGCAATCGTTTGGAAGGTTTCATCATAGGCCGAGGCCTTTTCCAGATTGCGCTGCATGAGCTCTAAGGACTCTATAACGCCGTGCTGTCGTTCTCCCCCTTCGAGGGCAAAGAGCGAATCTTTTAAATAATTTTTGATGTGCTCTGCATGAGAGGCCTTCTTGACCTTTTGCTCGAGCTCTTCGTTTTCTCCTTCGCGCAAGTTAGCTCCTTCGATTTCTTTGATTTGAAATTCTAAGATGCTCAGCATGCGCGCCTTTTCGCTTTCGTTGCGCCGCAGTTCCTGCATTTGCTGAACTACGTGTTTCCAGTCTTGATAGAGGCTGTCGTATTCATCCCGTGCCGCTTCCAGCTCTGGTGTCAAGCTATCTAAAATCTGTACGTGATACGACGGGTCGAAAATCAAGCGGTTGTCAAATTGGCCGTGAATATCGAGCAAATGGTCGCCGATTTTTTTCAGGACTGCCGTCGGCACGAGGGTCCCATTGACGAGAATCGTCCCGCGGCCGCTCTTATGGAACTGCCTGGAAATGATGAGCTGCGTGCCCTCTTCTTCAATATGGTTTTCGACTAATAATTCTTTTAATTCATCATCATGACCGGAAAAAAAGAACGCGCCTTCAACAAGGAAAGCATCCGTGCCGTGACGCACGAACGTTGCTGAAGCGCGTTTTCCAGCCAGCATGCCAATGGCATCGAGCAAGATAGATTTACCGGCACCGGTTTCACCAGTAAAAATAGTCACGCCTTCGCCAAAGGTAATATGTAAATCTTCAATTAAGGCAAAATTATGAATGTGCAGCGATTGCAGCATACGAGCCTCATTCTTTCATTAAGGAAACGACTAATTTCGTCAGTTGCGGTACCATGTCCATGTTATTGGAGAAAATAACAATCGTGTCATCGCCGGCAATGGTGCCAATGACGCTTTCCCATTTCGCATGGTCAATAGCCGACGCTACCATGCTCGCTGAGCCAGGGAGAGTATGGATGACGATTTGGTTAAAGGCCGAATCGACACGGACGATAGAATCTTGGAACAAGCGAGCCATGCGATTTTTCGACATGAGCATATTCTGTTCCGGCGAAAGCGCATAGCGATAGTGGCCGTCACTGGTCGGAACCTTAATGAGCATCAATTCTTTGATGTCACGAGAAACGGTTGCCTGCGTTACTTCAATGCCTTCTTCTTGCAACGCTTTAGCAAGCTCTTCTTGGGTCTCAATAGGCCGAGACTGGACAATTTCCTTTATTTTTGTATAACGAAATCTTTTCATGTTTACCCTCTTTTCTGCATCATATACAACACTGGTGGATAATGGACCTGATTGATTGGCTGCCACGTCGATACATCGAAGTCCTGCTGCGGTACAGTTTGCAAGAACTGATGGACTGCATCTGCTTCCGCTTTACCTGTAGGCGTACCGGGGTATGCCGCTAACATAATTATCCCATTTATAGCAAGTTTATTCAAGCATATTTTTACAGCTTTTATAGTTATTTCACTTTTTGTATGGATTTGATGGTCTCCAGACGGCAAATAACCTAAATTAAAGACGATAATATCTGGAGTATCCGTCAAGTTTTCGATAAGAATGTCGTGAGACCCTTCTTGGTAGATGACCCGTTTATGGCTTAAATCAGCCGTTTCCAGCCGTTTTTGCGTCGCTTCAATAGCACAACGCTGGATGTCAAAGGCATAGAGCGTCGCGTCCTCTGGCATATGACTTGCCAGGAACAGCGTATCGTGGCCATTACCACAAGTCATATCAACGATGGTTTTCGCCTGGGCCGCATAAGGTTCTAAAATCAAATGCGACATCGTTACGGCATTTTTTAGTGGATACATCATTAGTCATGCCCCATCATTTTTGTAAATAAATTGGTGTAGAAATAGTTTTGGTTAAAGCGAATGACTTTCAGCGGATGGTCGGCTTTCCGTACTTTTAAGGCCATAGAATGATTTAATTCTTGATCCATCATGCCGTCGACGGAAATACGCACGCTGTTGCGACTATTGGTCACAGTAAATTTCACTTCGTCCGTTTCGGCTAAGACCAAGGGAATTTTTAGGAGCAAATGCGGGCAAATAGGTGTCACCATAATGCATTTAACGTCTGGCGAAACGATAGGGCCGCCGCTAGAGAAAGAATAGCCCGTACTGCCTGTCGCTGTCGAGACGATAATGCCATCGCCAGGATACTGCTGTACGTAGTGGCCATTAATGCTCATATCGATGCGAATGAGCTTGCCGACGTTACCATGACCGATGACAATGTCATTGAGAGCTGCCGGAAGCGGCTGAATAGAGCCGTCATCAAAAGCTAAATCCCCTTGGAGCATCATGCGATCTTCGACGAAATAATGGCCGTCTAAAATATCTTTGAAGCGATGTTTTAAGTTTTGCGTTTCTACTTCGTAGAGAAAACCTAAAGAGCCTAAATTGACACCGCAAATAGGAATGTCGGCGCTAGCAAACTGCTTTGCCATTTTTAAAATCGTACCGTCCCCGCCGAGCACCATAGCGACGTCGATAGATTGATAAATAGTCATATGCGGCCGTAAATGTTCCGCCTGAATATGTTGGTACACAGGCTGCTGACTTTCGCTGACGTATGCCGGCAAATAATAGTCTACATTATACTGTTCGCATAGTTTAATTAATTGTTGTACAAGAGACGCACATTCGCGTTTGACTAAGTTTGGAAAAATACCTATCCGCATATGATTTCACCTACATTTCATGAGATTTATGAGCAATTGTCGTAATCATATCGTCGGTCACGTCGTTATGGCACGGCGTATCTTTACGGCTATAGAGCAAGTATTCAATATTTCCGTCGGCCCCTTTGATGGGCGAGAAGGTCAGACCAATGGGCGAAATGCCACAGTCGGCA
The DNA here is from genome assembly GCA_900540735.1 of uncultured Megasphaera sp. Classification (GTDB taxonomy): domain Bacteria; phylum Bacillota; class Negativicutes; order Veillonellales; family Megasphaeraceae; genus Megasphaera. The sequence goes on along the minus strand of UQHB01000020.1, from coordinate 26,428 downwards.
ATGCCAGCAATGACCCGCGTTAAGACCGCTTCGTGGACGCTCAGGTCACGGACGATGCCGCCTTTTCCGACGAACTCCCGGCCTGCTTCAAACTGAGGCTTAATGAGCGTCACCATGGTGCCGCCGTCACGCAAGAGTGGGGCCACAGTCGGCATGATTTTGAGGAGCGAAATAAAGGATACGTCAATAGAAATAAAATCGACAGGCTCGCCAATATCAGCGACCGTAACGTTGCGGATATTGGTCCGTTCCATATTGATGACTCGTTCATCAGTGCGCAGTTTCCACGCGAGCTGGCCATAGCCAACATCGACGGCAAAGACTTTTGCTGCCCCCTTTTGGAGAGCACAGTCTGTAAAGCCGCCCGTAGAGGCACCGATATCCATCATAGTCGCACTAGTAAGGTCGATAGGAAAGGTTTCCATAGCCTTTTCTAATTTCAGACCGCCCCGGCCTACATACGGAATGGGATTGCCTTTGACTTCTATTTCTACATCGACAGGAAGTTTCGTCCCTGCTTTATCGACACGTTGCTGCTTAACGAAGACGAGACCGGCCATAATCGTGGCTTTTGCTTTTTCCCGGCTTTCCGATAGGCCCCGGTTCACTAAGAGCACGTCTAATCGTTCTTTTTGTTGCACTGCTATAGCTCCTTTACTGTACCCGTACGAGCATGTACGATACTAAGTCCCGTAAGAATTGGCCCTTATCACCAAGCGGTGCCAAAGCATTGATAGCTTGCTGTGCCACTTCGTGAGCTTGATTGCGCGCTTCGTCTAAGGAAAAAATCGTGACATACGTGGCTTTGTGGTTTTTCACGTCACTCCCTGCAGGTTTGCCCATTTTGGCGGCATCACCGACAGCGTCGAGAATATCGTCTGTAATCTGGAAGGTTAAGCCCATATTTCGCGCATACGTTAGGAGTGCTTTTTCTTCGTCTGCTGTTGCGTCACCTAAGATGCAGGCCAGCTGAATAGCTGCTTCAAAAATAACGCCTGTCTTTGAGCGATGCATGAGTTTTAACCCATCAAGGCCAATAGCAATATTCCCTTCAGAAAAGGTGTCAAAGGCTTGACCACCGACCATCCCGGCCGGACCAGCCGCATGAGCAAAGGTTGCAATGCAGCGATTTAACTTATCTGGCGGTAAAGGCTGTTTCGCCATGAGTTCAAAGGCATAAGTCAAGAGGCCGTCCCCAGCCAGAATAGCCATAGCTTCACCATAGACCGTATGATTCGTAGGCTTGCCGCGACGCAAATCGTCGTCATCCATAGCCGGTAAATCATCGTGAATGAGCGAATACGTATGTACACATTCCAGGGCACAAGCCATATCGAGATAAGGCGTGCTATCCTTGCCTAGTGCCTCCACAGCAGCTAAGAGCAAAATAGGACGAATCCGTTTGCCCCCGGCGAGCAGACTGTACGACATGGCTTCATAGAGCTTGGAAAACTGGGGTATATCATTCTGCAACAACGTCTGTAAATGAGCGTCAATGGCATCCTTTTTTTCTTTCATATACGCTGTAAAGGTCATAGGTCCCGTGTTTCCTCCTCTGTCGTTTCCTGGCTATGTGCTTCGGCTAAAGCTTGGGCTCGTTGCCGGGCATATTCTAAGGCTCCTTCGCAGGCCGTAGAAACTTTCATGGCCTGTTCAAACAAGTCGAGCGATTCTTTTAAGGTCAAATCCGGTTGTTCTAAAGCAGCAACCAAATCTTCTAATTTTTTATAATTTCCTTCGAAATTTTTAAGTTTATCTAAGACTCTTGCCATTCTTTCGTACCTCTATTACTTTCGTCATAATCGTGCCGTCTAAGAGCTGAATTACTACGTTTTGCTCTGGCTTGACTGCCGTCACAGTCGTAATGAGCACACCATCCGTAGTCAGTTGGCCATAGCCTTTGCGAATCAAAGCGGCCGGGTTCAGGGCCTGTAATTTTCCTTGCAGCGTCCCTAAAGCACCAGCTTCTTTTTCCAGGCGCAGCTGCAATCGCTGCACAGCTCCTGCAGTTAGTTGCTGTACATGCTCGCCTTTCATGGCCAAGAAGTGGTCATACTGGGCTGGCTGCAGGCGGCTGCTCAAGGCCGTCACCCGTTGGTGCCAACTGTCCAAATGACGCTGCATCAACTCATAGGCGCGATTCGTACAAGACGCAATATCCATTTCCATATCATTCATATCAGGAAAGGCCAGCTCCGCTGCATGGGTCGGTGTCGCCGCCCGTACGTCAGAAGCATAATCTGCCAAAGTCGTGTCTGTTTCGTGGCCAATGGCCGTAATGATGGGAATGGGCACATTGTAAATAGCCTCGACGACAGCAGGACTATTAAAGCACCACAAATCTTCCATCGAGCCGCCGCCACGCGCCAAAATGAGCACGTCAATATCTTTCGCTTTCCCCGCTTTAGCCAAGGTTTCGGCAATGACTGCGTCTGCCCCTTCGCCTTGGACAGGAACAGGAAAGAGCTTGATAGGAATATAGGGATTGCGCTCAGCTGCGATTTTATGAATATCGTGGAGTACAGCACCGGTCTTGGACGTCAAGACACCAACAGTCCATGGAAAGGCCGGGAGCGGTTGTTTATGGTCTTCGTCAAAGTATCCTTTAGCCAGTAAATCTGCTTTAATCCGTTCATATTCAGCCTGCAAATCGCCTTTGCCTTGCGAAAAGAGCCGTTCAATAATGAACGATACAGTGCCGCCTTTTTCATAGACATTAATGGCCCCAATGACGACGACATGGTCCCCTTCGCGGACGTTTTCCATGGACCGGCCCACACGGCTGCGGAATAAAATGGCTCGAATCGAGCAGGCACTATCGTGCAAGGTCATGTAGTAATGCTCTGTAGATGCTCGTTTCAAGCCTAAAATATTCCCTTCCATGGCAATGCTTTGCAATCTATAATCGCCTTGAATATCATCTTTAATGCGCCGGACTACGTCCGTAACAGAAGCATATTTCATGGGTTATTCCTTTCTTGCCACGCTGCCCAAAAGGCGGCACCAGACGCGTTATCGGCACTATAGGCGGCATCGCCTGTATCGATACGCACGTGATGGGCTGCGCCATAGGCTGCAATTTGCGCCCGTAAATAGGAGTTAGACATAACGCCGCCAGCCGCCACCAGATGAGTCATCCCTTGGGCTAAGGCCGTGTTTAACAGCGTTTCCAGGCCATTCCAGACGGTCTTCAGCGTCCACAGAGCCCGGTCTTCACGCGACAACGTATCGCCCTTAGCAATGAGCCGTTGGGCTTTTGATTCGACACCGGAAAAACTGATTTCGCCGTCTTTAGCAAAGACTTTGTCGCCTTTTAGTTGCTGGTTCCCTTGCTGGGCTAACGCATCGAGATGTTTTCCGGCCGGGAAAGGCAGGCCTAAGGCAACGCCGACGCGGTCTACAAACTGACCGGCACTGATATCACTCGTACCGCCAATGCGCGTAATGGCCAAGCCTTGGGCATCTGGAACGGCATACAATAAATCTGTCGTACCGCCAGACAAATGAATCGCATAGAGTGGCTCCCTAGCCATCGTGCCGAGACAGCGCAAAATGGCAAGGACGTGGTTTTCTTGGTGACTAATGCAATACAAGGGCACGCCTAAAAGGGCTGCTAAGGAGCGGCCATAGCCAAGGCCAGCTAAAAAAGCCGGCATATACGAATCATCACGGCGGCGCGGCTTATCCGTCACGGCAATACCGCGAATGGTGTAGTCCTGCCACAACGAGCCTACAGCTTCAAAAAGAGCCGGTAAATTCCGCGTATGCTGATAAACCATATTCGATTGAGATAAGCCGTGGCTGCCCGGTTTGACCGTTAAAATGCGCCGCTCATCTGCAACGATACGAAAGTTGCTATCGACGACACAAAGGGACGTAGTATAACAGCTCGTATCGATTCCTAACCATGCATCCATTATCCTAAAGCCTTAACGTAGGCCCCTAAAATCCCATTGACGAACCGTGCCGACTGGGCACCGCTGTATTCTTTAGCCAGGATAACAGCTTCATTTAACACAACCGAGGCAGGTGTCGGTTCTTTGGGGTACACTAATTCGCACAAGGCTAAGCGTATGATGTTGCAGTCCGTTTTGTTCATACGGCTTACTTCCCAGCCTTTAGCATAGGATTCAATAATCTTATCTAATTCATCGCGATGTTCCGTCGTCGTATCGACTAAATACTGCGCATAGACACCGACTGTTTTCGCCCCTTCTGGACGGGCGTCTTTCAGGTCTTCTACCGTCACGGCATCGCGTTCTAAAATTTCTGTTTCACTATATTGAATATCATTGGTTCCATGAAATTCGCGGGAGAATAAAATTTCCAGCGCCTGTTGGCGCGCTTTATGTCTGCTCACACTGACCTCCTGATGGGTTTTGATTCAGTACACCTATGGCTTTCCTCGTCACGTGACGCCTGTCATGCTACGAAGACGTATCGTATGTCACGCCTTGAATGAGAATATGCACAGCTGTGACGTCACAGCCCGTCTTCTCTTCCACTGTATCTTTGACAGATTTTTGTACATGCAAAGCCACATCGGGGATACGATACCCATATTGGACCACTAAGCGAATCGTTAGTTCTACCGTATCTTCTACGACGATGGCTTCGACCCCTTGCGTCGGGCTTGCATGACCGATTTTTTTCGCCGCTGCTTCGGATAAGGTCGCGCCTAAGGCAGCAACACCTGGTACGGCCGCTGCCGTTGCGGACGCAATCATCGAAATGGCTTTGGGAGTATATGCGTTAGGTTCCATAGGCTTTACCATTGACTACATTCACAAAAAGCGATGAGAGTCTCATCGCTTTTCCGTGTCCATCTATACCTTATTTTGCTCTGCCAATGTACTGGCCTGTTCTCGTATCGATTTGGAGTGTTTCCCCTTCGTTGATGAACAGCGGTACTTTGACAACATAACCTGTTTCGAGTTTAGCCGGTTTGCTGCCGCCTGTTGCTGTATCGCCACGAACACCCGGGTCTGTTTCAACGACTTTGAGATCAACAGCAGCCGGTAAGTCGATGCCGATAACTTTGCCTTTGAAGGACATAACAGAAACAGTCATGTCTTCTTTTAAGAAATGAACAGCATCGCCCAGATTATCTTTGCTGATTTCAATCTGTTCGTATGTGTTGTTATCCATGAAACAGTACATACCTTCATTTTCATAGAGGTAGTTCATCTGTGCGCGGTCAACACGGCCGTCCTGTACTTTTTCGCCAGCATTCCATGTACGTTCAACAACGGCACCTGTTTCGAGGTTTTTGATTTTAGCGCGAACAAAGGCAGCACCTTTACCCGGTTTTACGTGCTGGAATTCAACAACCTGCCATACTTGACCATCAATTTCAATCGTTACACCTGGTCTGAAATCATTACTTGTAATCATCTTTAAAACTCCTCCTATACCAGTTCTATCAAATCTTTGGGTGTTTTATTTAAGATTTCACAGCCCTCAGCAGTGACAACTACGGAATCTTCAATGCGGACACCGTATTTGCCTTCTATGTATAGTCCCGGTTCATCCGTGACTATCATATGTTCTTTCAAGGTCCCTGTAGACCGTGGCGATAAGACAGGCTGTTCATGAATCTGAAGTCCTGTCCCATGTCCTAAGGCATGCGTAAAGTACTGCGCCATGTTGTGTTTGGCAAAAAAGTCGCGTACTGTTGCATCCACTTCTGGGCACGATACACCGGCTTTAATTACAGAAAGGCCTAACAACTGTCCTTCTAAGACGAGGTTATAGAAATCTTTCTGTTCTTGTGTCGCTTTACCGACAACAATCGTCCGGGTCATATCGGAATGATATCCGTCCCAAACGGCACCAAAATCAAAGGTTACGAAATCACCAACTTCAATGACTTTCGGGCTCGCTGTCCCATGAGGCATGGCCGAGCGTTTCCCAGAAGCGACGATAGTCGTAAAGGATTTTTCTTCGGACCCTAAGAGCAGCATTTTACTTTCAAGCTTTGCTGCCAGTTCTTTTTCCGTTACGCCTGGCCGAATATCTGCCATCAGTTCGGCAAAGGCCCGGTCTGCAATATCACTGGCTTTGCGCGTCGCTTCTAATTCCCGCGGTTCTTTAATAGCCCGGAGAATGGTAATGTCTGCGCCTTCAAAGCTAATATCATCTAAATCAGCTACAATTTGTTCGTACATGGCATGCGTCAAGTACGGGGCTTCGTAGAGTACGACTTGTGCGTGCGTATCTACAATGTTGTCGTGAATAGACTGTGCCAAATGGCCTTCGTGATTCTTCACGGCATACCATATGCCGGATTCACCGGCTGCTTGTTCCGTGTAACGGGAATCAGTCCATAAGGTGGCCATTGATGCGGTCAGAACCAATGCCCCTTCACCGCCTGTAAATCCGCTAAAATAGCGAAGATTTTCAGGTTGCAGTATGACGATTCCGTCTGCTGTATGTTCACGGAGAAACTGCCGCAGGCGGGCAATGCGTTCTTCTATCATAATTATCACCCATATTTATTCGATTATATTTTATAATACCATAGAAATATCCATTTGAACAGTCTAAGTTATGCAAATGGTGCGTTCTTCTCGTCTTCGGTGAGTTTTCGCCAGTCTCCCGGTGTCAGTGCCGGGTCTAAGACGAGAGAACCAATAGAGCGACGATGGAGTGCTGTTACAGTGAGGCCCACAGCAGCACACATACGTTTCACTTGATGGAACTTCCCTTCTTGCACCGTAATCTCTACGGTCTGTGCTCCTGTTTGCTGCGCATGCGCTGGCAGACAATGGAGGCCGTCGTCGAGGACGATACCGGATTGAAACAGTGCGTCTATATCAGCCGGAATCTCGCCTGTTACGGTCGCTTCATAGACTTTGTCAATGTGCTTCTTAGGGGCCGTAATGCGATGTGACCACGTACCGTCATTCGTCAAGAGCAAGAGACCAGTCGTATCCTTATCCAAGCGTCCGACCGGAAAGAGTCCAGCTCTTTGATACTGCTGGGGCAAGAGGTCGAGGACAGTCGCACTAAAGCGGTCTTCTGTAGCCGACAAGACCCCATCTGGCTTATAGAGCATGAGGTATATCGTTTCTTCGTAGATGACACGTTCGTCATCGACTTGGACCACATCTGCGTCCGTATTGATTTTCGTGGCACTATCGCAGCACACGGCCCCATTGACGAAAACATGACCGCCTTTGCAAAGGGCTTTGATTTCTTTACGCGTTCCCCAGCCTGTATGGCCGAGGAGCTTATCTAATCGTAACGTCGCCATGACTTATAAGGACGGCATAGACTGCCATTGCGGTACGTAGCCTGTCGTGCCTTCTAAATGCTGCGTGCAGTTGAGTAAGGTCATGACGTTGCGGTCGCCGTAATACTCAATGACGGAAAAGGCCGTGTTATACTGCTGGAAGCACCAAATGCGCCCTAATTCGAGTCCTAAGAGACCAAAGAGCAAGCAGCGAATAGCAGCACCGTGCGAAACGATGACGACGGTATCGCCGTCTTGATGATGAGATAAAATGTCTTTAACTTTCGGGACAATCCGTTCTTCTACATCTTTGAACGATTCGCCGCCACGAGCGCGCATGGTGCCGTTCGATGCATAAAAGGCTTCGATTTCACCAGGCCATTTTTCCGTAATTTCTTTATACGTATGGCTTTCCCATTCGCCAAAATTGGCTTCTTCTAACTCTTTATACGCTGTGACCGGAAGGTTGTGCGGTGCTGCAATAATTTCAGCCGTTTCTTTGGCGCGGCTCAAGGTACTGCTGTAAATGCTGTCAATATGCACATCTTTCCAAAACTGGCTCAGGCAGTTGGCTTGCGCCCGGCCTCGGTCATTTAAAGGCACGTCAGTCGAGCCTTGGTACCACTGCTGTACATTGCCTTCTGTTTCGCCATGACGGACGAGATAAAGCTTAATCATAAGATCCTCCTATTTTGTGTGTAATCCCTTCGATGAGGTGACACTTACAGGGCTTATTATAGCGTATTTACGCCAGTCTGAACAGTAGGGAGAAAAGAATTGCACCGATGCCGCACAAGACCATTTCGCTCCCTTCGATAACGGCACCATACGTGTCGCCTGTAACACCGCCTAAATAACGGCAAATACGACGATTTATAAGTAGTGACAAAACCATCCCCAGGCCTAAGACAATCAAGTGGAGCGGCCCGGCATAGACCATGGGAAGCAAAGCCAAGATGCCCCCTTTCCAGAGGACATGGCGCGGCTGATACTGCACAAAGGCCTGCCCTAACCCTTGGGCTCTCGCATAGGGAAAAGCAAAGATACTAATGAGCGCGCCAAACCGTGCCGCTGTTGGCACAGAGACTAAAAAAATAGTGATGTATTTAGCTGGCAAATTAGCTACAAAAGTAATCTTCAAGAGCACGAGGAAGACAAAAGCCATGACGCCGCTAGCACCGACACGGCTGTCTTTTAAGATTTCGAGCATCCGCTCGCGGCTCCGACCAGACAAGATGCCATCAGCTGTATCCATGTACCCATCCGCATGGAGGCCGCCTGTAATATAGAGCCACGCCGCCACGACGATGACAGCCGTATAGAGCGGTGCAAAGAGATAACTAGCCGCTACGTACACAGCGGCCAGAAAGATACCAATAATCGTGCCAATTAAGGGAAACCAAATGACCGATTTGCCAAAGTCTTCATTCGTCCAAACCGTTTGCTTCGCTAACTGAATGCGCGATAAAAATTGGAGGGCAATCAAAAAGGATGTCATGGCCTCATCCCTCCTTGGGGCTTGAGCTGCAGTGGTAAGCCGCAAGCTACGAGGTAGACTTCGTCCGCTTTGCTGGCAATGTATTGATTGGCTTTGCCGATGACATCGCGGTACAAACGGCTCGTGTGTTCCATCGGGACGAGGCCGCAGCCTAGTTCATTGGTCACCATAATGACCGTCTTGTCATCATAGGATTGAACGCACTGGAGACAGTCCTCAATGTTTTTCAAGGCTCCTTGCGTAATCGTTGCATCATCTTCATCGCGATGGTCGTAGAGATACGTAGAAAGATAGATCGTCACGCAATCTAATAGGACGCTCTGCTGCTTAGATAATATCGTCGGCAAGGCTTGGGCTAAGTGGCGCGGTACTTCATAGGTCTGCCACTCTTGGGGCCGCCGTGCTTGGTGGAGAGCGACGCGTTCTTTCATTTCGTCATCATAGATTTCAGCCGTTGCAATATAGCCGTATGGGCCAGGAGCCTTTGCCAGCAGCAACTCAGCAAAGGCACTTTTACCGCTCCGCGCGCCGCCTGTTACGAGAATCAGTTTACTCATCTTTTAGGTTCCTTTCATGAGGCAAGAAAAAACCGCAACGCTGAGCGCCGCGGTGTCTTACCTTTATTTTTTTACTTGCGCATACAAATGGAATAATTCTGGTAAAATAATTTTTTCCATACCGATTTTAATCAAGCTCGGCAAGCCAGGCAGACAAAAGACCAAGCATTGATGCACGAGCCCTGCTGTCGCTCTATAGGCCAAGGCTTGTACGCCGCAAGCCCGGCGGTACGCAAAATACGTGAGCATTTCTGCAAAGCCCGGCAAGAGCTTGTCGAAATGAGGTGTCACCGTTTCAATGGTCACATCGCGCGGGGCCAATCCCGTGCCGCCGCTCATAATGACTACGTCGACACTGCACACCCATTCATGCAAATGCCGTTCAATCGCTTCTTTATCGTCTTTAACAATTTGATAATCAACGACTTGATGTCCGTATTTCGTGAGCGACGATTGAATCATAAGGCCATTCGTGTCATCCGAAAAGGACCGACTGTTACTAATCGTTAAAATCGCCACCCGTAATGGATGTTCTTCTATTGCTTTTCCCAAGGTACTTACCTTCCTTTCGTAACGATACTATCCCGTGTTTTTCCCTGTATTATTATCATTCGACTTCACTATCCTAAACTCCTACTTTACGAAACGACTTTTTTCAACTTTTTCTCTTCTCTTAGGGAGATAAAAGAGTTGTAAAATATAGCAATTCGATTATAATAGAAATTACTATATACAGACACGACATGTAGGAGGAACACAGGATGCTCAAAAAAATTACACTACTCTGTTTGACGTTTCTCATGCTCACTTGCTCCCTTGCCTTCGCCCGCTTCTTTGACGACAATCCGCGGTACTTGCAAGTAGGCCATGATGCAACGACCGAATCGTACATCGATACGACATCCATTCAGGCCAGCCGCTATGACCCACCGTATTACATCATTCAGGCTACGGTCTTGACGTACGATTACACGAACAGCACGGCTACAGGATACGTTAACAACTTCTTTTACGACTTCAAAAGCCAGACCGTCATGGCTCAGACCTTAGCGACCATTGCGTATGACGTAAATGGCAACCCTGTTTGGCAGTCTGCTGTGCCCAATGCAGCAGTGTACCCGACAGACCGCTACTCCGTCAACGGCAAAGCTGCGGACAAGGCCTTCTTTAACTGCTATAACATGACCTTTTACCATACATTCACGCAAACAGAATAACACATAAAGGATTTGATACACATGGAAACACTTTTACACATTGGCGGAACCTTAGTGACTATCATCTTTCTCGGTGCCGTTCTCTACTCCCTAACGTCAGCACTGCGCAAAAAACGTAAGACTGCCAAACTGGAAAAAGAATTAGAAACGAAAGAACACGTCAAAGTCAAAAACGTCCACCAATACGACATTGCACCGCAACAAGGGTACTATAAATATCCTTTAACTATCGACGGCGAACTAAAACGGATGCCCCAAAAATTTACGGCCATTTCTGTAGCCTTAGCCAATAATCAACCTTACTCGATTTATCTCATTGGCTTTGCCGAATTTGACAAAGGCGAACTGAAGGAACCTCATTACTTTTACATTCAGCCGCCAGAAAATAATTTAGCTAATGTCAAAGACAAAGATGTGACGTGGGATGTCTTAAAAAAAGCGGACACCTTCGGCGAATACTGGGAAGCAGGCATGAAAAAACACTTTGCCGGCCACACCTTAGTCGCACACAATGCGCCCTTTGTCATGGGCTGCATTGCCCACGCCTTAAAAGTATATGACATCCCTATGCCGCCGATGCACTTCGTCGACACCTTAAGCATTGCCAAGAAAGACTATTCCTTCTCATCTAACCAACTGTCCTCTATTGCCGATGAATTAGGCCTTGAATGGGAAGACAACAACGCCTTGACTGCAGCCATTACGACAGGTAAATTCTTAGTCCAAGCAGGCAAAGACTATCCCATGCATTTGCCGACCATTCACTACATAAACGGCGCACCATCAACGGAAGAACGCTGGGCCAGTGTCATTTCCACAGTAGAACGGGAAGAATGCACACCTGCTGAAATCTTTGCGCCCAATCCGCCCGATATGGCCATACTCCAGACCTTAGTAGATAAAAAATACATTGAACCAGGCGAAACAAAAGGTACCTACTACGCTACCAACGTCGGCCTTGATTTTGCCGAATCATTGTAATATATACGCTATCAGTTGCAGGGAAACAACAGGACTTGTACAGCTTCGTAACAGTTCCGTTGGCTCCCTGTTTTTTTCTCTTTCCTTGTGCTATACTCAAGCCATCACAGCAGAGAAAGAAGGTAATCTTATGAAAACAACATCCTTTGCCATTTGCGCTTGCATCCTTGCCATTTCTGCATCGGCTTTTGCAGCAACAACCACAGTGCCTACAGCAGCTACATTAACACCAACTGCAGCAGTAGTGCAACAAGAACAAACGAATACTCCCATTAGCCATGACATGACAAACTATACCCTGCCCTCTACAGACGGCTATGCAGTCAATAAACAACTCGCCGTCAGTGACATGGTCTTTAGCCCGGATATTAAACCAATCCTCATCAATAATACAGTCCTCGTCCCAGCCCGTGCCGTTGCCGATGCCCTTGGCTTTACAACGACCTGGAATCCTGGTGATACACCGTCTGTCACGATTACCAGCAAAGATGTGACCACGACCTTGTCCCTCGGCACGGATCTTTCCACAGCATCTAGTACAACTGCTATTGGCACGACAGCCCCCATTTCCTACGGTGCCCCTGCTGTCCTCGTCGATAATACAGCCTATGTTCCCTTAGGCGTTTTCCGCGTCATCCAAGGCAACTCTCCTGATGCTATTGTCGTAACCGATACAGGCATTACGATTAAAAACGTATAATCTTTGTAATTTAATTCTTGACGCTGCTATATAATTACCGTATAATATTTAGGTAAGGCTTTGCGCCTTCCCATACGGGCCTATAGCTCAGCGGTAGAGCCACCGGCTCATAACCGGTTGGTCCTTGGTTCGAACCCAAGTAGGCCCACCAACCACAACGACCAAGCATATCTACAGATACGCTTGGTCGTTTTTATTACCTAAAAAAGCATACAAAAAAACCTCGCATGCTATGCACACGAGGTTTATGTTGGTGACCCAGTAGAGATTCGAACTCTAGACCCACAGCTTAGAAGGCTGTTGCTCTATCCAGCTGAGCTACTGAGTCATAATAAATGGAGCGGGTGATGGGAATCGAACCCACATAACCAGCTTGGAAGGCTGGCGCTCTACCACTGAGCTACACCCGCAAAAAAATGGTCGGAGCAGCAGGATTCGAACCTGCGACCCCCTGGTCCCAAGCCAGGTGCGCTACCAAACTGCGCTATGCCCCGCCAACGAAAGATATTATATCGTGAATAAGGCTCTTTGTCAATATCAATTTTACTATTCTTTTACGATACATCCCCCAAAAGTAAGCCTTGCCAAAGGAACCAGCCTATCGTCTTATATAAATAAGGAACAGCCCAGTGAAGCCACACCGGCTCTCCTCTATAAAATAATTGGGTGAAGAAGAGCCGTGCGACGCATGGATTCTTTCATGCGTGCAAGTACTTCAATAGTGTATACTATCTTTTATTGCGTTAACAAATAGCAACGGCAACTCATTATTTTATTTGCTTCCATTTCACCAATCTTCCATTGTCCATTTTCTAAAACCATCGCAACGGTTCCACTAAATCGCTGTGTTTGTCTGGACAATCCCGGACCTCTATCCTGTGCTTCCAATTCGTACGCAAAGGTAATTGCTGACGGCGTAACAGACATGACATGGAGATGACTTACATTACTAGATAAGGTGTTTTTAAAGCCCTTAGAATAAGAGGACACATCGCCCATATTCGCTTGCATACTCTGGCTTAAATTGCTATATGCCCCAGAAAAATCATGAGACGAAATGTCTTGATGATAATCTAAAAATACACGCTGTGCTTTTGCTACATCATCAGACAAGGTTCGCGCACTCATGTAAGAAACCTTATGACTATCCTTATCTACAGCAAAGCGGAATAATGCCGGTTTGCCAGAAGGGGTGTCAAAAGAATACTCATATAACGTTAGATTATCATAATCCGATGCAGAATAATCTTTGCCGTATTGGCGCACAACGTCACTAAATGAATCACCTACGCATATGCCTTTGGTCGCACCGTCCGAAGTAAGTGTAACTACAGCCTGGACAACATCATTTTTATCCGTAACGACTTCTAGGTTATTGTATTTGTATCGTGTGTAAATGCCTTCGTCTGAGGAACTCAAAGGCGCACCAAGTTCTTTTCTTACACTACTCCATGAGTCTTCCAAAGAAATGCCATTAATAGCATACACAGGCATGGTTGTATTGACACTATTCTTAGGAGTTTCCATTCTTTCTGGCATAGTACTTGTATTAGATGGCGTAGTAGTACCACTCTTTTCGGTTTTCGTATTGGAAGGCACAACAACGGCAATAAGAATAGCAATAAGAATAATACTAACTCCACCAATAATGCCATATTTCATGTATTGGTTTTCTTGTTTAGGCACCGATGTTGTTTTCTCTGACTGTGAGTGACTGGTGTTATTGTTAGATAAAGGCTCATGTTTCGGCTTATTGACAACATAGTCTTTAACTGTAGTATTGGGTTTATTTAGAGAAGTACCACAAGCATAACAAAAGTTTTCTCCTTCTTTTACTGTTGCCCCACAAGAAGGACATTTTTTCTGCTTCGGTTGTTCAACAACCGGGGTGCCACAGTATTCACAAAACTTATTTCCTTTAGGAATCTCATGTCCACATGTTTTACATTTCATTTATAACCCCCCTGCATTATAAAATTATTTTTTACTTCCTAAATATATTAAAATAACAATTGCAACTACAACTCCAAACGGCCCTGCAATAGCTCCACCAATGCCACAAAAGATTAAACAAAATAACAAGCTACCACACCCAAAGTTATCATCATTTGTTGTTTTTGCACTGTCATTAATGGTAGAAGAAGCAGATGAATTAATTTTCCTTTGTACAGGCATATTTTGTTTAAGCTTCTGCTTCCATATATTAATATCCGTAATAAGCTTATTATCGTGAGATTGTTGAGCATATTCACTAGCAATATGTATATATCGTTCTGCTTTAGCAAAATCATTAAACCACGTGCACAATACCGCCATTTTCCGATAAATAATAGCGGCAAATCCATTTAAAATTGCAAATTCAGTAGCAGAATACCCGCTTCTATGCATGAATTCATAAATTATTTTGATATAACACCGTTCAAATGTATCTTGACAGTACTGCCTATTTTGTGTTTCATACCCTTGTGCAAAGTGTGCGTTTTGTTGAATATCATCGAGAATATCTTTCATAGCTTTCTCAGCATCTTGAAAGACTCGGCTTCTACTAGCTTCTCGTTTATCCTTTTCCACATACGAACGTAACGTATCGAGGTCTTTTTTGTTTTGTGCCGTAAAAGCTCCCATATCTGGAAAATACGTTACTAATAGTTCAAAAACCTTAAAAGACAATTCAGTTTTATGATATGTAGTGTATAAATCAAATCCAACACGCCGTATACTTTCACCTAATTCCATAGCAATCCCATATTCCCTATCGCCTTTATTATTCGTCATATATATAAGTGGGGTTACATAAGAAGCTAATCTACGAGCAGACATTTCTAATTTGTCTATATATATATTGTGCTTTGTTCTCTTATTAATAATGTTAAAATTCTATCTAGAGAACTTTTTTCTTGTAAAATTTGCTCTTGTATATCTAATCGATACGTAGAAATAAATTCTTCAATTAAAACACCAACTGGTTTACCGCCTAAAGCTTGCTTAGCAAAGGATGTTACTTGTTGCACATATCTATCTGATTGTTTTATTGGATTTGTTAACGCACCCAAACTATTATGCACATCTTTTCGTAGTTC
This sequence comes from uncultured Megasphaera sp., assembly GCA_900540735.1. Classification (GTDB taxonomy): domain Bacteria; phylum Bacillota; class Negativicutes; order Veillonellales; family Megasphaeraceae; genus Megasphaera. The sequence goes on along the minus strand of UQHB01000020.1, from coordinate 11,161 downwards.
TTCGATTCCTCTAGTAACAACACCAGCATCCTGTATAGTAGGAAAAGAAATATCTCGACGAGTAGCGTTAATAATTTGCGTAACCATCTCTTTTGTTATTTTTTTATATAGTGTGTCTAGTTTTGGCAATACTTGCAATGCCCCGGCTAAACTTTCATATTCTACTTTGTATTTTAAGTAGTTAAATTCGCATAATAGATTAGGGAACGCAGCATAAAAATTTTGTTTAGTTTGTATGCACTGAATCATCCTTTGAATCTGTTCATTATCCATTCCACAAAACCAATTCACTTCTGCAAGAATACGATTGTTAGGATTAGTAAGGTCATTACTCGCTTGGGTATAACTATGGTTGCGAGTTGATTTTCGTCCATGTTCATCAGAAGACCAATCAATAGCTTCAGCATAAATACTAGACCCTTGTGCTACAGCCGTCATCGGGTTCACTTCAATACTGCCCGGAATTCCCAACGCATCAGAAACTTTATCACGAATAGGCTTATAGTTCGTAGGGCCACCGACAAATACAATATGATCCATATCAGCAGGCGTTAAACCAGCTTTTTGAATAGCATCTCTTGTCGCTTTAATAGATTCATCAATCATCGATGCAATCAATGGGTCATATTCGTCTCTTGTAATAGGGATATCTAAATAAATTTCTTCGCCTGATTCATCACAAACGCCGGTTTCTCCCTCAATATCAGCACTAGAATCAGAAGATAACCCTAATTTTGCAATTTCAGAAGCGTACGATGCAATACAAATTAATTTTTCATATTTTTTATTCGTTTTAAAATCTGTTGGTAAATCATAATTTTGCTGTAACCAAGGAACAACAATATGATCCATAATGACTCTATCAAAATCACGACCGCCACACATAGCGATACCACCGTGGGCTAATAAATTGACTTTACCTTCTAAACATTCTGCAATAGCTACATCCAACGTGCCGACACCTAAATCATAAATAAGGAATTTAGCATTTTTGTCATTTTCTTTCATGACACTCATAATAGCGGCTACCGGTTCTTGCATGACCGCAACATGTCCAATACCAGCCAATTTAGCAGCTTCTAAAGTCGCTGCATTTTGCATTTGGTTAAAAGCTGCAGGGACGGTTATAATGGTTGCCGTTTCATCACAAGTACGGATTTCTTCTGGTAAATTACGATATAATTCACGCAGAATTTCTGCACTACATTCTTCTGGCAACAATTCTTCATCACCAAGTTTTATTTTTGTACTTGTTCCCATGAAACGTTTGAAAAGTGTTGCGCACCGTTCTGGTTGTTGTGCAGATTTACGATATGCTGTGCTTCCGTAAAATTTTTTACCTCGTTTATCTATATAAATAGCCGATGGAGTGACATCATTCTGGTCAGACTTACTTTTCCAGACACGGACATTTTCTCCATCAAAACTAGCAATTGCACTATTCGTTGTTCCTAAATCAATACCTACATAATATTTCATTTATTCTACCTCCTTTAAATAGACCTTTCCTTTTTGTAAAATTTCAATTGAATCCTTGACTTTTATCGTTGGTTCCACCATCGCTTCAATAATTAGTGGCTTATCTCCATTAAGTCCTTCCAAATATTTTTTAAAATATTTATCGAATCGTTCAGAATGATTTCGTATTTTTTTATCCACTTTTTCATTCCCCGTACTAATCCGTACATAGAAAGGGTCATAAAATTGCTTATTTACAAACTCATCTTTCCATACTAAAAAACCTCCCCTGCACACTACATGCAGAGGAGGTTTCTCTATGTTAATCTTATAAGAAATCTTTGATTTTTTCTCGTTTACCCCAATTACGGAGCTTACTGAGTGCTTTACCTTCAATCTGGCGAATACGTTCGCGAGTGACATTGAAGTGCTGCCCTACTTCTTCGAGCGTCCGCGGTCTACCGTCTTTCAGGCCGAAGCGGAGATACAATACTTTCCGTTCTCTATCGGTCAGACAGGAGAAAACATCTTCAATCTGTTCTTTTAAGAGAATGAACGAAGCTGCATCATCTGGTGCAACTGCTTCCGAGTCTTCAATAAAATCGCCTAAGTGTGAATCTTCTTCTTCGCCAATTGGTGTTTCGAGCGATACCGGTTCTTGGGCAATCTTCATGATTTCCCGTACGCGTTCGACTGGAATATCCATCTTTTCAGCAATTTCTTCCGGAAGCGGTTCCCGTCCTTTATCTTGGAGGAGCTGCCGCGAAATACGGATGAGTTTATTAATCGTTTCAACCATATGGACAGGAATACGGATGGTCCGCGCCTGGTCAGCAATGGCACGCGTAATGGCCTGGCGAATCCACCACGTAGCATACGTACTGAATTTATAGCCTTTACTGTAATCGAATTTATCGACTGCTTTTAAGAGGCCCAAGTTGCCTTCTTGAATGAGGTCCAAAAAGAGCATGCCCCGGCCGACGTAGCGTTTAGCAATGCTGACAACGAGACGGAGGTTCGCATCGGTCAGTTTCTTTTTTGCAACCGTACCGGCTTTGATTTCTTCTTCTGTGGCATCTGCCGAATTGCCCCGTTCAATAGTCTTGGCTAGCGTAATTTCTTCCGTTGCCGAAAGGAGAGGCACTCTGCCGATTTCTTTTAAGTACATCCGCACTGGGTCATCGATGTTGATGCCTTCAGGAACGCTCAAATCGACGTTATGCAGGTCTGGCACTTTTTCGTCGTCATCGTCTACGTCTAAATCGCCATGTTCATCGAGGCCGTCGTCATCGCCAATAATATCAATGCCCTTATCGGCAAAGACTTCGTACATCTTGTCGATTTGGTCTGGTGTCAAATCGTCTTCTTCCATGACGTTCATGATTTCTGTATAGGTCAAACTGCCCTTTTTCTGGCCTGTTGCCAAGAGCTGTTTAATGTGCTGCAACGCGATTTGCTGCCGTTCTTTTTCGCTTAACGGCTTTTGTTCTTCTTTTTTCTTCGGATTTTTCCGTTTATTCGTTTTTCCTTTAGTCGCTTTTTTAGCCGTATTATTCAGCGTATCTTCTAAGGTATCTAATTTCTTTTTCATCATAACAGGCAAGCTCCTTTCTGCTCCTTAAGACCATTGTTTCATTTCTTCACTCAGCTTTTTACATGCCAAGAGCGCATCTTTCAGCCTTGGGTCGTGTGCTGCGGCGTAGGCCGAAGCTAAGCGGCTTTGTTCTTCATATTGTTTCTGCAGTGTTTGCAGGCGAAACCGCTTGACATAATCCAGCAAGACGGCTTCATCTACAGGAACGTCTTGCAGTACCATAATTCTTGCAATTTCTTGGGCCTCCTCAGGAGTTAATTGTTCTTGCATTGCTGCTTTCGTAAAGTTTGGATTTGTCTGATACAAGGACAGCATGATTTCGTAAATATGCCGCCGTTTCGTATCGGCAAAAAAATCAGGATGTACATGCTGGGCAATACGGGCGCATGAAGCCGGATGATCGAGGAGAAAACGGATAATATTTTCTTCGGCTACAGCCATGGGATTGCCACCGCGAGCGGCTGCATTTTCACTGGTCACGGCTTTGGAAATGGTCACTTGTTGTTGTCCCGTTTCCGGATGGGCTGCGACGTAGCGGTTAAATTCACTGCGCACGGCATTTTCGTCGATTTGCAAGGCTTGGGCCATTTTCTGCAAAAACGCATCTAAAATGACGCGGTTATCGATTATTGCGACGACAGGGAGAACCATCGCCGTAATGGACGATTTCCCTTCGAGCGTCGCTACATCGTATTGCAACATCGCCCGTTTCAGCATGTAATCGAGGACATTGGGTGCCGTATTAATAGCGTCGCGGAATTTTTCCGGCCCGGCACTATTAATGTATTCGTCTGGGTCCTTCCCTTGGGGTAAGGAGGCAACGCGAATGCGCATGCCCAGGCCGCGGACGATTTCCATAGCCCGCCGTGTAGCCTGCCGTCCGGCTCCGTCCATATCGTAGGATAAGACCAATTCTTTAGCCTGCCGCTGGAGAAGCCGTGCTTGTTCCGGTGTAAAAGCCGTACCGAGCGAGGCGACGACGTTGCGCACGCCGCGGTTATGACAGGAAATAACATCCATATAGCCTTCGACGAGGACAGCTTTTCCTTCATCATAAATCGCCTGATGAGCCGCATCCATAGCAAATAAAAGCTTTCGTTTATTAAAAATCGGCGTATCTGGCGAGTTTAAGTATTTAGGTTTGCTGTCATCGAGGACACGGCCGCCAAAGCCGACAATGCGGCCCCGGCCGTCGCGAATGGGAAAAATGACCCGTTTGCGGAAGGCATCATAGTAGCGGCCATTTTTTTCTTTCGCCAGCCCTAAGAGTACTAAATCCTTGGAGCTGACGCCTTTTTTCATAAAGGCATCGGTCAGTTTATTCCAGCTGTCCGGCGCAAAGCCCAGCTTAAACTGCAAAATCGTGTCATCTGACAAATGACGGCGATGAAAATAAGCCAGCCCGTCTGTACCATAATGGGTCTTCGTCAGGCAATTATGAAAAAAATTACCAGCCATTTCATTAATCTCATAGAGCCTGTCCATGAGCTGTTCCCGCTTCACTTCTTCGGCGGACTTTTCGATAGCCGGGAGCGTAATGTGCGCCCGTTCGGCCAGGCGTTCCACAGCTTCTTGAAAGGAAATATTTTCCCGCATCATGACGAATTTAAAGACATCGCCAGAGGCATGGCAGCCAAAGCAATAGAAAAAGCCCTTATCTGCAGCAACGCTAAAGGATGCTGTCTTTTCATTATGAAAGGGACAGCACGCCCAAAAGTTACGGCCTCTGCGCGTCAATGGCACGTATTCCGAAATGACGGCTACAATATCATTGGCTTGTCGCACTTCTTCAATAAATTCACTGGAAAATCGTTTCACCTTTACCACCTGATGTTACCCTATAAATTATTCCATCGTCTACTATATTCTCTATAACCATTTGGAATTCCTTCTTTTTATTATGGATTTATTCCTATTCATTTTGTATAATATAGGTGTACTACGATTATGAAAAGGATTTGCATATGATACATTTCACAGTCGGTGCCCTCACGAAGATTACTTCGCTTGGCGGCGCACTCAAACACTTCGGTGTCTCTGCGTCCCTGAGGCGGCGCATTAAGCACAACGGTATTTGCACGATTAATGGCAGTCCGGCAACGACGAAAGATTTCGTCCACGAAGGCGATGAAGTCACGGTAACGCTGCCGTCGCACCAAGATTTTCCGCCAGAACCGGTGCCTTTTACCATTGCCTACGAAGATGAATACCTCGTCGTCGTCAATAAACCTGCAGGTGTCCTCATGCACCCGACATCAAGCGAACGCCACGGCACGCTGGCGAACGGCATGATGCAGTATTACGCCGACACGAAGCAGCACTGCACGTATCATCCTATGCACCGCTTAGACCGCAATACGTCAGGCCTGTGCCTCATTGCTAAAGAGCCGCAGATTCAGTACGCCTTTGATAAGGAAAAACTGAATTACCGGCGCATTTATTTAGCCCTCGTCGAAGGCTTTTTCCCAGGAGAGCGGGCAACGGTTCGCTGGCCCATTGGTCGCACGAAAGACAGTATCATTACGCGCTGCGTGACCCTTGACGGCAAGGCAGCTCAGTCTGATTTCACTCGTATCTATGCTTCAAAGGAATACAGCCTCGTAGAAGTACAGCTTTTTAGCGGCAGAACACACCAGATTCGCGTCCACAGTTCGCACTTAGGTCATCCCCTCGTCGGCGACGACCTCTACGGCGGCTCGCGGCAGTTCATGGAGCGCCAAGCACTGCACGCCTATTGTATGCAATTTATCCATCCTGTTACGCATCAATTCATTAGCGTTAATTCTCCGCTCCCAGCGGACATGGCAAATCTTGTCCGACGGGCCGGTTGGATTATAGAGTAGTTATTATATCATTCACTAGGAGGAATGTAAAATGCCATTAGTTGGTACTACAGACATGTTCAAAAAAGCTTATGAAGGGAAATATGCCATTGGTGCGTTCAACATCAACAACATGGAAATTGTCCAAGGGATTGTCGATGCTGCAGCAGATTGCCAATCGCCAATCATCATGCAGGCCTCTGCCGGTGCTCGTAAATATGCTAAACCTGCATATTTGAAACACCTCGTAGAAGCAGCTCTCGAAGACCATCCGGAATTACACGTGGCACTTCACCTCGACCATGGTCCTGATTTTGAAACATGCAAATCTTGCATCGACGGCGGCTTTACGTCCGTTATGATTGACGCTTCGGCTCATCCGTTTGAAGAAAATATTGAAATCACGAAAAAAGTCGTTGAATACGCACACGCCCACGGCGTTGTCGTTGAAGGCGAACTCGGTCAGCTCGCTGGCATCGAAGATGATGTCAAAGTCGCAGCTCACGAAGCTTCCTACACACGTCCGGAAGACGTTGAAGAATTCGTTTCCCGTACAGGCGTTGATTCCTTAGCAATCGCTATCGGCACGAGCCACGGCGCATACAAATTCACACCAGATCAATGCACACGCAACGCTGAAGGCGTCCTCGTTCCGCCTGAACTCCGTTTCGATATCCTCGAAGACGTTTCCAAACGCCTCCCGGGCTTCCCTATCGTGCTCCACGGCGCATCTTCCGTCGTTCCGGAATACGTCAAAATCATCAATGCTAACGACGGCCATCTCCCCGATGCTATCGGCATCCCTGAAGACCAGCTCCGCAAAGCTGCTTCCATGGCTGTTTGCAAAATCAACATCGACTCCGACCTCCGTCTCGGCATGACCGCTGGTATCCGCCAGCACATGGCTGCTCATCCGGATCATTTTGACCCGCGCCAGTACTTAGCAGACGGCCGTAAGAACGTCTACGACATCGTTGCACACAAAATTAAATTCGTTCTTGGCTCTGAAGGCAAACTTTAATGTCAACACAGCATAAAAAATCTATTGATTTTTTACCTCGATTATGATACACTTTCTTCTAGTGTTCTTGTAATCTAGGGAGGTGAACCAATTGCCGCAAATTAAATCCAACATCAAATCGATGGAAAAAGATGCAGCTCGCCATGAAGCTAATTCTCGCGTAAAATCTGCTGTACATACAGCTATTCGCCGTACAACAGAAGCTATTGCAGCAGGTGACGCTGATGCTGTTAAGAAAGCCTTTGACAAAGCCAGCAGTGTAATCGATAGTGCCGCTCAGAAAGGCGTTCTCCATAAAAACAATGCAGCTCGCAAAAAATCCCGCTTGGCTGCTAAAGTCAATGGGTTGGAAAAATAATCCAAAAGCCTACAAGCCCCGCCTTCGTGACGGGGCTTGTTTTCGTATGGCTACCACAAAGGAGAGACTTCGTACATGCCTATTCCCAACATGGCCCAACTCAAACATTTCCTAACCTTATTCTTCCCCTTGCTCCTGACGCAAATGGCGCAAATCGGGACCAGTGTCTTTAGTAGTATGTTCAGCGGTCAGGCCAGCACCGTCGATTTAGCCGGTGTCGCTGTCGCCGTCAATATTTGGTTTCCTATTTTTGCCGGCATTTCCGGCATCTTTTTCGGTATTTCCCCGATTATTTCTCAGCTTCGGGGAGCCGAAAAATTTGACCGTATTCCCACGTATATCGCCCAGAGTTTGTACATAGGTATCTTCTTTACTATCTTCATCATTCTCATCGGCACAGTGGCTCTCAGGCCCTTTTTAGACATCATGGGGCTAGAGCCTGCTGTCTATCATATTGCGTATGAGTATTTATTTGCCTTAAGTCTCGGTATTTTGCCGATTTTCTTACAGGCTACGATGCGCTATATCGTCGATGCCCATGGTATGACCCATGTCTCTATGGCGATTATCGTGACGAACCTCATCATTACGGTCATTTTATTCCGCATCCTTATTTTTGGAGCCTTCGGTATCCCGGCCCTCGGCGGTATCGGTACGGGCTACGCCATGACCATTGCATCATGGCTGACGTTCCTCATTTTTGCGGCGATTTTCCAGTGGAAAGAGCCTTTTAAGTCATACCATATTTGGACACAGCCTCGCGGCTTTAGCTGGACCCACTGTCTGCATCAACTCGAATTAGGCGTGCCTATTTTTATTGCTGTCTTCTGCGAAACGAGCCTCTTTAGCGTCGTCGGCCTCTTAATGGCTGAATTCGGGACGCTTTACTTAGCGGCCAATCAGGCTGCCATTAGTTACTCCACCTTGACCTATACCTTTCCGTGGAGCGTCAGCCTGACAGCGACCATCGTCATTGGCTACGAAGTAGGAGCGCGCCGTTTTCAAGAGGCCCGTCAATATGCCGTGCTTTGCCAAGGCACAGCCTTTTGTATTGCCGGCTTGCTCATGGCCTTGACCTATCTTGGCCTCGACCCGATTGCGTCCCTCTTTACGTCGGATAGCGCGACCTTTGCGGTCATCCGCGTCTTTCTCATGTATGCCGCAATCTTTTCCCTCTTCGATGCTGCCGGGACGCCTGTCCAAGGGATTTTGCGTGGCTATAAAGACGTCAAAATCATTACGTACGTCGCCTTCTGTACCTATTGGGTCATTAGTATCCCCTTAGGCTATGCCATGGCTCATTTCACCTCTTACGGAGCGTATGGCTACTGGCTAAGCCTTATTATTGGCCTCTGTATCAACGCCTGTGCCCTCAATACAAGACTTTGGAAACACACGGCGTATAAACTTCATCCATAGAAAGGAGTCTTTCTCATGCCTTCTGAACACACTCTTACGATGTATGCAAAAGTCTTATTGCAAAAAGGCTTAAATTTACAGCAACACCAAATTCTCGTCATCAACGCTCCTGTAGAAGCGCACGACTTCGTCACGAAAGTCACGAAAGAAGCGTACGAAATGGGCGCAGGCCAAGTCGTTACGAACTGGCGCAGCGATGACTTAACGCGCCTTCGCTATGAATACGAAAGCCTCGATAAATTTGAAACCATGCCCGACTGGAGCCGTGACTTCAGTCTCCACTACTACCGCCAAGGGGCGGCCTTCCTCAGCCTCATTTCGGCCAATCCGAATTTGATGAAAGGCATTGATACAGCAAAAATCTTTGCGTGGCAAAAAGCCCGTAATGCAGCCCTCAAAGAATATGTCGACGGCATGATGGCTTCGAAAACGACGTGGCTCGTCGCAGCTGTGCCGAGCATCACATGGGGCAAATTCCTCTTCCCGGAACAAAACGACTATGGTGCATACAACCTCTTATGGGAAAAAATCCTCTACACGTCGCGCTGCACCGGTGAAAATCCTTTGGCTGATTGGGATGCCCATTTAGCTGAACTGAAAAAACGCCGTGAATGGATGACGAACCATCATTTCGTCAGTCTCCACTACACGAACAGCCGTGGTACGGATTTAACAGTCGTCCTGCCCCAGACGCACATTTGGCAAGGCGGCATGGAAGAAACGTCGGGCATAACACCAATTCTCTTCAATGCCAACATTCCGACAGAAGAAATCTATTCGGCTCCTCAAGCAGACAACGTCAACGGCATCGTCTACAACACGAAGCCCCTCGTCTACAACGGCAACATTATCGATGATTTCTCGCTCACCTTCAAAGACGGGAAAGTCGTCGAAGTCCATGCCAAAGTGGGCGAAGACGTCCTGCAGAAACTCGTCGCTATTGACGAAGGGGCATGCCGTCTCGGCGAAGTCGCCCTCATTCCCTATCATTCGCCTATTTCCCTGTCGAATATCCTCTTTTATGAAACCTTATTCGACGAAAATGCGTCGTGCCACCTCGCCCTTGGCGCAGCGTACCCGACGTGCTTGGAACATGGCGGTGATTTGACTCGCGAAGAAGCGACGAAAGCCGGTATTAACGATTCTATGATTCACGTCGATTTCATGGTTGGCTCTGCTGACCTTTCTATTGTCGGCACAAAAGCAGACGGTACGACTGTGCCAGTCTTCATTAACGGCGATTGGGCAGAATAAAATTATAACCACGCAAAAAAAGACCACTTCTTAAGGAAGTGGTCTTTTTCGTGTTCTATAGGAATTAGATTAGAATGCGAAGTTAACCTGAGCCAAGGTTTGTTCTTCAGGATCATCACCATTGCCATCTTTAAGGGATGTAGCGAAGGACTGAGCTACGCTTAACTGTACGTTTTTAGCGAGTGTGTAGTCAAAGCCTGCGCCCCAAGATGTGATATTATCCATTTGTTTGCCGAATCTCCAAGAGTTCGTAGAACCGAAGAATGCACCATCTTCTGCATTTAAATATTCAACCCATAAGTCCCAAGAATTAGGAACGGATTGTTTAGCTTTGCCATAGGTCAAGACACCAACCCAAGCATTCGCACTGTCTTCCTTACTACCGTCAGCACTGGCAAAGGGTTTGTCATAGTTGACCGTTTCATAGTTAGCTAAGAGATTTACTTTGTCGCTGAGGTTTAAGGAAGCGTATGCACCCCAGAGGTTGTCGAGGTTTGTTGCTGTTTTACCAACAGTGCCATCAGCATTGTTGAAGGCATTGTAGTATACGCCAACAGCAGAGCCGTTACCGAAGAAGCCTTCTAATTCGCCATAACCCGTTTTTACATCGGTTGCACCAGATTTAAATTCACCTTTAAATTTACCATAGCCAGCAGTAGCAGCGAAATTATCATTGCTGTATTTCAATTCAGCACGGTCGAAAATATCGCCGTAGTTGTAGCCGTAAGCATTACCAAGAACGTATTTTTCTGTACGGCCTACGCTAGCTTTGAAATTTTTACCGAAATTCGTAACAACTTCTGCACGGTCTGTGTAGAAATCCTTGCCTTCAGATGCGGTATTGGAATCACTGAATTTTAAGTCCTGACGGATACCGTAGCGAACTTGTGTGTTGTCATTGACCTGAGCAGTTGCACGGATACGAACACGGCTATCAAAAGATTTATCGTTTTCTTTGCTACCATCTTGATAACGATACCGTACACGAGCATCACCAGAAAGTTTTACATTACCAACGCGGCTTTCGAGAGCAGAAACGCGAACGCCAAGGTTATTGAGTTCGTCAGCATATTCATCAGCTAATTTGTTGATGAGTGCGCGTTGTTCAACTGTTGCTTTGTCCTGATGAGCCATAGCTTTTGCGACCATTTCAGCTGCTTCGTAACGAGTGATGTTACGTTGGCCCTGGAAGTACTGGCCGTCAACGCCCTGGATGATACCAGCGTCAGCGAGTT
>UQHB01000019.1 GCA_900540735.1 uncultured Megasphaera sp. | reverse complement strand
TATTCAGACCAGCCATCAGCAAATTTCTCTTGCTCCACGATTCCATTTCAAATCCGTCTGCGTCATCAAAGACCGTCGGGAATAAGAGAAACACACCAGGCATTTTTGTTCTAATAATATTCATCGTTGTATCCTCCTTGAAATTAGGGATACCTGTAGTGTAGCCTATTTTCCAGAGAAATACAACTGAAGAAACCTATTTTTCCACCACTTCCTGCCGCTTCTGGCACCATGCCGTCGCCCAGAACACAGCAGCTAAGGTCAAGAATAACTTGCCCCAAACAGCTAAAATCCCTTCGACATGACCACCTTCCATGCCTAACACAGCACCAGCAAAAAAGAAAATCCCGACAACGACCGCTCCCGTAGCAGACCGCTGTCCAATAATAGCAATCAACCCAGCTAGTACCGCTAAAAACGTCACTAACACACCCATAGGGCCGCCAATCTGTTGTATCGAAGATACATCTAACAATACACACTGCATCAGTACAGCAAAAAATAACACGAACGTAACCATACCTAAGACAAAGCGAACAAACTTCATAAGATAACCTCCTTTCACCACCACTTCTATTGATTTTATTATGCATTATTTGATAGTTGTTGTCAACATAAGTAGATAAAAAGAAGTATATCCATTTAGAAATTATGAAGTATAAACCATTCAAATTACGCAATTATCGAGATTTCTATATAAATATAATAAATGATATTATATATCAATGCATTGTAATACCAAAGCCATTGGCGCGAAGCGACACCTTCTCGTACATCCCCTGCAGAATATTTAGTTAATTGACGCATACATAGAGATAGCCCTAGAACGTTAAGAAACGTCATTGGCGCAACGCGACACCTGCGTTTCGTACGTTCTAGGGCTATCTCCCTGGGCCGACAACTAAATACCATTAAATATTCTGCAACACCACATCGGTCATTGTTTCTGTATCTGCCTTTTTAAATCCTTCTTTGTATAAATCAGGCGTTCTCCACCCATCATTGAGAGCCTTATCGACAGCTGCTTCAATCATATCAGCAGCCTTATCTTCATCTAAAGAGTACCGCAAAAGCATCGCTGCCGACAAAATCGTAGCACACGGATTCGCAATCCCTTGACCGGCAATATCTGGTGCGGACCCATGAATCGGTTCATACAAACTCGTCAACTCCCCAATCGAAGCCGACGGCATCATGCCAATAGAACCACCAAGAACAGCCGCTTCATCACTCAAAATATCGCCGAATAAGTTGCCCGTTACGATGACATCGAACTGTTTCGGATTCATAGCCAGCTGCATAGCACAATTATCAACGTAGAAATGATTGAGTGCGACATCGCTATAATCTTTTGCAACATCGATGACTGTGCGCCGCCACAACCGCGACGTAGCGAGGACATTCGACTTATCCACAGACGTGACCTTGTGACGCCGTTTCCGCGCTGCAGTCATGGCAAATTTCGTAATGCGCTGCACTTCAGGGACACTGTAATTTTCAAGGTCCCACGCCCGTTCTACACCGTTGTGGATTTCCGATTCGCAGCGGTCACCGAAATAAATACCGCCAATGAGTTCGCGGACGATGAGGATATCCGTGCCCGTTACGATTTCCGGTTTGAGCGGAGAATATTCAGACAATACGGCCGGTACTTTGACCGGGCGAAGATTGACATACAAGCCCAACGCTTTGCGCAACCCTAAGACAGCCTGTTCCGGCCGCTTCGTCGGTTCTACACCATCCCATTTGTCGCCGCCAACGGCACCAAAGAGAATGGCATCAGCCTTTTTCGCCGCATCAATCGTATCTTCCGGAAGGGGACTGCCGACTTTATCGTATGCCGTACCGCCAGCATCTTTCCATTCATAGGTCAAGCCAATGCCGCACTTTTCATCGACTTTCTGCAAGACCTTGACGGCTGCTTCTGTAATTTCTTTCCCGATTCCATCGCCGGGAATGACGACGATATGTTTACTCATCTTACTTATACTCCTTTACGTAATTGATTAAGCCGCCTGCTTTGGCAATATCTTGAATGAAGCCCGGCAGTGGCGGAGCTTGGAAGACATCACCTGTCGTTTTATCGACGATTTTCCCAGTGGAAATATCCACTTCTAAGACATCGCCAGCTTTGATTTTCTGGACATCGTCGCCAATTTCGAGAGCCGGTAAGCCGACGTTAATAGCATTGCGATAGAAAATCCGAGCAAAACTTGCAGCAATGACGACAGGCACGCCCGATGCTTTAATGGCAATGGGAGCGTGTTCACGGGATGAGCCGCAGCCAAAATTGTGGCCGCCGACCATGATATCCCCTTCTTTGACATTCGGTGCGAACGTTTCATCAATGTCGACCATGCAATGCGATGCCAATTCTTTCGGGTCAAAACTATTTAAATACCGTGCCGGAATAATAACGTCTGTATCAATATTGTTGCCGTAGCGCCAAACTTTCCCTGTTAAACTCATCTTATTGGACCTCCTTCGGTGTAGCAATCTTGCCTAAGATTGCACTAGCTGCTGCAACTTGCGGGCCTGCTAAATAGACTTCGCTATCGACATGGCCCATACGGCCGCGGAAATTACGGTTCGTCGTAGAGACGCATTTTTCACCAGCCGTCATGATGCCCATGTAGCCGCCGAGGCACGGGCCGCATGTCGGTGTCGATACGGCGCAGCCTGCGTCAATAAACGTATCGAGATAGCCTGCTTTCATAGCATCTTTGTAGACTTGCTGGCTCCCTGGGATGACGATACAGCGTACATCAGGGTGAACCTTGTGACCCTTAAAAATATCAGCAGCAATGCGGAGGTCTTCTAAGCGGCCATTGGTACACGAACCGATGACGACTTGGTCGATTTTAATATCGCCGAACGTGCCAATGACCTTCGTATTCCCCGGTAAATGAGGAAATGCAACGACTGGCTTCAATTCAGATAAATTGATTTCTACAGTCTGACAGTAATGCGCATCTGAATCTGCTTCAAAGATTTCGTATTCTCCAACGAAACGGCCTTTTTCGTAGGCTTTCGTCTGTTCATCAACTGGGAAAATGCCATTTTTAGCCCCTGCTTCAATAGCCATATTGGCAATCGTAAAGCGGTCTGTCATATCGAGTGCAGCTACGCCTTCACCTGTAAATTCTAAGGATTTATATAAAGCGCCGTCGACGCCAATCATACCGATTAAGGTGAGCATGACGTCTTTGCCTGTAATGTCTTCTGGTTTCGTCCCAGTTAAATGTACATTAATTGCATCCGGTACTTTGAACCACGCTTCACCAGTAGCCATGGCAACACCTAAGTCCGTCGATCCCACACCGGTGGCAAAGCCGCCAAGAGCCCCATACGTACAGGTGTGCGAGTCTGCACCAATCGTCAAGAGCCCTGGGCCAACGATGCCTTGTTCCGGCAAGAGGACGTGTTCAATACCTACGCGGCCCACTTCAAAGTAATGCGTAATCTGATGTTCTTTAGCAAAGTCCCGAACGATTTTCGCCAGGCCCGCCGACTTAATGTCTTTATTCGGCGTGAAATGATCCGGTACGAGACAGATTTTATCTTTATCAAAGACCGGTTTGCCAATGCGGTTAAATTCTTTAATCGCTGGCGGTGCTGTAATATCGTTGGCCAGCACGCGGTCCAACTTACACGTAATTAAGTCACCTGCTTTTACAGATGCCACACCGGCATGTTTTGCCAGTATTTTTTGCGTCATTGTCATTCCCATAACTCAAGATACCTCCCAAATCTATGCGGTATAATGGCCGCCCGTAGGCGACCACTACATCCATGCGTTTATGTTATTAATGTTGACCAGCCATGGCTTTGAATTTGCCTACTGCGTCAGGTGCTGATTCTAAGGTGCGGAACCGCACTCGTTCCGTAATACCATCCATGCGGTTAATAGCCGAAATGAAGGCGTAAATAGAAGCCGTAATCGTATCGGTATCGACACCGGCACCCCAAGTCGTCTTGCCTTTGTCATCAGTCAAGCCGAAGTACGCAATCCCACGGGAATTTGCGCCTCTATCGAGGTCATGTTCTGTATAGACCAAATTCGTAATGGTAATGCCGTAAGCCTGGCAAATAGCGTTGCTGACAGCGTCTAACTGGCCATTCCCTTTGCTTTCGAGGATGACTTCATGGCCGTTGGCAGAAATGAGGATTTTCCCAATCCATTCGCCGCGAACTTTCTGGAGCATGAAGTTTTCCATCGTAATCGGTTCTTTGACATTTAAATAGTACTTCGTAAAAATATCATAAATTTCATTAGGATGCAATTCTTGGTGCTGATGATCCGATACGTCTTTGACGAAGTAACTGAAATCTTCGCGCATCTTCTTCGGCATATCGATACCATAATTTTGTTCCATAATGAAGCCTACGCCGCCTTTACCAGACTGGCTGTTAATGCGGATAACGTCCGAATCGTAGGTCCGACCCACATCGTGGGGATCAATGTAGAGATACGGGCACGTCCAGTACTGTTCGTTGTGTTCTTCCCGGAAATGCATGCCTTTGGCAATGGCATCTTGGTGCGACCCAGAGAAGGCTGCAAAGACGAGCTGGCCTGCATAGGGCTGCCGAGGATGAACGTGCATGCGCGTAACCCGTTCGTAAATATCGACGAGCTTTTGCATGTGCGAGAAATCTAATTTCGGGTCTACGCCTAAAGCAAACATATTCATACCAATCGTGACGATATCTGCGTTGCCCGTCCGTTCGCCATTGCCGAACAAGGTGCCTTCAATACGGTCTGCTCCGGCAAGGAGAGCCATTTCCGCATCAGCCACGCCTGTACCGCGGTCGTTATGAGGATGAACGGATAAGACGACGTTGTCGCGGTATTTCAGGTTCTGCGAAACGTAGGCAATCTGTGCGGCAAAGACATGAGGCATAGACATTTGCACAGTCGACGGTAAATTGATGATAGCTTTGCGGTCAGCCGTTGGTTTCCAGACATCGAGGACGGCATTACAAACTTCTAAAGCATATTCGGGTTCTGTGCCGGTGAAGCTTTCTGGTGAATATTCAAAACGATAATTGGCACCGGCTTCGTCAGTCAACCGCTGTAATAATTTTGCGCCGTTAATAGCAATTTCTTTGATTTCATCTTTCGATTTTTTAAAGACCTGTTGACGCTGCGCAAAGGACGTAGAGTTATACACATGGACAATCGCGTTTTTTACGCCTTTTAAGGCTTCAAAAGTCTTTTTAATGATGTGTTCCCGTGCTTGCGTCAGCACCTGTACAGTCACGTCATCTGGAATCATATCGTGGTCCACTAAGTAACGCAGGAATTCGTATTCCGTTTCCGACGCTGCCGGGAAGCCCACTTCGATTTCCTTAAAGCCCATGGCTACTAAGGTTTTATAGAACTCAATTTTTTCTTCCAAACTCATAGGAATGATTAGGGCCTGATTACCATCACGCAAATCGACACTACACCAGACCGGTGCTTTGTCGGGATATTCTTTTTGAGCCCACGACATATCGACAACAGGGGGTATAAAATAACCTTTTTTGTAATGTGTTACGTTTTTCATACGACATCTCTCCTATGATTTGTGAAATAAAAAAAGCCTTTCATCTCGTAAAGAGACGAAAGACGAAGCTTACGCGTTACCACTCTAATTTCATACATCATTGTATGCTCTCTACAGGTACAGATTGCTCGATACCTTCCTGTCTGTTAACGGCCAGGCCCCGGCTCTACCTACTCTATGGTTCAGTGAGCTGCTCCGAGATGAGTTCGGCTCTGTTCCGCTGTTGCCTTGCACCACACGGCAACTCTCTGCAAACTTTCCAGAACGTACTAATTCTCATCGACGCATTTGTTTGTTCACTTGTGCGTTGACTGTATCCTACCATAAGACGGACGCTTTGGCAAGGGTGTTTTGGTGATTTTTCCGAAAAATTTTAGGTTAAACATTTAACTTTAAATGTTTAGCTAAAGAAGTTTCTATTTTTACCGTTAATTTAAACGTTCTACTTTAAACGTACTATTCTTGTAAAAAATGTAAAAAATATATCGACCTCGTGGCACATTTATGCTATGATAAATGTGTGTTTCTAAGTATATCAAATTTATCACTGGAGGCCCAAAGATGAAAGAGTATAAACCATTCAAATCAGGCAAAGTTCGTGAAGTGTATGATGCAGGCGACAGCATCATCATGGTCGCAACAGACCGTATCTCTGCATTCGACCACATTTTGAAAAACAAAATTACGAAAAAAGGCACGATCTTAACACAGATGTCCAAATTCTGGTTTGATTTTACGAAAGATATTATTCCAAACCACATGCTTTCCGTTGACAACGCAGATATGCCGGAATTCTTCCAGCAGCCTCAGTTCCAAGGAAACAGCATGAAGTGTAAAAAACTTACCATGATTCCGATGGAATGCATCGTCCGCGGCTACATCACCGGCAGCGGCTGGGCTAGCTACCAAGAAAACGGCACGATTTGCGGCATCAAATTACCGGCTGGCCTTGTAGAATCCCAGAAATTACCGGAACCGATTTTCACACCGAGCACGAAAGCAGAACTTGGCGAACATGACGAAAACGTATCTCTTGAAAAAGGCGCAGAAGTTCTCGACAAAACCTTCCCAGGTAAAGGCAAAGAATACGCAGAAAAAGTTCGCGATTACACCATCGCTCTTTACAAAAAATGCGCAGACTACGCCCTCTCCCGCGGCATCATCATTGCCGATACGAAATTTGAATTTGGCCTCGACGAAGATGGCAACATCATCTTAGGCGACGAAATGCTCACACCGGATAGCTCCCGTTTCTGGCCGCTCGAAGGCTACAAACCGGGCCAAAGCCAGCCGTCGTATGACAAACAGTTCGTTCGCGATTGGCTCAAAGCGAATCCGGACAGCGATTACCTCCTCCCGCAGGATGTTATCGACAAAACGATTGAAAAATACGAAGAAGCATATGAACTCTTAACAGGCAAAAAAATCGAACAGTAATCGCTAGTATACGAAACGACGAGAAATCAAATGATTCCTCGTCGTTTTTTTGTTACATCTTTTTATAAGATTGGCACTTTTCAGCAACCATACCGAATTGTTCTTCATTGACAAAAGTATACTCGTTTTCTTCATTTTCACTAGCATAGTCTGTCCATAACTCGCATTGACTAATGACCGTATTAATCGCATCTTTATAATTTTCAGGAGTTTCCATTCCGCAGGGTCACTATTGCCGCTGGTCATGACGACAGCCACTTTTTCTTGCCATGTTGGTCGAAGCTCTAACAATTTTCGATATATCTTCATGGCAATCGCGCGGGAATAAGCGACAATTTGCGTCCGTCTGTTGTTCCAAGACATCGTAAGTCGTATCGATTAACTTCAACGTATTCTCGTCTAATTTTAAATGAATAACCCGACTTTCGTAATATACCGGCCGCGTTGCTCCATCTTCTACGGCTTGCGTCATATCATAGACATCAATATAGTCGCCAAATACTTCTCGCGTATTTCTATCTTTTAGCGAAATTGGCGTTCCTGTAAAGCCGATAAACGTTGCATTAGGTAACGCATCATGAATAATGCGGGCATTACCGATAATCGTCCGGGCTTCATCTGGACCGCCTTCCTTCTTTTCGATGACGACCCGTTTTTCAAAACCATATTGTCCGCGATGAGCTTCGTCAGCCATGACAACGATATTACGCCGCGTCGACAACGGCTCTTCGCCCCGTTCGAATTTGAACATCGTCGTGAAAATGATACCATTCGCTTCCCGGCCATTGAGTAATGACGTCAAATGCTCTTTACTTTCTGCCTGTACTGGTGTTTGCCGTAAAAAGCGATCACATTTAGCGAACTGCATATACAGTTGGTCATCTAAATCGATGCGATCTGTCATGACGACAATTGTCGGACTCTCCAATGCCGTTTGTAGCAGATGCGCATAGAAGACCATGGACAAGGACTTGCCACTACCTTGAGTATGCCAAAAGATGCCACCCTTACCATCGGTCTTCGTCGCTATCTTGGCTTTCTCAATAGCCTTGCGGACAGCGAAATACTGGTGATATGCCGCTAAAATTTTAATCGGCTCTGTTCCATCAATAGAAAATAAGATGAAGTTTTGTAGTATATCAAGAAGTCGTGCCGGTTCAAACATGCCTTCATAAAACGTATCAAACTGAGCATACGCTGTATTTTCATAGCTGCCATCTTTCGTCTTCCATTCCATGAAGCGGTCTAATCCCGACGTAATCGTACCTGCTTTATTCATCGACAAATCGCTGATGACACAAATAGCATTATAGTAAAATAGAGACGGTATATCATAAAGAATGTGGATGTTCGAATGATGTTCTTTGCTTTTCCCCTAAAGAATCCAACTATTCTTCCTATTTATTCAGTACTCTGTACACGGATAGATTTTTTAACTATGTAGTAGCTGGGGCAAAAGGAACGAAAATGCCTCGGGGAGATAAAAAACAAATCATGGAATATCCTATTACTATCCCATCAAAAAAACAATTAATCTATTTTAATGAATTAGCTAATCCTATTTTGAAAAAAGTACAGGAATTAAATGAGGAAAAAAGGAATCTAATGATTCTTCGTAATACGTTACTACCTAAACTTATGTCTGGAGAAATCGACGTTTCATCCATTAAGCTCTAAGTATCTTGTAAATTATCGTTTATTTTATTATTAACTATAATTTTATTTTCAATAAACTTTAGAATAGAAGAAATTTGTTTCTGTTTATTTAATGGAATGTACGGAATATTTATATTCTTTAAAAAAGGAATTCTTAAATTACTTACAGTGGTTCCAGTTCCTTCGCTCTAAGACATTTGAAGTTTTGCATAGGGAGATTGTAATGCATATAGTAAATAATTTTTGTCACAAACTTTTGGATTAGCTCTAAGTAGTACTTGCCTTTGGCCTAAACAACATTCAATATCTTCTGTTATCATTCCAACTTCGCCAATAGGGGCTTCACGAGTAATGACTATATCTCCAGCACAAGGTCTTGCTCTCTTAATTCTTTTTTCAAAATTTTCCTGATTTGTATAGGATGGTTTTGAAAAGTCGATGACTCCATTTTTTATATAATTATTTCTGATAACTATTTTTCCTTTTTCTGTCCATTGGGGAGTGGAATGAAGGCAATCAGCAACTAACTCACATAACTCTTTTATCGTTTTATAGAACACTTTAGACTCTCCTTTAAATATTGTAGCCAATGGCCCCTAATTTTTCTCTAATTTCTTTTTCCAGTTTATGGGATTCCGCAAAGAGGTCAGATAATTCCGATGTCAGACGAGCCATCTTTTCTTCAAACGGTTCCCCATCGTCTTCTTGTTCTTCAATGCCCACATAACGTCCCGGCGTAAGGATATAGTCTTGCTTGGCGATTTCGTCTGTCGTTGCGACGGCGCAGAATCCTTTGACTGGTTCTAACGTGCCGACTACATAGTCATCGTAGGTTTTAGCGATTTTTTGAATATCTTCGTCTGTAAATTCACGGAGCTTGCGGCTAACCATAGTACCCATGTTCCGAGCGTCAATAAAAAGAGTTTTCTGATGTTGTTTTTTCCGTTTATTGAGGAACCACAAGGAGACGGGAATCTGCGTCGTATAGAATAATTGCGTCGGCATAGCGACGATACATTCGACTAAATCGTCATTGATAATATTTTGGCGAATGTCCCCTTCACCACCTGTTTGCGAAGATAATGAGCCATTCGCCAAGACCATACCGATTTTCCCACGAGGAGCTAAATGATAAATCATATGTTGGAGCCACGCGAAGTTGGCATTCCCTGCTGGCGGCAGGCCATATTTCCACCGTACATCATCTTTGACCGAATCAGGTTTCCATTTTAAATTAAACGGTGGATTGGCCATGATATAGTCAGCTCGCAATGTGTGGAATTGGTCATCCATAAGCGTGTCGGCTACGGTGCCGAGGTCTGGTTCAATGCCGCGAATAGCTAAATTCATTTGGGCCATTTTCCACGTCGTTGGATTCGAGTCTTGTCCATAAATAGAAATATCATTGATATTACCACTATGATTTTCAATGAATTTTGCGGACTGGACGAACATGCCGCCGCTGCCGCAACAAGGATCTGTTGCCGTGTCTAATTTGATACAACATAACGGAGCGAAATTTCTACCCCGTAACGATGCACCCGCACAGGTGCATTTTTGCACACCCCTCATAACGATAAGGGTGCAATCATTATAAGGTATATCGACTCTATTTTTGCTCTCAATTATAAGCTTTACAGCGGCTCTTTTCAATCTGTTTCTGAACAGAAAATCCTTCCAAGTAAAACCTGAGAGGACTTCTTTAACGTAATGCTTCCAGAACATCACGAATATCTCCGTCAATACATATTGATTTTTCTTCGATCTCCCTAGGACACATGGATTCACCAAGGTTTATACAGGCATACATTGCCTGCGGATTATTTGCCGTCATTTTCCAGAATGGGTATTTGATGATAATCGGTGTGTTCCCGCCGACGCCAAGCTCAAGGTATAAAATTCTCATATTACTGTGTCGTCTGATAAAATCATCATATCGTTTTGATGCCGCATACCATCCTTCATCCTGCACGAATGTATCATCACAGCGGAGGTTTACGGTCATAGGCGTGTCGCACACGGGACAATGGGGTATCAGCTCTGTGGGGATTTTTAAGCCTTGTTGTCTCTCCATCATCTGCTCTATTTGGAATCTGTTATCATACGTTTTCTGATGGCAGCCCTTTGAGCATTGGAACAATCCGTAATCGCCCTGCGTGTAAAACAGGCGGTTTTTATCAAAGCCGCTTAGTTGAAACTGGTGATCCACATTTGTGGTGATGACGAAATAATCCTTGTCCTGCACCAATTTTAAGAGAGCGGAATAGGTACCGTTTGTATCAGCCGCATAACGGTTGTACCAGATATGGCGGCTCCACCAGCCCCAGTAGGTTTCCAAATCCGGAAAAGGATAAAACCCGCCTGAATACATATCCCGTATCCTGAATTCGGCGGCGAAATCAGAAAAATATTTATAGAAGCGCTCTCCTGAATAAGTCAGTCCGGCGGCTGTGGACAAACCCGCTCCTGCCCCAATCAAAACAGCATCGGACTCCGAAATGACTGTTCTTAACCTGGTAATTTTATCGGAGTAGCTCTCTGTATATGTCATAGTCCTCGTCCTTGAAAACATCAAATATCACCTCGATTTTGCTCCCTGTTTTCGTCCTAAATTGTTTCACCGTATCCACAGCGATTTGGGCGGCGCGTCTGTTTGGAAAGCAGAACACACCCGTGGAAATACAGCAGAAAGCGATGCTGGATAGTGCGTTTTCCCCTGCCAATGCAAGGCAGGAATGATAGCAGGACGCAAGCAAAGTCTCGTCACGCTTTGTTACCCCTCCATGAACAATTGGGCCTACCGTATGTAGCACATATTTACACGGAAGATTATAGGCAAGCGTGATTTTTGCCTGTCCTGTCGTCTCCTCATATCCCTGCTCATCCATGATTTTGGCACAGTTAAGACGAAGCTGCACACCGCTGTAAGTATGGATGCAGTTGTCGATGCAGTTGTGATTCGGCTGGTAGCAGCCCGTCATGCCAGAGTTGGCAGCATTCACGATGGCGTCCACGGCAAGCCTGGTGATGTCACCCTGCCATAGGTAAATGCCCTCCTGCACCTCGTCTAAATCTGAAAGAGAAACCACGCCTTTTTTTAAATTTTCGTCCTGCAAGTATTCGTCCTGCACTCTTAAGAATTCCTCGCTGACATCTTTCGGCTGACGCACGTTCATCAGCCCTCTGAGAAGCACCCTCTGCTCTTCGGAATTTGACGGGATTTGTATTCCTTTATATTCCAAATTCTCATCCATCAGATACTTGATAAGATATTTTCTTCGTTCATCCTGGTTTATACATTATCCTACCTTCTGAATAGCCTGATGCGGACAGATTTCTGCGCATCTTCCACAGTGCAGACAATGATTCTGGTTTATGACGGCAGGCTTCTTTGAAATATCAATGCACGTCTGCGGACAAGTGGAATAGCATAGCCCACATTGATTGCACTCATTACCTATAAAATATCCGCTTGCTGCTTTTTCTGCATTCCCAATGGTAAATCTGTCCCGCGCAATTTGGGATAGATTGCTGATGTCAAAATATTCACCCTGGGCCTCATATATCCGAAACACCTCCAATGCGGCACGGGTATCGCCCGGATAGATGCTCTTCATATAAGGATTTTTTTCAAAAATTGCGTCCAGATGCTTTTTGCCGATATTCTTTACCTTGCCGCGCAGGGAAACAGACATTTTATTCTTTGTGGCAGATAGTGCAATGAATTTCTGTTCCATCAGCTGGGTATAGAATTCTTTCCCCTTTGCCGTCAGGAAATACACGCCCTGATTATCCCAAAGCATCATATTAATTACACGGGTCTGTGGGTGACCGTCTGCTGCAATCGTAGAAACAACAGCAGAATGAAACTCTTCAACAAGCATCTTTAAATAGTTCATCCGTCTACCTCTCATTAAAAGCGAAGCCCCGCCTATTCATGAAAAAAGGGCGGGACTTCAATTAGAAACATAATAATTGCTTATTCAGCAACAACACTGATACGTTTCTGAATATTGCTGCCCTTTGTTGCTTCATCAACCATAGCAATTGCATAATCGGCATAACTTATAACGCTTTCACCCTTAGAATTGAGCGTCAGTTCCTCACCAGCGAGAATATACTTGCTTGTTCTTGCGCCTTCAGCCTGAAAATCCCCGGCAGGGCTGATGTATGTCCATTTTACGTCCTTGCGCTCACGAAGTTCTCCGAGTGCTTTTGCCATCGCTGCGGCAAGCGGCTTGAAGATGTCTGGAAAATCAGGACCGTCCGATACACAGGCAGTGTGTTCCGAATTTACATAAAGACTTCCTGCGCCGCCAACAACCAGCAAACGAGTATCTGTGCCGGAAAGCACATCGCAAAGATGCTTCAGCGAAGTGCTGTGCATCGGCAGAACGTCCTCCGTCCAAGCTCCGAAAGCGTCAATCACAACATCAAAACCTTCCAAGTCTGCGGCAGTCAGGTCAAACAAATCTTTCTTCAGCACGTTCTTTGCCGCACTTTGATTATCCTCACGAACAATCGCCGTAACATCAAATCCTCTGTCTACTGCCTCTTTTACGATGAGCTTACCTGCTTTACCGTTTGCACATACAACTGCAATTTTCATTTTGAATTACCTCCAAAAAATTTAATTTAGGTTTGTTTGCTCTTTGCAAGGAAGTTGGCCGGGCTTCAATGCTTATAAGCGTCCGAATAGTTGTAACCAATTCGATTACAGCCATATTATAGTACTACCTTTGTTGTAATGTCAAGAGTTACAACTAATTTTTTTCAAAAAATTTCCCATGCCCTGAAACGGGGACATGGGAATGCTTTTACTGGTCATTTGTTATGCAGTTTTGTAGGTCTCTTTCGATTTCGGCAAGCGTGATGTTCTGCATTTCATGCTCCATTGCGTTTTGTACCCTGAGCAGCTTTTCATCTAATATTGAGTGTATATTTCTGCCTACAGGACACTCCGGATTTGGATTTTCGTGAAAGTGGAAAAGCGAATCACTTTCTACGCAGTCCACCGCACGGTACACATCAAGCATTGTGATTTCCGTGAGCGGCTTTGCAATCTCACACCCGCCGCTGCCCCTTGTGACATTCACGAGTCCCGCCGATTTTAACTGCCCCAGTATTCGCCGGATAACAACTGGATTCACGTTTACGCTGGACGCAAGGAAATCGCTGGTCAGTTTGTAATCGTCCTTGAATGTATCAATGCAGGCAAATATATGCAATGCAATGGTTAGTCTGCTTGTAATCTGCATGGTCAGCACCTCTTTCTTTCTATAAAATTATATCACTGCCGTGTCGTAATTTCAATAGTTACAACGATTATTTATCCTATTATCTCCGTGCCGTCCCGGAAGGTAATCGTGATCTCCTTGTCCCTGCCGACCGTAACGAACTCAACCATGCTGCCCCAAAGACTGCCGTCAAACTCGCTGATGGTGCCATCCTGAGATTTCAGCACCTTGATGAAGTTTACCAGTCTCTCGCTTTGCGCCTCCTTTGCAGAGATGGCGGCCACCACATCATCGTACCGAGCCTTTGCCGTATCGTACCGCTCGACCAGGCTGTCGTAGCGTTTTTGATATTCTTCCTGGTCCTGCGCAACGCTGGCGTTCTCTTCCACGATGTTCTGCGTCATTTCCACAAGCACCGACATCTCTTCCTCCAGCTTGTCCTTTTTTTCCTGTAGGGCATCGGTGACGCAGAGCGTCTTGCGGATAATCTCCGCATTGGCAATCATTTCTTTTCTCTCGGTCACGAGCTGGTTGTACGCCGATACGAATGCCGCCTTGACCTCGTCCTCCGTGCCATGAGGAGTCTGGCACTTTTCTCCGTTGTACTTGTGGTTGCAGTGGTAAATCACTCTGCGGTAGCGGTCTGTGGAATGCCAGACCTTTGAGCCGTACCAGCCGCTGCAATCGGCACATTTTATCTTGTTGGAGAAGATGCTCACACCGCTGTAGCGAGTCCCACCCTTGGTACGCTTGGCAAGCTCCGCCTGCACCATGTCGAACACCGCAGGGCTGATGATTGCCTCATGGTTTCCTTCCACATAGTACTGCGGGACCTCGCCCTCGTTCTTCTTCATCTTCTTTTGTAGGAAGTCCACCGTGAACTCCTTCTGCAAAAGGGCATCGCCTTTGTACTTTTCGTTTGAAAGCATCCGGCGCACCGTCTGTTGATTCCACACGTCCTTGCCCGCAGGCGTTTTGATGCCCCGGCTTGTCAGTTCCGCGGCGATGGAGTGCGGCGTCATGCCCTCAAGGAACAGGTGGAAAATCAGCCGCACGGTTTCCGCCTGTTCGGGATTGACCACAATCTTACCCGTTTCTTTATCCTTGTCCAGACCAAGGAAACGGCTGTAGGCAAAGCTGACCTTACCGTCCGCCATACGCTTGCGCTGTCCCCATGTAACGTTCTCTGAGATGGACCGACTTTCCTCCTGGGCCAAGGAGCTCATGATGGTGATGAGCAGCTCGCCCTTGGCATCGAGGGTCCAGATGTTTTCCTTCTCGAAGTACACCTCGATACCATTATCCTTGAGTTTTCGTACCGTTGTTAGGCTGTCGACGGTGTTCCGGGCGAAACGGCTGACGGATTTCGTGATGATAAGGTCGATTTTCCCTGCCAGCGCGTCCCTGACCATCGTATCTTCTTTGACCATGTTCTTCTCCAATCTGCTGCTTCTATCAGTAGCCATTTAAGGTATTATTGGTAGTCGGCAGAGCCTTGACCGGTCATAGTCAAGGCCATTCGTGCCGCCGACCAGCTAGCTAGATTGTTTTACTTTTCATATTTTTACCTGCTTTCCGAAGGAGCTTAACCGCCCTTCTATAAGATAAGGGACAAATTCGGCCTTTTTAAGAACCAGAATTTGAAAAAATTTTTACTTTGCCTGTAAATTTTGGCGGATAAACTCATAGATTCGCTGTTTCCGTTTGTTGACGGCCTTCTGTGACATACCAATGACTCCGGCGATTTCTGCTTCGCTGTGACCATCCATGTATAACAAGATAATCTTTTGATTAAGAGGTTCCATCAGGCGGATAGTCGCATAGAGTGCTTCGATTCGGAGGTGACGCATGACCAGATTTTCAACATCCACTACCTGCTGAAGTTCATCCTGGAATTCGTCGCTCTCCCGTTCGATGAAATAAATGACAAACTGCTTCTTATCGCGGTCATCCTTTCGCTTCAGCCGCCAATGCTCACGGTTGTATGCCATATATTCTTCCTCAGTGACCGAAATCGGATATTTCCAGTGCTTTGAAGAATTGTACTTTTCGAGTCTGCTTCGGTCCAATCCATAATCCTGAACCATTTTTTCAGTAACATACAAATAAACAACTCTATTCCTTTTACTCTGGTTTTCTGTCTTTGCCATTGATAACTCCTCGTTTGTTTAGAAACGAGAAAAGATATGCTTGGATACGTTAAGATATGTTTCGGGAAGGTGGATTGCTAATGTTAGAATTTAGCGGATTTGCCAAAATCTTATATTCAGTCCTAGCCGATGGGTCTAAAATCGAGGATTTCACTAAAAAGCTGTTTTTACAGATAACAAACTACGAATTAGAGGAAGACAATCCTATTTATGACCTCCAAGCTCCG
The DNA here is from genome assembly GCA_900540735.1 of uncultured Megasphaera sp. Taxonomy (GTDB): domain Bacteria; phylum Bacillota; class Negativicutes; order Veillonellales; family Megasphaeraceae; genus Megasphaera. The sequence continues at coordinate 33,117 of UQHB01000019.1, read as the reverse complement.
ACATTCAAAGCCTACTTTAATGGTAGAAAAGGAATATCCCAGCTTGCTAAAAAAATAAACGCCCATGTAGAGCCAGAAAAATTTGTGTCATAGAATGAAGAAAAAATTAAAAGCCTGCAAGATACCTTATCCTCTATGCTCATGGAAAATGATAGTAAAATGTCCGAGGCCAATCTCGAAGCAGCAGGCTACGTTTCTTCTATTAAAGGGGAAATCACAAGGAAAAAGGAGCCGCCGTCGTCTTAATTTACAACTTACTATGCTCAAGATAAATTTAGATGCTAAATTTACAGCTACACAGGAGGATTTTGACAACCTAACTAATTTTTTCCCTGATGCAAATGTAAAAGAATTATCTAAAATAGAAGCATTTCATAAACAGTTGCATAATATTCTTAATACCGAAATACAAAATGAGGCTGATCGCATCAACAGCATGATTTCATCAATAGACGAGCAGATACACCAGTTAGAAGAACAGACACGGAAGAAAGGAATTCCTGTTAATATTTCAAAACGTTTTTTAGACAAATTTTCAGGCATAAATAACCAAATCAATGCGTTGAAACATCAAAACGAGGAATATATCCAACTAAAAAACATGAAGGAAGATAAGAAAAATTTAACCTATGACTTTCATACGCCTGACGATACAGGTACCGGTACATCTTACAAAAGTCTTATCGTATTTGACCTCACCGTACTTAAATTGACCGAACTTCCCGCCCTTGCCCACGATTCTTTAATTTTTACCAACATCGGGTATGAACCACTCGAAAAAATTATGGAACTCTATACCCAAAGTAAAAAGCAGATATTTATCGCTTTCGATCGCAAAGAAGCTCCCACTAAAAAAATACAAAAGATATTGGATGAATCATGTGTTCTTCAACTTAATGCCGGCGGTAATGAACTATTTGGTGAAAATTGGGGTGTCATAAAGTCTGAATGATGACGGGAAGTCAAATCTTCTTGCCTCTTGTTGAGGTTCTACGATGTGACTTATGTCGACTAGACCACTTTATCCTACAGCTATCGGAACAAAATTTTCTCCGTTTCCTACTGCTTCTGGGTAATTCTTTACCACACTGCAGGCACCTTATATACAACATATCATTTTGATTAAGTTCCTCGTAATGCCCGTTGCAAGATAATACCTTGGCTTTTACCAAATCAATAGAAAATGTTTCACCTGTCAACAGTTCGGCTTTTATATGTTTATCCGGATACACAACGATTCTTTCAATAACAAAAGTCATTTCCTCTATAGCATCCGAGACGAATTTTTCGTATTCTTTTAAGTAACAGAATTTTTTATAGAGACCCAGTAGCTTCAATACCTGACGACATAATTTTAAAGCTCTTGGATGCGTCTTTATTCCTGCCTTTGCTATTGCTGCAAACAACGCTTCCATTCTGAAATCCGGTATGCGGGTGTTTTTTACTCCGCATACCTTTTTATTGAAACGATTCCGGCATGTCCAGACAATTTTACGATATCGTTCATCGTTAGAGTGCTCCGGCCTAGGCATGTATGGGGTCTCATAATGTTCGCAGATAATCTTACTAGAGCATATCGTCACGCCTGAATAACGTGTAGCCATCTCGTCTCTTTCCTTTATTTTCTGTTGTACATAATCAAATACGCCCGAATCGATAATTGCCTCATGGCCAGCTGTGACATAGTATCGAGGAAGTTGACCCACATTAGCAATAGATTTCTTGGAAATAAAGTCTATATAAATCCGCTTCTGCAACAAAGCATCTCCCTTATATTTTTCATTGGTCAATATACTAAAAACGGTTCTCCTGCACCATTTTTCACAGCCCGCCGGAGTTTTTATTCCTTTCTCCGTCAGTTCCTTAGCAATACTGTATGAAGTCAGTCCTTGAAGGAAAAGCCTATAGATCAGTTTTGCTATTTTGGCCTCTTTCGGATTCACAACCATTTTGCATTTTTCTGCACGATTGTATCCGAGGAAATGGCTGTAAGGCACGGAATAAAAACCAGCAGCAAAACGTCTTCTGATTTCTCATTTTGTATTTTCTGAGATATTCCGACTTTCTTCCTGTGCCAGTGATGACATGAGCGTCAAGACAAACTCACCTTTGCTGTCGTTCGACCACATATTTTCTTTCTGGAAATATACTGCCACGCCAAGGCTTTGTAACTTCCGTATCGCTGTAATAGAATCGACCGTATTCCGGGCAAATCTGGACACGGATTTCGTGACAATGATGTCGATAAGCCCGGCTTCACAGTCTGCCATCATCTGTTTGAAAGCTTCACGCCGCTTCCACGATGTGCCTGTAATCCCTTCGTCCGCATAGATGCCGACAAGCTCGTATCCGCCTTTCTCCCGGATGACTTGGGCGAAGTAATCCTTTTGTGCCGCGATATACATATCTTCTTTCATCAGGCCAGTACGATAAAGATTTACAAGAAGCCATCGTGCCAACCGGTAATCTACTTCCTTTTCAAAATCCATGAACAATCCCTCCTTACGTTGGTCGTATGGTTGCTCTGAATCAGTGAAAAGTCAAGTAAAAGATGAAATGGCAACTAAAAACAGCCATTTATACTGGCCAACGATAGCCTTTATATCGTTAACCCAGTATGCATCGCCTTGTCGAGAAATTTGTTCGCTGTATGGCCAAACCCTGTTTTAGGCAAAAAAATAAGCCCGCCTTTTCTTGGCGAGTCCTATAAATCCCCATTGCCACTGCTGTTTCGCAAGCAAGCACATGTTTGGTTAACTTGTATCAAATCAAAGCATCTTTTGTCATAGACTTGTCCTTTATAGGGCTTTAGGACTTCAACTAACGTCCGGACGATGCACGAAGGCGTAAAGAATTCTCCGGCTTTCTTTCCTTCTTGTTCAGCAAATATAGAGAGGCAATATTCATAGGTTCGTCCTAAAATATCTTTTTCATTGCCGTGAGCGGCCATTTTGATATTCGTAAATAAATCAACGACATCGCTAAGTCGACTTTTATCTAATTCTTTACGAGCAAAGTTTTTCGGTAAAATATCTTTAAGACGAGGGTTTTCTTTTTCAATCGCCTTCATAGCTTCATCAATGACGACACCAATTTGTGACTTGTGTGTATAAGATGCTATATCTTCCCAACGAGCACCATTGGGGACAAAGAAGATATTTTCCGCTGTATACTCATCTTTGTCTTCTTCAAATCCATCTGCTACGAGTTCATTGTATTTGGCTTCGAAACTGTCAGAAATATACTTTAAAAAGATTAAGCCCAAGATGACGTGTTTATATTCAGATGCATCGATATTTCCTCGCAAGACACAAGCTGCATCCCAAATTTGCTTTTCAACGCCAATAGTTACTGTATTTTTAGTAGCCAAAAGTGTTACTCCTCTCATGATATCAGGATTATCAACTAACATTATTAATTATTATACCATATATAATTTCATGAAAACAAAAAAATCCCTGACACAGTAGCTACTGCATCAGGGATTATTTATGTCTATATTATTTTAAGAAGCCGCTAATGGTCGTGCCGCAAGACATTTGTACAAAGAATGTCTTGTTTTTAGCGTGGATTTCAATGCTGTCTACGTCGGCGTCAACTAAACGGTGTTTGCAAGCACTACCAGCTGTATCGAGAGGCGTGCCAAAGCGTTCAGCTGTATTTTTTTCCCATTTTTCTACTAAGAATAATGCCCGGTCTAATTTTTCATCAGAAATTGCACCTTCAATGTTCAGTTTACGTTCTTTGTCAATCATGTCAAGAGCCTCCTAGAAATTGTGTCCTAATCTATTGAATGTGTTTATTATACGCCTTTTCTTCCAGATGAAAAGACCTTTTTCAGTATCACTTTCTCACATTTTCTATCACTTTAAATCATAGGTTCAGAAAGCTCTATGCACTTTACGTATACGAATAAAAGTGCATAGAATCGAGTTATAAGATAACAAAAAATTCGTATCACCCTATGCTATAGTATAAGGAAATAAAGGAATCTACTGAAAAGGAGGAATCACTATGATACAAGTATTAATGTTAGCCGGTGATTTTGTCGAAGACTACGAAGTCATGGTTCCCTATCAAACGCTCGAAACGGTGGGCATTCACGTCACGGTCGTCTGCCCCGGCAAAACTGCTGGCGATACGATTAAAACGGCAGTCCATGATTTTCTTGGCGACCAGACATACACGGAAAAGCCAGGCCATCTCTTCACCTTAAATGGAACGATGTCCAATCTCCGCTATCAAGGGTACGACGGCCTCTACATCACAGGCGGACGGGCACCGGAATACATTCGCCTTGACCCGACGGTCATTGCCATTACGCGGTGGTTCATGGAACAGCAAAAGCCTGTTGCCGCTATTTGCCACGGCATTCAAGTCTTAGCCGCAGCCAATGTCCTGCGCGGCCGCAAGCTGACGGCATATCCTGCTGTGTCCCCGGAAATCGTCCTGGCTGGCGGCACGTACATCCCGATGGAACCGCATCAAGCCATGACCGAAGGCAATCTCGTCACGGCTCCGGCGTGGCCTGCGCACCCGGCGATTTTACAGCAGTTCTTGCAACTGCTCTTGAAATAAGAGGATTTCGTCCATATGTTTGACTTCTTTGGGAATTCATGGTACTGTACGTATACAACGAGTTCTCCTAAAGGAGTGAGCCCTATGGCAGAAGAACTAAAACATTTTTACATTGGCCGTGCTGAAGTGATTGCCAATAACGATAAGCTGACAGAAAAAGCACGGCAAAGTATTTACGTCGCTCGTGCGGACAACACGATTGACGCCTACCAATCGGACTGGAAAGATTTTTGTGAATGGTGCGACTATCACGATGTCGAATCCTTCCCGGCCCAGCCCGAAACGATAGTCAATTACATCAATGACCTTGCCGATAACGCCAAAGCCAATACGGTTGCACGGCGCATCAGCGCGCTGACGGAAAACTACGAAGCTGCCGGTATCAAAGATAATCCGTGCCGCTTCCCTATCGTCAAAAATGCCCTGCGCGGTATTAAGCGCATGAAAGGGACCATGCAAAAAGGAAAGCTCCCTATCCTCTTTGACGACATCAAAGAAATGCTGACCTATGTAGACGGCACGCCTTTACAAATTGCCCGGGACAAGGCGATTCTCCTCGTCGGCTTTTACGGGGCTATGCGCCGCTCTGAAATTGCCGGCATAGAAGTGCAAGATTTAAATTTTACGCGCTTAGGTCTCCTCATTACACTCCGTAAATCGAAGACGGACCAATACGACCGAGGCCAGCAAATCGCTATCCCCTTCGTCCAAGATAAGGAAGTCTGCGCCGTGACGGCCTTAAAGCATTGGCTCTCGGTAAGCGGCATTACGTCAGGCCCAGTCTTTCGCGGTTTTACACGCGGTAACAAAGGCGTCCGTAAGACGGCTATTTCTGACAAAGCTATTGCCCTCATTGTCAAGCATTACGTCGGCCTCATGGGCATGGACCCAAAAGATTACGGTGCTCATAGTCTGCGCCACGGCTTTGCTACCTCTGCGGCACAGCACCACGTCGAAGAACGGCAAATTATGCAACAAACACGCCACCGTTCTACGTCCGTCGTACGCCGCTACATCGATGAAGCAGACCGCCTCATTGACAATCCTATCTTTAAAATCACAGAAGAACGTAAATAAAAGGCCAGCTCCTTGCGAGCTGGCTTTCGTTATTCTCGCTGGGAAAATTTCGCTTGGATTGCTGCGAGTTTTTCTTTCGAAACGGGAATCTCAATGGTCTGTCCCGGATGAATATCGGCATTATTCGTGAGATGATTACGGTTCATAATGTCTTCGACGACGTTGCGCACATCGGTCGTATTATCCGAAACATCCGAAGCTATTTGCCAAACCGTATCTCCTTCTTGGACTTGTACGGGAATATATTGCGTATCATTGTGATACATCCAGCCCAGTTGTGCTATGCCTAAGAGGCAGACGAGAAATATCATATATTGTAACCACGGTGTATGTCTTCTTTGCCCTTGTTTTTTCATATTGTTTCACTCCTTGTATTGAACGGACGTTTCGCAAACATTCGTTTAACTTGGTTATATTATATCGTCGAACAGTTGTTTATGTCAATATGTTCGACAAACAAATTTTCTAATTTTCCATGCCGATTTCGTATGAACAAACGTTTTGACTTTTCTGCATTTCTATGATAGAATGCAAGTATAAATATATGGAGTGATGAATATGTTAATAAATGATAAAGTGTTAACAACACGGCAAAAACAAATTTTGGAATACATCCGAAAATGTGTCCATCAATACGGCTATCCCCCATCGGTTCGGGAAATCTGTAAAGAAGTGGGGCTAAGCTCTACATCGACAGTGCACGGCTATTTGCATCGCCTCGAAGACTTAGGCTTTATTCGCCGCGACCCGGCTAAGAACCGGACCATTGAATTATTAGATGAAGGGTCTTGGCGGTCAAAGAAAATCGTGCCCTTACCTCTCGTTGGTCAAGTCCGTGCCGGTGCGCCTATCCTCGCAGAAGAATGCGTGGAAGATGTGTATCCCTTCTCGTCTGAATTTATTGGCAGTAACGATGACTGCTTCATGCTCACTGTCAAAGGGGACAGCATGAAAGACGCAGGTATTTTTGAAGGAGATATCCTCATTGTACGGCAACAAGAAGTTGCCGAAAACGGCGAAATCGTCGTCGCTATGATTGATGATGAAGCTACAGTAAAACGGTATTTCAAAGAAGCAGACCGCATCCGTCTCCAGCCGGAAAATGACGACTACGACCCGATTTATACGCAGCAATGCCAAATTCTCGGTAAAGTCGTCGGCTTATATCGCCGTTATTAATTCTATATGCACGTAAAAAAAGACTACATCATAGGATGTAGTCTTTTTCGTATATCTAAACTCGTATGATTAGTCGAAGTCTAGTAAGGAAACGTCTTCGCCGTTCAAGATTTTCTTCATCGTCCGAGCTGGGCACATTTTACCGCACATGGTGCAAGTCCCCGGGCATTCTGGTTTGCTCGATTCGTAGTAACGCGTTGCTTTTTCCGGGTCAATAGCCAGTTTGAGCATCGTATCGAAGTCGACGTTTGCACGGGCTACACTCATGGCATCGTCCCATTCTTGTGCACCCGGGATACCTTTGGCAAGGTCAGCAGCGTGTGCTGCAATACGAGTCGCAATGATACCTTCTTTTACGTCGTTAACGTCTGGCAAGCGAAGATGTTCAGCCGGTGTAACGTAGCAAAGGAAGTCCGCACCGCAAGAACCAGCAATAGCACCACCAATAGCACTGGTAATGTGGTCATAGCCAGGAGCAACATCCGTAACGAGCGGCCCTAAGACATAGAACGGAGCATTATGGCAGAGGCGTTTTTCGAGCATCATGTTCGCTGCGATTTCGTTTAATACCATATGGCCTGGGCCTTCAATCATGACTTGGACGTTCTTTTCCCAAGCCCGTTTTGTGAGTTCGCCGAGGGTAATGAGTTCTTCAATCTGAGCCGGGTCTGTAGCATCGTGCGTACAGCCAGGACGGCACGCATCACCGAGGCTGAGGGTTACGTCGTATTTAGCGCAGATGTCGAGGAGACGGTCATAATATTCGTAGAACGGGTTTTCTTTCTTGTTCATTTCCATCCAAGCGAATAACAAAGAACCGCCACGGGAAACGATATTCGTCAAACGAGGATTGCGTTTAATACGTTCTGCCGTTTTCTGGTTCATGCCGGCATGGATAGTCATGAAGTCAACGCCGTCTTCTGCGTGCTGTTCGACAACAGAGAAGAATTCATCGACTGTAATATCTTTTAAATCTTTATCGAGCATGCCAACAGCATCATACATCGGGACTGTGCCGATCATCGCCGTGGACATGCCAATAAGGCGTTTGCGGAATTCACGAGTTTTACCGAAGTTACTGAGGTCCATAATAGCTTCTGCTTTCATGTCGATAGCATTCTGGACTTTTTGTAATTCTTCGTCGTAGTTGTTGTGTTCCGGCGAAACACCAAGGTTAACATTGATTTTCGTGCGGCAATGTTTGCCAACAGCTTCTGGAGACAAAGCAGTATGATTTTTATTCGCAGGAATAGCAACTTCCCCTTTAGCGATTAATGCCATTAACCGTTCCACAGGCATTTTTTCCTTTTCTGCGACAATTTTCATTTGCGGTGTGACAATGCCTTTACGGGCAGCATCCATCTGCGTTGTGTAATCCATTCTTGTTCCTCCTAAATATACATACAAAACAAACCAATAAAAAAGCTCACCGTCATAAGGTGAGCTTTTAATCCAGTTAAGCTTCCCTACGCCGGCATTACCCGAACAGGTAAAAGGGTCAAATACGTAATCCGTCGTATTTTCTCAGCCTTACGGCACCCCTAGCTTTTATTCATGTTACGTATATTATAATACATCCTATACACGATTGCAACTTAGAAGGAATACTTCATGCCGACTTGGTAGAATCGGCCCAGTTCCGGATAGCCGTGATAGAGGTCATAGCCTTCGTTCGTCAGGTTATTAACTTTAGCGTAAATAGTTGTATCCTTGTTTGCATCGTAGCTGACACCAGCATCCCACGTCACAAAGGAACCAGCTAAATAGTAGCCATACTGACGGCCTGTACCGGCATTCATAGCGACGTTAGCATGCCATTTATCTTTCGTAAAGTTCAGGCCTGCATGATAGCTGTTCGGCTGATTATAATAGTAGCTAATCCCTTCAGCACGATACTTTGTGTACGTATAGCCTACGTTGTAATCCCACGTATCATTAATGACTTTATTAAATGTAAGGTCAATGCCTTTTTGTTCTTCTTTACTAATGTTAAAGGGAATAGATTCAGCACCATCTTTATTCCATTTAATAGCATCTGTTAATTTCACACGGAAGAGATTGACATCAACGCTCGTTTTCGGGTCAAACTTATAGGTTGCGCCAATAGATTGGGTATACCCTGTTTCTGGTTTTAAGTTCGGATTACTTTGGTATTTACCAGGAATTGTTTTGTATAAATCTGTAAAGGTCGGTTCATTGTAAATACGCGACCAGTTGCCGTAGACGTTGAGGGAATCATTGACTTTGTAGTTTAACGCAATGCGCGGTGTTTTGTGAATACCGGAATTACTGTTGTCGTCAACGCGAACGCCCGGTGTAACCGTTAATTTACCAAAGTCCATAACGTCTTCTACGTAAGCGGCTTTGTTATTCCGCGTCTTATCATCATACATAGCCCCTTCGTCAGAGCCTTCATCATAGGTATATTCTGCACCGGCTGTAATGCTGTGATTCCCTACGTGCCAGCCCTTTTCTACTTGCAACCCTTGCGTACGGATATTCGTGTTGTTGCTCCAATGAATGCGGTTGTAGTTATTATAATACCGAATGAAGCCAGGCATATCTGTATCTTCATCAAAATTGTACGTTACACTGACATTGTTATAGAGCCGTTGAATTGGTTTTACTTCGACTTGCGTATATTTAGGATGCCAGGTACGCGCATCAAAACGGGTATAAGCGCCATCCATGGTCTTATGGAAGACATCGAAAGTCAACGACGTATCATCCGTTAATTGCTGGTCAATACGGGCTGTAAAGGATTCATTGTGAAAATTCGTATCTGCTTTATCATCATAGCCACCGGCATACGTAAAATATTTCTGCCGGTCCATGTTATACGATGCAAACCAGTTCGTATCGCCTTGCGAGCCTTGGCTTGTAAGGGTATAGCCGTGACTACCCCATGATCCCGTACGGGCTTCTAAGGTCGTCTTCGTCGTATCCCCTTTTTTCGTGATGATATTTACTACGCCGCCGACAGCACCACTACCGTATTTTACAGAACCGCTGCCTTTGGTGACTTCAATCCGTTCAATAGAGCCCACATCAGGAAGAGCAGACATATCGGTATTACCACCGTACATAGCTGTATTTTGGGGATTCGTCAAGGATTTGCCATCGACGAGGACGAGGACCCGTTCCGACCCATTGAGGCGAATGCTGGAGCTCATGCCCGGCACCATATCCGTAAAGGTCACGCCATTAACGTTTTTCAAGGCTTCTTGCGCCGTCGTATAATGATTTTTTTCTATATCTTCTGCCGCAACGACAGTCGTATTGGACTGGTTTTGCAAGGCTTGTTGTTGTACCGTTTCCGTCGGTGCTACATATCGTTTCGCCGTAACGACAACTGTATCCGTGTCGGCATCTTCAGCAAAGGCTAAGGTTGTGCCTAAGGAAAGACAAACTAAGATAGATAATAAAGCAGTGCGTTTCATAACAAAAAACTTCCTTTCTCTATGATCGTGTATTAATTTCGAAAATTAAAGGGAATATAAATATTCCGTTCTGCCCAGACGGGTTGGCCGTACTCGTTTTCAGCAGGTTCGTACTGACATTGGTAAGCCAAGCGTATAGCAGCCTCATCCATTTCGCTATAGCCGGAACTGCTGACGACAAACGCACCCGTAACAGTCCCATCAGGGCTGATGACGACGTGGACCTTAACGTTACCGGAAATGTGTTTTCGTCGTAATGATTCAGGATAAAACGAAGCCGTATCAAGCTGACTGATGAGACGGGCTTTTTTCGCAGGCCGCCTGCCGTCGCCGTTGCCCGTACTGTTACCACTACCATTACCATTTCCATTGCCCTCATCACTCGTGCCATTCCCTGGCGGTGCATCAGGATTCGTCCCTGGCCCAATAGCCTGGCCATTTCCAGAGCCAGCAGGATTATTGTTATTATTTCCTTGTTGCGAATGAGAGGCTCCTGTCGGACTTTCTTGTGCCTGCGCAACGGCTACGACTTGTTTTGCCGTCGCTGCGTCGACATGCTGCTCTTGCATGTCCTTTTCTACAGCGCGCTCAGTCTGCGCCGCTTGTGTATAAGACTCGTTGACTTCCGGCATAGGAGTCGTCGGTGCGGCATAGGTTTCTCCGCCACCACCGCTACCGCCATCGGAAGTGCTGCTGCCTGCTGTCTCGGATTCGTGCACAGCATCTTCGTTATAGACCGTCACATCGACTGGCGGAGGCTGGCTGTGCGTCTGTAAAAACGAAAAGAGTCCGCCTAAGGCAAAGGCTCCAAAAACGACGACATGTACACCGACAGAAATGGCTAGGGCCAGCCGTTTTTCCTGTTCAGGCCGACTCATTGGGAAGCCCCGCTTTCGGTAGCCAGGCCAAATTTCGTAATGCCGCTAGCGCGCATATCATCGAGGAAAGCCATGACTTTCCCATAATCCAATTCTTGGTCTGCACGGAGAACGATGGAAAACTGCGGATTTTTCTGCTGTTCTTCTTTCGCCCGTGCGATTAGGGCATTCTTCTCGATAGGCTTGTCTTCGAGATATAACGTGCCGTCATTCTTCATGGTCACGACGTAGGTCACTTTTGTCTGCGTTTCTGCATGCTGCGCTTGGGGCAGACTGACTGGGACAGTCTTCATATCGACCATGTAGAGCGTACTGATCATAAAGAAGACGAGCAAGAAAAACATAATGTCAATCATGGGGATAATCATGACTTCAGGCTTTGTAAAACTCCGTCTATCTCTGAGGCGCATGGCTGTCACCGTCCATTTCGTCAGGCATTAAGTCAAGAGCCGAAAAACACAGTTCCATGTCCGTAATCATGCGGTCTAACCGCTGCGTGAAATAGGCATGGACAACGAGGGACAAAATAGCCACACAAAGGCCAAAGGCCGTGGCAATGAGTGCTTCGCCAACACCGCCTGTAATGGCAATAGCCTGACCGGACTGGACATTGAAAATGCTAAAAGACGTAATCATGCCACTAATCGTGCCAAGAAGCCCTAAGAGCGGTGCCATCGTGACGATGACATTGAGATAATAGAGGCGATTGCGCAATTTCGCGATGAAAATGCCCGACTGGACTTCAATGTATTCACTGCGTTTGGCACCGCATACACTAGCAAAGACATCTTGCAAAATCTGGGGCAAACCGCCTTTCGTCTGCATAGCCAGCTCTTTTGCAGCATCATATTTTTTCACTTTCATGTACGTATAAAACTGCGACGCAAAGGCTGCGCCTGCATCCATGCGCTTGTAAAACATGGCCCGTTCTGCTGCGACATAGATGACAAAGAGTGAACACAGCAGCAACACATACATGACAAGCCCGCCCTTTTGAAAGATAGCCAGGCCTCCCATTATTGACTCCATACCTTTTTCCTCTTCTACATACCAAGGGTATTGTAAACTATATGCCACCACTTGGGCGAATAAAAAAAGCCGTAAGGATTGCTCCATACAGCTTTCTAGCTGACGTATGCCTAATCTCCATCCTATCGCTCGCAGGTCTACTGGTGATTGAAATCAGGCAGTTCTTCTGACTAAGTGTCATGACACGTACTGCGTCTTCCCATAGTAACCTACAGTGACATACTTGCAGCCGTGCTCAACCATACAGCGGCGGGACCGCGCCGGAATCACACCGGACTTCTCTATTAAGCCCAAGGGCACCTGATTCGTATATAGTTTCATTTACTATAGCATAGCCTGCATAGCCTGTCAATAATTAGGCAAGACCATTTTTTTGAACTAATAATGTAAAGGTTCCGTCCCCATTAGGTGACACATCGAGGATTTTATGACCGTCATCTTTTAAGCTGCGCGGTACGTTTTGCATCGGTTCCCCTTCGTTAATGCGGACAGACAAGATTTGACCGTCTTCCATATCTTCTAATTCGACTTTTGTTTTCACATACGTGACCGGGCAGACCACATCCGTAATATCAAGGGTCCCGTCTACTTTGTACTGACTCATTTGCTCAGATCCTCCTTTAATTTCGCTTCTAATCCATCCCAGCCGACACGGGCTAAGACTTTGGCAAACCGTTCGCCTGGTTTGGCGTTTTTTTCAAAGAAATCGAGCACTACATCGGCTACTTTATACACGTCTTCTTCCTTCGTCAGGAGCGGCAAGACATGCTGTCCAATGGCAATATTCTTCCCGTAAGAGCCACCCAGGGAAATGTTGTACCCTGCTTTGCCGCGCCATGCCGATACAGGGCAGTTGGTAACGCATTTGCCGCAATATACACAGTCATTGCTGCGATACTGCAACGTATGTTTTTCCTTGTCTACTGTAATGGCCTGCGTTGGGCAGACGACCTGACAGAGACCGCAGTAAATGCATTTGTCAGCCTGCCACGTCGGCAAAATGCCCCCTTTGACACCGAGGTCATTTTCTTCGGCTTTTAAGCAGTTATTCGGGCAGCCTGTAATGCCTAATTTGAATTTACACGGAAATTCCCGTCCACCATACCGTTTTTCAAATTCCAATGCCAAATGCTGCGTGTCAATGAGACCGGACGGACAAATGGCATTGCCCTGACAGGCTGTAATGGTGCGCAGCCGTGGGCCGCAAACACCATTATAGACACCGCCTTCATTGAGGGCTTTTTTGACCTTTTCAATATCTTCTAAGTGAATGAACGGAATTTCTACGCCTTGACGGCTCGTCAAATGGATATAGCCTTTGCCGTATTGTTCCGCTACTTTTTGAATCGTTAGTAATTGCTGGCCCGTCAATTGGCCGCCAATCGTTTTCAGGCGCATAGAGAAGCAGTCTTTTTGTTTCTGCTTCATAAAGCCGCCCTTTTTCAGTAATTTTAAATTTGCATCAGCCATGGTAACGACCTCCTCTTACTGAATGACTAATGGTTCTTTCGTGCTGACACCGTCTTCGACGTGAAAGCTGTGGAGCACCGGTTCTGCCGCTGCGAGGGACAAAATGAGGTAACTCAAGTTCGGGTCGAAGGCCAGACGAATGTCTTCTTGTGACGACCGGGACGGCGTATTCGGATGGCTGTGGAAATTGCCGAGTAAGACGTAGTCGTTCTTACGAATATCTTTAATTACGGCAAATTGTTCCTTTACATCCATGGAAAAATGTTCCGGACTTTCGTCTGTATTCCGGAGATAATAGACTTTTTTGACGATTTTCTGGCCGTCTTTGATCACGCCGCCTAAGAGGCCGCACGCTTCGTTAGGAAGTCCCTTTTTCGCAAAGGCCACGATGTCGTCGTAGTCTTGTTTGGATAAGACAACAGTCATCATGAAGCCTCCCTTATAATTTCAAATCGCACGTTGGCTGTTCGTAATCGATGAGAGTCGTAATAGTCGGATGATCACCGCAAACGGCGCAGTCATGGTTATGAGTGATTTTAATTTTCCGAAATTCCATGGTCAACGCATCGTAGGTCAGCAAATAGCCTGTTAACAGGTCGCCAATGCCGAGGATGTACTTCACTGCTTCTGTAGCTTGAATGCTACCGATTACACCAGCCATAGCACCGAGCACGCCAGCTTCTTTACAAGACGGGACGGCACCTTTGGGAGGCGGCGTTTCAAAGACGCAGCGATAGCACGGCCCTTCGCCGGGCACATAGGTCATGGTCTGCCCACGGAAGCGGATAATACCAGCGTGGGAAAAAGGCTTCTTCAAGAAGACGCAAGCATCATTGATGAGGAATTTCACAGGGAAATTATCAGTCCCATCAATGATGAAATCATAATTCTGGTCTTTAATAATATCCACAATATTTTTGGAAGTCACAAATTCATGATACGTAATGACCTTGACGTCCGGGTTAATGGCGTTAATCGTCGCTTTCGCCGAATCGACTTTAGGCGTACCAATATCGGCTGTGGTGTGGATAATTTGCCGCTGTAAATTCGACAAATCAACCACATCGGCATCAACAATACCAATGGTGCCAACACCGGCTGCTGCTAAATAGAGGGCAATCGGCGAGCCTAAGCCGCCTGCGCCGATAATCAATACTTTCGCTTCGAGTAACTTCTTTTGCCCTTTGCCGCCAATTTCATTCAAAATAATATGGCGAGAATACCGTTCGAGTTGTTCATTCGTCAGTTTCACTGCGCGCCGCCTCCCATGTAATATAAGAATTCGACGACATCGCCGTCTTTCACCTGGGTCTTATCGAAATCGCCGCGTTTGACGAATTCGTCATTCAATTCGACTGTGACGTATTCCGGTGCTTCTGCTTTTGCAAGCTGCAAGAGTTCCGTTACGGACACAGGCTTTTCGATGGTTAACTCCTTACCATTTACTTTGACTGCCATGATGTAAAACTTCCCTTCTCTAATACAATGTTATTTATAATTCAAAGAGGCGTACTAAGAGTACAAAAAAAACGCGTCATCTTTACAGATGGCGCGTAAATATACCGATTCACTCACTCATCTGTCAGGAAATCCTGCTGGAATTGGCACCTTCCCATAATGGAGGTTGCCGCAGCGTCACTGGGCCAGTCCCTCAGCTGCTCTGGATGAATTGTATGTGCAGTATGAAATGAAATTACTGTACTAAAATAGTTGTTACGGAAATATCATCTTACACTCGTTGATAGCTGCACATTCGACAGCTACAACATATGATGGTCAAAATTTTTAAGTACCTCATCGTAACCACTCCTAAAACTACACCATATGGTGAATTCCATTGCAATGTTTACAAGAATAGTACTCTTTTTTCTTCGGCCTGTCAATAGGTTTTACTAAAAATATACTTTTTTTGTCATTTTTCAACAAATGTCTTAGTTGTGTTTTTTCGTTAACAATACGACCGTTTCGACGTGGCTCGATACGTCCTGATTGATGTCAGTTTTCGGGAAGCGATCCAGACTAATATGGAATGTAGCAAAATATCTCCTTTTGTTCACGGAAACATATCAACATATTCTGTAGCAAAAAATTATTGATACAATTCGCTATCCATATCACAGCCTGAACCTCGCCCGTCCACGGAAAAAGTTCCACTTTTTTATTCGTTTCTACTATTATAGTGATTCCAACATAAAAGTCAAATTTAGCGAAGAACTGCCATCGCCTCAACCTCGTCCGTTCTTCGTACAGAGAACAGGTCAACGGCTATTTTTCGCCCCGACTGATGACCCAACTTCCATGCACTCGACCTTGGTAAGCTGAAAATTTTAATGGCGATGTTGCTACTTTTTCGCATTCTCTTCCAGTTCCAGCATGTACTTATCAAAATCAGACATAAATAATCTGTCCTGAATGACACGATATTTTTCAAATTCAGTTTCGGCCTTTGCCTTGGCAATCTCAGCAGTGATTTTGCCTGCATCCTGAAGAACTTCTCTGTCATCAGCCATCAAGAATAAATCCAGACGCTTTGCCCAACCCTCCATCGTCATTGGAATATGACGTTCTGCACGGTCTTCTGCCAAATCCAGATAAGCCGATACAATACGTTCTAATGAACGCATTTCCTGCTCACTCAGATAATTCTTCGCAACGCTCACATCACTTTTTACGATCTTGCCTTCCGGTGCTGCTGCCCAAGTGGTTAATCCCATATGAGGCTTATCTGCATCGGCTCGCTCATAAATCAACTCCGCTGCTGTATGTCCATGAACTGCATAATGCATCTTGTTTTGAACCTTTGCAAAAAACCGCTTTGTTGTTTTTGCTGTTCGGTCATAATCGAGAGCTGTAGCATAGATGTCTGTTATCTTCTGATAAAATCTACGCTCAGACAGACGAATTTCTCGAATCTGCTCAAGCAAGCGGTCAAAGTATTCTACTGTAAGCACAGATCCACCATTTTTTAGACGTTCATCATCCATGACCCAACCTTTGATGGTGTAGTCCTTCACGATGCCATTGGCCCACTTGCGAAACTGTACTGCTCGCTCATTATTAACCTTGAATCCAACCGCAATAATCATTTGAAGATTATAATGCTTTGTATTACGAGTCACCTGACGTGAACCTTCGGTTTGAACTATTCGGAAATTCCGAATAGTTGCAGACTCTTCTAATTCACTATCTGCATAAATCTTTTTAATATGTTCATTTATCGTTGGCAAACCAACGTCATACAATGTGGCCATCATCTTCTGTGTCAGCCATATATTCTCATCCTCATAGCGCATCTCAATACTATCCTGCTGATCACCAACAGAGGCAACATAGGTTAAGTATTCTGCTGCACTGGAACGGATGGTTATTTCGTCTTTTTTCTTTTTCAAATAGGAGGACCTCCTTTAACGTCCCAAAATCATTATTCTGCCTGTGCATCAAAGGATTGTTTCACAATTTCCATGATTTGATCTAATTCATCCTGATGCTCCATAAACAATTCTACATCGCCATTTCCCCAACGCCCTAAACCGGTAATATCTTTGCAAATACCGTTAGGGTCATTAATTTCTGAAAACTTCATATTAATCGAGATACGCAATCTTTGTTTCTGAAAAACAATATCAACAAAATTAGTATCCAGTTTATAGGCAACATACAACTTTTTATATTCCTTCTTAACTGCAGGAGATAAGTTCATAATGCGCTTATCTAAAGACTCGAATAGTATTCTTGTAAAAGCATTCACATCATATGTTTCCAAGGAATATTTCTGCACTGTTTTTTCTTCTACTTGATATGGCGCAAGTTCTGCAGCTGTTAAAGTTGGATATGGCCAAATAGATTCTGCTTTCTTTGCTAATTCGTTTGCTCTCTCTTGGATATGTTTTTCATTCCACTTATTTTGCAAAACCACATATTTATTAAGCCTAAGTGCACTTTCTTTGAATCCCCCCGGCATATCCATCTTTTCCAAGAAAGGCCTGTCACTCATTTCAGAATTATATGCAGTCAAAGTAAGATTACCAATTGTATGTAAATACTTTTTCTGAACCTCTTGCCACTCAGCACCAAGATCAGCTTGCCACTCAAAAGAAAGATTTTTGTTCTGCGGCATAATATGCTCAATGGTGTAATTCTCTATTATAATTGGAGCTTTGTTTTCAAAGTTTTCCAAGCGACTAAGAATATAATTTCTAGCACGCATATTATAAATATCACGGCTTTCAAATGCACCTTCAAACTCATCGTTATCCGGGAATTCTTTATAAGTATCCTGCATCACGAAAAATGCCTTAACAGAATTCAGATAATCATCTGGTCTAATATAATTCTTCAACGTTGCAAAGGTCTTGTTCATCGAATTAGTCGGAATTTCGCAAATTGCACGTCTCAAGACATAGCTAATACAAAGCTTCAGAATTTCCTTCAACTCATCTGATGTTATCAGTTCTTCGGTACAGTCATGATGAATTTTCAGTAAGAACGGATAAGATACTTCCATTCTCAAATCAATAATGTCCTCATATAACTTCTTTAAATCCGTGTCAGCATTTCGCTTGAATACAATGTTTGTATAGTATTTTGCATAATCAAGCAAATCTTGACACAATTCTCTGATAGTTCCAAATTCACAGTTCAAATGATACAACTTGAATTCTTCATATACACGTCCTTGCTTTGGAATGCGAGAAAGTTTCATGGTCAAGTAATGGCGGAAGAAAGCATCCATTACTGTTCCTTGCGTTTCATAAATAAACAGCTGTTCCATAGGCCGCCAAAGATGTTCATATACATAAGTTTGTTCCGATGGCTCTAGTCCCATCAAAACATAGTTACGAATCAAATCAGATTCAGAAAGTTCCTTACCGGTAGAATTCAAACTTTCAAAAATTGCCTGTGCATCGTCAACAGCACGATCTAATGTGATATTAACAATTTGTAATTTTCCAATTGACTCATATACCTCTGCAGGCTGAATTTCTTTATCAGCCAGCTTGTTAGCAAAAAAATTGTAATTTTCAATCAGTCTTGATCTAGTGCCTTCTGCAATTGGCTTTTCCTCAACGAGGCTTATGAGAATATCTCGATCTGTTTCAGTCAGCAGTAACTTATATCGTTCATCACCACTTTCATACTCGTTTTTTAGAAGCATATTATCTATACGACGAGCATTAATTGTTGTGTCACTCGGATTTTTTATTGCATAATCGCGCAAAGCCAGAAGAAGCAGTGTTAAGGTAGTCATTCGCTGTTGGCCGTCAATAATCATATATTTCTGAACACCTGTTGGCATTGCCTGCTCAGCAATATTAACAATAGATCCAACAAAGTGACCAGCTTTGCCTTTTCTCTGCATCTCTACAATATCGTTCCAAAGTCGTTTACACTGATCTATATCCCAGCTATAAAACCTCTGATAAACTGGAATCAAGAACTGTTTATTTCCGTTTAATATCTCATAGATATTGCCTTTACGTGCATCCATATCGCACCTCCATTACTTCTTTTCTCCGTAAGAAACCGTATCCTCTGCTACCTTGCTTAGTTCTATTTCAGATATATATTTATAGAGCTTTTCCTCTTTTCGTGGCTCCACATTATCTGTCCAAAGCTCACATTGACTAATTACTGTGCTTATTGCAAAATCATAGTCTTCCGGCGGATACTTATATTTCTTAAGGAGTCGCTTAACCATCTTACGCATCTGCGCTCTAGCAGTTTCTTTCTTCTGCCAATCGATCGTGCGATTCTTACGAAGCATTTCTGTAAGTTCTCTTGTCAGAGCAATCAATTCATCATTCTTATAAAAATCCTTGATATGCTCTGGTTTTGTAAGGGCATCATAAAATGCAAGTTCTTCTTGTGAAAGCCCCAACTCTTGACCATTCTTATAGAGATTTGCAATTTCCTCCGCAGTTTTAAGCAGTTCTTTAATAACTTCTTCATTGGTGATTAATCCGTTATAATAAGAGTTCATCAGTTGCGCTATCTTTTCTGAGAATTTTTGTGACTGCACCACATTTGTTCTCTTGTAAAGGGCCACCTGCTCAGCCATAAGTTTTTTCAAAATCTCAACAGCTATATTCTTTTCCTTCATTCTAGAGATTTCATCCAAGACAGCCGGATCAAACAAGCTGAAATTTTCACCGCCACTCTTGCTGCTGTCAAATAAGCTGATGACACCTTCGCTCTGTACTGCCGCTTTCAAAAGTTCATTGATTTGATCGTTAATCACGGTAAGCGACAGGCTCTTTCCACCAGTACCACCGTAAGTGATTTTAATAACCGTAGATCGCAAAGCCTCCATATAAGCTGCTTCATGCCTTTCCTGTTCTGTTGTCATACTGGAACAAAGCGAATGAGACTGTTTCAAAAGCATAGCTTCCTTCAAGAACAAATCTTTTCTTTCTGGTACACTTACATCGAGAATAAAGTTTACGCCACCCGTAATAAGCTTAGCCATTGTAAGCGGAGAGCCACCTACAAATCCGCTAAAATCAAAGCCATGCAATAAATCTTTGCAGACCTGTAGCTTTTCCTGAAACTTCGGATAGGCCATCTTTGCAATGTTCATATCACCGTATTTAGACTGATCGCGTTTCGTATATTCCTTCATTGCAGCCTTTAAAGCTGATGCAATTCCAACATAGTCTACAATCAATCCACCTTCTTTATCCTTGAATACACGGTTAACACGAGCTATTGCCTGCATCAAGTTATAGCCATGCATTGGCTTGTACACATACATGGTAGCCAAAGAAGGTACATCAAATCCGGTGAGCCACATATCAACTACAATGGCAATCTTCATCGGGTCATTGTTATCTTTAAACTTCCTTGCAAGCTCTTCTTTGTGCGATTTTGTTCCGATGATCTCTTTCCAATCTTCCGGATCGTTGTTGCCGCTAGTCATAACTACACCGACTTTATCCGTCCATTCAGGTCTAATTTTCAAGATGCGACGATAGATTTTCATTGCAATCGGACGAGAATAAGCCACAATCATAGCTTTACCCGTCAGAAGGTTTTCTCTATATTTTTCGTAATGTTCAACAATATCATCACAAAGAGATTCTATCGTAGAATCAGCTCCCAGTACACTTTCCATCTGACCAAGCATTTTTTTACTCTTCTCGATTGTTTGTGCATCGGACTGCTGCTCTAAGACATCATAAGTAGAATCAATTAACGCCAATGTGTTCTCATCCAACTTCAAATGAACAACTCGGCTTTCATAATAAACCGGACGAGTAGCACCGTCTTCCACGGCCTGTGTCATATCATAGACATCAATATAATCACCAAAAACTTCACGAGTGTTTCTGTCTTTGGCTGAAATCGGTGTACCGGTAAATCCGATAAATGTAGCATTCGGCAATGCATCATGGATAATACGAGCATTACCAATTACAGTATGTGCTTCCTTTTCACCGTTTTCATTCTCTGACATAACGATTTTTTCATCAAAACCATACTGTCCACGATGTGCTTCATCTGCCATAACAACAATGTTTCTGCGTTCTGACAAAGCTTTCTCTCCACGTTCAAACTTGAACATTGTTGTAAATATAATTCCATTTGCACTTCTGCCATCAAGAAGTGACTTCAAATGTTCCTTGCTCTCTGCCTGTACCGGTGTCTGACGCAAGAAATCTGCGCATTGTGAGAACTGTGCATAAAGCTGATCATCCAGATCAATACGGTCTGTCATAACTACGATAGTTGGACTATCTAATGCATCTTGCAATAAATGTGCATAGAATACCATCGACAATGACTTACCAGAGCCCTGTGTATGCCAGAACACACCACCCTTACCATCGGTCTTCGTTGCCACCTTTGCTTTCTCTATCGCTTTGCGAACAGCAAAATACTGATGGTATCCGGCTAACACTTTGAAACGACTATTGCTAACGCCTGAGAAAAGAATAAAATTTTTCAAAATATCCAACAGACGTTCCTTTTGGAACATACCCTCATAGAAGGTTTCAAAGGAAGCATACGCAGTATCTTCGTAATTACCGTCTTTGGTTTTCCACTCCATAAAACGATCTAACCCGGATGTGATAGTTCCGGCCTTATTCGTAGACAAGTCGCTAATTACACAGATTGCATTGTAATAAAAGATAGATGGAATATCTTGCATGTAGTTGCGGATTTGATGGTAAGCATTCTCAGCTCCTACCTCGTCCTTAGCCGGGCTCTTCAATTCCATCAAAACAAGGGGCAATCCATTAATAAATAGAGTAATGTCCGGGCGACGGTTATTTCCATTTTCTAAAAACGTAAACTGATTTACCACATAGAAAGAGTTGTTCTTTACATTTGCATAATCAATCAAGTGTACAATAGATGATTGCTCCTCGCCCTTTACAAAGAACTTAACCGTAATACCATTTTGCAGATAATCCATAAAAATGATGTTCTTCTGCAACAGGCTGCCGGTATCAAAATTCTTCAATTTAGCTAGTGCCTCATCTATAGTTTCTACAGGCAGACCACGGTTGATACGCACCAAGCTATCTCTCAGAATAGAGTCCAGAAGCGGACTGGTATAATCTCTATCAAAATCCGGAGCGTAGAGGTGGTCATAGCCCATGTTTTCAAACAATTCAATGATTGCTTGTTCGTATGTATCTTCTGTAAATAAACTCGGCATATTCAACCTCCTGTATTTTTCGTTATGTTTCTATGATAAACAAGAATTTAGCGGCTTAGAGGTCGATGTCGGAAACATCGAGTTCGCCAGACATAAGTTTAGGTAACAGAGCATCTCGGAGTACAGCAAGATGTTCATTTTGCTTGCCATTGGCAAAAATCTGATTGAAAATCGATTTGCAATAATCATCAAATGCTATAACTTTATCTACTGGTGGAATTAAAATATTTTCCGTTTCGATAAAGCCTGAGAAGTCAAGGTTCTTAATACCTGTTGTGCCGTTTTCATAAGAGAAAAAAATGCCTTTACCATACAGGTATTGCCAATAATAGTAGATGAACAAACTGTATCCTTCTTTGGGTTTCATTGCTTTACAGAAATTTGTGCAAACCATACCGCTATCATAACGATCGAGTAATGATTGAGTTATAGCTGTACATCTACCGGTTGATTGAGTAGGACTACCTCCTGAAATTTCAACAACAATGTCACCGGCTGTAAGTTGTTTTGTGGAAAAGTTTTTAGGAAGAATATATCTTGTGGGCATTTTGCCTTTGTTGCCTGCTTTGACTTCGGGAATATCTGCACCTCTAATGCAGTAAACCTTTTCGGTATTATTGCCTGTTGGTGCTTCTTTTCCCCAATCACCATTTAAGGTTGATTTAATAAGTTCAGAGAATGTTCCTGTTGACCATTCATTGTTTTGGGGATTGTCTATAAACCATTCTTTGAATATTGCCTGAGCTTGCTGCTCTAAATTCTTGTTTATTTCTTTATTTGTCTTGATTTTCTCATCAATATTCGCTAAGAAGCTTCCTATATTCTTCTGAACCAATTTATCACTTGGATACCTGATAATTACTTCATCTTGCAAACGTCTTCTATTAATTTCAGTTTGACCAGTAGAACCTTCTGCCAATCCCTCTATTTGGGATTGAAATGACTTTACAGCATACCCATAGTAAATAGGATCCAATTCTTCCGAAGGTCTCATAAGAATCATATGCCCATCAATAGTCGTAGGCACTGTGACTTCTACCATCTGTGCAACTCTACCAGCAGTTCCAGTTCCTGTCGAATTTATCAGAACATCTCCTGCTCTCAGCATTTTATCTACAGGAACCTTCTTTTTTTCACAATCATGAATTCTTGATTCATTGTACGAAATCTCAAAATTTCTATTACACTTTTGATTTAGAACTCGTATTGTATTTTCATTTTCTTCTTCTGTATACTTAGGCGGTATACCTTTTGCTATGAACGATGTTACCTCTCCTAAAGTCTTTTCAAGCCACTTTACCATATTGTCACCTTTCTAACCAATGTATTTCTTGTGAGCCAACTTAACATTGCTCTGCTTGACCATTGCATACTGCAAGGTCGTATCTATTCGTTTATGCCCCAAGAGCTGCTGTAACTGTTCTATAGGCATTCCCTTATCAATCGCCATCGTCGCAAGTGTTCTTCGGAACTTATGCGGATGGACTTTTTGAATATCCAACTGCTTACCCATTTCACGCAGGCGAGATTCGATACCGCCTATCTTGATTCTCTCATGCGGAGAGCGCAGAGTGACGAACAATGCCGGATTGTCATCCGTTCTGCTATCAATGTAGTTTTGCAAATGAATCTTTGTCCGAGCATCAAAGTAAACAATGCGTTCCTTATCACCCTTACCGAATACTACACATTCGCGCTCGTTAAAATTGATGTCTGCTTTGTTCAGCAAAACCATTTCACCGATACGCATTCCAGTGGAAGCAAGCATATCAATCATCGCCAAATCTCGAAGTTCTGTGCAACTATCACGCATTTTTTCCAAATCTTCATCTGTATAGGTTTCCTTGATGTTAGTAGCCGTTTTCACCTTATGGATACGGCGAACAGGACTTTTCAGAATGTAATCTTCATCCTCCAACCAAGAGAAAAAACTGGATAAAATTCTGCGGATATTGTCAATCGTCACACGACTGGATTGATTTTTGCTTTGATAATCCGTCAAATAGGAACGCAAATCCTCTGTCTGAATGTGGCGGATGCCTTTGCTTATCGAAGCTACCATCGTCTCAATAGTTGTGCGATAATATTTCAGCGTTTTCTCTGAACAGCCTTCAATCCGCTTTGCCGAAACAAAAGCGTCTATCAGCTTTGGATTGTCGTCTGCATCCTTCTTTTCTGTCTGTGCTGTAATCTCACAGCCAAACAGTGTGTTTTCAAGCACCTTTTGCAACTGCTGCATTTGGGCATTGTCGAGGTGTGATAGCATTTGCTGCATCACCTCTGAAATAATTTGTTGTTTCATAGGTCATTCTCCTTCAAATTTATTTTCCAGAGAACGACTCAACGGCAGTTCCGTTGGCTTTATCTCCCGCCGTTGGTGGGAGTATTTAGGTTAAACAAGAATTTAGAGCTGCAAGCTCAGGCAATTTATCAGCAAATGTTTATAGATAATCCCAATTCAAACTGGGAAGCAGGAACATTAAGTGATATTGCCAATATTACTATGGGGCAATCGCCAAGTGGTAGTAGCTATAACGAGGACGGAAACGGCACAATTTTCTTTCAAGGTCGTGCTGAATTTGGATTTAGATTTCCGTCAGTTCGTCTTTTCACTACTGAGCCGAAACGAATGGCTTTTGAAAACGATACTTTGATGAGCGTTCGTGCACCTGTCGGCAACCTTAATGTTGCCCATAGGGATTGTTGCATTGGTCGTGGCCTTGCCGCTATACATTCAAAGAACAATCATCAATCATTTGTGCATTATACAATGTTCTCACTCAAAAAACAGTTAGATGTTTTCAATGGAGAGGGTACTGTTTTCGGTTCAATTAACCGTAACTCATTGAATGAAATGCCAATCCTCATACCATCAGATGAAAAGCTTGATGAATTTGAAAGTATAGTTGCACCGATGGACGCCGCTATTCGCAATAATTACGACGAAATCTGCCGTTTGGGACAAATTCGTGATTCATTGTTACCTAAACTTATGTCCGGCGAGCTTGATGTCTCAGCCATCGACCTCTAAGCCGCTAAATTCTTGTTTATCTTATCATTGAGTGCAATTTTATCATCAAACGCCTTCAGGAATGAGCCGATTTTTTCTTGTTCAACTAATGGTGGAACATCAATTTCAAGATTCTTTACCACATCCGTCTGCACACGCTGTCGTCCAGATGAACCGACCATAGATTTTATTGCCGGTTCTCTTACTTCCGGGCTGCAAACGAGATAGTACAAATAGTCCTTATCAGCGATTCCTTCTTTTGCTCGGAATACGATATACTCCGTTGATCCAAAGCCAACTTCCCCATCATTTAAGATTGAGACCTGAGCTGTTTTTCCGTTTTCTAAACACGGCGTAATTCGTGCCATAATTGTATCTCCATTACGGAACTTCGTACCACCAGAAAAACATTCTTCAACATAATATTGAACATCTCGATAAAATGGGCGGAGTACATCCATAGGGATTTTCTTAGCTATAGCACCTTTTTTTATTGTTTCTCTCGGATTGAAATCTGCAATATCAGAGAGCTTCTTTTTTGTCCATTCAGATTTCATACCCAATCGCCTCCAGTTTTTCATGAATTACAAATTCGTTTATTCTTTCTTGTCCTGTATTCATAAGCTAACTCTCACTTTCAGTTTCATCTTCATCCGTTCTATACGCATCTTCAACTGAATAAGTACCATCATCCAGCATCTTAACATCTATGCCTACGTTGATTGTGTCCTGTGTTTTTCCCCCATCCTTCAATTCGTATATAAACTGCAAAGCTGCTTCAATATAATATTCAATTGCATTCTCGTCCAAATTCAAGATTTCAATATTATCAATGCTAATCAAATTAGCTGTAGTTGAAGTAATCAACCGTCCTTTTTCAACAAGGCCAAAATTTCGATCTATTATCTGCACAGAAAAATCTCCAGAATTTAACCAATCAACAATTTCCTTATTTTCATCATAATCTTCAATTGGTTGATACGAATATTTGTCAATTTCCTTTGCCCACGCTTCTAACTGCACCTTAACTTCATTTTCATTTTTGCATATGAACAGTGATGAATCTGATACATTTTCTGCAAACTCCTTTAGCAGAAATTCTCCAAAAGCATTATCTTTGGAATAGTATATGATTTTTGAGTTGCGGTGTTTTAATGCAAATTCCAAAACACTTTCCCATAGCAATGCATCCTTAAATCCTTTATCAGACTTTTTGTCTTTTCCCTCAAATGGAGGCAACTTACTAAATGCACGATTTACAATGCTTTCAAACCTATTATTAGAAGCAATTGGAATTTCTATAACGCTATTTGCTCTTCCTGAAATCTCCTTCTTATATTCCTCAATCTTAATTTTTATATATTCTGGATAATTTATTGTAGGATTCTCCTGTATAGAATACTCAGGAAACTGTTTCTTTGATATTGTACTTTTATATGTAACAAGCAATTCATCATGCTTTTCTATAATCTGCTTCTCCATTTCACTCCAGACAACTGATGGGATAGCTATGGTTACATATTCATATATATCAAGTTGCTCAATCATACCAACTACATGTTCAAATGTTGCATTGAAGCTAAAAGTTGTGAAATCTGCCCTCTTTTCATATGCTTGAAACAACGCATTCGTATCAAAAATCAAACAATACGTTATTTCACTGCTTGAGCTCATATCCGATCGCCCCCAGCTTCTTCCTGATTTCGTCCTCCAGTTCATGAGACTTTGCGAACATTTCCGCAAGTTCAGATGTTAACCGATCCATCTTTTCTTCAAAGGGCTCATCGTCATCTTCCTGCTCTTCAATACCCACATAGCGTCCAGGTGTAAGGATATAATCTTGTTTCTCAATTTCAGCTGTATCCGTAACAGCACAAAATCCCTTAATATTTTCAAGTGTTCCGTCAACAAAAGCTTCGTAGGTTTCTGAAATCTTATTGATGTCTTCATCCGTCAGCTCACGAAGCTTTCGGCTCACCATTGTTCCCATCTTTCGAGCATCAATAAATAAAGTCTTTCCCAGTTGTTTTTTCTGCTTATTGATAAACCAAAGTGAAACTGGAATCTGCGTTGTATAGAAAAGCTGAGTAGGCATTGCAACAATGCACTCAACTAAATCAGCATTGATAATATTCTTACGAATATCACCCTCTCCGCCTGATTGAGAAGAAAGGGAACCATTTGCTAATACCATACCAATACGGCCTGCTGGTGCAAGATGAAAAATCATATGCTGAAGCCATGCAAAGTTAGCATTCCCTGCTGGTGGTGTTCCGTATTTCCATCGCTGATCTTCTTTTAGTTTATCCAATCCCCAATCGAAAAAGTTAAAAGGGGGATTAGCCATAATATAATCTGCTCTCAACGTTGGATGACGATCATCAAGGAATGTATCTGCCGCATAGGTTCCAAGATCAGGCTCAATTCCACGAATTGCAAGATTCATCTGCGCCATCTTCCATGTAGTAGGGTTTGAGTCCTGGCCGTAGATAGAAATGTTACTGATGTTACCACTGTGATTCTCAACAAATTTTGCAGACTGAACAAACATACCGCCTGAGCCACAGCAAGGGTCATATACTCGGCCCTTGAAAGGTTTCAAGACTTCCACTAAAGTACGTACTACGCATGAAGGCGTAAAGAATTCGCCGGCACGTTTGCCTTCTTGTTCAGCAAACATAGAAAGGCAATACTCGTAAGTGCGTCCCAGGATGTCTTTCTCGCTGCCGTGTTCGATCATCTGAATATTGGTAAATAAATCCACCACATCTCCTAGTCTGCGCTTATCCAGTTCCGGACGCGCAAAGTTCTTAGGCAAAATATCCTTCAAACGCTTATTTTCTTTTTCGATGGCACGCATGGCATCATCGATCACCGTTCCGATTTCCGGAGTATGTGCTTTTGCTGCAATCTCACTCCAACGTGCACCAGCTGGTACAAAGAAGATACCCTCAGAAGTATATTCGTCGATATCCTCCTCGAATCCATCGCCTTCTTCAACAAGTTCCTGATACTTATCATCAAATCTATCTGAGATATACTTCAAAAAAATCAATCCCAGAACAACGTTCTTATATTCTGATGCATCCATATTGCCACGAAGCACGCAGGCTGCATCCCATATTTGTTTTTCAAATCCAATATCGGCTGTATTTTTATCTGCCATTTTGTTCTTATCCTTCCTGTTTTGCAGTTTCATCATGTTTTATCGGAATTCGCTCCATAATATCCTGTATATCGCAATCAAGGGATTCACAAATTCTAAGTAGGACTTCTGTTGTCACATTTTCATTTCTACCAAGCTTTGCTATAGAAGTAGCACTTACTTCACTCATTTCCTGTAGCTCTCGCTTTTTCAATCCCTGATCTATTAACATCTTCCAGAGTGGATTATAACTAAACTGCGTTTTTAATAATTTTTTACTCTTGCTCTTATTCTCCTTGCTCATTTTGATTCTCCTTATTCCATGCCCAACCAAATAATTCATAACCTCCAGATTCAAGCTCAATCACCTTACATTTTTCGATTGTAGTTCTAATCTTCTCGGCATAAAATTCATAAGATCTAAAAGATACAAATGCCTGTTTTTCTGTTCTTTTATGGAATCATAATACCTTATCAAAGCTGTAAGAGTTGGCTTTTCTATTGGATCCATCAAGTCTGCGTCATGTACAACAAATGGAATATTTGATACCGCCATATTAGCCAAATCAAATGTAATCAAGCCCCTTTGACCAGCACCACTTCCGTTATCACCTTTTGTTTCGAATGTGTAAGAATTAATCTTTTCCAAATTCAGTCTTGGTGGAATCAAATTCTTATCTCTAACAATTTTCACAGTGATTTCCTTCATTTTGTCATTCACAACGTCCTGAATATCTGAAAGCTGACTAGCAATAATTCTGTCTCTTGTTTCCGCATATTCCTTTGCTGTTTTCTTCAACTGACCAAAAGTTGTGTAATTCTCGTTAGCAGCCTTAAGTTATTTAATTCCGTTGTAATACGAGCATATTCTTTCAATACAGCTTGTGTAACGTTTGGAATATTTTTTATTTCTGCGATTTGCTCTTTTATCTTTTTAATCTCACTTCCAAGCATTACATAAGTTGTGGCAAGATCAGCTTCACTTTCCTTAAATTCTTCCTGGAGAACTTTTGATAGCTCCTGATGGAATTTATCAATTTCAGCAATCGATTTGAATTCCACTCCCGGAAAAAATCTTTCCAAATCAGAATATGATCTCTTAAAAGACTTTTTGCCTTCAGTCATTTCTTTTCTCAGGGAATTAAGCTGCATCTGCACCCTTGCTCTCTGCCTGCTATAACTAAGTAACAAACTATTCAACTCACTTAGTTGCTGAACCTGCATACTTGTAAAATCAAGTAATCCCTTACTACTGTTTTCAGCTAATTCGTTTTCTTTGATCTGCAATTCAGCAACTCTTGCTTCATTATCTTTATATTCTTTGTCACTGCTAGCCATTCTGATATGCTCATACGATACAGATTTTCCAAATGCTTTCTTCTCGTCTTCCGCAACCTTTACCTGATTAATCTGCTGTTTAACAATGTCATATCTATAAAACTGCTTTAAATATCTTTTTATTTCATCTTCAACTTTTTCATCTTTTGCTTCTTGCAAAGGTCTGGACGCATCCATTGTATCGCGTCCAAACACACGAATATGTTTAGACATCAACCCTCTCCAAGATAAGCCTTCGAATTTTAAATCGTACATTTCACCAAGGAAAGCAGTATATTCTTCGATAGTCATCGATTTCTTATCTTCACAAGGTACATATTGTCTGTCGCATCGAATTACCTCATTGTATTTGACAGTATTACGCATAAAAGAATATTCAATACCATCAAATTCTAAAGTAAAGCAAATGTTATGTTCTTTCACATTCTCATGCACTGCCAAACACTTGTTTATGTAGTCTTTTCCACCAAACACAAAATCAATAATCATAAGTAATGTAGATTTTCCAATTGAGTTGGATCTGTCCTCATCACCTACAATAGCATTCAGTCCTTCATGGAATGTTATAGGTGCACGTACCTCACCATCTTTTCCACCAGTTTTAAATCTATCGCAGTATATTTCAACCAACATAGTGAAGCACACCTCCTTCAAGCTCTATTTTATTTAAGACATATAGGCAATCCAAAATCTCCAGAAATTCCTGTATTCCTGACATCTTTCCTCTTGTTTTCTTATACAATTCAGAAGGTGTCATATCCTTCTTCTCCAGATATTTTAATATCACCGGAAATAATGCAAGGCTACTTTCCTTATATGGAGTTACTTTACTTGGAAATTTCATTTTTGTAAAACACCTCACAGGTCTGAATAAAAAAGCACACTACAATTCTACAAGCCATTTTTCCTTTGGTATCTCCTGCAAATGCTTTGTTATGAATCCATTCCGTCAGATTATAGATAACGTCTTCTTGGGAAAGACCGGCTTTTTCCAACTTTTGAGAACTTAATTTTACTTCCCTGGCAATATCGTCAAAGACATCTGTCATTTCCGAAAAAATGGTTTCTATGTATCTATAGTATTGAAGCACATGATTTCGCACATCATTCATTAACAACGCATCGCTGACTTTTTGATCTATTCTCAGTGCAGTATATTCTAGCTGCGGAAGCACGTCAGAAGGATTTATTGAAATCAACCCCTCTATTGCTGCTCTTATTTCTGCTTCTAATTCGATTCTATTAATTGCATTAATAGCCTTGTACTGTTTACTGGTAACTTGCTTTATCTCATAGAGTTTCTTATATTCATCAACCATAGGACTCATAAGATAGTTTTCAGAGGCCTCTTGGCTTAATGCAATTAGATTTTCCGGTGCATCTAAATTCTTAGGTCTTGGATATACAGCATTAAATATTGCAGCAAGTTCTGATGGCAAATCATCAGGAAATATCTGAATAATCTCATATTTCTTCTTAGGAATACCTTTTACTTCTTCCACTAATTTTTCATGAGTAAGCGGGCATTCATAATTCACCTCTGCTAACAATGGTGCATCCTGGTATTCAACTGCATTGGCAATGATTTTATTGTTTCGCTGAAGTACATACATGAATACTGAATACAAAAAATAAGCATCGTCTTCCGCATCATATAACCTCTGAAATTCATTTTTCTTGCGTTGTGCAATCTCAGCATCCTGAATGATAATATTCATCAATTTTTGAAGCACATCATCTTTTGTATAAGGGTTTATATCCGACATTACCTTTTGCCTAAAATATTCTTCGACTTTAACAGCAATATCGTTTCTTAACGCGGCTTGCTTTATGTCGTCTGGGACAGGATCCTTCCTGCTTACCAGACGACTTATTTTTGTAGAATTCAAATCGGTAGTACATAGAGAGTCTTCTTGTATCGTCACCGACTCAAGCAAAAATCTACCTGCACTTTCCTGCTTGTCATGTTGTATAAACCCATCCTGCATGATTTGGATAAGTGAAGATAATGTCATTTCATTCATATGTCCAATTTCTCCCTTACATGCCCTCGGTAAAAACATGGCAAAACAGTGGCAAATACTTTTGATTCCCTATTTTTTATAATTTAGGCACGACTTGAAGTTAAGTTTCGCGATACTCACATAGTCATATTCTATCACACTTTCAAACAAATTTCTATGCTTTTTGATGAACATTTACGCTATCACATAGTTTTTTGCATGAATTCACACTCATAAGTCAGGCAGGTGATTTTAATGACAAAATTAGAAAAAAGAATGTGGCTCATCAACATCGAGAATGCCGCTTCCAGAGTGGCAGCCGAGTACGGCAAAGCCGTGATTGATTCTGTGTTCCGTCGTTACGGTGCTCACAGCATCAGAGATTTGGCCTCTTGCTACTACAGCGAAGTTTTCGCCGATTTAGAGCAGATCGCCAACGACTAAAACAAAAAACGTCCTGAGCAAGACGTTAAACTGCTTTCTCCGAAATCAGCTCACCTTCTTCGTGGCCACGAGGTGTGTTCGCAGCTGATGGACGAGAGAACTTTAATATAGAGTGCCAGCTTGCGAACGGCTGGTCACCGGAATGAAGCGGAGAAATCCGCATGAGGTGACCATCTATGACAATCAGAACTGGCAGCCATACAGGTTATCTCCGCTTCGGTTCAAATGCCGAAAGGAGTAAATCGAATGGCAAAAAACGTAAATCAGAGTAAAGAGTATCGTATCTACATTAAGAAATCCAAAATCTGGGTGGACGTTAACAAAGAGTTCTACACGAACTACTACCGTGAAATCAACGCCTACCGTAAGCGTCAGCAGGAACATGGCCGTTGTGTCTGCCCTGCAAGCAAGCGCTACTTATGCGACATGGATTGCTTAACCTGTCCTTATGCCAAGGCTGGTGACCAGCTTTCCCTTGACAACACCGTGAGCGACGGTGATGGCAATGAAAAGAGCTGGCTTGAAGATATACCGGATGAATCCGTAGCTATCGCTGAAGTGTTAGAGGATGCAGAGCTTCTTAATGCTCTCTACGCAAAGCTGAACGAGCTGGACCCGGAAGGCCGTCTTATCTGCCAGCTTATTATGGAAGGAAAATCGGAACGTGATTGTGGCAAGGAAATGGGCCTCTCTCGTAATACATTCGTATATCGCAGGGACAAGCTGTTCCAGAAGCTCCACTCCGAGCTTAAGGACTACATCTAATATGAATGGTCGTCCTCTGATTTTTCAAGGGACGATTTTTCTTTTGATGAATTGCAACTTTTAGTGCGACACTCGTAATTCATGTACAAGTACCTCAAA
>UQHB01000018.1 GCA_900540735.1 uncultured Megasphaera sp. | reverse complement strand
TCGCAACAGCTCGTTTATTGTATCAAAGCTTTGTGAGCTTGTCAACAACTTTTTTTGAAGTTTTTTTCATGCTGCCTCACGGCGCAAGCGAAACATACCTCATATGCCTTAGGAACATGTCCCGTTCCCGACGGCTTGCTCATTATATCGTAAATTCCACGTAATGTCAAGTAATTCTTTTGAAAAAATTTTCTATTCCCTTTTTTGCCCTTTTTATAGTATAATTTTATATACAGTATAGGTGCATACCCTTAATACAGACAGGAGATGTTTTCATGAAGAAAAAATTCGCAGTTCTCGCCTTAAGTGCAGCTGCGGCAACGACCCTCTTTGCCGGCTGCGGTTCATCTACCGATTCACAGCAAAGCAGCGGCGATACGTTTATCGTTGGCATGGAGCCAACGTTCCCACCTTTTGAATTTACGGAAAATGACAAGTACGTCGGCTTTGACATCGATTATGCCCAAGCTATTTGCGACAAAATGGGCGTCAAGATGGAAGTAAAAAGCCTCGGCTTCGATGCCCTCATTCCAGCTCTTCAAAGCGGCCAGATTGATATGATTGCGTCCGGCATGGATGCTACGCCAGAACGGGCTAAACAAGTCGCCTTTACGGACCCGTACTTCCATGATGGCTATTCCGTCGTCGTCAAGAAAGATAATACGTCTATTAACGGCTTCAACGACCTCCAAGGCCGTACTGTCGGCTCCCAGGTCGGCACGAAAGGCGTAGACCTAGCCCAGCAACACGGTGCCACAGTGAAGCAGTATGACGCCAACAGCCAAGGCTGGATGGAACTGACAAGCGGCACGTGCGACGCTGTCGTCATCAATACGTCTGTAGCTCTTTATTATTTACAGCAAGGCGGCAATAAGGATTTAAAAATCGTCGGTGATCCTTTCCTTGCGCCAGACGGCATTGCTATGGCTGTTAGCAAAGATAAACCGGAAACATTGCAGAAAGTCAACAAAGCCATTGCCGAATTAAAAGCCGATGGCACATATGCTAAACTGTACAAAAAATGGTTTGGCGTAGACCCGAAAGTCTAATGTATAAGGCATACATTTTCGATTTTGACTACACTTTAGCCAATTCAGAAGAAGGCATTGCCATGTGCTTTGAAATGCTCTTCGCCGACGAAGGGTATCCGGCAGTGCCGCGGCCGACGATTTGTAAAACCATTGGCATGACCATGTATGATGCCATGGCCCAGCTTACAGGCGAAACGAACCCAGACCGCATCCACGAATTAATCCACTTGTATAAAGTCAATTACTCCGATTACTACATGGTGCCCAATACGCATCTCTACCCGCAGACGATTCCGACGCTGCAGCATTTAAAAGACCAAGGAGCTCTCTGCTGCATTGTGTCAACGAAGACTAGGTCCCGCATTAATCAAACGATTACAAAAGACCACTTAGAGCATCTCGTCGATTACGTCGTCGGCATTGAAGATGTCGCCCATCCAAAGCCGGCACCAGACGGCATTAACCACATTGCCGAGCATTTTTCCTTAGCAAAATCAGATATTCTCTATATTGGCGATAGTCTCATCGATGCAGAGACTGCCAAAAACAGCGGCGTTGCCTTTGCCGGGGTAACCACAGGCATGATGACAGCTGCTGATTTCCAGGCTTGGCCGCACGTTCAAATTATGTCTGATTTGAGCGGCCTTATATAAATTTTTTTCTATACGAGGGGTGTTAATGATGAAAAAGAAATATCTTTCTTTCCTCGCTGCATCGCTTGCAGCAGTAACCGTCCTTGCTGGTTGTGGCAGCTCGACTGACCAAAAAGCTAACAGTGCCAAAAGTGGCGACGGCAAAACCTTAATCGTCGGCACAGAACCGACGTTCCCACCGTTTGAATTTACAGAAAACGACAAGACTGTAGGCTTTGATATCGATTTAGCTCAAGCTATTTGCGATAAATTAAGCTACAAAATGGAAGTCAAAAACCTCGGCTTCGATGCCCTCATTCCGGCGTTAAAGAGTGGTCAGATTGATTTAATCGCAGCTGGCATGGATGCCACAGACGAACGGAAGAAACAAGTCGACTTCACAGATGTATACTTCAAGAGCGGCTACACTGTCGTCGTCAAGAAAGACAACACAGACATTACAGGCTTTGACTCCTTAGCTGGCAAAACGGTCGGTGCCCAAGTGGGTACAAAACCGGTAGAACTGGCGCAGGAACACGGCGCAACAGTCAAACAGTTCGACACGAACTCCCAAGGCTGGCTGGAACTGGAAGCTGGTACATGTGACGCTGTCGTCATCGATACAGCTGTTGCTATGTACTACTTGAAACAAGGCGGCGACCAGAAGTTAAAACTCGCTGGCGACCCGATTACGTCTCGCGGTGTAGCCATGGCTACAAGCAAAGACAAACCGGAACGGGCCAAAGAAATCAACGATGCGTTGAAAGAACTCAAAAAAGACGGCACGTACTCTACAATTTACAAAAAATGGTTTGGTCAGGAACCGCCACAGGAATTCCTCCAACAATAATCCGTACAATAGCAAAAGACCTTGCCCGAGCATAGCCCGGCAAGGTCTTTTTTGTCTGCTTATTTCTTCGTATTTTTAATTTCTTGGGCAGCCTTTTTCGTTTGGTCTTCTTTAGCCTGCTGGGCTGCTTCGACTTCTTTCTTCGCTTTGTTGCGCAAATCTTTTAAATCGCTTGCCGCATCGGCTGCTTGCTGGAGCTGCTTATCTGGCACGAGGATGATACGGACCGGCAAGTTAGCCGCACCAGGCGGCATAATGTGAACGGTCACATCCGTACCAGCTTGGAACGTATCGACATACTGAATAGCATATGGGTCATCGAGGCCCATGCTCAGTTTTTCTCGCGGCAAAGCAACGATTTTCTTATCACTACCGCCTTTGCCGTCAGCGTAAATCAATTCGGCAACGCCAGCGTATTCACCGCCTTGGGGATTGAAATACATGTGAATCGGGCCGTCTCCTTTGGTGCGAATGCCAATATTATAATCGACACCGTAATTGCCCACATTTTCCGATTCGCGATTATCCATGACATCGCGGCCCCGGAGAAAGCGGTCGTCAATGCCGTCGCCAATCTTGATGTATCCTACGCCGTCGATGGAACGATAGGACAAAAGGGTGTGCAATTCCCGGTCTTTGCCGAGGAAAGTGCCCCGTAATTTGACGCTGTCACTAGGCAAATATTTTTGCTGCCGAATAAAGGCCACTGGGTCGCTTCCCATAGGCAGCATCATGGTCGAAATATACATGGGAATAGGCACAGTCATATCGACAATGCCAGAGAATAATTCATCTGGCTGGACGGCGACACCATTGAGGCGGCTGCCGACGAGGGCATAGCCGTGAGGCGCAACGGTCACGCGATTGACCGGCGTATCGCCTTCGTAGTACATGGTCGAGAGCTGCTTGCCGACGAGATAATAAGACGTACTAGGCCGCGTAAATTGATAACCTCTGAGGATAATCGACACGGGCTCATCACTAGGGTTATAGGCCATGACGACGACTTTCTTGGGAATATTGCTTTGATTGACATGATAAAAATAGACCCGTACATCTCCCGTTACTTTATCGCCATAGAGAATGCCGTCGTCCGTAACATATTCCGGGCTGTCTGAAAAGAGGAGCGTCCCCGTATCGAGGGGGGCTGACATGGCAATGGGCAGCATTCTGCCGTGTACGATTTGATCCATGACTGCCGGGTCATCGGCATCACTGGCAAATACAGCTGTCGTGATCGTACTGGCCAGCATGAGCATAGCCGCGAGTTGTTTACAACATCTTTTCCATTTCATTCGTTTGTTCCTTCTATCTGTTTCGCTATATCTGCAAGTTTTTTAAAACGGTGGGCTAAGCCCGATTTGGTGACACCTGAAAGGGCTGCAAGCTCGCTCATAGGAGCTTCAGGATAGCGCAAGCGCAGCTGTGCCGCTTCTTGGAGCTTGTCCGTCAAGCGATAGTACTGGCCGGACTGCTGCAGCGTTTCAATGGCCTGACGCTGGCGAATGGCCGCATCGACTGTCTTCTGCAAGTTCGCTGTTTCGCAGTTGACGACGCGATTGACATTGTTGCGCATATCTTTGACGACGCGGACGCTTTCAAATTTCATATACGCCTGAGTCGCACCGATATACTGCAAGAACGTAGACACGCCGTTCCCTTCTTTGACATAGACCAAGTACTCGCCTTTCCGGTCGGTCATCTTCGCAGGCACGCGGAAATGGCGCATAATCTTGAGGAGCCGCTGGGCAAAGGACTCATTGCCCGTGACGAGCTCTAAGTGATAGTCCCCTTTGGGCTGATTTACGGAGCCGCCGCCCATAAAGGCACCGCGCAAAAAGGCACGCTGGCAATCGGATTTTTTTAAATCAAGAGACTGAAATTCGTCTTGCCGCGGAAAGAGAGCCAGTTGTTTCAAGCTCTCTGTGCACGCTTCCGACGGGGGCACGCGGAGAATATAATAATTCTTTTTCCGCAGGCGCAACCCTTGGCGCACGCGCACTTCCGGCCGTACGTCAAAGGCATACATCCACATCGTCAAAGCTTTACGGGCAACAGCATTGTTAGACGTGCTAAATTCAATACCTATATGGCCCTGTGAGCCCAAGATGAGGGAGCCGCCCATACACAATAATGCCGCCAGTTCTGCATAGCGACAGACGGCATTTTCCGGCGTATAATGAGCTATTTCATTTTTTACTTCTTCTGCAAAGGACATGACGCCACCTCCTAACGATGTGTCATGTTATAACGCTTCAAATAATACTGTAATAATTCTGGTGACAAGTCGGTCCGCAAGGCGTTGATTAAATCAAAGAGCACGTCAGCAAGCTTCTTCGTGTCGTGCGTTACGCCTGTCTTCGGGTCGACTAAATCGGAGAGAATCAAAATTGCGCCTTGCTGGCCCACTTCTTTTTTGTCAATCCGCACTGGTTCCGAGCCAAGGGTAGCAAAATGCTGGAGTGTTTCCGGCGCAATAGGGCCTTCATTAGCTAAGACGAAATCGATGACCGGTTTGCCTACTTGACGGTTAATGGCCGCCACGTGGTCCGCTACAGAATAGCCGTCTGTTTCGCCGGGTTGGGTCATGACGTTACAAATGTAAATCTTCTTGGCCTTGCTGCGGCAAATGGCATCGATGATTTCCGGGACACAGAGATTGGGCATAATACTCGTATAGAGACTGCCCGGCCCGAGGACAATCGTATTCGCTTCTTCAATAGCTTTCACTGCCGATTGGATAGCTTTCGGATGTTCCGGTGTCGTAAAGACCCGTTTGATTTTACCGTGCGCTTTCGGAATCTGCGATTCCCCATGAACAATGCGGCCATCAGTCAATTCGGCATTGAGGGACACTTTTTCAGCCGTTGCAGGCACGACTTTCCCACGGACTTTGAGGACTTTGCTCGTCGCATCCATCGCTTCTTCGACGTCGCCTAAAACTTCGATGAGGGCCGCAATGAAGAGATTACCAAAGCTATGGCCTGTCAAATTACCAGAACCGCCAAAACGATGGGCAAAGAGCTTTTCCATGAGCCCTTCTTTATCGGCTAAGGCAACGAGGCAGTTGCGCAAATCCCCTGGCGCAATAATATCCAGGTCTTGGCGAATACGCCCAGTCGAGCCACCATCGTCGGCAACAGTAACGACAGCCGTGAGATTATAGGTCTTCGTCTTCAGGCCGCGGAGCATGACAGACAAGCCTGTACCGCCACCGATGACGGCCACTTTCGGCCCTTTCGATAATTTTAAATTAGACAGAATCAAATCGCTAATATTACCTGATTCATTAGGAATGACGACGCCGAGCATGGTCCGAATGAGCCGCCGCGTGGCCCAGCCCATGACGACGACGCCGAGAATCATGACGACAATGCCAATGGTCGCCAAGACAGTATAGTTATAATGGCCTGTCGTTTCGTATAAAATGCGAAACATCCATTCTTCGATTTGCCCAAGCCACTGGTAATTAAAGGTCAGGACTAAGCCAAAACTGGTTGCCATCATGCCCAGGCCAAAGATAAAGAGCCATCGTTTGATGTGCAGCCCCGGATGGAGCCACTTAAACAATCGCATGAGATGACACCTCCGTTATGCTTCTTCTCCTTCAAACCCCGGTGCGTCTTCTTGGACATCATTTTTCTGTAAGTCCCGATGTTCAATCGACACATCGACACCGGCTTCTTTTAAATGTTTGTACATCGATTCAGCCATGCACACACTACGGTGCATGCCGCCTGTGCAGCCGACGGCAATGACGAGCTGGCTCTTCCCTTCCCGTTCGTAATTGGGCAGGAGGAAATCGATCATATCGAACCATTTCTGTTTAAACGTCTGGGTTACAGGGAAACTTTCGACGTATTCCCGTACAGCCGGTACACGGCCTGATTTATGGCGATACTCTTCGATATAGTACGGATTCGGTAAGAACCGCACATCGTCGACAATATCCGCATCAATAGGCATGCCGTGTTTAAAGCCAAAGGAGACGACCGTGACCGTCATACCCTTTTTGCCGTCTTTAATGGTATATTTTTTGAGTAAAATTTCTTTTAACTGCTTCGGTTTTAAATTAGTCGTATCGATGATGAAGTCTGCTTGTTTGCGGAGCGTAGCCAAGAGCTTCCGTTCAGCTGCAATGCCTTGGCTAAGACGGCTGTGCGGTGCTAAGGGATGGACGCGGCGCGTTTCTTTGTAGCGGCGCACGAGGGTCTGGTCTGACGCTTCAATGAAGACGATTTCATAGGATACGCCTTGGGCTTTTAATTCTTTGAGAGACTGGCTCATGGCATCGAAAAATTCTCCGCCCCGAATGTCGGCAATCAAGGCGACATGGCGAACCCGTTCTCCCCCTTTAATGCATAGTTCGGCAAATTTAGGAATGAGGACAGGCGGAATGTTGTCAATGCAAAAATAGCCCATATCCTCTAAGACTTGTACGGCATAACTTTTGCCAGCACCGGACATGCCCGTAATGATGAGTAAATGGAACTGGTCCATGAGAAAGCCTCCTTTAAATTATAAGACAAATTGTTCGACTGCTGCTGCAACGCCGTCTTCATTATTAGACAGAGTAATGTGTTTCGCATACTGCTTGATTTCATCGCTCGCATTAGCCATGACGACCGGGAAGCCAGCTGCTTTGAGCATGTCAATGTCGTTTTGCGAGTCTCCAAGAGCCATGATATTTTCTACGTCAATGCCATAGACTTCACCGAGTTTTTCAATGCCTACGCCTTTATCAATACCTTTAGGCATGACTTCGAGGAAGGTCGGTTCAGAGAAGCAAATCATATAGCGGCCCGGCAATTCTTTTTCAATAAGAGCCTTCTTTTCTACTAACTCTTCGTGCGAATAGCCGCGCAAGAGCATCTTATTGGAGCCACTCGGCACAGTCGTATAAAAGGCATCGCCACAAATGACGGCTTTGCAATGGGTTGCTGCTTCGTATTCCCGAATGAGTGGTTCGTCTTTGGCAACGCGCAGGACATCGTCAATGTAGGTCTGGATTTGCCAATCGTGCTGTTTCGCTAGGGCTAATAAGGCGAGCGTATCGTCTACAGGAATGGGATGTTCAAAGAGTTTCTTTTTCGTTTCAATAGTCTGAATGAGGCCGCCTGCAAAGAGAATCATCGGGCTGTCACCAAGGCCGAGGCGTTTTCCATAAGGTGAAGCCGTCGTGTACATACGGCCTGTAGAAATAGCGACGACAACGCCTTTTTTCCGCGCTGCTTGCAAGACTTCTACAGTATGGTCCGAGACGGTGCCGTCACTGCGAAGTAAGGTGCCGTCTAAGTCGATAGTAATCATTTTAATGGGAGCTGTTGGGGTGGTCATACATTGCCTCCTGTTTTCCAGTCAAAGCTTTGTCCTTCTGTCGTCGTGTCTTGTGCAGGCTGAGACGGTGTCGTGTATTGTAAATCCGTTGCAAAGGCTTTTGCTAAACGGTCGATTTTTTCTTGCTGTGCTGCTGTAGTCTTACTGCGGCGCTGTATGGCCGTTTCGACCATTTGCGTCATTTCATAGCGCGTGAGCATATAGGTTGGCGCAAATTTTTGGATATCTGCACCGGTCACGCCGTCTTTCGTCAAGTCATAGAGGTACTGAAATTCCCACGTATTACGGTCCATCGTGTCAAATTGGTTTGGTGCATAGGGGTTGTATGCACCGACAGTGACACTCAGGCTCAGGCAAAGAGCTGCTACGAGTAGTGCAAGTCGTTTCATAACGTATCCTCCTGATAAAAAATATACTCCCTGCCGGGTCTAACGCAAAAGTCATACCTGTAAGAGAGCATATGGATGTATCTTATTTCGTCTGTTTTTCCTGATTGGGCATTGCTGCTTCGACAACGGCTACCGGTTCTTGCTGGGTTTCGCCATCTTCGACACCGTCAATAGCCATATCGTCTAAAAGGCGGAGCTGACTCGTTAAAATAGCCCGGCATTTAGCCCGGAACGCACCAGTTTGAGCCTTTAATTTATCCAGTTCTTGCTGTGATGCTTGCAAACTCATAGTCGTTTCGTCGAGCATTTTTTTCTTTTTATTATCTGCTTCCTGCAAAATCAGGTCTGCTTCTTTACGAGCCGATACTTTGACGTTTTCAGCCGTCTGCTGGGCGAGCATTAACGTACTGTTCATGGTCGCTTCCATCTTTTCGTACTGCGTCAATTTGTCTTGGAGCTTGTCGCATTTTTCTTTTAATTCACAATATTCACGATATACTTTTTCATAATCGCTGGCAATATTGTCCATGAAGGCATCAACGTCTTCTTCGCTATAGCCGCGGAAACCGCGTTTAAATTCCTTATTATGAATATCCATCGGTGTGAGCATGTTAGTTTCCTCCTTGCATCCAATGCCTATGTACCAGTATGATACAACATCAAATATATCGTTTCAACAAGACCCCAATCCGGCCCTTACGGGACGTGCCGGTAATTTCAGCCAGTTCCATACGGCCTTTGCCGCGCAGGGAAATAATGTCACCAGCACCGACTTCCTGATCTGGCCCCTTCGCAGGCTGCCAGTTGACTTCGACTCGTTCCCCTTTGATGGCTTCAGCTACTTTTGTCCGTGAAATACCAAAGCCCGACGAGGCAATGGCATCAAGGCGGAGCGACGCGACAGTCGTTTTGATTTCTTTGACTTTTTCCTGCTTCGGCGCAATGTCGCTTAAAGGCATTTCATCGACCGTCACGGTGACCATGGCGATTTTCGTGAAGTTCTGCTTTAAATACTGCAAGAGCGTCGTATCTGCCAAAATGACAGTACCGTTGTCGACCATAATGATGTCACCGAACCGTTCTCGGCCAATGCCTAAGCTCATTAGGGATCCTAGGACATCGCGATGGCTCAAGAGGCGATACCGCGAATCCCAAGATACACGGCATGCGGTCATGGCAAAATCGACAGTGCCTTCAAAATCACTGCTAACAAACGCCAGTTTGACCCGTTCGGCTCCTTCGTAGCCGCCAAAAGTCTTGAGGACAAGAGACGGCACGTGGGCCTGAATGGTTTCGCCAATTTGCACAGCTCCAGGGGAGACAAATTCACTGACTGCATAAGGACGGCCCTTGGCGACGCTATCTGCCAAATCAATGAGACGGGCAGCGAGTTCGCCATTATCAGAGCCTTTGTAATACCGAATAATTCTATCTCTATTTTTCAAGATAATCCCTCATTATATACGATTATTGCGGCGTATTGCCTGTACCGTTGTCGCTGCCGCCAGGATTCCAAGCGAGCGGCGAATTCGGGTTGTATTCGTTCATTTCCGCTGTGTGACGATCCCGTTTGCTCCGGTCTAAGGTAATATTGCTCGGTGCGCATAAGAAAATATCTTTGCCCACTTTTTGAATATTGCCATCGAGAGCATAGGTTGCGCCACTGACGAAATCGACGACCCGTTTGGAAATATCGTCCGGTGTCGATTCAAAGTTAATGACGACTGGTTTGCGGTCACGAAGATAGTCGGCAATGCTCTGGCTGTCTTCGAACGTTTCCGGTTCAACAATCATCATTTTTAACGGCTGAATCGGCTGGGCATAGGTGTTATCGCCAACACCGGGACGGCGCGATGCCGGTACGGGCTGGCGGCGCTGCTGCCGTTGTTCTTCTTCCGTTACATCTTCGTCTTCATATTCGTCTGTTTCGTAGTCGTCGTCGACACCGCCAACAGTTCCTAAAATTTTATTCCAGTAATTTTTCAAACTCATGATTCAGTTCCTCCTTAGTAATTACGAGCACCAAAGATAGCCGTACCGACACGGACTACGTTAGCGCCTTCTTCAATGGCTATTTCAAAATCATGGGTCATCCCCA
Organism: uncultured Megasphaera sp.; assembly: GCA_900540735.1. Lineage (GTDB taxonomy): Bacteria > Bacillota > Negativicutes > Veillonellales > Megasphaeraceae > Megasphaera. The sequence goes on along the minus strand of UQHB01000018.1, from coordinate 40,323 downwards.
TAGACAAGTATTTGATTTGACCTTCTGGGAATTTCGTCTTCATATCTTCATAGAGCGCATGGGCAATACGGAAAATAGGCCGTACATCTTCAACATTGTCAAAGTTTGGAGCCATGCACATGAACCCTTCGACGCGGACGTTCGGAAGGGTCTTCGCAATTTCGCAAATGCCAGGGAAATCTTCTACTTCCATGCCGAATTTACTTTCTTCGCGAGCCACGTTGACTTGGAGCAGGATGTTTTGGACTTTGCCAATTTTCCCGGCTTCTTTGTCGACAGCGCGGAGCAAGTGTTCTGAGTCGATAGAGTGAATCAGGTCAAAATGTTCTACAGCATGTTTAGCTTTGTTCGTCTGCAAATGGCCGATTAAGTGCCACGTCAAATGGTTGTCCGGAAATTCTTTGAGTTTTTCCAAGGCTTCTTGCACACGGTTTTCACCGACATCGGTGACGCCATCAGCTGCAGCTTCTTTCATATATTCTACAGGATGATTTTTCGTTACTGCTACTAAGGTAATCGGATCAGTTCTGCCAACGCGAGCAGCAGCGTCAGCAATCCGTTTTTCTACGTTTTCCAAATTTTCTTTTATCACTCGTAATCCCTCCGTAGTGTATATGTATTATTTATTTATAAGACATTACACTTCTTTTATTATATATAGTTACTGCTATAAATGCTAGTAATTTTTGCAAAAAATACGGATAGATACGTCTAGCCTTCGCGAATCATAGCAAAGGCTCCCATGCGGCCAGTAACACCGCCGTCACGGCGATAGGAGAAAAATTTTCCTTCTTCTTCGTAGACGCAGGACTGGGTAACTGTAATATGGTCCACTGCAAGGCCTGCTTCTTGGAGCAGTAAGCGATTGGCTTTCCATAAATCAATGCAGCGCGTGCCGTCACGGCGAACGACACAATCTTCCCGGCCAATTTGGATAAATTGCTGGGCCGTATCTTCGCTGACTTCAAAATGAGGCATTGAAATAGACGGGCCAACGTACGCTAAGAGCTGTTCCGGTAAAGAGCCATAAGCCAGACGCATGGCAAAGACCGTTTTCGCCGCTAGTTTCGCTACAGTACCGCGCCAGCCGTCGTGAATGACGGCGCAGGCCTGATGTACTGGGTCAAAGAGGATGACAGGCACGCAATCAGCAATGCAAATCATGAGGGGAATACCGGGAATATTGGTCATCAAGGCATCGGTGTGTTCTAAGGCATCTTGATAACTCCCAGCACCACTGCCGCATTCACTTTCGCCGACAGCAACGACATGGTCTTCGTGGGTCTGCTGGGCCATGGTCAGTTGATGGAGACTGCAGCCAATGGTCTGGCACAGGCGACGGCGGTTTTCGAGGACTTCTTTTGGGTCATCACCGACGTGCAAAGCTAAGTTTAACGAACCATAGGGCTCAGGGCTCGTGCCGCCACTACGCCCGGTCACGCCGTGACAAAGTCCTGCGTCCTTAAGCAACGTACTTTCTTCCCAACAAATTCCATTATTATGCTCTATCCATGTAGTTTCCATTGGCACCTCCACATACGTGACAACGATGACAACCAGGGAAACAAGTCGGCGTAAAGGCCCCCTTCTCTGCTTGTCCTAATTCATGACGTAAATACGTCGATACTAAGCCCATATCGAGAATGCTCCACGGCAGGAGCGAGTCCACGGGCTTTGCTTCATATAAGGCTTTCTCTACATCAAAATGGAGTTCCTTTACAGCTCGTTTCCACCCTTTGACACCGCCGTATTCATGGGCTTTATACAAAAGTTCGCCAACCGTCCGGTCGCCACGGGATAAAACGCCTTGGATGTAGCATTGACGCAACGGTTCTGCGAGAATTTCGATTTGCTTATCCCTATCAAGGGCCTTTTTGATGTACGCCAGCCGCTTTTCAACGGTCTTTTGATTGGTCATAGCCATCCATTGGAAAGGCGTACAAGGCTTAGGAATGAAGGGATTAATACTAAGTGTAATCTTCCCTTTATTGCCAATAGCGGTCATGTGCGCTTGGACGTTACGCGTCAGCGTCACAATGGCTTCAATATCTTCATCAGTCTCAAAAGGCAGACCAATCATGATGTACATACGGACATGACGAATACCGGCGGCTGTCGCCAAATCAATAGAATGAAAAATGTGCTCTTCGGTAATGCCTTTGTTGATGACATCACGCATGCGCACACTGCCAGCTTCTGGTGCTAAGGTAATCGTCTTTTGACCACTCTCAGCCAGTCCTTTAACGATGTCCGGCGTAATCGAATCGGCCCGGAGCGACGCACAAGAAAAAGGCATATCTTGGGCACGAATGAAGTTCACTAAGTCATCAATATAAGGGTAGTCTGAAATAGCAGCTCCCATGAGGCCGATTTTCTTTCCTAAGGCTTTCCCCCTAAGGACTGCCTCTTTGACGTATTCCAACGGCCGCACTCTCGGGTAGCGGTAACAATAGCCAGCCATGCAAAAGCGGCAATGACGGCCACAACCGCGGGCAATCTCGATGAGATACATAGCCCCAAATTCGGTGTGCGGCGTAGCGACGACGGTCTCGCCGGGCTTCGTCAAGGGTTGCCATTGACGGTCGATTTTCTTCGGTGCCCCATCTAAAGGCACGATGTCCACAAGGTTGCCGTCGTCATCATACCGATGTTCATACAGAGACGGCACATAGACACCGAGCACGTCTGCAAGGGAACGCAGCAGTTCTTGCCGTGATAAGCCTTCTTCTTGGCCTTTTACATAGGCATCTAGGAAATCATGGATGAGCTGTTCCCCTTCACCAATAAGGCATACATCGACGAAAGGCGTTAAAGGCTCAGGATTAAAAAAAGCTACAGGGCCACCCATGACGACGAGCGGGTCATGCTCCGTCCGTTCTTTCGCCAAGATAGGAATGCGTCCCATGTCTAAGATAGTAGGAATGTTAAAATAATCCATTTCAAAATTAACAGATAAGCCGACAATTTCAAAATCACACAGAGGACGCTGATTTTCTATGGTCAATAGCGGTGTTTTTTCTTTTTCGTACAGTTTTGTTAGTTTTTTATCCGGCAGAAAAGCCCGTTCACACTGAAAATCATCGCGATTGTTCACTTCCCGATAAATAATCTGCATGCCTAAATTACTCATGCCTACTTCATACGTATTAGGATAACAAATCGCCATCGTGCGGCGGCTGCCAAAGGGATACTTGTAGTATCCCTGTTCATCTGCCAATTTTGCTTGTAATTCTTTTTCTATTTGCCAGGCCATAGAAGCTCCTCTCTAAGTTGATGAATGTAACGTAATTTATATTGTAGCATATAAAAAAAATAGGTGCCACTATTAGGGTGACACCTACATACATTTACATCTTAGTGATTGGCAGTCGTCATGGACGGTTCGAAATCAAGAGCGACTTCTTCGCCTGCATTCATGGCATCAATTCTAGCACGGTATGCTGCATCCCGTTCATACCGTTTGTTTTTGTAATAGCCAACAGTCAGGAACGGTACGATAATGATCGCAATGGCTAAGTAACCGCAGTAGCCGTAACCGTATTTAATGATGTTCGTTAAACCGAAAATGGATACAGCCATGGAGCCAATAATTACAGCGAACGTAACGATTGCCGAACGAACGACAGCTTTGGAGCTAATTTTCTTTAAGACATTCGTTTCGGAGAAGCGAGCTGTAAAGCCAAAGACTGTCGTAACGCCTGTAGAAACGAGGCATAAAATCAGCATAATGCTATATAATACATATAACCACGACATGCCCATCGCATTGGCACTAGTCAAGGTCGGCAGAGCCGATTTACCATACACACCAGTCCAGCCCAGTAACATGCAAACAGCCATGGTTAAAGCAATGGCGTTCATGCTGAAGGACATCCACATAGAACGAGCGCAATCTTGACGGCGAACTAAGGGCGCACCGACAACAATCATGGTCGGAATAACGACGCATTGGAAACCAGAGTACGTGAAAGCATGTACAATAGCTGTTGGTAATTTCGTAAAGCCATTTGCTGCAAAATCTTGTGCCATAGCGTTGGTGAAGAACGTCGAACCTGCAACGGAACCGCCCATGCCAATACCGACAGTAAAAATAATGACGACCATTGCCAGAATACCAATGCCCATGTACGTCGTCGATTGACGAACTAAATTAGCACCGAAAATCGTCAGGAAGAAGACAATGGCACCGACGATGCCAATAGCAGCGTAATAATCAATGCCGATTTGTTCGTGCAGTGCCGAAGCAGCACCAGAAACGGAAGCAGATACAGCCATTAAGACCATAATATAGAAGAACGCTTCAAAAGCATATGCAATGCCTTTAACAGGGCTGTACAGATTTTGGAATAATTGACGGTAACTGGTCAGATGCCGCGAATTGTACATGTTCATGGCTTCTTTAATGGTCAACGTGAATAATAACATCGTGATAATCGCCGTAATTGGGCCAAGCCAGCCGAGGCTGACAAAGTAGACGTTTTCCTGATTTCCTGTAGCAAAACCGCCACCAGCGTGAGAGCTAAATAATACGGCACCGACGGAAAAACACATGCTCAGTGTAGCCGCTTTCATTGTAGAAATGTGATTCATAGTAGGTTCCTCCTCATAGAAAAAGGCGAGAGAAACGAAAACGCCCATCGCCTCTCAGCAAGAAATTTTACTAAGAGACGAAAGGCGTTGTATATTCCTTCCGCGGTACCACTCTCTTTCATCCTTTCGGATGCGCTCTCGGATACAGCCTAGACGGCGATATCCATGCTCTGTAACGGGAGTTCCCGTAGAGACCTACTACATTCAGTCTCTCCGCTCAGCAATGAGTTCGGCCCGTCTCGCTCAACTGCCTTGCACCAACCGGCAGCTCTCTGTATCCCTTGACAGACCTACTAATTTGCGTCCTCACGTTTATGACGTTTTCCTGTGTTGATGAGATAATAACACAGTTAATTTAAGGTGTCAACAGAAAAATATAAATTTTCTCATTAAAACTTATTTAAACGTTTACGTATAATGTTTAACTTCATGAGTATCTCTGACACAAAAAAAGACCAAAGAGAAAGTTCTTTGGTCTTTTATGTTGCTATTAATGTTGTGCCGGTACAGCAGACGTTTTATCTTCTTGCTGCAGTGCCCGTACGCCTTCTACATCGATAGCATGGACACGACGCGTTGCGAAGCTGATTCCTAAGAAGGTAACACCGCACATAATCCATTCTGCGTAAATAACGTGCGGCAATACGCGGACTGCCGGGACGAGCATCCAAGTGACTAAGACAACAACACCCATGAGAAGTGTGTAGAATGCAGCATCACGCGAGCAGTACTGCGGTGCGTACATAGTCATCAGGACGATGACACCGAATGCAGCCATGAGCGAAAGGCCAGCCATTAAGGTCGAAATAATACCGCTAATCGTGAGGGCACCACCTAAGGTCAAGAGGCCTAAGATGACGACGGAAAGACGAGTAACACGCATGTACTGTTTGTCCGACATGCTAGGATTGATGAAGCGTTTGTGAATATCTTGCGAATAGAGTGTTGCTGCCGATAAGAGCAAGTTGCAAGCTGTAGAAACATCAGCAGCCCAGAGGGATGCAAGAGTAACACCAGCAAGCCATGGATTTAAGCCCATAATCAATTTCGGAAGAGCTGTTGTCGCCGTAATATTCGGATATATTTCCGAAGCAATAACACCCATAAGAGCGGCAATGAAGCCAACAGGAAGCATAATCAAACCGCCAATGATGAAGCCGCGACGAGCCGTCTGCACGTCTTTGGCACCGAGGGAAATCTGAATAATAGCTTGAAGCGAAAGGTTAACTGTAATTAAGACAACAATCCAAGTTACGATAGTCATAGGACCAACGCCATCGATCAAATCTAAGGATACTGTAGACGGAGCCTGAATAGCGACCGTATCAATGCCGCCAGCCATAGCGAGAATCAAGAATGCAGCAACGGTAATACCAATATACTGAAGAGTTACGTTTAAAATATTGGACTGGCTTGCAGACCACATACCACCAATAGCGGTAATACCGATGAAGACGACAGCACTCGTAAGCATGCCTGTAATCGGTGTGAAGATATTCGGCATAAGAGCAGATAAAATAGCACCGCCTGCAACGTACTGAAGGCTCATGACGACGAGCTGTACGAGAATCTGACAGCTAATACCAGCAATCAGACTCTTCTTGTCGTAGTACCGTTCAAGCATTTCCGGAATGGTCGTAATGTTGAGGTTACGATATTTTTTCGCAACTGTCAGGCCCATGACGATAGCACCAATGCCCCAAGCTGCTGTATACCATCCAGCCGATAAACCGACTTTGTAAGCCTGTTCAGATACGCCGATGGTTGAAGCACCACCAACAGCAAGGCCGACGATAGATACCATAATAAGTGGTGTCGTCAATTTACGGCCAGCTAAAACATAATCTTCTGTCGAAGCAGCAGCACGGCGTTTGACGTACCAACTAATACCGAATAAGACGCCAATGTAAACTAGAATAATAAGAACTTGAATGCCAGATGTCTCCATAATAAAAATCTCCTCTCCCAAAATGTTCATGATATAAAAGATATAATGGCAATTCCCTAAAAAAAATCGCCCCTTCGTAATGAAGGGGCGAGAAACTCGCGGTACCACCCTGCTTATCTCATTCAAGAACAAAAAAAGGGTGATACCTAAGGGACGGAAAGTTCCGCGGTACCACCCTAATAATCTCGAATCAGATCAACTCATAGCCTGGTAACGATAGCCACATCGGCAACGCCTACTGTACGTTCAGCATTGCAGTTCAGGAAAGAACTTCAGATTGTCCTATCTATCCGTTTGCACCACCCACGGACTCTCTGCAAGATACATACAACCTTACTTTTTTCCATCAATACTGTTGGGAATGTGTTATTAATGTTAATTATACGTATTTTCCTGAAAAAGTCAACCCATGAGAAGATAAAAATTTGAATGTAAACGTTTAACGATAGAAAATTTTATAAATTTTCACTTTCCTCTTAGTCTAAGACACGGGACGACAAGACGATGACCACTTCCGTTTCTTTAGAAGATGTATAGCGGCTGCGAAAGAGTTTGCCTAAAATTGGGATATCCCCTAACAGCGGTACTTTACGGAAATTCTCTACATCTTCCTTCCGCAAGAGACCGCCAATAACGAGCTGCTTCCCTGGTGCTAAGCGCACAACAGTCTGGGCTTGGCGAGTCGCAATACGATAGGCCTTTAATTCAGGCACATACACAGGCGTACTCACTTCAGCCTCTACCGCAGCAGTTACACTGCCATTGTCATGAATGCGCGGCGTATACGTGAGTTTAATGCCTGCTTCTTCGTAATCGACAGTTGTCGTCTTCTCGCCACTGCCCATATGCTCCGTAAGGACCGGGATTTTATCGCCAATGAGGATATGGGCTTTCTTGCCGTTCGCTGCGACCATATGAGGCCGTGCCAAAATCTCAGCTTTCCCCTTCTCTTCTAGTCCCTGGATTTGACTGGCAAAAGAAAAGACACCGTGCCCAGAACCACCTTCAATAACCGACCAATCCCAGTCGACACCAGCTTCTCGTAAAGCATTTTTCTCTAAGGACAAGACCGTCGCCTCGACCTTGACTTGTTTCGCCGGTTTATCGAGACGGCGCACGAGTGAATCGACAGCCATGCTATCACGCCACGAACCGCCAACGACGAGAGTATTCGTATCGCTCGCCGTGCGCACGTCACTGTCTGGAGCTACAGCCTTTGCCGCTTCGGCCACGTCCTGAGGTGCTGCATATTGTAAATCCCACGTATAATAAGACTTCTTCCCATCTTTTCGTCCTGCAGAAATGATCCGTATGGCCCCATGCTGCTGCATGTAGAGCTGCTGACTCTGCAAAATAGCCTGCAATGCTTCTTCTGCAGACACATTATCGACGTGCATGGTCAGTGTTCCCTCAACCGTATCATCGACGATGAGATTTAACTGATGGCTTCGGCCGAGCCCTTCTAAGACGGTCCGAATGGGCACATCCTGCACGTGGACTTGGACGTTCCCTGCACTATAAGCGGGACCAGCCATACAGGCCAAACAGATAGCTCCTATCCATTGTCTATACTTCATAGTCATCTCCTTTACAGTGGTATTTCTATGGTATGCTCGCCTTGACGCAGGCCAACAGCCCATTCGTGGATGTACGCAACATACACGCCGTCAATGGATTCACCAGGCGCACAGACTTTTGTCACCTCTCCTTGGCGGAGAATGACGAGCCGTTTCGTATCACTTTGGATAGTTCCTGTAATGACAGGCCAAGACAGTGGCTCTGGTGGCGATACATCCTCTTTCTTAGTTAGTGCAGGTTGCGTAGGTAGTGTAGAAATCGCAGCCTGCGGAACCGTCTCTTTCTTCGGCAAGGGACGGTCAAATAAATCAGGTAAAGGCCGTTGCCGTACAGCACTACTCGTGCTGACGACTAGAGTCCCCCCTTTGTTAGGAGATGCCGCATCAGACGTATGCAAAAAAACGGGAGGCGAAGAACTTTGTTCGTTCTTCGTCTCCCGTATAGTCGTTGTGGTACTCTCTTCGCGTCCATCCCAGACGAACCAAAGGGTCGTCAAAAAGACGAAGATAGCTCCATAAGGGAGTATTCTTCTCCTGTGGTGAACTGCGAAGTTCCTTGCATTTCGTGCGGCACCTAAAAGATTATTTCTTATCGTCATATCCTTTTGGGTGTGTGTTATGCCAATGCCAAGCATCAGCAATAATTGTTTCTACATCGCTGTGCTGCGGCTGCCAGCCCGTAACGGCGCGAATCTTTTCAGACCCGGCAATGAGCACAGCTGGGTCCCCAGCACGGCGCGGTGCTTCTTCCACGAGGAAGTCCCGACCTGTAACTTTTTTCGCTGCTTCAATCATTTCCCGGACGCTAAAGCCATGCTGCGACCCTAAATTAAAGTACTGTGATTCGCCGCCTTGGGCTAAATATTGCAAGACCCGGCAATGGGCATCAGCTAAATCAGTAACGTGAATATAATCGCGAATGCACGTACCGTCCGGCGTAGGATAGTCTGTCCCAAAAATCTTGATGCTCTTTCGTTCTCCCAACGCCGTCTGGAGAATCAAAGGAATCAAATGTGTTTCCGGTGTATGGTCTTCGCCAATGGCACCGCTATGATCTGCACCGGCAGCATTAAAATACCGTAAAGCCACGTATTTTAATCCATAGGCCCGGCTAAACTGAGCGAGCATCGTTTCAATCATCAATTTCGTCTGACCGTAGACGTTCGTCGGCTGATAGGGCATATCTTCTGTAATAGGAGTCTTTTCCGGTTCCCCATAGACAGCAGCAGTAGACGAAAAGACGAAGTATTTGACGCCTGCTTGGCGCACAGCTTCGAGCAGGTTATAGGAACCGACAACGTTGTTATCATAGTAAATCGTCGGATTTTCCATCGATTCGCCGACTTGGCTATGAGCTGCAAAATGCATGACTCCTTCGACGTGTTCGTCTTCTAAAATCTGCCGAACTACATCGCGATGATGAATGTCTTCTGTAATGAGGCGGACCTTAGCCGGTACAGCTGCGCGATGACCGCGCGATAAATTATCGAGGACAAGAACATCGTGGCCTTGTTCTACTAAGGCTTTTACTGTATGGCTGCCAATATATCCGGCACCGCCAGTAACTAAAATTTTCATGTGAGTCTTATTTTCCTTCCTGTAATTCTTGTAAGGTCTTGCCTAAATACCGCTTATATACTTCGACACCAGGCTGATTGAAAGCATCGACGTTAGCGAATTCTCCTTCATAGGCAATGGAGAGGCAGAGCATGAACATAACTTCGCCTAAATGGTATGCATTGAGTTCGGGCAAAATAATGTTGGCACTAGGGCGACCGTCACCAGCTAGAGCAGTGGCATTAGCATTCCGTGCGGCTTCTAAGATTTCACTCAAAGGCAAGCCGCTGAAGGCAGCTAATTTCGGGTACTGGTCATAAAGGTGCGGCACAATGACATCGTGGTTCCAGTTTTTAACGGAAACGAACTGGACGACTTTATCTTGCGGCCCTTCTTGGTGTTCCTGCGTCTGGGCATGCATGTCTGTCGTGCCGACGGCTACAATCGGTGTACGTCCATAGTGGACGACATTTCCTTGTTTATCGAATTTTTTGCCTAACGATTCGGCTAAGAGTTGGATGTACCATTCAGACAAGGATTTCAAATTATCTGCATAAGGCATGAGAACTTCAATATCACGCCCCTGGTTAGCACCGGCTAAGTATTTTAAAACACTATTGCAAAGAGCCGGATTCTGCGTGACATCATCGGTCTTGCAGGCTTGGTCCATATCACGCGCACCGGCTAAGAACTGCCGAATATCAAAGCCCAGTAATGCACCGACGATTAACCCGACTTCGGAGAATACGCTAAAGCGACCGCCTACGCCATCGGGCACATGGAAAATCGGCCATTTCGAGACGCGAGCTAAGTGGTGGAGCAACGTTTCTTTCGGCCCTTCTTCGTGCGGGTCCGTTACGGCAATCGTTTCGAGCGTAATGCCTGCATCAGTCATGGCTTGCTGGAAGGCCATGTAATTGGACATAGGTTCAATCGTCGAGCCCGATTTAGAAATGACGACGGCCATGACCGTATAGTCTTTCGTATTGGCACTGTCGTTTTTCACAAATTGCACTAATTCCGTCAGTGACTGAGGATCCACATTATTGCCAGAGAAGAAGGCTTTTGGATAGCCATTACGCTGTGCAGTGGTCTTTAAGTTCCAGTATGGGCCGCAATGGACATCAAACAAGACTTTCCCGCCCAAATACGACCCGCCAATACCGAAGAACACGACGGCCTGCACGCGATTGCGCGTAGTCCGAGCCAGTGTTTCCATAGCCATAATCCGTTCGGGGCTATTCAGGTTTCGTTCATCAATGTATGGTAATTCCGGGAATAAAACTTCTTCCGGTTCGCCGTCTTTGGATAAATGACCGGCAATGACGCCCGTTTTGTGCAGTTCCGTAATGGTCTGGTGTGCCTTTTCATAGACCGGTTTGAACGATTCTACTTCAGCCGGGGTCACAGCCTGGTCATTATACAATTTCGTTACATCAAAAGTGAATCCTGATTTCAATACAATAGATGACATTTACTTCACGTCCTCTCATGCTATATGGTTCTCTTTCCTATATATTTCGTATATATAGTTTATTATAGCATACTCCCTGGGCCGCGTCAGCTAGGTTTACGCATTTATGACAAGAAAAAATAAACGCTCTCACGAGATACGTGAAAGCGTTTATGAAAAAGCATTTAAAAATGAAGCATAGAATGTAAGAAGCTCTTCGTCCGTTCGTGCTGAGGATGTTCGAAGACTTGAGACGGCGTGCCTTGTTCTTGGATAATGCCGTCGGCCATGAAGATGACCCGGTCTGCGACTTCTTTGGCAAAGGCCATTTCGTGGGTCACAATAATCATAGTCATATCTTCGTCGGCCAATTTTTTAATCGTCCGCAAAACTTCACCGGTCAGTTCCGGGTCAAGAGCCGAGGTAGGTTCATCAAAGAGCATAATGTCCGGATTCATAGCCAATGCCCGGGCAATAGCCACACGCTGCTGCTGGCCCCCGGAGAGACGTGATGGATAGGCATCTCGTTTATCCCAAAGGCCGACTTTTTCGAGTAATTCCTTCGCTGTAGGCATAATTTCTTCGGTCTTCATTTTCTTGACGACTCGCGGTGCTTCGAGGATATTGTCGAGGACTGTCATATGGGGGAATAAATTAAAATGCTGGAAACACATACCCATACGACGGCAAATTTTCCGCACTTGTGCTTGCGGTGCATAGACCGATTTGGTACTGCCTGCAGGCTGGCTGGCCATGACTTCACCACCGACTTTGATAGAGCCGCCATCAATTGTTTCTAATTGACAGAGACAGCGCAAAAAGGTACTTTTACCGCTCCCAGACGGGCCGATGATGGAAATGACTTCCCCTTCTTCGACATGCATGGTCACGTCGTTTAAGACCGTTAAATTACCAAAATTCTTTTTAATGTGATCCATTTCAATAAAGCTCATGACTCATCCTCCTATTCATCGTACACAGAAAAGCGTTTTTCTAAATAACTGAACACCTTGGTCAAGATGAATGTAAAGAAGAGATAGAACACAGCAGCTACGACGAAAGCGGTCGTATCGAAATCACGCTGCACAATAGACCGGGTAATGCGGAGAATATCGTTCATAGCGAGAATATAGACGAGAGACGTATCTTTTAAAAGGTTGATTGTTTCGTTAGCTACTGGCGGCAAGACCCGTTTGACTACTTGCGGTAAAATAATGCGCCGCATAGTCTGGACGTAGGTCATACCTAGGACTTTTGCCCCTTCGTACTGGCCGCGGTCAATGGACTGAATGCCGCCGCGGAAGATTTCCGCAAAGTAGGCTGCGTAGTTGAGGACAAAGGCAATAATGGCTGCCGGGAAATCAGGAAGCCGCAATCCTTCAATAATGAAAGGCAAGCCGTAGTAAATGAAGAGAATCTGCAACATCAGCGGCGTGCCGCGCATAACGTAAATGTACGCACCCATAAATTTACGTAACGGCATGACCTTAGAAATCCGGGCGATGGCCATGAGAATCCCTAAAGGCAGACTCAAAATAATGGTAATAAGGAAAATTTTCAGCGTAACTTGCAGGCCTACTGCCACAGCAGGCACAATCGTTAGTAAGTAATCCATAATTGCTCCTATACATATGTAAATCTTGGTGGCTCACAGACTCAAAAAAGGAGGGCCAAAAGCCCTCGCTTTTTCGGTATCTCTATTACTGTACTTTAATCGTAATATCTTCGCCAAACCATTTCTGTGATAACTTAGTCATTGTACCATCTTCACTCATTTGTTTCAAGACTTCATTGAGCTTATCCTGGAGGGCTTTATCTTCTTGACGCATGCCGACGCCATATTCTTCGGCACCCATCTTATCATCAACGACTTTGTAGCTGCCCGGTTTCTTGCTCATGTAGTAGCGGCCAACGACGCTATCGACGAGGACACCATCAATACGGCCTACTTCGAGGTCCATGAAGGCATTGACGAAGTCACCGTATTTCTTTACATCTTGGAGAGAGTTTTTGAAATCTGCGGCCTTATCGAGGGCTTCAATAGAACTGCTCCCTTCTTGGGTACCGACGATTTTACCAGCAAGACCAGCGCGGTCATTGACCGGAGAATCAGCACGAACGACGAGAATCTGAGAGTTATTCAAATAGGGCTTCGAGAAAGCAATCTGTTTCTTCCGTTCGTCTGTAATGGTCAGGCCATTCCAGAGCATATCGACTTGTTTACTCTTCAAAGCCGCTTCTTTACTATCCCAGTCAATCGGTTTGAATTCAACAGGAATATTCATGCGCTTCGATGCTTCTTTGGCTAAATCAATATCGAAGCCGACCAGTTCGCCACTGTCATCGCGGAAGCCCATAGGCGGGAAGTTGTCATCAAGGCCGATGACGATTTTATCAGGCAACTTGCTTTCTGCTGCGATGTCACTGCTGCTCTGTCCACCACAACCAGCGACTAAGGCCGCCATTGCCACTGTAAGTGCACCTGCTGCTACTACTTTTTTGAGTTCCATTATACCCTACCTCCTAAGAAATTACATAGAAATATCTATACCAAACCACTTTTCAGAAATCTTAGTGGACGTACCATCGTTGTGCATGTCTTCTAATACTTTATCCAGTTTTGCTTTCAATTCCGTGTCATCTTTACGCATGCCGACACCGCTTGGAATATCCGGATAGCCTACGTCAATGATGCGGAAGTTTGCATTGTTTTTCTTCATGAAGTACGCAGCTGTTGTCTTGGCAACGACGACAGCATCAATACGACCAACTTCAAGATCCATGAAGGACGTAACGTTATCGGAATATTCTTTTAATTCTTTGAAAGAATTTTTTAATTCCGGTTCAGCGTTAATCGCTTCGAGGCCAGTACTGCTTTGCTGGGTGCCGACGATTTTACCGGCTAAATCAGCTTTTCCCTGAATGGGCGAATCGGCGCGGACGAGTAAAATTTGCGGGCCATTTTCATAAGGCCGCGAGAAGAGAATATTCTTTTCCCGTTCTGGCGTAATAGAAAGGCCATTCCAAATAGCATCGATGTTTTTACTCTGCAATTCCGTTTCTTTACTATCCCAATCGATAGGCTTAAATTCGACTTCCATATTCAGCCGTTTGGCTGCTTCTTTAGCCATGTCTATATCAAAACCGACGAGTTCCCCCTTTTCATCATGAAAACCAAAAGGCGGGAAATTATCATCCAGACCGATGACGATTTTATTCCGTTCTTTCGTACTTCCTGTATCACTACTTTGGCTGTTACCGCAGCCAGCGAGCACCCCCACAGCCAAAACTGAAACGGTTCCGGCTAAGACCCATTTTTTCCAATTCATAGTATACTCCTCTTTTACTTTATTTCATTAAAATAATAAAGAAATTATAGCATAAAAAATAGCAAAAATGCAATCTCTACAGACCATGTTTCGCTATTTTCTTGGGAAAATTTTATGTTTCGTCGTCTTGCTTTTCTTGTTCCTTCTTTAGTCGGTCCATAATCTTTTGCTTATTCCGCTTCGACAAGAATTGGAGCCGTACAGGCAGGACCGCAATGCCTCCTTCTTCGGCGTGGCCCAATTCGATTTCTTGCCACGAATCGGCAATATAAAAGATTTCTTTATACGGCAGAAAGACGAGGTTCTTGTCGTCATGAAATTGCTCGTTATAGTAATCGTGAAGGCTCAGACACTGGCGACGCACGATGAGGCCTTTGCCTGTAATATAACAAATAATGTCGCTTTGGCGATGAATGCGCCAAAGGCAGAAAAAAAGAACAGCTATGTTATCGAGGCGTTCTACTAAGGTTCGCTCGCCCAGCATGAGCCAAAAGAAATACATCCCTATGAGGATAAAAACAATCCGTAAAAATACAGATACCCAACGGGAATTTTCAAAGGACTCTTCTACGGGACCACAGCGAAACCGTTCTTCTACTTCTCGATTCGTCATAGCTGTTCCTTTCTGCAATGCCTCTCTACGCGCGGCCTTTCTTGCTCGTCTTTGGATGAGTCTTAATAACGACGTTTTTACCGTCTTTGACGACTTCTAAGGCAATGTCGCCAACGCCATCTTTGTAATAAGCCATTTTAATGTCTAAGAGAAGGGCACCGACTTTTTCTTGCAAATCATCTGTAAAGAATTGTTTCCGCAAACTTTCAGTCTGCGTTTTTTTCTGAGATTTCGTGACGACTTTCGGTCGTTTGACTTCTTCTTCATCATCCCAGTCCGTATTTTCAAAGGTCAATTCTTCTTTCACACCTTGAAACATATCTTCTAAGGAACGATTCTTAGGAATCTTATGTTTTGCCATGGTAATCACTCACTTTTACTTATCACTTTTGTCCATCTTGTCGGACGCTTCGCGCATACTGTTTAAGGTAATCTGCGAGAAGTCTTCTGGCGTATTGTAGGTCGCTATCTTCGTAAAGCCTCGTTTTAAGCGGCCCCGGTAGGCAGCAATGACTTTATCGTCTTTATTCATTTCAGCAATAAAGATTTCTTGTCCATCAATGCCAATGAGACGGAAGTTGCCGCTTGGCGAAATTTCACGCCAACTGCTCGTGTCGCCTTCAAACATATAGACAATCCCTTTATTTAAATTATCATAAAAGAATGTATCCGAATCGTAGAAGACGGCAATGCGGCCAATGTTTTCAGCTTGGACATGAATGCGCCGCGTGTCGTAGTTCGCATCGGTCCGATAAATGCGGTATTTATCCTTGTCAACTTCGAGCTTCATGTAGACAACATTTGTCGCTGTCGAATAGGCAACATCGACGATTTTACTGTCTTCCGGTGCATCTTCAATGGGCGTATCGAGCTTGTGGTCCGGGTTAGCCGGGTTGTACTGGGCAATATATACACCATATTCACCGGTCTTGTCGTCCTTGCCGTATGTCGCAAAAATCGCTAAATTGCGGTCCGGCAGCCATTCAAAGAAGGACACTTTCCGGCCATGGAGGCTAATCCGCTGGGGGTCGCCTTTCTTCCCTGCTTCGTAAATGGAAACATTATCATCGACAATGGTCGCCATATACCGTTTATCATAGGAATAATAGGTCTGGCCGTTTGGCTCAGCCCCAAATCCCAAGGCTTCTTGCTGATTCGTACCGCCAATCTGGAAATCCGATGCCGGCGCAAACAAGACTTGGTCTAAATACAGATAGACAGCGGCCTGTAAGGCAATGCCCACAGTAAATGCGAGAATTAATTTTCGAGCTTTCATACAGGCCTCCTACTTGACGATAAATGCTGTGGGAATCATGCGTTCCCCTAAGAGATCAGCCGGTTTATTGACGACTTCGCCGTTAAGATAGAGCGTCGAACTAGAGCCGCCATCTAAGTTTGCTGCCACTACAGCACCTTCTTCATAGAGTATGTTCTGCAAATCCCGCAGGGTTGCGCCAACGGAATAGCCAGGCTGACGACCATCGATGACGAGGAATAAAACTGTTCCATCTTTCTTCTGGCCAATAGCGGTCCGCGGGCCTACGCCCCAGCCGCCGTCACCGTTGGTAATCATCTTTTCGCCATTGACAATCAAGGGCGGACCGAACGTAATCCCTTCGGTAACGTCCAAATCTTTCAGTTCCCCTTTGCTGTAATTGCCAACAATGAGGTTGCCCTTGGCATTGAAGCCGACGAATTCATTGACTTCTTCATCTGACGAATTTTGCCCTAATAAGAACTGGCCATCGTGAATGATAAACCCATAAGGGCTGCGGCCTGTACCGGTACCATTGGCATCGTAAAAGCCGCCGGCGTTAATCGCTGCAACAGCGTTATTGCGTTTGGCAATGCCACTCGTCGTGTCGCCTTTTTCATCCATATTCTCAGCTGTTGCCACTTGAATGCGTTTCGGGTCGGCAATTTCCAGCAAAAATCCTGTAAAGCGGCTCGATTCGATATGTTTCATATTAAGGGAATCGTCTTTTCGCTGGGAAAACTGGAATAATTCTTGCTTTGGAATCGTACTGATGCCACCGAGAATCTTATCGATTTCATCTTGCGAAAAGAGCCACGTAATATACTGTGGATGACGGCTTTTTAAAATAGCACCGACAACAGTCCGTTTCAAATTATCGAACGGCCCAAAGAGGACGACAAAAGGAGACGTCACTACAAAAAAGACGAATACGGCAACTAAAAATTTTGCAATTTCTTTTATATGTTTCTTCATAATGACCTACCGTTCTTCATAGTGGGGTGTCGTAACGCGCTGTTTGAAATTATCTATATCGACAGCGTTACCAATCCAAATGCGTTTGACTGCATAGGGATTATCCCCTTGTTTAGCCCATCCGGGATTCATCGTAAAGGCTAGTTTAATCCCTGCTTTTTGGAGCACATCGCCTGCTTCTTTGCTGTATCCGCCATAGGGATAGCAGAAATAGGCATTCGTAATCCCTAATTGCTGCGATAATTCTTCCTGGCTTTTGGCGACTTCACTAGCAAGAGTTTGACCAGCCATTTCGTTGACCCGTTCGTGATGATAACTATGGGAAGCAATATCGATACCGGCAGCTTTGATTTCTTTAATCTGCTGCCACGTGAGCCGCGTCCCTTGGTCGGCATCATAGGTCGGAATAAAGACGGTCCCTTTGAACCCATATTCCTTGAGCACAGGCATGACAATAGAATAGGTATCAGGATACCCATCATCAAAGGTCAAGACCACAGGCCGTACAGGCACAGGCTTGCCTTCTGCCATATATGCATACAATTCGTCTAAGGAAATGGGATGGAAGTCGTTATCTTTTAAGAACTTCATTTGCTCCCGAAAATGGGATTCCAGTAAGACTGCGTCGTTATCAGGGACATCGCCAATCATGTGATACATGAGGACGGGAATGCCTTCTTTGGGCACAGCCATTTCGACCTGTGCTGTCTTCTCTTCTTGCGGCGCGTCTGTTGAGGTTTCCTTTTCTGTACCTGAAAAGCCGCAGCCACTGAGCAACAAGGCTAAGCAACACGCAGCTACACAGGCCAGCTTCCAAATACGCAAAATGAAGAAGCCTCCTTTATGATTAAACTATATAATTTACCCTTCTTTGGGCTGGACTACTGGTAATTCATTATAATGGCCGGCTAAAAATAGACGGATATACTTTTCTGCATCATCCCGGACTTGACGGTCTGCTTCTACAGAATGGAAGCGTACGTCAGGAGTCAGTAAAAATTCCGGCCGCGAAATCATTTTTAAAAGCATTGGGCTCGGATTGTCCATAGATAAGACATCTAAAGCCGCACTGCGAATATGACCATCATCTATAGCATGATAAAGCGACGCTTCATCGACGAGACCACCACGACAGCAATTGACAAACATAGCTCCTCGCTTCATTTGTTCAAACTGTTCATCTTGGAAAATATACTGTGTCGTTTCATTGAGCGGCATATGGAGAGAGACCACATCACTCGTCTGTAAGAGCGAATCAAAATCGACAGGCCGTACGTGATGCTGCTGCATCGTCCGTTCATCCACAAAGGGATCATAAGCCTGAATCTGGCAGCCAAAGGCTTGCATCCGCGCAGCTACCGCTTTGCCGACATGACCAAAGCCAACGAGACCTATAAGATTATCCTTGACACGATGAATCGGCCAGGGAATGACGCCATACTGCCAGCGGCAATGTTCTTGAATATCGTTTTGGTATTCCGGCAGTTGGTGCATCAGTGCCAACATCATAGCACACGTATGGTCCGCAATGTCTTCTACACAATAAGACGTATTATTTATAACCATAATGCCTTTTTTATTAGCCGCAGCTACATCTACCATATCTGACCGGGTCGATAAAATGACAATGAGTTTTAAATCGTCTAATTCTTCTAAGAGCGAATCCGTAATGCGTTCATTCTTACAAATAATGACATCTGCATCATCGAGTTCATCAGCCATCGTTTCTTCATCGCATGGCTGGCAATAGGAGACGCGAGCTATATCGCGAAACCGCTCTCCAAAATCATCCTCATCTTGTCGTCCTGTCAACACACTTATGTGATACATATCACAGCCCCTTTTCTTCGATAAAAAATTTCATTAGACATAAGGATACATTTAATTATATAACACAGGCCTAGGAATTAGCAAGTAAAATCCATAGAGAAAAGACCGGCAGGAAATCCTGTCGGTCTCAGAGAAACAGATAGACTTATATAGCAGCGCACGCACTAACGACAAAAGGTGATTCTTCGCTTCTGTCAGCCCTTTCTATCCAGCGCATATCATTCGGTTCAAATACGACCTTTTCGTATGCCGGCACATCCATGACGGTACCATCCCAGTCAGAATGGATTTCGCCAGTTTGCTTAATCAAAATATCGTAGAGAATATCATAGGTCTTGCCATTTTCCGGCTCCCGTTCGACGATAGTGCTGTACGGCAACGTCTTATGGTACGTCAATTCCATGCCATGGTAATCGAAGTGGAAACCGCAGCGCATACGGCAGCCGTCGAGTCCTTGGTACTGGGCAATTTGCTTTAAGTCATGGTAAATACGGTCGCTTGCCTTGTCGTAGAGATTATCCGGTGTCGTTTCGGTATAGTCAAAGCGGAATTGAATGGACGCGCCGGGAATCTTGTGGAACCGTTCCAAGTATGGCACTAAGTCGTGGGTCTTATAATGTTTATATAAGACGCAGTTCACGCGGAAAGGCACAGCCAAACGGCCCAATAATTCATCATTCGATTCAACGACGAAATGCTGCATATGGCGCGATACGTTAATGCACGAAATCTTATCCTTATTCCGTTTCGTAAATTCCACAATGTCGTCTTCACTCTGGAACTTCGACACAGGCAAGGTCGTATTAATGTACACATGGTGCGTCGTCGGAATGACATCCAACATTTGCTGGAGCGATTCTAAATTAGCAAAAGGTTCACCGCCAGTAAAAACAAAATCACAATACGGTGTAATAGCATCCATCTTTTTAATGCTTTCGCAAATCTTTTCAGCCGAAAAGCCGGTCATATCGCCATATTCTTCTTTATTAATGCAAAACGGACAATTATTATTACAATTATACGGTACGAAAATGGTAACGGTCGCTCCGCCTTCGCGGGTCTTATAAGGATGTTTAGTCAATGATATAGGTTTAATCTTTTTAATTACATTGCTATTCATTCTAGTCGCCTCAATTTCACATACTTCACAGTAAGATGCTCCCACACCATTACATAAGGAAAGAAGGAGAAAGGTAAGATTTTCTTGTCCCGCCGTAACAGACATTATACCTGAAAATATGCTATACGCTATTTTACCATAAAAAGCCAGTCTGGCAAATAGGAGAATCTATATCATTCCAAGACTCTTTTATATGTCAAGTATTCATCTGGGACAAAATCAGGCCAAAGCTTGCGTAATTTCGTGAGCCGTCTTTTTTACAGCGTCTATGTACGCCACTTCTACGTCTGCTGTAATCCGCGAAATAGGGCCGGAGACGCTAATAGCTGCCACAATCCGGCCATTGGCAAAAATGGGAGCTGCAATGCATGTCATGCCGAGTTCTACTTCTTGCCGTTCTACAGCATAGCCTTCGCGGTGAATGGTCTCTAATTCTTGCAAGAGCAGTGTCCAGTCTGTAATGGTGTATTCTGTAAATTTTTGTAGTTTGCAATGTACGTATTTTTCTCTATATTCCGGCGAAAAAGCAAGTAAACATTTACCCGATGCCGAGCAGTAAGCCGGACGGATAGCACCAACAGGCGGTGCCATGTCGATAGTCTGAGGAGCTTTGATTTTCTCTAAAATGACGTGCTGCGGATAGGGCACATCATTGTGAGCAAAGGTCGTCATGTGCACGCTTTCGTGGCATTCTAAGGCCAAGGCTTTAGCATAAGGATAGGCCGTGCGGTGGAATGGTTCTTTTTCCCGATAGAGCATACCTAAGGAATAGACTTGCAGACCGAGCCAATATTTGCCCGTTTCAGCTTGCTTGGTCACAAAGCCCCGTTGTTCCAGTGTATCAATCGTACGGCTGACCGTACTTTTGTGCAGTCCCATGCGCTTACTAATTTCCGTAATGCTCAAGGGACGTTCATCCTGTAAAAATAATTGTAATATTGCAAGGGCTCTGTCTATGGATTCTATCACGGCCATCACTCCTGTACTGATTCGTTTTGTTCCGTATATTGCAACAGTCATTGCAACACGCGAGTCATAATTCCATTATACGGAGAATCTGGTAGATGTCAATACATGACAAAAACGGTCTCCTCACGAAGACCGTTTCTGCTTATTCACCGACTGCTGCCGCAGCTTCGTCTTGTCCATACCGTACATAATAGAGGATATTCGTCACTTGTTTTAAAATATCTATACATTCCATATTATGGGTCCAGCTCTTAGGAATAGCCGTCGGGCCATATAAGGCACCGGTCATACTGCCGCAAACAGCACCGCACGTATCGCTGTCGCCGTCTTGGTTGCACGCCATGAGGACAGCGTCTTTGACATTAGTCGTCTTGAGGATGCAGTAAATAGATAGAGCCAGTGCTTCTTCAGCTTTCCAGCCTAAGCCGATTTTTTTCATGGACCGTACGGGATTGCGATCAGTCACGGCTTCATCGACGGCGCGGAGAACGGCTTTTAAGATGTCGTTATCTTCGTCTTCAGCCTGTAGAATCCGCAATCCTCCTGTAATGGCTGCACCCATTTCTTTACCACTCGCGAGGAGCGACATCATGGCCGCTAGAGTTGCTGCCGTAAAGTACGCCACAGGGCTGCCATGGGTCAATAGGGCTGCCGCCTTAGCTGCAGCGAAGGCCTTATCCGGTTCGCCTGTATACCAGAGGCCAATAGGAATAGCCCGCGATAAAACAGTACTACTGCGGCACGTATTCGGTAGGTTGTCAGCCGAAAACTGTGTGCCCGTAGCCAGTGCAATGAGGCACGATTTACCCGGTGCGCGGCGAGCAAATAAGTCCCTTTCTGCCATGACATCATAGCCATATGTCCCTTCATGGGGCTGTTGCTTCATCCAGATTGCGATCATCGGGTCCGGGAGCCGTTCTGTCTGCGTATAATACCAACGTAAATACGAGCGGTGCAAGCCTTCTTCTAAGGGTAAATCATCATGCGTCGCCCAGAGGAGGCCATCCATCGTAAATAAGGCGAGCTGCGTATCATCTGAAATAATGCTTTTATTGCCATTTGATGCGAGCTTTAAGACTGTTCGCAACCCATGAGGGCCGTATTTCTTTTGAATGCTCTTCATGTTCATAAATTCAATCAAATACCCTAAGGCATCTCCTACAGCACAGCCCAGGATTGCTCCGTTAAACCGCTCCATCCGTTCCATAGCATACCAACCTTTCAGGCCTGACCTCGACCCCTGTAAAATAGGACAAAATATATTTACTTTTTTTCTAACTTAGTGTAAAATATAAATTTACACTTTTATTATAACAGACTATGGAAGCCCTTACAAATGCAGAGAGCGCATATACCATGCTGTAGCCGTGCGGAAACTTACATCTATACAAGGCCCACGAAACAGGGTACAATACGAGTATCATCTATGAGGACTATACAGGGAGGAACGGGTATGACCTTATCATCGAATGCAATGTATGCCGCCAACGCAGCGACAGCCGTAACATCAGATGTAAAAGAACAAGTCCATCAAAGCATTACAGCCATCGATAGACTGACGGATATGGCGATTGCCTATGGGCCTGATTTGGTTTCCGCCATTATTATCTTTATTATTGGCCGCTACTTTGCGCGCTTCATTAAGAGCTTAGTTAGTAAAATGATGGCTCATGCCAATTACGACCCCACAGTCAATACGTTCGTCAGCCAAATCGTGTATTACGGTATCTTAGCACTGGTCTTGTTATCAGCCTTAAATA
Organism: uncultured Megasphaera sp.; assembly: GCA_900540735.1. Taxonomy (GTDB): domain Bacteria; phylum Bacillota; class Negativicutes; order Veillonellales; family Megasphaeraceae; genus Megasphaera. Next base: position 17,347 of record UQHB01000018.1, on the reverse strand, counting down.
AAGCCGGTATTCCGACGAGTTCCTTCTTGGCCGCCTTTGGTGCCTTTGGCCTTGCTGTTGGCCTGGCCTTGCAGAATAATCTTTCAAACTTTGCGTCCGGCCTGTTAATCCTCGTCTTTAAGCCCTTTAAAGCTGGCGATTGGGTGAAAATCAACGGTGTCGAAGGAAGCATTAAAAGTATTCAAATGCTCAATACTGCAGTCATTACGAAAGATAACCGCACAGTCTTCATTCCGAATTCATCTATTACGGCGAGCCAAGTGTCGAATAGTTCCTACTTAGGGAACCGCTTCATTCCCTTCGTCTTCGACATTAATTACCAGAACGACCATCATAAAGCCATTCAAGTTCTCAAAGATATTTTCAAAAAAGATAAACGTATCCTCAATGCAGGCACTATGGAAATCGGCATCAAAGAGTTTGCCGATAATTCCGTCCGCATTGCGGCCTATCCAAAAGTCCATAGCAAAGATTATATTCCCGTCTATTACGATACCATGTCTAAAGTAAAAGATGCGTTCGACAAGAATCACATCGATATACCCTATCCGCAGCGCGTCATTTACGTCCAACATCCGAATGATATCTTAGACGAAGCCAAGCCAAAAAGTTAATCTTGCCAAAAAGAATACCCTATTTTTACATTGACAAATTTTCCACGTGCTGTATAATCTTTCGTAGAGTGCATGTCACAGATGACCGCACGAAGGGGCACACCACCTTGGGTGTGATTCTTTCGTGCGGTCTTTTTGTTTATATACAACAGAAAGGAGTGCCCTTATGGTACGGATTAACGGCAAGGACACCAACGCCGCAGGCCTGACATTGCAAGCGTATCTCGACCAAGCAGGCTTTAGTCATCAGCACATCGCAGTCGAACGGAACGGCTCCATCGTGCGCCGCGGCACGTACGATTCGGTCATCCTCGCAGACGGCGACGATGTGGAAATCGTGCATTTTGTCGGTGGCGGTTAAGCCACAACGAGGCAAGATAGTATTCTTAATTTCCTATATAAAGGAGTGTTTTATATGAGTGAAAAAGATACCTTAGTCTTAGGGGGACACGAATTTACGTCCCGCTTCATTCTAGGTTCCGGTAAATATTCTGTTAATTTAATTAAAGCCGCTGTTGAACAGGCAGGCGCACAAATCGTCACGATGGCTTTACGCCGCGTCGAAGCCGGTCAAAAGGACAACATCCTTGATTTCATCCCCAAAGGTGTCACCTTGCTCCCCAATACGTCCGGTGCCCGTAACGCTGAAGAAGCCGTCCGCATTGCCCGCCTCTCTCGTGAAATAGGCTGCGGCGACTTCGTCAAAATCGAAATCATGCGCGATTCTAAATACTTACTCCCAGACAATGTGGAAACCGTCAAGGCAACAGAAATCCTCGCTAAAGAAGGATTCGTCGTCATGCCTTACATGTATCCAGACCTTTATACAGCCCGTGATTTAGTCAATGCCGGGGCCGCTGCAGTCATGCCCCTCGCCTCCCCGATTGGCTCGAACCGAGGCCTGGCAACAAAAGATTTCATCCAAATTTTAATCGACGAAATTGACCTCCCCATCATCGTCGATGCCGGTATCGGTCGTCCGTCCCAGGCTTGCGAAGCAATGGAAATGGGCGCAGCGGCGATTATGGCCAATACAGGTCTTGCGACAGCAGGCGATGTTCCTCTCATGGCGAAAGCCTATAAAGATGCTATCGAAGCAGGCCGCGCAGCGTATCTCGCCGGTATGGGGAAAGTCCGCGAAACGGCATCTGCATCGGATCCGCTTACTGGTTTTTTAGGCGACTAAGGAGGTCTTTCTCATGGCAGAAAAACGTATTGACCATATGAAATACTTACCGGGCATGGAAGTCTTGCCGTCGCACATGCTCGACGATGTCGAAGCGTACCGCAACAGCTTCAACAACGACGACTATACAGCGAAAGACGTAGAACGAGCACTAGCCAAAGACCATTTGGAACCGCGCGACTTCATGGCCCTCCTTTCGACAGCAGCTGCGCCGTATCTCGAAGAAATGGCCCAGAAAGCCCATATCGTTACGCGCCGTCATTTCGGCAATAACATTTCCATTTTAACACCGATTTATTTTGCCAATTACTGTGAAAACTACTGCATTTACTGTGGCTTCAATTCACACAATAAAATCAAACGGGCCCGCTTAAATGACGAAGAACTTCATCAAGAATGCCGGAACATTGCCAACGCCGGTATTGAAGAAGTGCTCATGCTCACTGGCGAAAGCCCGAAATACTCTGACGTCAAATACATTGGCAACGCCGTCAAAATTGCACGTCAATACTTCCGCATTATTGGTATGGAAATTTACCCGGTCAACTCGGACGATTATAAATATCTTCATGAATGCGGTGCGGACTACGTCACAGTCTTCCAAGAAACATACAATCCAGATAAATACGAAACCCTCCACTTAGCTGGTCATAAACGGATTTTCCCGTATCGCTTCTACGCGCAAGAACGGGCTATCCTCGGCGGTATGCGCGGTGTCGGCTTCGCCGCACTCCTCGGCCTGGACGACTACCAAAAAGATGCCGTCGCAACAGGCATGCACGCCTACCTCTTGCAGCGCAAATATCCGCAAGCTGAAATTTCCGTGTCCTGTCCGCGTCTTTGCCCTATCATCAACAACGACAAAATCAATCCGAAAGACGTGGACGAACGGAAATTGACGCAAATCATTTGCGCGTACCGTCTCTTCCTGCCGTACGCCTCCATCGTCGTCTCCAGCCGGGAAAGTGCCAAATACCGTAACGCCATCATGAAAATCGCAGCCACAAAAGTATCGGCCAGTGTCTGCGTCGGTATTGGCGGCCACCTTGAAGACGACGGCTCCGAAAAAGGGGACGAACAATTCGAAATCACGGATAACCGTTCATTTGACCAAATGTATGCCGCTATTAAAGGCATGGGCCTCCAGCCCGTAACGAGCGAATACATTTATTTATAACCTTTGCTGTTCCAGACAAACTAAACCATACATACGCAGTAACGGACAAGAAGACCTAATCCACCTTCTTGTCCGTTATTGTTTTATCGTCACTCCTCTTCTTTTTGAGTATATTTATAATGTATCCGTCTCATGATTTTACATCATTCGTATACAAAATGTTACGTTTTACTACACAAAAATACTTTATATTTATTCACTATTTTCCTTGAAAATCTTTTGAAATTCGTAAATTATTATATTCTTTTTGTATAATCATTGACGATTCTATGAGATTAATGTATAGTAATATATATAAAATAATTCATACTAAGGTGATAAACGTGTTAAAAGTAATTGCAATTACAAATCACGAATTAGCAACTACGAACTATTGGGATCAAATTGAACAAATCGCCGCTTCCGACGTAGATGCTATTGTTCTTCGTGAAAAAAAACTTTCGGAAGAAGAATACACAGACTATGCTAAACGGGCACTGCGCCTTTGCAGCATCCACCAAAAGACCTGTGTCCTCCATCAATTTGGCAAAGCTGCCATTCGTCTTCACATTCCCCGTTTTCAGTGCTCCCTGGAGTACCTCGAAACCCATTCGTCCTTGCTCTATTACATGACAACTCTCGGAGTTTCTGTCCACTCTGTAAAAGAAGCCATTCGGGCAGAACAATTAGGCGCAACGTACGTCATGGCCAGCCATGTCTTCGTGACGAGCTGCAAAAAACATTTACCTCCTATTGGTGTCGAAACAGTCAAAGCCATTTGCGACGCTGTCAAAGTCCCGGTCTATGCCTTAGGCGGTATCAATCCGGAAACAGTCAAACAACTCCACGACGTACCGGTCACAGGTGTAGCCCTCATGTCCGGTCTCATGACCTGTGACGATGTCCCCGCCTACATCAAAGCCTTACGGGGTCAAGCATAAGGCGGCGCAGCGATGAATCAAGCATACATATCATTGACATGCAAAATGACTTCATTACAGGTGCTTTAGGTACGAAAGAAGCGCAAGCTATTGTCCCTCGCGTAGAAGCCAAAATCGTAGCGTCTAAGAAAAATACAGACGACCAAACGGATTTGATTTTTACGATGGATACGCATGATGACGATTACTTAACCACACAAGAAGGGAAAAAACTTCCCGTTCCCCACTGCATTAAGGATACGAAAGGCTGGAATATTTGCAAAGATTTGTTGCCTTATTCCCTCTTTGCAACGATTCTAGAAAAGCCGACTTTTGGCTGCACTGCCTTAATCGACGAAGTCAAAGATTATGACCGCCTCGTTCTCATGGGCTTGTGTACAGATATTTGTGTCATTTCTAACGCCATGCTCTTAAAGGCCTTTTATCCGGAAAAAGAGATTATCGTCGATAGTGCTTGTTGTGCCGGTGTCATACCAGAAAGTCATGAAAACGCATTAAAAGCTATGAAAGCTTGCCAAATTGATATCATATAATAGGTAATGAAATAAGGACTGCAACCAAATGGTTACAGTCCTATTTTTAATGAGAAAATAAGTTATTTATGCGTCTTCTTCGTATTCACAGTGAAAACGTTTCGTAAACTCTTCCTTCAATTCATCCCTAAAATCAGGATGGGCAATGGCAATCAAGGCTTTCGCCCGTTGTTTTAACGTCTTGCCGTGTAGTGCTGCAATGCCGTATTCTGTAACGACGTAATCTACATCATTACGCGATGTAGAAACAGCAGCACCAGCATCGAGGAATGGCACAATTTTCGAGATTTTCTTCATCTTTCCTGTCGTCGACGGCATGGCAATTCGACTTGTAAGGCCGAGTTAGCCGAGTTAATGGAAATAATATTGTCAATTTGAGAGACGACGAAGGGATCATTCGTATAGCTTGCAGGCTTCATCAAGACATCAGGATTGTGGTCCACAAAGTCATACAATTTCCGCGTGCCCACAAGGAAACAAGATAAGAACTTGCCTGGATTGACAGTCTTTTTCGCATTGGTAATAACGCCTTTATTCGCTAAATCAACGACGCCGTCAGAAAACATTTCCGAATGAATACCTAAGTCCTTTTTTTCGCCTAAGAAGGACAAAACTGCGTCGGGAATAGCACCAATACCGAGCTGCAGCGTATCTCTATCTTTGATTAGAGACGCAACGTGACCACCGATTTGTTTTTCAATTTCCCCAATCTGGGGTGGCTGTAATTCGATGAGCGGTTCATCTTTGACGGCAATATAGTCAATATCTTCTAATTTGATGCCATTGCCATACGTATAGGGCATGTTTTTATTCACTTGGACAATAACGAGTTTCGCTGCTTTAGCTGCCGGTTCTGTGTAATCGACAGAAATACCAAAGGAACAAATACCATCTTCGTCAGGCTCACTGACTTGAGCAAACATAACATCTACCGGTAATAGTCCATCTTCAAAAAGACTAGGGATTTCATGGAAGAAGCAAGGCGTATAGTCTGCTCTCCCTTCTTCAACAGCTTTCCGTGTAGAACCTCCTACAAAAAGGGCGTTATGACGAAATTTATTTCCAATCTTTCACGGTTTCACCTACTTTCGCAACAGATAGTGCTAGTCTTCAATATGAGCAATCGCTTTAGCCAATTTTTTCTTCATCCGCAAGTTGCCTTGACGGGCAATCATAATACGCTGTGCCCGCGGCGAACCAGCACCGTGCATGGATTCTGTACGGTAGCCAACAGCTGCTGTACCAAGGCTGAGGTTTTCAATAAGACGTAAAATTTTCAGGCGGTTTTCTGTAGAAACAGTGCTTACACCACGGAGATATTTATCTACATACGGACCGATTTTCGGGTAACGCAAATCTTTTTCTGACGGTGCCGTAACCATCAAGCCGCCAGCAATATCTTCTGCTAAGCGTACGATTTCATAAGGGAAGCGAGTAACGTTTTGCTTGCAAACGTTAGCCAAGAGCAAATCGATGAGATAGTTGCCTGATTCCGTCTTCGTACCCAGTGCAGAGCAAGCAATACCGCACACAAAGAGGGTTTCGTTAAGATGCTGCATTTCAATGATTTTATCCTTAATGTGCGATACTTTCGGGCAGCCATTGTAATCTGCAGCTAAGGCAGCTGCACCAATGAGTACGTCACCTACGCCAACTTTACAGCCACCATACGATTGTCGATGATAGCCTGCAAACCGTTCGACGAGAACGCCAGCAAATTCGAATTCGCCGTTAAGATAAATACGGTCGTTAGGAATAAATATATTATCAAAAATAACGAGTGCCTCTATACCACCGAATTCAGGGTTCCCTGTATCCATGGCAGCACCTTCGAGTTTACGAGTATCGCAAGACTGACGGCCAACAATCATGAAAATCCCTTCTGCATCGGTCGGAAGCGATTAATACGTTCGCCTGTATAGGGAGAAATAACGGTCATTAACTCTTGGTATTCCGGCATTTGTGACAAATCATAAGTCATGCGGACAGAATTTAAGGACGGCCGTAAAATGGGGGCGTCTACGGGACAGTCCACTTTTTTCCCAAACATATAGACCTGTAAATTTAATTTTTTCATACTTTCAATATACTGTTCGCCTGTCATTAACATACTAATCATCCTTTCAATGTGCTAATAAGATTTATCCTGTATATTATCCGTAACGTATACAGCATGTTCACCAATATAAATGTAATTTCCGTGCCAACATGATATCTTTTTCACAATATACGGTCTATTCTATCGGATTTCTTCTTTTTATGCCTTTATCCCCCCTATATTTCTATTTCACGTTTTTGTAAAATAGAAATATCTTCTGTTTTAAAAATAAAACAGTTATACCTTTGCGTTTGTTTTATTTTTGATAAAACAATCCAAATTTTTTAATTTTAAAACAAGAGAAGTAAGAAAATCTTTGGTTTCCTTTTCCTCTCAAACTTGGCACAATTATTTCATATAGTATATAAAAAGGAAGTGATATACATGAGTACAACTATTACACAACTCGAAGAGGTATTGACCAAAGAAGTACGGCCATCATTAGCCTCCCATCAAGGCGATGTAGTTATTGCTGATTATACAGACCATGTGCTGCGCATCCGCCTGACCGGAAAATGTAGTGGCTGTCCCTCGGCTATGTTGGCCACAGAAGAGCTGATTGCTACGAAAGTCAAGGAACACTGTCCTGATGTTCAAGACGTCATCCTTATCAGTGGCGTAAGTGATGATTTACTTGTCCAAGCCAAGGCCATCTTAGCCCAGTGCCACCACTAGGAGGCTATTATGCATATTGGCCTAAAGTATTGCGGTGGCTGTAACTGTCACTATGCTCGTATAAAGGAAGTGGAAAAACTCAAGAAAGCCTTGCCACAACATACCTTTTCGTATGTTGCTGAGCACACGGTCTATGATTTAGTCTTACTCATTTGCGGCTGTATGACCGCCTGTGTCGAAACAGAAGGAATAGGAGCAAAAGAATTTCGCTTTCTCCGAACACCACGAGACTTTACAACAGTACAACAAGAGTTAGCCACAGCCATAACACCGACGAAGCGCGAGAAAAAACGCCTTACCCTTGGGGATACAGCATCTCTCACGAAAACATTTCCACCAACAGATATTACATCTTTTGCAGCCCTTACGGGAGATACGGGCAAGCTGCATACAGACCCGGAATTTGCCAAACACTACGGCTTTGGCCGTCCTGTCGTTCACGGTGTCTTTGTGGCTAGTCTCTTATCGTCTGTCATGGGCACACTCCTTCCCGGCGATGGTACGATTCTGCACGATGAGACTGTCCAATTTATCGTGCCAGTCTACGCTGGCGACACGATTACAGCTACGATTACATTCACAGCATATGCCCCTCAAAAACGATGGACTATTGCTACCCTAACAGGGACCTGTACTAATCAAGCCGGCATTACTGTGGTGACAGATACATTCCATCAAGTCTTACCACATACATTATTTATCATAGAAGAATAGAGGTTATTTTCATGACAAATTTAGAAACATATGACAAATTATTTATGCGCAACTTCAAATTAACAAAAGACCAATTACCGGGCTTAAAATATCGGAGTATTAAAATTTGGGATTCTATGGGTCACATGAACTTAATGGAAGATATGGAAGATGCCTTTGACATTTCCATCGATACACCAGATGTCCTGTCCTTTAATTCCTACGAAAAAGGGATGGACATTCTCCGTAAATACGGCGTAGATATATGATTTCTCCTGTAACGCTTGTCGACCCATTGCCCCAAAACAACTGCTATCTTCTCTGCCAAGATACTGGCGTAGTCATTATTGCCCCCAATAAGGCAACTCCCATTCAGCAATATGTAGAGACCCATGGTTTGATTCCAGAGCTGATTATCTTAACCCACGAGCATTGCGACCATATGGCCGGCCTTAATGACCTGAGAAAACGCTATACCGTACCGGTCCTAGCCAGCCAAGCTTGCAGCGAAGGCATTCAAGATACGAAACGAAATATAAGCCGCATCATGGAGTCGTATTTATATTTCAAGAGCGATGGTAAAGTCCTCATAAAATACCCACGTTTCACCTGTGCTGCTGCAGACCTTACTTTTACAGAGACCTATTCCTATACGTGGCGTGGCCATACGTTTGACTTCACCTTAGCTCCAGGACATACGCCAGGTAGTACGTATATTATCGTCGACAAGGAGCATCTCTTTTCAGGAGACTATTTTATCCCTGGCGAAGAGGTCATTACACGCCTGCCCGGAGGCGATGAAGAAGCATATGAACGCATAGGTAAAGATATACTGCGTGCCTTACCAACACCGCTACAGACGTATCCAGGACACGGCGCACCCTTTGTCTTGACGAATGAGGTGAAACGAGCTTATGGACTATGATGCATTATATGCCATTTCTCCGTATGGATGGACGCAAGCAGAAAAAGAACAGTGCTATATAGGGTATATGAATGAACTAACGATGTATCATCAAACCCATTGTGTGCCGTACCAAAAGGCCTTACGGGCTTTTGGCTATACGACGGCACAACATATCCAAGATGTACCGATGCTCCCTATTTCTCTATTTAAGACGATGGAACTAAAAAGTATATCTATAGACGCAGTCTGTAAAACCATTACATCGTCCGGTACAACAAGACAGTCAGTGTCACACATCTACTTAGATGAAGCCACTGCGTCGCGGCAGCAACTAGCTTTAGCCCGCATTATGGCTGATTTTCTTGGGCCAGCACGGCTGCCTATGTTGATTATAGACACGCCGTCCGTTCTTCGTAATCGCGAAACCTTTACAGCTCGTGGCGCAGCTATTTGGGGCTTTTCTATGTTTGCTAAACGAAAATACTATGCTCTTCACGAAGATTACACACCTAATCTTGAAGTCATCTACGAATTTTGCCAAAAATATGACCAACAAACCGTCTTGATTTTTGGCTTTACCTTCATGATTTGGCAGTATTTCTGTGAAGCTCTAAAGGGACAAGACCTCACCTTTCCTAAAGCCATTGTCCTACACGGTGGGGGCTGAAAAAAATGAAAGACAAAGCCGTTTCTCCGCTGGCATACAACCAGCGTTTGCGCGACCAATTTCAGATTCGTCCTGTCCATAATTATTACGGTATGGCTGAGCAAACAGGCTCCATTTACGTCGCTTGCGAATATGGTCATCTCCATGCCAGCGTTTTCTCTGATGTCATCATGCGTCGCCCTCTTGATTTTATGCCAACGATGTGGTGTTATAGCTGGCTCATTTCCCTCCTTGCCGGAAATAGCAATATCGTCCGTATTTCACCGCGTTTAGTTCCCCAGGTTCAACCGATTTGTCAGCTCATTGACTGCTTTCTACAAGGTGAACGGTTCCAACCGTTACGTGAGCAAAACTGCATAGTATCATATGGACAAGATGCTGCAGTAACAGACGTATATTCTACGATGTGTGACGTGCGTCTTCTCTGGAGCGGTGATGCCTCTATTATGGCAATTCGCCAATCCCCATTGCCGCCAACATCCCTAGAATTAACCTTTGCAGACCGGTATTCACTGGCTCTCTTTGATACACAGATGATAGCTGCGATGGCGGAAGACGAACTGCGAGAATGGGCACACTGTTTTTATAACGACACGTATGAAGCCGACCAAAATGCTTGCTCTAGTCCCCATCTCATTGTTTGGCTAGGTAATCATACATCCTTAGAAGAGGTGCAACATCGTTGGTGGCAAGCAGTCTTTGCTGAAACGCAGGCCTATGACTTAGCACCGATTAAAGTCAGTACGAAATACACCCAGTTATGGCATGTTGCCATGACTATGACAGAGCTCCAAACTTGCAAAACCTATGGAAACGCCTTATATGTATATACATTATCCACACTGCCACCAGACATTACGGCTTTATCTGGCTCCTTTGGACAATATTTTCAGCTTGCCCTGCCTACTATAGAACCTCTTTTGCTGAAATTAACGAAGAAAATCCAAACAATAACAACCATTGGCGTAGATGCCACTGTTCTCCGCCACCAGTTGCAAGACTATCACATCTGTGGCGTAGACCGCATCGTTCCTGTAGGACAAGCCTTAACGATGGATGTCATTTGGGACGGCACCAATCTATTCGAATTCTTGTCTCGCTATCTCCACTAGGAGGTGATACAATGTATTTTTTTGATAGAAATCCAGCTTACGATACACATACGCTCTTCATAGATGACCATGGGCAACGGGTAACGTATGCGCAATGGCATACCCATGCTGCCGCGTTGCGCCACATCATGCGGCCTCGCTCGCTAGCAGTCATTCTCTGTCATAATACGATAGGTTCTGTCCTGGCGTATCTTGCATGCCTCCAAAACCGCATAGTACCACTTCTCTTAGATGGTGCCATGAATGCAACGTTACAAGCCCATATGCTCCAAACATACCGGCCCAATTATATATTTCAACCACACCAGCTGCCTAGCAACACAACGCCACTCTATGCCTTGGCAGACTATACACTCTACGAGTACAGTTCCTCTCCTGCCACCTTATATGATGAATTGGCCTTGCTCTTGACAACATCAGGCAGTACAGGCAGTCCTAAACTAGTCACAGGAGACATGGCCTATTACGATGAAGATGGCTACTTTTATATTACAGGCCGGAAAAAGCGGTTCCTAAAAATCATGGGAAAACGAGTCAATCTTGATGAAATCGAACAACTCATCAAGACGGCTTTCCCGACCATGGATGCGGCTTGTGTTGGCGAAGATGATGCGCTCCATATCTTTGTAACCACTACGCCGTCTCTAGCACAAGAAGTAGACACGTACATTACAGAAAAAACAAATCTCTATCCGTCATGCGTAACCTGCCAGGCAATCGCCCAAATTCCCCAAAATTCTTCTGGCAAAACACAATATACGCAACTCCGGTCCATGCTATAATAGAGGTATACTAAAATGCAGGAGTACCTTACAATGATCAAAAAAATGTTTTAAGAGCCATCTGGTACGGTCGCCAATCAGCTCAATGCGATTATTGACCAGTCCTTTGACGGCATTTTCATTACAGATAAGCATGCCACTGTGTTGCGTTGCAATCATGCGTATGAACTCATTACGGGCCTAAAAAAAGAAGAATTAATTGGCAAAAATATGGCTGACCTCGTGCGTAACGGCCTTATTTCTCAATCAGGCTCTTTATACGTATCGCAAAAAAAGAAACTACCATTCAACAACGCTTTAAAACAGGCCGTGAAGCACTCATTACGAGTTCGCCCATTTTCGATACGAACGGAAATTTAACGATGATTGTGACAAATGTGCGCGACTTAACGGAGATTTATAAATTAAAAAATGTGGTCCAAGAAAAGACGCGTGCCTTAGAACGGCTTCGTCTAGAGCTAGCACATGTCAAAAACGCCGAAGAAAGCCAAGACCTTATCATGAAAGACGACACAGCCCTTGTAGCCTTGCTCTTAGCCAATCGTGTCGCTCCCTTAGATACGCCAGTCTTACTCCTCGGTGAAACAGGGGTCGGCAAAGAAGTCTTAGCCCACTATATTTATCAACATAGCTTGCGAACCAAGCAAAGCTTCATCAAAGTAAATTGCGGAGCTATCCCAGAAAACCTTATTGAAAGCGAACTGTTTGGCTACGAAGGCGGTGCTTTTACAGGAGCAAATCGCAATGGCAAAATCGGGCTTTTTGAACTGGCCAGCAAGGGGACTCTCTTTCTGGATGAAGTGGGTGAACTACCAAAAGACATGCAAGTCAAACTCTTGCGAGCCTTGCAAGAACAAGAAATCATGCATATTGGCGGCACGAAACCTATTCACATTGATACGCGTATCATTGCTGCAACAAATCTCAATTTAAAAGAAATGGTGCAAAAAGAAGAATTTCGTGAAGACCTTTATTACCGCTTGGCAATTTTTCCTATTTCCATACCGCCCTTGCGTTCGCGGCCCAAAGACATAGAGCCCTTAGCAATCTCATTTTTAGAAAAGCTCAATAAAAAATATACTTTTCAAAAAACACTAAGTGACGCTTCTTTACAGCTGCTTCATGAATACACGTGGCCCGGTAATATTCGAGAATTAAAAAATATTATTGAACGGGCCGTCATTATTAGCGGCAGTCATACCATTGAACCGGAAGACTTGCATATTTATCCTTCTCCAACAACGAGCCTTACCTTTCCAGCACCAACAGAAAAAACGCTATTATCTGCACCACCAATGGCACCAATACCAGAGCAATTCTTGCCCCTCGATTTACAACAACATTTAGCAGACATTGAATATACATACCTTACAGAAGCATATACACAATATGGTAATGTCCGGGCTGCCGCCAAATCACTAGGTATGTCAGCAGCAACATTTGTACGCAAACGAAAACTCTATGAAAAGGCAAAATACTCCCACACCACATAAGGATTGGGAGTCTTTGATTTTGAGAACGATTCCTTTGTTGACATATGTCATAAATAATTCTATAATAAACATATCCCTGAAAAGGAGGTGTTTTCATGGCGCGACCACAACGATGCCGCCGCGTATGTTCCTTGCCAAAGACAGAAGCCTTTAGCCCAATCCCTCGGTGCAGCGATTGCGACGTCATCATGACCATTGACGAATACGAAGTCATCCGTCTCATCGACCTCGTAGGCCTAACACAAGAACAATGTGCCCGGCAAATCGAAGTGTCACGAACGACAGTGACCGGCATTTATGATAGTGCCCGCTATAAAATGGCAGACGCCTTAGTACACGGAAAACGTCTTCTCATCGAAGGGGGCCATATCAAAATGTGTGAATACGCCTGTACGTGCGACAGCCCCTGTTGCCATACGAGCGAAAAGAATCATAAAGGAGAATGATATCAAATGAGTGAAAATTGTACCCACGACTGTTCTGGCTGCGGTGAATCCTGCGCTCTCCGCCAGCAACCGCAAAGCCTCCAGGCTAAGCCCCATGAAGGAACCCATGTTAAACACGTCATTGCCATCGTCAGCGGCAAAGGCGGCGTCGGCAAATCCTTAGTCACGTCCCTCATGGCTGTACAAATGCAGCATCGCGGTTTTAAAACGGCTGTCCTCGATGCGGACATTACAGGCCCATCCATTCCGAAAGCCTTCGGCCTTACGACTCACGCTACAGGCGACGAAAGCGGCATTAACCCGGTAACAACTAAATCGGGCATTAAAGTCATGTCCATGAATTTGCTCGTTGAAAATACAACAGACCCAGTCGTTTGGCGCGGTCCCGTTATTTCTGGTGCAGTGAAACAGTTCTGGACGGACGTTATGTGGGGCGACATTGATTACATGTTCGTCGATATGCCGCCGGGAACAGGCGACGTTCCCCTCACGGTCTTCCAGTCCCTCCCCATTGACGGCATCTTCGTCGTAACATCGCCTCAGGAACTCGTTTCCATGATTGTCGAAAAAGCCTTGAAAATGTCGGAAATGATGCACGTTCCAGTCCTTGGTTTAATTGAAAATATGAGTTATTTTGAATGCCCAGATAACCACAAAAAATATGAAATCTTTGGACCGAGCCGCGTCCAAGAATCGGCCGAAAAATACGAAATTCCGCATACAGCAAAACTCCCGATTGACCCGAACTTTGCTGCTGCGTGCGATAAAGGAGCTATTGAAAGCTACGAAGCAAATTATCTGGACGACACAGCTAATTACTTGGAAAATGTGTTAAGCGAATAATCTTCAGTTTACTATACCAAAACTCCCCTAGAAATCTCTAGGGGAGTTTTTATGATATCTATATAAGCCCTTTGGAACTGGAAACATATTATTTAAGTTTATGACAGCATAATTTTTTATTTTCAGAAAATCGAGTTGCTCTTTCATTTTACTATGTTTTTCTTTAAAAGAAGATAATGGAGCAAAATATTCTACTCCATGAACAGATAAAATGACACCTATATATTTACGTTCATTATGTTGGTGTTGCTTTTTGTTATGAAATAATAAAGGAGCATAAGGAATTAAATACTCAATATATTGGGAATCGACCTCGTATAATTTAATATTCTCCATATCAAACTTCTCCTTATATAAATATAAGCAGGAACAAGATTGTCTTGCTCCTGCTTATAACTCGCATTCAGAGTAGCGAAACACTCACTTGTAACTGTCTTATTTTGGGTTAAGAGAAACCCACGTCTAACTTTCTCACTTTGGGCTGAGATACACCCATACCGTTTACCGATAGCACCTTTTTCTATGTTTATTATAGCAAGTGTGTAGAAAATAGTCAAATCTTATGGGGCTTTCCCCTACTTTCTACTGCATTTGCAAGTGACTGGATAGGTTCTTCTAGGAGCAACGTCGGCTCCACGAGAAAAGCCCCTGAAAAGCTGCAACTTTTCGGGGGCCTTCGTGTGGATTGTCAAAAGATTTTGTGTAAATTAGGTATCGCGTCATGTAACAAAAGAGTCTCTTTTTCTTAAACCGGAGCTACTGCAACGGACGAAAAAGAGACTCTTTTGTTATTTTATACGTTATCTAAAGGAGCTTGCTTAGCTACGTCTTAGGTTTTCCATTCTACGCCGACACGCCAAATGCAGCCTTCACCTAATTTCTTGTTGACGACGAAGTTCGTTGTCTAGCGTGAGAGATTAGAACTTAACTTCTGCGCCGACTCTCCACATACGACCATCTAAGTTGATTGCTGCAACTTCTTTATCCAAGATGTTGTCGAAGCCAACATAGACACGTTTGCCTTCGCCGAATTTCTTCGTTACAACGAAGTTCAATGTATTGTATGTGAATTCATCGCTACCGTTAGAATATTTGTATGCCCACTGATTCCATAAAGTGAAGTTGAAGCCATACGGATTGAGGTCATCAAACATTACCTGAGCAGTCGTCATGTTTTTAGCAATACCATCAACACCATGGCCTGTATTAGCACCACTTGTTACGTTGTTACTAGCACTTGTCCAGTTGCTGTCAACCTTTGCAGTCCAATGTTTGTTGAAGTTACGACCTAAGGTTAATTCTACACCGTGTAATTTGGTTTCACCATCTAAGTTGTGGTATTTCGATAAAACACCAGCTTCGATATCATACGTCGTGATGTAGTTTTCAACATCATTGTGGAAGTATGTTACTTTACCGAAGTTGTTACCAAATTCAGTTTCGTAGCTTACATCAAAGTTTGTCGATGTTTCCGGTTTCAAATCAGGGTTGCCTAAGATAGTCTGGCCTGCATGATAGAAATCGCTGTACAATTCTGTTACTGTCGGAGCTTTGAAGCCTTTACCCCAGTTTGCTTTTAAGCGGTTATTGTTATCAATAAAGTATGTGGCACCTAATTTCGGAGATGTTTTGCTACCGAAATCACTGTGATGGTCATAACGAACAGCTGGGATTAATAATAATTTATCGCCAACCATCCATTCGTCCTGCAAGTATGCAGAATAGGTATTCGTATTTTTCGATGCGCCAGCTACGTTAGAGCCTTCGATTTTATTTTTTACATAATCGCCACCAAATGTCAACGTATGGTTGTCACCGATGTACATGCTGTCTTTAGCTTCAAAGCCTGTAACAGTGTATTTATTGGTTTCACCATATGTCGGAGCATCTGGTTCAGTCGGACGCAAGCCCATAGCATGAAGAATATCATATGCTACATAGTTACCAATATCTTCTAAGCTGCCAAAAATTTCATATGGTAACATACGGGATTTGTCCATATGGCTGTAGTATGCCCGTACCATATAGTCATTTTTATCCGTTTTTCCATTGAAAGTTAAGCTAACATCTTTCTGTTCTTGGTCGAGTGTAGCTTTGTACGGATTGTAATATAAATATTTTTTCGTTAATTTATCGATTAAAGCAGTCTGAGCTTCTTGGCTCATGCCCATAGCAGCGCCCATGCCCGGTTTTTCCGCTGTGCCTCTTACCATGCCTTTAATCATACCGCTAACAGCACGTTCGACGCTTGGTCCAATAGACGGCCAATCAGCTTCTTGGTCAGCTTTATAGTACGATGCATCTAATGTTAAGGACTGATTATCATTAAATTTATATGTACCGCTCATATCCCAGTTCTGTTTTGGCCCATATAAGTAGCCTATAGAACCAGACTGCATCATGCGGTTACGGTCTTTACCGATATTGACATCAAAAGTACCGCTAAATTTACCGATGTCACCAGTTTCTACATGGTAGTAGTTATTAATGCTTTCTGTACCTGTAGAAACACCAGATGTGATGGATTCTTCAGCACCAGATTTTTTCGTAATAATGTTAATAACGCCAGACAATGCTTCAGAACCATACTGAGCGGAAGCTGCGCCGCGAACGATTTCGATACGGTCGATGTTATTAACATTAATACGCTGTAATGTCATCAAGTTCTGCGATGTGGAAGTATCTTCGTTTGCTACACGATGACCATTTACTAAAATAAGTCCTTCATTCGTAGCCATGCCACGGATAGAAATACGTTTACCAAAACCATTTCCTTGCGATGTAATGTTAACATTGTCAGCTAAGGCCAATGCCTGGTATACATCTGTTGCGCCTAATTTCTGAATTTCATCAGCTGTAATAACCTGTACGGAGTTAGGTACATTTTTAACTTCTTCTTCTGTACGAGTAGCTGTAACGATAACGTCTTTTGTTGTAACATCATTATTCGATGCTGTTTCTGCTGCAAAGGACGGGAACGCCATAGCTGCGAAAATAGAAGCAGCTAACACACTATAAGTAACACTTCTTTTCATTATATTGTCTCCTCTCACGTAATTTCTTCGTACCACGCCTGCACGAAGACTAGTTAAATATAATCTAGTAACGAAAACCATAATCAAGTATACCGTATAATTTTTTATTTATGATGAATTGCAACTTTTAGTGCGACACTCGTAATTCATGTACAAGTACCTCAAA
>UQHB01000017.1 GCA_900540735.1 uncultured Megasphaera sp. | reverse complement strand
TACACGAAATCTACTGTGAGTTTTTTAGTTGTCGCACTTTATTTTACAATCTATCATATGAAAAAGGTTCAACCCGTAGCAGGTTGAACCTTTTTGCTGTATGACGAGACCGTTAGTTATCAAAATCGTCTTGGAAGCGAATGTACCGATATGTATCGAAATCGAGCCATTCATCGAAAAGAGCAGCTGTGAGTTCGCCTTTCGTTGCTTTAAAGGCTTCGTAAAATTCCTGGTATTCTTCCGTCGACTGGACACGAATAGCAAAGCCGCGGCCATTGACGAGCGGTTCGCCAGTGTACGTGTAATCCGGGAGAGCCACAATATCAGCCAGTTTCCCTAAGCGCACTTCGACGACGATGTTATCGCGGAGGATAATGATGTCGAAGTTCTGAGGATACTGGTACGTTTCGCCCTGAATAGGAATGGCATCGCCAACGTGGTATTCATGACGAGCCGGTTTTTCTTTAATAATATTGAGGCTCTGCATGCCGTAGTAGAATTCTTCAAAAATATCGCCACGGCCTGTGAGTTTATCTTTTATGAAGAAATGATTGCCGTCTGTGGCATTCGTATTGACGACGACACCGCACGCAGACGTCATGTTCGTCACGCGGTCGATGAGGATGAGTTCGCCTAAGACTTTGTGTTTGGCAAAGGTGTCAACGACGATAGGCTCCTGCAAGAAGAGCGTTACTTTCGCGATTTCGTTCTTCTGGAGGTTCGTTGCTTTCACGTGTTCCCCTGTATTGACATCGACTTTATAGGCAATGTCCGTGAGGATACCGACGATTTCTTTCGTCCCTAATTTCACGACATATTCTTTGCCGACCACGAGATGCGTATCGTCCATCCAGAGGAGCGTTGCCGTCACGCGGCGGCTCAAGGATACGTCTGTGCCTTTCGTGAAGACGCAGCCCCGGGATACGTCCACTTCTCTATCGAGCTGAATATTGACAGGCTGGCCTTTGACGGCACTTTCTACTTCGTTGAAGCCGACAAGAATGGATTTAACCTTTGCCTGTTCTTTGCTCGGCAGCGTCGTAATCGTATCGCCAACAGCGACAGAGCCGCTTTCGATTTGCCCTTGGAAACCGCGGAATGTGTGGTTCGGACGGCATACGCGCTGAATGGGCACGACAAAGCCTTCTTCTTGCCGTTCTTCAACGTTGACCGTTTCCAGATAATGGAGAATGGTCGGGCCGTCATACCATTTCATGTTATCTGACGGTTTCGTCACGTTATCCCCTTCTGTTGCCGAAACAGGAATGAGGATGGTGTGTTTCAAGCCTAATTCATTGCTTAATTCTTTAATTTGCCCTTCAATTTCACGGAACCGGTCTTCGCTGTAGTCGACGAGGTCCATTTTATTGACGGCGAAAATGAAGTATTCAATCCCCATGAGGGCGCAAATGCGGGCGTGACGGCGCGTCTGGACGAGCACGCCTTTCGTCGCATCTAAGAGGATAATGGCCAGTTCTGCAAAGGATGCGCCAACGGCCATGTTACGCGTATATTCTTCATGCCCCGGCGTATCAGCAACGATAAAGCTGCGGTTGTCTGTGCTGAAATAACGGTATGCTACGTCAATCGTAATCCCTTGTTCCCGTTCTGCCATGAGGCCGTCGAGGAGGAGAGAGTAATCGATAGCACCGCCGCGGCTGCCTACTTTACTTTCCAGTTCCAAGGCCTTTTTCTGGTCCGCATAGAGTAATTTTGCATCGTATAATAAATGGCCGATTAAGGTCGATTTCCCATCGTCTACACTGCCGCAGGTAATGAATTTCAGTAACCCGTTCGTGTTATTCTTTGTATTATCGCTCATCTTAGAAATACCCCTCTCTCTTTCTCCGTTCCATACTGCCTGCTGCTTCGTTATCGATGACGCGGCTCGTCCGTTCTGACGAGACAGCACTCAAGGTTTCATCAATAATGGCATCTAATGTATCTGCATCCGATTCGATACCGCCTGTGAGCGGATAGCAGCCCAGTGTACGGAAACGAATCTTCTTGTGCATGACTTTTTCGCCTGGGTTTAAGCGC
Source organism: uncultured Megasphaera sp. (assembly GCA_900540735.1). Classification (GTDB taxonomy): domain Bacteria; phylum Bacillota; class Negativicutes; order Veillonellales; family Megasphaeraceae; genus Megasphaera. The sequence continues at coordinate 48,742 of UQHB01000017.1, read as the reverse complement.
ATGCGGTCGTCGTCGACCATGATGATGTTGCCGTCGCGGTAGACGCACGGACGGACAGCGGCAAAGTACAAGGATACAATGTCGATGTTTTCCCGTTTAATGTACTGCCAAATGTCTTTTTCCGTCCAGTTGGAAATGGGGAACACACGCATGCTTTCGCCTTTATGAATGTGCGTATTAAAGAGCTTCCACATTTCCGGACGCTGGTTTTTCGGGTCCCACGCCTGGGCTTCGTTACGGAAGGAAAAGATACGTTCTTTCGCACGGGATTTTTCTTCGTCCCGGCGGCCGCCGCCAAAGGCTGCCGTAAAGCCGTATTTACGGAGTGCCTGCTTTAAGGCCTGGGTTTTCATGATGTCCGTGTAAGCGGCGCCGTAATCAAACGGATTGACCCCTTTTTTCACGCCGTCTTCGTTGATGTATTCAATGAAGTTTAAGCCGTATTTCTTCATCGTTTCGTCGCGGAATTTAATCATTTCTTTAAATTTCCACGTCGTGTTGATGTGTAAGAACGGAAATGGCGGTTTTTCCGGATAAAAGGCTTTTAATGCTAAATGGAGCATAACCGAGCTGTCTTTGCCGATAGAATAGAGCATGACCGGTTTTTCACACTCTGCGGCAACTTCGCGGATAATGTAAATCGCTTCCGCTTCGAGTTTATCGAGATGGGATAATTGACTCATAACGTAATAGTTCCTCCTCATATATTAGTATGCATTGGCTTCTTGCCGGTTGATGCGGATTGTTTTCTCCGTTCCGTCCGGCAAGGTGATTTGCCAATACAAGTACTGTCCTTCTGTTTTGACGTGCATCGTACTGCCCCGGCCGCCCATATCGGCACCGAGGTAAAAGTCGATAGCCTGGACGGGACATTCTTTGACGCACGACACGCAGCCCCAACAGTCTTTCGGGTAGGCCATATAGGCTTTGCCCGTGTCCCCTAAGGCAATGAGACTGCCGGGACACACGTCGATACAACGCTTGCAGCCTACGCATGTTTCTTCTTTAATGCGAATGCTCATACGTTTCGCCTCCTTTGACGAGGTCGCGCAAGATAATTTCTACCTTGCCGTCGACGAGTTTGGAATTGACGTATTTCAGCCATTCGTCGCGTTGCTGTGGATAGTCGAGGTTTTCTGCAAAACTATGCCACCGCGTTTCTTTGCGCGCCCGCAAGTGGGCAATGAGTACTTTGCAGACCGTCAGCCGTTCGCGCAGTTCGTAGACGAAGAGCAGTTCATGGAAATCCTTGGCTGTTACGTGCTGGGCCAGCTCTGTGATTTGGTCGATTTTTTGGTCTGCTAAATTGAGCTGCTTTTCGTTGTACTGGTAATGGTTGCTAATACCACCAGCGTATGTATCCATGACTTTCTGCATCGCTTCTTCGAGCTGTTCGACCGTAAAGAAGGACGGCTTGCCATGTAAAATGGCGTTGTATTCTGCCGTCTTTTCGGCCAAGACTTGGCTTTCTTCGTCCGTATTGACAGTGGGAGCCGCTTCGCTTTCATATTGGGATAAAATATGGTTTGCTGCTAGTTCCCCTTCGACGAGCGAGCCTGTGACGTATTTCTGCGGGCACCCGCCAGCCACGTCGCCAGCTGCATATAAATGGGAAATCGTCGTTTCGCGGTTGTTATCGACCCAGTAACCACTCGCGGTATGACCACCGACGACGTAAGGTTCTGTGCCTTCGATTTCGACATTCTGCTCGCTTGGGTTCTTCCCGGCTTCAATCCATTTTAGGGTCTGGCTCGGTGCCATATTTAAGTAGGCCTTCAGTAATTCTTCGTCTTGCTTAGGCGTAATCCCTTCGGTGCGCAGGTAACAAGGGCCGCGGCCTTCTTGCGTTTCTTTCACTGTCCCGTACACACGCTGTGATGTCGTGAGGCCATATTTTTGTTCATACACGTCACCGCGGGAGTTGACCTGTTTTGCCCCTACCCCTTGGGCAATAGTCCCAGTTGGTGCAATCGTATCTTTACAGCGGAGCGCAATGAACCGCATTTCAAAGGTCGTCATTTCCGCACCGGCGCGAATGCCCATGGCGTAGCCTGCACCGGTATTAAAGGGAGAATACCACATTTTATGACGCGAAAAGCCCGGGTTATTGGGCCGGTATAAGCCCGACGCACCGCCAGTACCGCAAATGACGTAGTTTGCCCGAAATTCATACGCTTTGCCATCGAGGAGATTAAAGCCTAAAGCCCCGCAAATGCGATTATCTTTGACAATATAATCTGTAATATTGACGTGGTTTAACACCGTCACATTCGGTAATTTCGCGACCGCATCAGCGAGAATGGTCTTAATATTTTCGCCATTAATCTTAATATTACGGTTACCGCGAGCGACATATTCGCCGTTTTCATCTTTTAAAATGACCAGGCCTAAGTCTTCGAGCTTTTTCGTGACCCGATTGAGCCCTTCAGACATGGTTAAAAGCAAATCTTCGCGCACAATGCCGGCTGCATCTTTTTTACAGTAATCGACGTAAAACTGCGGTGTATGACCTTTCGTAATATACGCATTGAGGGCATTGACGCCGGCGGCGAGACAGCCGCTGCGGCGAATATTCGCCTTTTCTGCAATAGTCACGGAAATATTCGGGTTTTGCCCCAGTGTAATAGCAGCGTAACAGCCAGCTGTACCGCCGCCAATAATCAACACATCTGTATGAATCACAGGCTGTGGAATGAGTTGCATAACAGGAAAACTCCTTTACCTTAAATATAGAAGACGTCAGGCGTCTGCATAGCACTATTTTCTTTGAGATACGTACGGTTTTCATCGAAAATATAGAGCCGATAAATGAGGACTTGTACTTCTTCGCCGACAGCAACCGGTTCGGCATCAAGAGAATACTCTGCATGAATCGTAATCTCTTTGACGCGAATGGTCAAGTCTAAATGACTGCCCCGAAAGACTGTCTTTTCAACGATACCTGTTTCAGCAGCACTTTCGTACTGCTTGAGGGACCCCTTTTTAAAGACTTTCACAAATTCCGGTCGAATGACCGCTTTTGCTGCCCCTTCGACTGTGAAGAAGCCATTTAAATCGGCATAGTGATCGACGACGGTTGAATTGCCAATAAACTGGGCGACAAAGGGCGTTTCCGGTGTCTTATAGATTTCCATGGGAGAGCCTGCTTGTTCGACGCGGCCCTTATTGGTGATGATGATTTCGTCGGCTACTTCGACGGCTTCGTCTTGGTCGTGGGTAACGAAAATACTCGTAATACCGACGCGGTGAATCGTATCTTTCAGCCACGTCCGCAATTCTTGCCGTACTTTGGCGTCAATAGCGGCGAAGGGTTCATCGAGGAGCAAGACCGATGGATTTGGCGCCAAGGCTCTAGCAAAAGCCACACGTTGGCGCTGCCCGCCAGAAAGCTGGTTTGGATAGCGGTTTTCCATGCCCGTAAGGCTCGTCAAGTCAATGAGTTCCATGACCCGTTCTCTAATTTCTTTCTTTGGCACTTTCTGGAGGGTCAAGCCAAAGGCGATGTTATCAAAGACCGTCATGTACCGGAATAAGGCATAATTCTGGAAGACGAAGCCAATGCCACGCTTTGCGGCCGGTATATCATTGATTTTCTTACCAGCAATGCAAATGTCGCCGCTGTCTGGGATTTCAAGGCCTGCAAGCATGCGCAGAATCGTCGTCTTGCCGCTCCCGGACGGCCCTAAGAGGGCGACGAGCTTCCCCTTTTCAATACCAAAGCTAACGTCTCGGGAAGCTTGGAAACTGCCATAGTTTTTGTTAATATGTTTCATTTCTACGTACATTTTCTACAACCTCCGTTAGACCATTTTTCGTTTTGTTTTATATTCAATGAACGTCCGCAATAAAAGTACTACTAAGGCAATCAGCACTAAGAGCGATGATGCCGCAAAGGCTGCTGTAATCGAGTCGGCTGAGCCCGATTGGTAGAGCGCGTCGATTTCAAGGGGCAGTGTAAATGTTTCGCCCCGCGTCTTTGAAAGAGCACTGACGGCACCAAATTCCCCGAGAGCCCGAGCGGAACAGAGAATAATGCCGTAGAGCAAGGCCCATTTGATTTGCGGCAACGTAATCTTTCTAAAAATCGTAAAGCCCTTTGCGCCCATTAAGGCCGCTGCTTCTTCTTCATCCCGCCCTTGGCTTGTCAGTACGGGAATGATTTCGCGAAAGACAAAGGGGAAGGTGACGAAAATCGTCGCAATAATGACACCTGGCACAGCAAAGACGATTTGAATGTCTGTCCCTAAGGCTTCATTAATCATTTCGATGTAATCATTGGCCCAGCCCATACGGCCAAAGGTCATAATAAAAGCAAGGCCTGCAATGACCGGCGAAATAGAAAAAGGAATATCAATGAGCGTCGCAAAGACGTGTTTTCCTTTAAAATCAAATTTCGTAATGGCCCAAGCCGCAACGAGGCCAAAACAGGTATTGACGGCAACGGCAATGACGGCCGCTAAAAGGGTCAGGCCCAAAGCCGATAGGACAAAGGGTGTCGTCAAGGCTTCGAGATAAAAAGCAACGCCTTTAGCTAAGGAATTATAAAGCACCGAAAAGAGCGGAATAATGAGCATGACGACGACAAAACAGACACTAATGGCAATGAGGGCTATTTCTGTACTGCTCCGTTTATGTTTCATCCAAAGACCTCCCTAATTGACACGACGTGCCTGGTGTACTTGCACCATATTAATAGAAAATAACGTAACAAACGCAATAATCAGCATGGCGAGCGCAATAGTCGTCGCACTAGCATAATCGACGTAATTGAGCTTTTGCATAATGACGTACGACACGACTTGCGTGGCATTCTTCGCACTATTGCCGGAAATGTAAATGACACTGCCGTATTCGCCAAGGCCTCTGGCAAAAGCCAGACCAAAGCCCGTTAAGATAGCCGGTTTTAATTCTGGTAAAATGATGCGGCGGAAAATCGTAAAGGAACTAGCACCGAGCATATTCCCTGCTTCTTCAAAAGACGGGTCGAGCTTTTCTAACACGGGCTGAATGGAGCGGACCACGTAGGGAATACCGACGAAGATGAGCGCAATCGTGAGGCCAATTTTCGTATAGGCAATAGCAATGCCAAATTCCGAAAAGGGAGCACCAATGAAGCCCGTGTCGGAATAGAGCTTAGAAAGCGTAATCCCAGCAACGGCTGTCGGTAAGGCAAAGGGTAACTCAATGAGCCCATTTAAAAGCCGTTTCCCTGTAAATTCATACCGTACGAGTACCCACGCTAAGATAAGGCCAAAGACGCAATTAATGAGAGCCGCCAGGACGGAACAGGAAATACTCGTAATGAAAGCATTGCGAATGCCGCTATTGGTAAATAATTTTAAATAATCAGCAACTGTCAGATGCAGCGAAAAGGCTAAGACTGAAGCCAGCGGAATGAGGACGAGAATGGACAACATCGTTACGGAAATGCCCATTGTCAGTCCAAATCCCGGTATCACTCGCCCTGAGTTGCCTTTTGTAAACCATTTCGTCACCATAAAGACTCCTTACTACTTCGTATTGACATCTTCCATGATGCGGTCAAAGATGGCATCATCATCGAAGAATTTTTCATATGCTGCGTCCCAGCCGCCAAAATCGTTGATTGTCACTAAGTGGACATGCAAATCGAATGTATCTGCAAATTCTTGTAAAATTTCTGGATTGGACGGCCTGTAGCCGTTTTGGCCAATGACCCGCTGTGCTTCGTCCGAATAGAGGTAATTTAAATACTCTTTCGCTATGTCCCGCATATGGTGGCGATTGGCATCTTTATCGACAATGGCCACGCTCGGCTGGGCTAAAATACTAATGCTCGGCGTGACGACTTCGTATTTGTCCGGGAACTCGCGCACCGCCATGAGAGCTTCATTTTCCCAAGCAATGAGCACATCGCCTTGGCCGTTTTCGACGAATGTCGTCGTCGCACCGCGCGCACCGGAATCCATGACAGATACATTTTTATAAATATCCGTCACAAAGGCTTGGGTCTTCTTTTCGTCGCCACCAAACTTCTGCTGGCCGTACGCCCAGGCAGCGAGGAAATTCCAGCACGCACCACCGCTGCTCTTTGGGTCCGGCGTAATGACGTTGACGCCGGGCTTGGCCAAATCATCCCAGTCTTTAATTTGCTTTGGATTGCCCTTGCGGACTAAGAAGACGATAGTCGACGTATAAGGCGACGAATCTTTCGGAAATTCTTTAATCCAGTCGGCCTCCATCAGTCCGGCCCGGCGAATGAGATCCACATCATGGGCCAGGGCCAGCGTGACCACATCGGCCTTACTGCCTTCAATGACGGAACGGGCCTGCCCGCCGGAACCGCCATGAGACTGGACGATGGTCACGTCTTTCCCTGTTTTATTTTTATAATACTGTTGAAATAAGGGATTATACTGTTCATATAACTCCCGTGTCGGGTCATACGAGACGTTCGTCAGTTTCAGTGTGCCTTCATCGGCTTTGCCGCAGCCGCTCAAGACAAGTGCGCCTACAGCGATGCCTAAGATGGCCGCACAGCTGCGTATCTTCATCGTTGACTCCCCCTCATCATCTTAGATAGTAAATAAATCGGTAGACAAGTACCGTTCTCCTCCATCGGGCAGTAAGACGACGATTGTCTTATCTGCATTTGCCGGGTCTTTCGCCAGCCGCAAGGCCGCTTCGAGAGACGCGCCTGACGAAATGCCCACGAGGAGGCCGTCGGTCTTGGCGATTTCTTGTGCCCGTCTAAAGGCATCTTCATTGGATACATCTACGACATCATCTACGACAGATGCATCATATACTTTCGGCACAAAACCAGCACCAATCCCTTGGATTTTATGGGGCCCCGGTTTTCCCCCGTGGAGCACCGCTGAATCCTTTGGTTCAACGGCGACGATGCGCACGTTTTTCTTTCGTTCCTTCAGGCCTCGGCCCACGCCGGTGACCGTTCCGCCTGTGCCGACAGAAGAAATAAAAATATCTACTTCCCCATCCGTTGCGTCCCAAATTTCCGGAGCCGTCGTCAGGCGGTGGATTTCAGGATTAGACGGATTGTCGAATTGCTGTGGAATGAAGGCGTTGCCATACTGACGTTTTAACTCGTTCGCTTTACCGATGCTCCCCCGCATGCCTTCTGCGCCCGGCGTCAAGACCACTTCTGCCCCTAAGGCCGTGACGATTTTGCGCCGTTCCAAACTCATCGTATCAGGCATCGTCAAGATGAGATGCAAGCCTTTGACGGCGGCTACCATAGCCAGGCCTATGCCCGTGTTGCCGCTCGTCGGCTCAATGATGACCGTATCCTTGTTGATTAATCCCTTGGCAATGCCGTCGTCAATCATGGCTTTCGCGACCCTGTCTTTGACACTGCCCAAAGGGTTGCAGTACTCTAATTTACCGAGGACCCTCGCTTTGAGGTCATGCTTTGCCTCCCAGTGTGTCAATTCTAATAGCGGTGTCTTGCCAATAATATCGGTTAAATATCTTGCAATCTGTGCCACGAAATCCACTTCCTTCCGGTATACTAAAAAACGCTATCTGCCTAAACAGATAGCGTCATACCCTCATGGCGTCATCTGTCAGGCTGCCCTACGATGACGCGAATAAAAAAAATCGTCATCTACGACTAGATGACGATATACCACACGTGCTGTATCACTCATCTATCAGGCATCTGTTCCTGCTGGAATTGGCACCTTACACTTGTAGGTTGCCGCAGCATCATTAGGCCAGTCCTTCCGCTGCTCTGGATGATATATAGTAAAATTGCAATTTTAGAAAATATACAATTCCCCTATTCAATTAACATACAACACATGATGGTCATTTTTAAGCCCTCCGTACACAAAGCTTAATACTTTGTGCTGAAACACAACTTCTTTGAACGTTACTGAAAGGATACACCATTGTTTGCCCTATGTCAATACGAAATGATTACTCTTTTAGTAAATTTATATTTATATTATATTTTGTCTGTAATGTATAGACATGGGATTACCGGAAAATTTTGTAAATCCCTTGGCCGTCGGGCTGAAAGACGGTCGTACAAGCCGCAAAGACTGCGCCTAAGTCAGCACCCTTCGGAGCCGCTACTTTGCACCAAAAGGGAAAGTATTCCCCTTCGTTGGCAGCCCACGTATGGTTTCGATCGCCAAGACACATTTTCGCCCGTTGCACCGTCTCTTGAGGCGTGCGAATGGATACACTGGGAATGGACAGATTTTCCATCTTACAAATGTAGTAGAACTTAGCCGCATCGATAAATTCTGTAAGCGTCGTTTCTTGGATGTGCGGCACTCCTTCATAGAGAGACTTGACGCGCTTCATCCACGGCGTAATGAACCGTTCCATCCGTTGTAATAAAGGCAGTGTACGGCCTACGTGAATCACTTTGCCATGGCCAATGTACACGCCGTAGTGCCGCGTGCCTGCACGGGTCAACACATAGATAATATCGCCATATACAGGACCTGTCGTTTTCATCGGTATCACTCCTCTGCGCGCTATTTCATAAAATTTACTTATTATATCATATTTTAAAGTAATGGATACAGCGGAAATAACAAAACCTACGGCAATGATACGGAAAGCCGCTGCCCCTGCCGTAATTGTAGCCAATGAGGGGCCGCAACCCTTGGATAATGCCATTAGCCGGTAAATATAAAAAGGTCTGGAGCTTGTAGTAAATACCGAGAATGACGACGTAACTCGGGATGGCGGCGAGCATGCCGTCGAGGGCACCGATCAAGAGCGACGGCAAAGGTAAAGGCAAAGACGAACATATTAACAAGATGCCCAGTCGTTCCATTATACGATATGAGCATGCGAAAAACATATAAAACCCGGCACTTCTCTTAGAGAAAAGTACCGGGTCTCACAAAGCCTTACGGCTTCTAAGGGGGAGCTATTTAGTGTTTACGAAACGGATCTTTCTCGTCGTCAATAGGCTTGACATCAATCGTATACGGGTCCCGCCGTTTTTGCTGGTCCCGAATAGCCGCTTCGTAGCCACGGCGATACTCATCATCACGGCTCGTCGTATTGCGGCGGCGTACCTTTTGCCAGAGCCATTTAATGACATTAATAATGACGAGTAACAACACGACGTTCATGACCATGCCTAAAAGGTCGGCCATAAAGCCCATACCGCCCATGCCAAACATACTGCTGAGCATGCTGCCTAAAAACATACCGCCTGCAAAAAGGCCAATATTGCGCATCATGCCGCCAAACATAGAGCCAGAACGATTCGTCTGAGCCTGTGCGTTCGGCTGCGTTGTATTCGCTTGGGTCTTCGTCGTCGTATCTTGCTTGGTCTGTCCAGTCGTCGTGCTTTTAGCATTGCTATTGGGGGCTGCCTTCGGGGTCTGCGTCGGTACAGCCGACATAGACGAGGACCGAGGTGCCGTCATCCGCACCGCACCGGCACCGCCTTTTGCAGCCTGTGCAGGCATCGTAACCAAGGGGCACGCCAACAAGGCAGCCAATCCTAAACAACAAACAATCGTCGTAAATGTACGTTTCATTAACTTCTCCTATTCTTTCCTGTATACCTTATAGTATACAGGAAAGAATAGCAAAAGTAAAATGCACACGCAGGCTCACCTATTCCAATTCTGCAATAGGCCGGTCCCGGAAAATAAAAGAATACAACGAAATAGACGAAAAATAGTCCATCAAATCGCGCTGTATCTGGTCGAACGACTCTTGGATGCTGCATTCGTCAAACTGCTGCTTGTACACACAAGTCGAACTATCATCGAGGCAGTGGCTCGTCATATTTTCCTTGTCTACAACGCGAATCAAGTCCATTAAGGAAATATCCCGTAAATCCTTCGCCAAGCGGCAGCCACCTTGAGCACCGCGCACAATGTCAATAAATCCGGCCCGTTCCATCTTTTTGGAAATCTTGTAGGCAAATTGACGCGGTATTGCTTGTTCATCACTAATTTCACGAATGTTCTTTATATTCAAATTCACCAAAGACCGTAAAATCCGTACAGCATATTCTGTTTCTCTTGTAATAATCACATTCATTCCCCTTTACTTATAAATTACAGCCTTCATGGCTGATAATCCGCTCTACACGCTTACGGTCAGCTCATGTCTTACCTAGTCCTGTCTTCTCTACAGATACAATTCTTATTATTTCTTTACAAATATAGTTTCGTACACTGTGTTTTATAATTCTATTTTACAAAAAATAGATTTCTTTGTAAACCCATTTTTAGTAGCAAAATAGAATATATAGGGGAATGCAACACCACCATAAAAAAACCGTCCACCTAAGGTTGTGAACGGGCTTTCTTATAATCATCGGTTCCATTTCTGCCAACTCCTTTCTATGGGGCTAAGCATTTTAATGTCATGCGTGCAGAAAGACACAATCTTGATGATACGTTAAGAACACTTTGCTCGGTTTTCCCCGTTCTGGCAACTGGATAGTTTCGCCTTCTTTAGCGCAAATAAAGCTCTTCGTTACATCATCCATATGGGCGTCCTTTTTCAAGACCTCAGATATGACAATCCGATATTGGTTGTCTACCGTAATGAGGCCAGCATCAAAAGCTTTATCATGCAACGCATTTAAACACAAGCCGTTTTGAGGATTTGCTTTTTCCGTAGCATCATCACTATCTTTCCACGGTTTAATATGGCTCGCCACGAGAAGCGTCGGTATGGCAATTCCAGTCATACAACAACGGTTCCCATAATTACTGAGCACGGCTTGACGAAAGAACTGTTGTCCAACCCGTTGCGATACAGTTCGTTTTTGATTATACCCAATCGGTATGTCTTCAGAATATACAGTTGTATTTGCCGTGGCGAGGTCTTCGCGTATGTACGCTTGGTTTTGTGCAAGTTGCCATGGATGGTGTACAAATTCTTGCCAAATAGTCCGTACCGTATCGTCTACTTGCCCAACTTGGGGACGCTGTATTAGCGTGTCATCAAGCGAGGCAAATTGATACATGACAGCCATCACCGCTACAACGGAGCGTCCCATTTCACGAGCTAGTTTCTGCACCTCGAAGGGTTCTTGCTGGCACTGGCTCCAAGGCAACCGATAATACAAGCCTAGCATCAACACAAGCTCTACGCGAGACCAAGGACGCTTCTGAAACTGTGCCGGAATCTGATCCATCGGTGTATTCGAATGGCCATATTTCATGACCATATCACAATCAACATAGGTCACTTGCTGGTACGCTGGCAAAATCATCCATACGCCGGACTTGATGTTATCTATAATGCCACATCGTTTCAAATAGGTCCGTGCCCAGCGCATACGGTACGCTAGCTCACTGCCTCCTTTATCATTATGTGCGACGGCTAATATTGCCGGAGAGAGTTGTAAATTGGCAACAACGCGCTGAAAAATCGCAAGATTGTTCCCTGTTCCGCCCAGTTCTGTTAACGCCAAAAACACAGGCAATACTAAATCTCTATCGCGAGGCACGTCTCGTTTTGTTACCATCCTCCATCACCACCTATACTTGGACATTCCCTACTTGTAGGCATACACTGCAGAATGACCGGTTCTTCTAAGCGATTAGTTTGAAACAAAATAGCATCGTTTTCACTACAAATACAACATCCTTGTACTGTATCCTTCATGACTTCTGAAACCGTATCGAGGACTCTCATGTTAACATGGCTCAGAAAAGCATATGATTGCATGTATGCTTCTCCCACGTCCTTTTCTGTTTGCGCAACATCATTGGCTAATGTACCGTTTCCCCTTGCTCGAAGCATTTCGGCATACCGATGTAAATACAGCATTTGCATTACCTTGCCTCCTTACATACGTAAAGATATTTCTTTTATTATAGTACGAAACAACTTTTCAACGCAAATATGCTCCGTCTCTTGCGATATTCCTTCTCAAAAATCAATCTTGCCAACACAAAAAGGACTATGCGTCATCACACATAGTCCTCTTTTTAATGGCTTTTACGGCTCCTTAGCACTTCCGGACAATACTATCAGGCGCAATAAACATACTATTGCAATACTGCATGCCATTCCACGCCTGATGGGACGCGCCGTCCACATACGTCCCGTACTTGTCAAACCAAAAGTATCCTTTCGAGCAAGACCCGTCGGGCTGCATCGAAAAGCCCTTGATTTTCGAGCCTTTCAAGAAAAACTGCTGTTCCTCCTGGGGAATTTCTTTCCATGGTTTACCGATATACTGTTTCATATATTCCTCATCCTCTCTGGGAAGTGTAGTTAAAATCCGGTGGAGCCGTTGCAAGGCCTTGCTGTGCATGGCACTCACATGCTTGCGCGACAAGCCCATAGCCCGGGCAATGGCCGCGAGCGACTGGCCTTGCTCATACTTACGCGTCAACAACTCCCGTTCTCGCCGTGTCAGCTGGTGTATAGCCTTGACGAGCGATGTTGCATCATCGCGGTGAATGACCAAATCCAGAGGCAGCATATCGTTGCGGTCTGCCACTGCCGTAATGGGCTGTTGCAGCTCCAGTGCTTTCTTCTCTTCCTTGGCATTTCGCCCCTTGTCTTGCCGTTCGACAGCGCGCTTAGCCCGCAGGAAATGGACATTCATTTTGGCCGTAAAATATAAGGGGACATCCATAGGTTCTGTTAAATCATAGTCATAAATGCCCTCAATCATGGCACAGCGGCCAATGGCCTGGGCCTCTTCCGTATCAGGAAATATAGTCGGAAAATGATTCGTAAAATCCCACGCATTTTTTATAATCATACGGTCAAATAATTCAATAATCTCTTTGGCTGCTTCCGCCTCACCCCGTTGGGCTTGGCGAATCAACTGCCTATACGTCATCATATGATTGTACGTCCTTTCTGATTATTACACGATGCATGCTTCTTGTTGCTTCCATTATGACAGAGTCCCTCCAAAAAAGATAGGGGGTTACATATTTTATTTTATCATGCATGAAAACACCTTTACCTGTTTTATTATACGTAAATTTTGTATAACCTATTGTATAATAACGCATCATTATACAGGCTATACTTAATTTTTTTAAGTAATACTATATGTATGCAGAAAACTCCCTTGGAGAATCCTCTCCAAGAGAGCCTTCCTATTTACTTGCTACGCGTCAATAGACTCGACCGTTTTGCTCACGATTCGTGCTGCGTGGAGTGCCGCGAGCGCTGCGTTGTCCTTATTAGCAAAGACATTCTGCGCAATCACCGTCGCCACAGCCGTATCGACATCAGCCTTCTTCAGGTCTGTCTTAGGATTCACTAAAGAAAAACTCATTTTCTTGCCGTCTGCACAAGCAAACTCAAGCTGTAAATTTTTCGTCTCCGAAGTAACCATACGTATCCCTCCTTTCTTCTTATACTCGTAAAATCTGAAGATGTTAGGCAGTGAGGGTACTTTTTAAAGCGCATACCGAAGGTCTTAAGCTGTAAAAGTACCCTCACTGCCGCTCTCTCCTCGGTTTTTACGCTGTTTCCATTAATTCATATTCAGCGATTTCCCGAATGCTGTCTACCGTATCTTCCTGCAACGAACCGAGCGCATTACCAGCTGCGAGAATCTTCTCTGCCGCCTGGTCACACTTCAAATTACTGAAAGTTTTGCTACGCTCTAATACATCGCCGTTCACATCACTGTACTTATAGACGATTTTCATCTTCGCCAAAATACCCGTACGTTTTGCCATACCTATCCCTCCTTTCTTCCGTTAAATTTATTATGTTTGGATGGTCGCACGCATGCTCCCTCCCAGATACTAGCATCGCGTTCCCTACCTCGACCGCCTCCCATACGCTGTTATGCTGCCGACATTTCACTCTGTCTCACGAACTGCACAATCCCCGTAGCGATAGCCCTCGCAACCTCATCCTTCTTATCGAAATACCGCTTCACATCATAATCATTATCCAGGAAACACACCTCGACCAGTACCGCCGGCATCGCCGTATTCCGCAAGACAAACATACCAGGACGCTCCTTAATCCCCCTGTCAGGAAGACATAAGACAGCCTTCAGATTCGCCTGAATCGAGTGCCCTAAGAGCAAACTATCAAGACTGCCACTAACGAGCGTCTCCGTGCCGGTGGCCCTCTTATTAAAAGCATTGAAGTGAATCGATATAAAATAATCCGCCACCCAGCCATTCGCCTCATCACAAATCAGATACAAATCATCATTCTGCCCAATCACGACATGCATGCCGTGCCGCTCCAAATACGTCTTCACAAGCTGCGCCAACTCATACGCCAAATCGCACTCACGCAAATTCAAATTACGGTTCACAGCACCACTATCCAGCGTTCTATCATGACCCGGATTCAAATAAATATTCATGTAACCTCCTTATAAAATACTCATTTCTGTATCTCGACCACCTATGTTCCCAATGCGTACACTCGCACACTCTGACGCAGTCGCAATACCTGTCACAGACGTAACCTTTCCCTCACGCCCATACGGACAAGGACACACATCGCCCTTTCCACACTCCACAAACGGCCTTGTAGGAAATACGCCATTTAACAACTTCTGCAACACAAAGATAAGCCTTCTCTTATCGAGATTCCTCAAAAAAGATAAAATGCCATTCATCATACGGTTTGCCTCCTTTCACTACACTATTTTGCGCATACAACACGTAATCTCGCCATCACTATCCATGACCGGCACCGTGCGATACCGGCAATTCTCCTCCAGCTCTCGTTGCTGTTCCATTAGGCAACAAGACAACTCCAATTTATTCCGCGTAATGGTCTCCAAACTAATACCTGGGAAAAAACTCCGCGCAAACGTAATAAGCATACTATCGACGACCACACCCGGCACAGCCTCGCCCCGCTGTATGGCGCGCCGCGTATCAGCCAAGAGCTTCGCTATTTTCGGACTAAAGACGCGCTTGTCTTCTCTCTGTTGCGGCACAAAGACAGCGCGCTGGCACCGTTTCAGCGTGCGCCACTTATCCATGATTTCCGCAATAGTCGGCTCATATTTGCATCGCCTGAGTAAGCGTATGATGAGCTCCTGACTCTCGTCTTCTGTCATCGACGGCAAGGCCTCCTTCATGTACTGGAGCTTCTCCGTGTTCGGCTCCTTGTTGTCGATTCTCTGGAAACAGTTCAGCAAGGCACTGATTAACTTTTCTTTGCCATTGGTCATGAGCAGACTCCTTTCGCTGTGGACGACCGTTGCTGTTCTCTAAGACAGCACGAATATAATTAATATTATTGGTACCGTTCTCCTTAGCTATATCCATAGCCGTACAAACGGCTTCACTACCCCATTGTTTCGTAAAAACGCCTAACTTCTCGGCAATCATAGGACTCACTTGGCCCCAAGACTGTTGGTAATGTGCCATAACTTGCTGTACATCACCAGCAGACACAGCCTGTTGTGCCACTTTCTCCACGCTCTCATATTGCTGTGGCAACGCTACGAAACCATCACCGTCGCCGGTTTCTTCCGCTTTACCTCGTGGGCTATCGTCGTTTCCGTGACGCTCGCGGTATTTCGCTTGACGCTGGCGATTCTGCTCTCGCTGCTTTTCGAGCCTGGCATAATCCTGAATCTTGTTCCACGTAAGAAGCTGCAAATTCCCTGCTTCTTCACGAGCCAGTAAATCAATCGCTTCGTACACATCCAAAGCTTTCTCGACCTGCTTTTTACTCCGCCGAATCGTCTTCGCCAAGAACTCTACCGTCATAGACTGACTAGGAGAAACGTAGATTTTCCCATCATCATTTATAGATGCCGCCAAATCTTCCAGCAAATACCAAATCACGAGATACGCGTCGCCTTTCGTTAATAGATATACCATCTGCATATCCGTCAAAATAGCCTGCCGTTTCACCCATTGTAACTTTTTCATATCATCAGCCTCATTTCGTTTGAATTACCCTTCTATATACTAATGTCGTTTTTTTCGGGCAACTGTAACCTCTTTTCCATTCCATTTGAGCATAGAAAAACAAGAAATCTATGAAACCGCACAGTTAAGCCATTCTCTCCCCCAAAAAATTCATAAAAAAAGAAGCCCGCCAAAGCGAACCTCTAAATTTCATACGTAACAGCAGATGTCCAGGAAGGGAGAAGGCATCCTCTACAGTAGATGTCACGGAAGAAACTATGCTTTTTAAAGCGCATATCGAAGATTCTAAGCTGTAAAAGCATAGTTTCTTCCGCTCCACTATCCAAGCATATGTTATGTTACTTTTGTTTATGTTATTTCTTTTTATTTACGTTACTTTCTTTTCTTTTATTTCCTCCGTTACATAACGCGTTATGTCTTTTCTTTATTCCCATCTTCATTTCAACTATTTCATTACTTATATAGCCAATCATATCATACGATTATATTGCCTTTATCTATGGTGTTATTTTCCAAAAATCATCTATTGGTAATTTTTCATAATGTCTATCTTTTATACTTTTAGGAATTTTATGAACAGAAGGAAATTCTTCTATGATTTCATTAGATAGACGAGAAAGGAGCTCATCTCCTATTTGAGCTGCATATTTCCCTCTTAGAGCTTTTTCATACCAAGAAACCAAATCGTTTTCTGTAATAATACTCTGGATGTGATCACGCCAGCCGATTTGTGTTAGCAATGAAACAATAATGTCTTTTTCAGCATCTTTGCATACAATAATTATTTTATCAGAAGAAACACTATTTACAATGTTTTTAGCTAATTCTATATCTAAACTTAGATGTTTTATTTGTATTGCAGGCCCCCAATTAGAATACATATCCAAACCGCGATCTGCAGCATTCGTAACACCAACACGATATACTCGTGCATCTTGAATACGTGTAGGGTGTGAAAAATCAAGACACATGACATCGTTAGCAAAATCTGAGAACTCTTTTAATATATCAAATTTAGACTCATTTACTGAAATTTCAACATGCAAATCTAATATTTCAATTAAAGTAGAAAATAAAGCATATACAATAATCTCATAAATTTTGTCTAAACTTCGTTTTAATCCTGGTTCACTCCAAAACGAGTTTATAAAATGTTTTACATTAAATGTTTCTTTCGTAGCATCAGAACAATACGCTAATGCATTCGCCAACTGGTGGTACTTATTTGTAAATCTATTATAAATGTATGCTTCGACTCCACCGTTCGTTCTTTGATTTTCTTTTCCAAGTTCATTGATAAGAATCGGTGGAATAGCTGTTTTATTAAAGAGGTCATCTTGGAATTTTGCGCTGCTTGTACATGTCCTCCCAATAAGGTCACGACAAATCTCATCTCGCCACTTTTTGCTTTTAGTTCGATAACTTTCTAAGTCTAATAAGTTAATATCCTGGAAATGTCTATCTCTATATAAAATTTCTGCAATTTGAATAGGCTTATAAAGATAAACTCGAGATTTTTTTATAACTGCATCTAAAGCTGCTTTAGCTTGTATTCTATCTGGCTCTGGCATGGATATCCTCCTTTTCTTTCCTGATATTCTTTTAATGCCTGTATCATTTGTTTAGCTACTGCTTTAATAACTGGTACTGCTACAGAATTTCCGCACTGATGTTTCATTTTTGTATAAGGCACAACAATCTTATAGCTATCAGGAAATCCTTGAAGACGTAACATTTCTCTTTCTGTCGGGCGTCTTTCATCATTAATCAGAATATAGTTAGCAGAAGCACCAGCACGTAGTGCTGAAGAATAAGGGTGTGGCGTAATAGAGCCAGCCATATTTTCATGCGAAATATATGGCTTGGGATACTTCTTGTCTTTTAATCTCGCTAAGCGTGATTTCTTAATAGCATCACGTACATAATATTTATTATCTACATTTTTTTCTAAAATATCTGACAATGTTTTTCGTTCTTCTTCGGGAATAGGAGTAGGAAATGTAAAATCTACATTATTTAAAAAACCAACAATAATAATTCGTTCTCGTTTTTGCGGAACTCCATAGTCCAACGCATTTAACACTTTAGCATATACATGATATCCTAACGCTTTTAGGTGATGCTGTATAATTTTAAAGGTATTTCCATGGTCGTGCGACACTAGATTCCTCACATTCTCTAGCATAAATGCAGGAGGGCGTTTTTCTTTTAAAATTCTTTCTATGTCAAAAAAGAGGGTACCACAAGTTTCATTGGAAAACCCTTCTTTTTTCCCTATAATAGAAAAAGCTTGGCATGGAAATCCTCCTAATAAAATATCAAAATCAGGGATGTCTTTTGCCTCTATTTTAGTTATATCACCAGAAGGATGTTCTCCAAAATTGGCCTCATATGTCTTACAAGCATTTTCATCAAATTCAGAAGAAAAAACACAGGTACCGCCGACAGATTCAAATCCAAGCCGTATACCTCCAATGCCTGCAAATAAATCAATGAATTTAAATGTATCCCATTTCACAACGATTCATCCTCACTTATGCACCTATTATATATCATAAAAAGTAGAATAATGTATTATACCATTTTTTTTATACACTTACAATTTATAGTACCTATATATTAGCATATATATACAGTAAATCTTCAAGGCAATTTTTTTGTTGCTCCTGTTACACGGGTCAGTAAAATAGGCTCAAGGCAGACAAAAAAAGTGTCCCTTAGCACACATGTACTAAAGGACACTCCATGGGAAATTTACATATCCCCTAATTTACCGATAGACGGGTTTTGTTTGTATTTACTTTTATGAACCCCAATCTTTTCAACTAAGATGAAGAGCATCGGGATGATGAACACGCCGAGGATAGTCGCCATAGACGTACCGAAGACGACGACAATACCCATGGTCACGCGCGACGCCGCGCCAGCACCGGTAGCAAGGGCCAACGGAATGGACCCAACGACGAAGGCCAAGGACGTCATGATAATCGGGCGAAGACGAATCTTCGCAGCTTCGATGGCTGCCGAAACAGGGTCCATGCCTCGTTCATCGACACGGACTTTAGCGTATTCGATAATGAGGATGGCGTTCTTTGCAGCCAAGCCAATAACGGCGAGGATACCGATTTGGAAGTAAATGTTATTTTGCTGATTGAAGATGTACGTAAAGAGCGTTGCCCCTAAGATACCAGTCGGTACACTAAAGAGCACGGCAAACGGTACTTTCCAGCTTTCATAGAGAGCTGCAAGGACGAGGAAGACAAAGAGGAGAGCCAAGGCAAAGACGTAAAGTGTCTGGTTCCCGGCCTGTACTTCTTCACGGCTCATGCCGGCCCATTCATAGGCATAGCCATCGCCTAACGTCTGGCTCGCTACTTCTTCGAGGGCTTTCAGGGCATCGCCAGAGCTCTTCCCTGTAGCCGGAGAACCCATGACCTCAATGGACGGATAGTCATTGAAGCGAGTGATGATAGAAGCTGAACCAATCGGTTTAGGCTGGACGAAGTTCGCGACAGATACGAGGTCGTTGTTGCTGTTGCGGACGTAAATATTGTTGTTGCTGTCAATAGTCTGACGGAATTCCGGAGCTGCCTGCATGACAACTTTGAAGTTACGACCAAAAATCGTGAAATCATTAATCTGGTACGAACCGTAGAAGGCCTGGAGCGTTTCATAGAGGTCGCTCAAGGAAACGCCTTCACGGGCAACTTTATCGCGGTCGATGTCGAGCCGATAGCCTGGCGTATCGTTCGTAAAGGCCGTATAGACCTGGCCGATTTCCGGACGCTTCCGCGCTTCAGCTAAGAATTTCTGGACTGTGTCCATGAGTTCGTCTGTTGTATGGCCGCCACGGTTTTCAATTTGCATGGTAAAGCCAGACGATGTACCCATGCCGTCGATTGGCGGCGGGTTAATAGCGATGATGTTCGCCTGCGGAATCTGCATGCCGTGCATGACGGTCTTACCAACAGCAGCATCGACAGAAAGTTCTTTCTTCGTCCGCTGATTCCAATCGTCAAAGGCGACGAAGGCAACGGCACCGTTCGGTTTCGGGCCGCCGGCGAGGATGTTAAAGCCGACAACGTTCATGGAGTATTTAATGCCAGGCTGTGATTCGAGCCAGTTCCCCAAGTCGACAGCGATTTTTTTCGTCGCTGTCTGAGACATGCCTTCAGGAAGAGTCGTATTGACCATCATGAAGCCGTTATCTTCAGACGGTACGAAGCCTGTCGGAATCATGGTGAAGAGGAACCCGGAAATACCGGAAATAGCCACTAAGAAGGCAATGGTCCACTTAATGCGGCGATTGAGGTAAGCCAGGCGGATGCCATACCAGTTGACGATACGGTCAAAGATATCGTTAAATTTCTGGAAGTATTTGTAAATCCCTTTTGGTTGGTCCGATGGTTTGTGGACGTTCAAAATGGACGCGCACATGGCCGGTGTCAAGGTCAAGGCAACGAAGGCCGAAATAGCCACAGACACGGCAATGGTCAAGGCGAACTGCCGGTACAAAACACCGCTCATACCGCTAAGGAAACCGACCGGTACGAATACGGAGGCCAAGACGCAGGCAACACCGATAACCGGGCCTTGTACGTTCTGCATGGCAATGATGGTTGCTTCTTTTGGCGGCCTGTTATTGTACTTGATTTCGTATTCGACCGCTTCAATAACGACGATAGCATCGTCGACGAGAAGGCCGATGGCAAGAACCATGGCGAACAAGGTCAACGTGTTGATAGAGAAATCAAGGACTTTAAAGCACGCAAACGTACCGAGCAAGGATACTGGGACGGCGAGCAACGGAATGATAGTCGACCGACCGCTCTGTAAGAAAATGTAAACGATTAAAGCAACGAGGAGCAACGCTTCGATGAAGGTCTTGACAACTTCTTCAATAGAAGCCGTTACGAACTTCGTGCTATCGTAAATGATACGGTAGTCCATATCGGACGGGAAGGACTGTTTTGCTTTGGCTAATACTTCTTTAACGCCGCTAACGGTCTGCATGGCGTTCGCATCCGATGTGAGGCTGACCATGAAGCCCGCGTTCGGCTGGCCGTTAAAGTTGGCGTTAACTGTATAGTCTTTCGAACCTAATTCGACGTTAGCGACGTCGCCAACGCGCACCATCGTACCGTCTGTGTTCTTACGGACGATGACGTTTTTAAATTCTTCTGCTGTCGTCAAACGGCCATCAGCACGGAGCGTATACTGGAAGGTCTGGTCGCTCGGTGTCGGCTGGGAGCCGATAGAACCAACAGCAGCTTGTTTATTCTGCGTAGAAATAGCGGAAATAATGTCGGTCGGCGTGACTTTGAGGATACTCATCTTCATCGGGTCCAGCCAAATACGCATAGCGTAGTCCGAACCGAATTCCTGAACGTTACCGACACCGGAAACGGCTTTTAATTCATCCATGAAGTACTGAGATGCGTAGTTCTTCATGAACGTTTCATCGTACGAACCGTTTGGCGAATACAAGGCGAAAACCATAGCCATAGAGTCCGACGATTTCTGTACTGTTACACCGGTCTGCGTAACTTCTTGCGGCAGTGTTGCCGTAACCTGGCTAATACGGTTCTGCGTGTTGACCATATCCATGTCATCGTCAGAGCCTGTTTCGTATTGGACCGTCAAGGAGTACGAGCCGTTATCGTTACTGGAGCTGTCCATGTTAACGAGGTTGTCGACACCGATTAACTGCCGTTCAATAACGCTGGCGACGGTATCGCCAATAACTTGGGCGTTCGCACCGACATAGGTCGCAGATACACGAATCTGCGGCGGCGTTACTTTCGGATATTTTGCCACCGGCAAGGTCGCCATCGAAAGGAGCCCTAAAATCGAGATAATCAAGGAAATAACGATAGCGAATATGGGGCGGTTAATAAAGAATTTTGAAATCACTGTCTCGCCCCCTATTGTTTCTGGCCAGCAGATGCGGCATCGGTATCGTTGCCGTTTTCAATATCTGTCTTCGTCAAGAGATGCTGGTCGAGGGTTGCGCCAGTGGCTTTCTGATAGCCGTCGACGATAATCGTATCACCGGCCTGGATGCCTTCATTAATAATCCAGAATTTACCGACTTTCTGTCCTGGTTTAACTTCTTTTTGTTCTGCTTTGCCATCGCTCGTAATGACGGAAATGAAGTATTTCCCTAAGGTCTGCTGAACAGCGCGCTGCGGTACGAGGAGGGCATTTTGCTGAATCTGTGTATTGGACATGACCGTCCCATAGAGGCCTGGAATCAAGAGATTGTCCGGGTTGTCAAAGACGGCTTTGACGACGATAGAGCCGGAGTTGCCATCCATGCCGTGGTTGATCTGAACGACGTGGCCTGGGTACGGATAGACCGTGCCGTCACTGAGGCGGAGCTGTAAATTATCGCCCCAGCTGCCCGGAGCGTCCGGTGTTTTCTTCGTCATTTGGAGATATTCTGCTTCACTCACCGAGAATTCGACAAAGACAGGATTCGTCGTCGAAATCGTGACGAGTGCCGTCGAGCCAGCTGTAGCATATGTGCCGACAGCTACGTCATCAACGTTTAATTTACCGCTAAAGGGCGCATAGACAATCGTATCATCGACGTTATCTTGGGCGGCCTGTACTTGGGCTGCATACGAATCGAGGACAGCCTGCTGTTGGTCAGCCGCTGCCTGCTGGTCCGTGACGGTTTGCTGGGCAATGGCGTCTTGCGAAGCCAAGGTCTGGTACCGCCGTAAGTTTAATTCTTGGTTAGCCAGATTAGCTGCAGCCTGTGCTTGCTGTGCTTTTGCAGCCTGTAAAGAGGCATCATATTCACGGCTGTCTAAGCGGAACAAAGGCTGGCCTGCTTCGACTTGCTGGCCCCCTTGGACATATTTTTCGACGACTCGGCCCGAAATCCGTGCCCGTACAGGGACCTTATCGGTGGCGATGACCGTGCCGCTGTATTCTGCCGAGACCGGCGTATTTTCAGCGACGACCTTATACGTATTGACCGCAACCGGAGCTTTTTGTGCGCCTTGCTGCGCGCCGCATCCGGCAAGCAAGGACGCCGCCATAAACATGGTCACACCCAAGCTCACCCATTTTTGTTTCTGAATCATTACATTATTGCCTCCTGTCTTCTTTGATGCCGTATAAAATGACACGGACACATTTTTCCATATATTCTGTAAAAGAATAATCTTGTTCTACGAATGAAATAGTCAATCATTTCATTCGTAGAACTTTGCAACATGTGGAGAAGTAAAAACTTATCAAACTGCTTAAATGCTGGTTCTTGCAACGCTTGGTCTAAGAGCGTGCCTAGCAAATCCCAATCTTTGCGTTTTGCTTCTTTTAAGACATCATGAATTTCCGGCATTTTTTGTAAAATCTCATCGGTTTTGCGCACAGAAAGGACGGATACATCAGCCCTTTTAAAATTAAAAAATTCAATAATCTTTTCTTCTGTAGACAACGCCGTATTTGCCAGTAACATGACATGCGTGTCGTAAATCTTGGAAATTAAAGACAAGATGGACTCTTTAATAATTTCCTGTTTCGACGGAAAATGCTCATATAAGGTGCGCTTACTAATGCGCAGGGTACGCGCCAAATCATCCATATGGAATTCTGCACCGCGGCGGTTGATTTCGCGCAGTACTTCGGCGATGATTCTCTCCCGGATATCTGTTGCCATTCCCACACTCCTTACGTTACCAGTGTATACCAGAGGTTCCGACAAAACTCAAAGAGGAAACTCAGTACCAATTTACAGTTTAATATACACCCCACTAGAAGTCAATAGGAGAAGAGGCCTCAATTATCGTTGGAGTATCTTTTTTAATTTATCAACCGGTAAAATCTTATATATAATGGCAGCCACAATGGCACCGATAATCGTATTCGGCAAGAAAGCCACGACAAGCGTATACAAGGCGACGGCCTTGGAGTTGAGGATAAAGGCTGCAATAGGATAGGAAATGAGGCCGCCAATAATACCCGTACCGATGATTTCACCAACGACAGCCCCGATGAGAGAGCCTGTCTTTTTGTAGACCACGCCAGAAAGGAAAGCTCCAATCATGCTGCCTGGATAGGCCAGGAGCGTCCCTACGCCCATAGCAATGCGAATGGACGAAATGCAAAAGGCTCCGGCTACAGAATAGCGGCCCCCTACGAGGAGGACGAGAAGGACGTTAATCATGTGCTGCAGCGGAAAGACCCGTGCTCCCCCTAAAGGGAAGGACACGAGCGGTGCTAAGAGCACGCCTAAGGCAATAAACATAGCCGTCACAACTAATCGTTTTAATTCAACTGTATTATTCATGATATATCAAAACCTTTCCATTAGTCTCTACATCACGCGGAGACAATCCATAGACTGCATCAAAGAGATATTGATGAAATGTGCCGGGACCGGTGCCGCCTCTAGATAAGGCTAGTTCCCCAGCCAGGCCCATGGTCGTCACACCAGCCACAGCGGCGACGAGAGGCGACGCGACACTAGCAAAGGACGCCAGGAGCGATGTGGTCATGCAGCCTGTGCCCGTGACGTACGTGAGCATGGTGCAGCCATTCCCTAGGAGATAACTGGTCGTCCCATTAGAGACGGCATCGGTTGCACCAGTAATGACGACGGTCGTGCCTAAGTGCTTGGCCATAGCTTCGACGGTCTCAATGGTGATGGCATTCGTATCACCGTTGTCGACACCGAGGTTTTGGCCGCTTTCGTGCGCCGCAAGGCACGTCATTTCACTGAGGTTGCCGCGAATAATCGTCATTGGCAAGGTCTCCATGAGGCGGATAGCCGCCTGCGTCCGAAAGGTCGTCCCGCCCGCACCGACCGGGTCAAAGACGATGGGAATCCCCCGTTTAGCAGCCACTTCCCCAGCTTTTACCATCGCTTCTAAAGTCCAGTATTGGAGCGTACCTAAATTGAGGACTAACGCGTCTGCTGCAGCCGCCATTTCGCCTACTTCTTCGACGGCATTAGTCATGGTCGGCGACGCACCGACAGCGAGGGTCATGTTGGCACAGTCCGTCATGGTCACGAAATTGGTCAAATGATGAATGAGGGGCCTTTTCCGGCGCAGTGCCAAAAGAGCCTGCCCGGCTTCGTGTAAGATGGTCATGTCTTACCTCAATTTCACTTTAATAATCACTTTGCGAATGGTTTCGCCTGTGCCCGTCGGTGCGCACAAGCAGCGGTGCCCGTCAGCAGGTGTAAAGATAGCAAAGGTCCCTTGCGGCACCATGGGGATAACCGTATCCTTGGTCACATCAGGCTGGTAGAACCAGTTGTCGCTCCCTTCTTCATGAGCTACGACATCACCTGCTTGGCAAAGGGGCTGATAGCCGATTTCTTCGTGCCCTGAAAGGAGGAACTGAATATCAATGTAGTCGTGGTGCGCTTCCATGTTGCGCGTTGCAGCCGGTGCCGTTTCAGAAACATCGACGTTCATAAAATTCCCTTCTCCTAAGTCATGCCGTCCCGGCGTCAGGCTATCATAGTCAAGTGCCGCGAGCATCCGCACCCACGGTACTGTAATGGCTGGGATGAACGGTTCATCCGCCGTCCATTGGTGAATATTTCCTACGTACATAGTCGCTTCCTCCTTAATCTTCGTCTGCACTTTCGTCTACAGGCCGGTCAAATAAGGCATCGGCAAACTGTTTGGCATCAAAGGGACGTAAGTCATCGACACCTTCGCCGACACCGACCCAGCGGACCGGTACGCCTAATTCGCGTTTGACCGACAAAATGACGCCGCCTTTGGCCGTGCCATCGAGCTTCGTCAAGACAACACCCGTAAGGGGCACAACATCACCAAAGATTTTCGCTTGGCTCACGGCATTTTGCCCAGTCGTCGCATCGAGGACGAGCAATGTTTCTTGCGGTGCCCCTTCGATGTTGCGGCCAGCGACGCGGGCCATTTTTTCCAGTTCCTGCATGAGGTTCGATTTCGTTTGGAGACGGCCTGCCGTGTCAACGAGGAGCACATCGATGTGCCGTGCTTTGGCCGAAGCCGTGGCATCGAAGACGACAGCCGCTGCGTCAGCCCCTTCTTGGTGCTTCACAATGGGCACGCCGGTCCGTTCGGCCCAAATCGTGAGCTGTTCCGACGCAGCGGCGCGGAACGTATCGCCTGCCGCCATCATGACCGATTTGCCTTGGTCTGTATAGTATTTGGCAAGTTTGCCAATAGTCGTCGTCTTGCCGACACCGTTGACACCGACAATGAAAATAACGTCTGTCGTCCCGGTTGTATCCGGAGCAGGTTCGTTATTTTCTTCGAGGAGCTCAACGATGCATTTTTCCAGGTACGGCACAACATCGCTGCCTTCTTTGATTTCCTTAGAATTGACCCCTTCCCTAATTTTATCGAGAAGGTATTCCGTCGTTTCCAGGCCCATATCGCCTTGGAGCATGACCGCTTCTAAGTCGTCATACATGTCGTCGTCGATTTTCGCATACCCTAAGGCTACGGTTTTAATATTTTGAATCAACGCAGCTTTCGTTTTCGTTAAACTTTCTTTTAATCTCGAGAAAAATCCCATTCGTCATCGTCCTTTCTCTAATACATCATCGACTTTTACCGTTAATAAGCGGGACACGCCCTTTTCTTCCATCGTCACGCCTTGGAGGGTATTGGCTGCTTCCATGGTCTTGCGACGGTGCGTAATGACAATAAATTGGGTGTGGCCACTGTAATTTTTTAAATATCGCGCCATCCGTTCGACGTTGGCTTCATCGAGGGCTGCATCGACTTCGTCGACCAGGCAAAACGGAGCCGGATGGTACGCCAAAAAGGCTAATAACAAGGCAATGACCGTCAGGGCCCGTTCACCGCCCGAAAGAAGCGTCAAGGGCTGCTCTTTCTTGCCTGGCGGCTGAATGGAAATATCTACGCCTGTGGCGAGAATATCGCTCGTATCGGTGAGCCGTAAATGAGCCTTGCCGCCGCCAAAGAGACGGCTGAAAATCTGCTGGAAATGGCCGCGGATTTCGCCAAAGGCTTTCGTAAACTGCGTGGCCATAGCCGCGTCAATTTCGGCGACAATAGCTTCCAGTTTCGTCCGCGATTCGCGCAGGTCATCGCATTGCTTCGTGTAAAAAGCTTCTTTTTCTACGGCTGCGTTGTACTCGACTTCGGCATTGGGGTTGATTTGCCCAAGGTCGCTAATGTCGTGACGCAGGCACTCTACTTTCGCTTGGAGTTCCTTCAGGGAGCCTTCACGCCGTCGTTCCATCGCTTCTTGCCGCGTCAGCCCTTGCAGGGCCAGCCGTTCTTCCCTGCGCCGTACTTCGGCATTGTATTTTTCGAGCTGTACGTCATACGTGTTGAGCCGCTGCCGCCAGTCTTGTTCCCGTGCGCGCAGGTCTGTGAGCTCTTCTTCTAAGGCCTTGTGTTTCTGGAAGTTTTCTTCTTTTGCCTTGTAGAATGCTTCTTTTTCGGCATCACAGCGTTTCGTTTCGGCTGTTTTTGCTTCGATATTGGCGGCTAACTGCACTAAGAGCGATGCTGTCTCTGCTTCGTCTTTGGCGAGCTGTCCCTGCCGTTCTGCCAGGCGGGCAGCGTCGTCTTTCGCCCCTGCGAGCCACTGCGTAAATTGCACGACTTGCGCTGCGCCGTGCCGTACTTGTTCTTGCAAGGTAGCCACGGCGACTTCTTGTTCATTCCACTGCTTGCGGCATTGGTTGACTTCGGCTTCGGCCTGCGCCAGTGCGGTTTCGAGAGCTTGTGTATCGCCAGTCGGTACAGTCTGCAAGGCTTCTATTTTCTCTTCGACGGCTACGAGCTGGGCTTGTATGTCCGCCCGTGCGGCTTGCAAGGCTTGGTACTGGTCGTGCCCTTTCTGCAAGGCTTCCCTATCTTGAGTCAGCGCGTCTTGGAGCTGTTTTTCTTGCCACGACCGGGCGGCTTTATCCAATTCCGCTTGGCGTAGTTGTTCTTCCTTAGCCTCTACGTCGCGCTGGAGCGTTTCCACACGGCGGCGCATGTCTTTCCCTGCCGTAACGGCTGTAGCGACGATTTGCTTCGCTTCATCCCACTCTTTTTTTAACTCTTCTAATAAGGCCCGACGGCTAATGAAGGAGCCTTCGGCGTTCTTCGTACTGCCCCCAGTGAGGGAACCGCCCGGATTAAAGAGGGTCCCATCGAGGCAGACGAGGCGCAGGCGGTAGTGGTATTTTTTCGCAATCGCTGACGCTTCATCGACGGTCTTGACGAGGATCGTCTTGCCTAAGAGGGACGCAAAAATATCTCCATACGCTGCATCGTAAGCAATAACGTCATTGGCAAAGCCAAGACTGCCTGCTTCGTGGACGGCTTGTTCTTCGTCGCCTGTTCGCCGCCGTGGGCGAATCGTCTGGAGGGGCAAGAACGTCGTCCGTCCGGCACGGCGTTCTTTGAGGTAGCGAATGGCTTGTTTTGCCGTCCCTTCTGTGTCCGTGACGATATACCGGGATGCACCGCCTAAGGCAATGTCGAGGGCTGTCGTCAGTTCCTTTGGAATCGTGCATAATTCACCGACAACACCACAAATGCCGTCACGCCACGGTGTCTTTGCATCTAAGACGACTTTCACGGCTCGGCCCAGGCCTTCGTGTTCTTGTTCCATACCGGAGAGGACGCGAATGCGCTGTTCTAAGGAAGCACTCTTATTATGGGCGTTACGGTAGTCCTTTTCGGCTGCAACCATTTGCTGCTGGAGCGTGTCCATTTCGGCTTTGCTCGCCGTGACCAGACGCTGCGTATCAGCTAAGGTCTGGGACGCCTGTGCCGTTTCCGCTTGGACCGCTTGAAGGGCTGCACGGTGTTCGGCTTGCGCCTTTTCGCGAGCCTCCAGGTCTTCCTTGCACGCGTCGCACTGAGCCCTATTTTCTTGGAGACGGCGGCGCAATTCATCGCGGTCATGACGGCTGACGACGAGGTCTTGCTGGGTTTGGGCCTTGGCTGCAGTCCGTGCAGCTAAGGCTTGGTTTGCTTCAGCCGCCTTCGTTTCGGCTTCGTGAAAGAGGGTCTCTGAGAGTGCCAGGCCCTGCCGGGCCGCGGCGAGGGTCGTTTCGTACTGTTCTTGCTGGGCCTCGCCTGCGCGGAGACGCTCAGTCTGTTCTGCTTGCTTTGCTTGCAAGGCCTGTTCTTCTACAGCTAGTTCGTCATGACGGCGGCTAAATTCACTTTGCCGCTGCACACAGGCTTCGTGACGGCTCGTCAAGCTGTCAAGCTCATTATGCGCCCGCAAGGCTCCTTCGTCAAGACGGCGCAATTCTTCCCCTTCGCGGGCCATCGTGTCCACTAAGGCCTGCCGTTTCGCCTCTGCGTCGTAGACTGCTTTAGCTGCGTCGTCCCGTTCACTGACAGCGGTCAGACGACTGTTTTCGACTTTGGCGACGAGGCGTTCAAAATTCCGCAGCTCTTGGAGGGTCAATGTCCCTTCATAGGAAATCCGTTCTTGGTCGAGCTGGCGGAAACGCTTTAATTTTTCGGCTTCCTTAGCCATCGGTGCGAGCCGTTCCGTCAGGAGACTCATCATATCTTGAATACGCTCTAAATTGCGTTCCGTTTCGGCAATTTTCTTCAGCCCTTCGGCTTTGCGCCCTTTGTAGCGGCTAATACCGGCCACTTCTTCAAAAATGACGCGCCGTTCTTCAGGTTTACTATTTAAAATACGGTCGACCCGATTTTGCCCAATCACGGCCATCGAGTCCTGGCCAATACCGGTGTCGGCAAAGAGGACGTGAATATCTTTTAAGCGGCACGGCCGTTTATTAATATAAAATTCACTTTCACCGGAGCGAAAGAGCCGCCGCGTAATGACGACTTCCGTAAATTCCACATCCAGCGTATGGTCTGTATTATCGAAATACAAGGACACTTCTGCTGCCCCTTGGGGACGACGGGTTTCGGTGCCGGCAAAAATAATATCTTCTGCTTTTTGGCCGCGGAGCTGGCGCACGTTCTGCTCACCCATGACCCAGCGGACGGCATCGGAAATATTACTTTTACCGCTCCCGTTCGGCCCGACAATGGCCGTAATCCCTGTATCAAAGGTCAGGGTCGTCTTATCGGCAAAGGATTTAAAGCCGCGCAATTCCATTTTGACTAATTGCAAGCCCTCTCTCTCCTTTCGTCTAGTAGTAGATAAGGTTTCTCTATCTCGTCATGAGAGATATACTGCTTTATTATACCAAATTCCTTAGTAATAGAAAAGATAACAACCTCCTAAAGACGGCCCCTATTCTTTAGAAGAATTTATAGTAATTACCTATCTTTTTTGAGCCGTAAATGGTATACTGAGATGGTTAATGTATAAGGAGGATTACATGTTAGAAAAATTCAAAGAATTACAAATTAGTGATGTTATTATCCGTGCCCTCAATGAAATGGGCTTTGAAGAACCGACTCCTATTCAGGCAGAATCCATCCCCGTTGCCATGTCCGGGAAAGACATGATTGGCCAGGCCCAAACAGGTACTGGCAAGACCGCTGCCTACGGCATTCCTGTACTCGAAAAAATTTTAGCAGCGCCACCGACAAAAGATATTCAGACCGTTATTTTATCTCCGACTCGTGAACTTGCCATGCAAGTAGCAGAAGAATTAAACCATTTAGCACAATTCACCAACATTCAGGCTCTCCCTATTTACGGCGGCCAAGATATGGAACGGCAGCTCCGCCGTCTGCGCAAATGCCCGCAAATCGTCGTGGCTACACCGGGCCGTTTAATTGACCACATGAAACGTGGTACGATCAACCTCAGCCACATTCACACTATTGTCCTCGACGAAGCAGACGAAATGCTCGACATGGGCTTTATTGACGATATTCACGTCGTCATGTCCGCAACGCCCGATACACGACAGACCCTCCTCTTCTCGGCGACTATGCCCAAACCGATTCAGCAGCTCGCAGAAACATTCCTGCACGACCCGCAAATCGTCCGCATGAAAGCCAAAGAAGTAACGATGGACCTCATTTCCCAGTCCTACATCGAAGTACCGGACCGCCAGAAATTCGACATTCTTTGCCGGCTCCTGGATTTACAAGAACCGGATTTAGCCATTATCTTTGTCCGTACGAAACGGCGCGTCGATGAAGTCTCAGAAGCCCTCAAAAAACGGGGCTACTCGGCCGAAGGCATTCACGGCGACTTGACCCAGGCTAAACGGGATACGGTTATCCGTCAATTCCGCGAAAAAACGATTGATATCCTCGTCGCGACCGACGTAGCAGCTCGCGGCCTCGACATTAGCGGTGTGACCCACGTCTTTAACTACGACTTGCCGCAAGACCCGGAAAGCTATGTCCATCGCGTAGGCCGTACAGGCCGTGCCGGACAGAGCGGCGAAGCAACGACCTTCGTTATTCCTCGCGAAATGGAACACCTCCGCGCTATTGAACGGCTCATTAAACGCCGCATTACGCGCCGCAAAGCACCGACCCTCTCGGAAGCCCTCGAAGGGGCACAACAAGCAGCTATTCGCAGCTTGATTTCGGCTACAGAAGAAGGCAACTTCGGAAACTATAAAGAAAGTGCCGAAGAACTCTTGACGAACTACGATTCCACAGCCCTCGTAGCTGCAGCGATTAAACTCCTGACGAAAGAACCGGATACGACACCGGTCAAGATTACCGAAGAAGCACCGCTCCGCGTCCGTCGAGACCATCGGCCGCGCCGCTTTGGCGACCGCCGTTACCATGACCGCGACAACAACCGCGGCTATGACCGTCGCCGCCGCTTTACACCGCGCAACCGCAACTTCGACCGGGATGGCAAACCTGAAGACGGTACGTACACACCGCGGTACAACCGCCCGTACAATCGGGATGGCCAGCAGTCCGGCTACAAACGGGACTACAATCGTCCGTACACACCGAAGCCTCGTACAGATAACGACGACCAAGGGTACAATAAAGAACAGAACCGTTCCTTCTTTAAACCGTACTTCAAAGATTAAGAATATATAATACATATAACAAATCCCCTGTATGAAAGCATATAGGGGATTTTTGTATTTTCTTATGGTTCTGGAATTTCTTTAGCTAAGGCTTTCGACCAATCCATGTGGTCAAAATACTTGTGCATCTTCCACAGCATGGAACTAAAAGCACTAAAAGTCAAACGGAAGCGGAAATGTAAATAACTGTTCTTCCCTTCAAACATAGGGACACGGCTCAAATCATACGGGTCATCCCACGTAAAGACGCGGCCCGTATCGACCGTAAAGGCATACGTATAGCCTGCATCTTGTGTCTCTTCCATGACGACATCATTGAACTTCCCTTCTGGGAACGCAATAATCGAACAGGCCTTGCCTACGTGCTGCTCTAAGATGGCCTTGGAATCGACTAACTCCCGGCGTGCCCCCTCTCGGTCATAACTTGTCAACGGCTTGTGGCTCACTGTATGCGAACCAAATTCCATGCCGTGCTGGCTCATTTCTGCGATTTGGTTCCACGTCAAATACCCTTTCGTGCCGACGAGCTTTGTAATGATGAAAATCGTACCGGTCATACCGTATTTCTGCAAAATCGGATAAGCCTGTTCGTAATTATCGATATAGCCGTCATCAAAAGTAATCATAATCGGCCGGTCCGGCAAAGTCCCTTCGCCGTTCATATACGCATCGAACTGTTCCTGCGTAATACTATGATAGCCATTATCATGTAAATACTTGATTTGCTCTTCAAAATCGGCAGGCTTCATGGTCAAGACCGTATTAAATTTATCATTCACTTGATGGTAATTTAAAATCGGCAGGCCTGTCAGCATGTAATTCGTCGAGCCAAAATACCAAAATGCAAAGACACCGACGACGAGGACAATGCCCGTAAAGACGATGCCTACTAGCCACGAGAGGATTTTCTTCACACGTAGGACTCCCTTACATAGGTAAATACTAACTGCAAACTAGCAATTACTTGTTAGGATACCATACTTACATACATCATGCAAGGCCTATTCCTTTTCTACATTCGCCGCCGTTTTGGGCATATCTTCATTGCGGAGCCACGCTGCATCTTTCATATTGACAGCCTTTTGCAATGCCGCTAATGCTAAATATTCATTGTCTACAATAAATTTTGTTTCTGTAATATATTTCGTTTCTTCGTAAATATAATTTTCCAGCTCCTGCCGGTCTACAGCCTTGTCTTGCTTTAAAGCAAAATAAATATCTTCTGACTGCTGCTGTTTCGCCAGGACCCCAGTCCAAAATTCATACTCTTCTTCAGTCAAGCAAAACTCACCGTACATATTCTTTTCCAGCTGGTCTTGGGCACACAAGACAGATTTAGCAAAATCAACGCCAGACTCGCGGTCATAAACGTGCAGCTCCTTCGGTTCATCATTAACATATACGCGCATAACGCACCTCCTAGGGTAATATTGTATTTATTATATCATAAAGAAAGTAAACGTGCGCGGAAAAGGAAATTCTTTGAGGTAAGGGAGCGAGAGTTTGGGGGCGAGGTACAGGGTATGCTTTTACGACTTAGGTTCTGCGATATGCGGCTTAAAAAGTACCTACCTTTCCCCACATCTACTGCAAGAAAAACGGGAGGCCTTCGAGCGTCCAAGCATATGTTGTAAATAGGCAAAAAAAATCCTGCAGATTACTCTGCAGGATTACCATATTCCATATTAAGCTTCAGCTTCTACAGGATATACGCTGACTTTACGGTTGAATTTACCAACACGTTCGAATTTGACTTGGCCAGCTGCTGTAGCAAATAACGTATCATCTTTGCCGATGCCTACGTTAGTGCCCGGATGGAAGTGAGTGCCGCGCTGACGAACGATGATGTTACCAGCTTTTACGACAACGCCGTCATGGCATTTAACACCAAGGCGTTTGGATTCACTATCACGACCGTTACGTGTAGAGCCTGTCCCTTTTTTATGGGCAAACAGCTGTAAATTGAAATTGAACATTCTGTCCACCTCCTGACGTCTATGAATGGAGCACAACATACGTCGGATACTGTCGTGCAATTTCTTTTAATCCTAAGGTCAATGTCTCTAATAAGGCTTCTGTAATAACAGAACCCTTCGATACACGAACCGTTAAACTTCCTGATTCTTCATCTACTGTATACGTCGTATCATCTGGTGCGTACTTCAATAACCCTAGTAGAGTCGTTTGAGACAACGCCGAAATAGCAGCGCATACAATATCACTACCTGCATCGCTATACCCGGCATGACCAGATATATCGAAACCGCAAATAGCCCCAGTCTTACCGTATACTATCGAAATAGTAGTCATTAGGCTTCAATCTTTTCGATTGTAACTTTTGTAAACGGTTGACGATGGCCTTGACGACGACGGTAGTTGGATTTAGCTTTGTATTTGAACACGAGGATTTTCTTTTCTTTACCTTGAGCCAATACTTTGCCAGTAACTTTAGCACCTTCAACAACAGGAGCACCAACTTTAACGTCTCCATCGTTGACAACTGCTAATACTTGGTCGAATACAACTTCAGCGTCTACGTCAGCAGCGAGCTTTTCAACGAAAATGCTGTCGCCTTCCTGAACACGATACTGTTTTCCACCAGTCTGAATAATAGCGTACATGAGTGACACCTCCTCTATAATATACTCGCTGAATACGGCGGCCTTGCGGCACTTACAAGCCTCTTCATGCGGCTTATCCTAGCCACTTATGCTACGACTTAATTAGTATATCGCAAACCCAAAAAGTTGTCAAGATTTTTTTTCTTATCTCGTTACCTATTGCTGAGAACGGTGCTTTTCATCCTCCATTTCTTCGCGCGCCTCTCCTTGCCCATCTTGATAGCCGCGAATATACGCATCCGACTCATCTTCGTCGTAATCTTCCCAAATCCCTTCAGCGGCACTAAACCGTCCATCATCGTAGCCACGGCTGTAATCTTCCTCGTCCTTTGCTTTCTGGCTCTTTGGTCGACTTGCCATGCGCCGCGCATCCGCTTTTGCTGCTGCCTCAGAAGCCTCACGTTTTTGCCGCTGCTCTGCATTGATTGCATCTATCTTTGGCTGATTTTCAATAATCGCTTGTCCTACGGCTTGCCGCATAGCGATAGCGTCTTCACGATACTCCGGTGGTACTTGGTCATCTGTATACGCTTTTAGTTCTTTATCTTGCAACTCCTTATAGCCAATAAGGGCTTTCATATTCTGCAAATTTTCAAACTTCTTTTTCGCTACCATATACTGCTGATAACCTGTTACGTATACCTTAATCTGTGCAGCATCTTCTCGTACAGCAGGCGGTAAATTATCAACTCCAAACCAATCTGGAATAGTCGACCAATCCTTATGCTTAGCAATATCATTCTTTGCCAAGCAATACGCGTATAAATCATTAAATGGCTTCGTTTCATCCCAACGATATGGTTCTAAAATGGAAATAGCTTTCCACCAAGCACCTTCCTGACCATACGTTACAGCTTCGTCCATGACCTGCGAACGCATTTCATAATATGCAACTTCATCCATAAACATAGCATGAATACCATACACAGTTGGTAGCCAAAGCACGATAAAACAAATTCCAAGAATGACGCTTTTCTCTCGAATTGTCGGTTTTACTAGTGCTTTAAATATACGATACCGTATGGCAGGCGAAGCCCACAAGAACCACAGCAAACGCTGCGAATGAAGTGATGACAACCGAGAGGGAGAGCATGCCCTTGCCTACAGTAGATGTAAAGGCAGGGACTATGCTTTTTAAGACGCATACGGAACGTCCTAAGTCGTAAAAGCATAGTCCCTGCCGCGCTATCATTCACACCGTGAGGCCACCAGCGGAAGGGCATGTTCGACCGTCCAAGCATATGTGACACAAAAAAGCAGACGACATGAAAACGTTCACATCGTCTGCTTCACACATACTATCTTCTATTTTCCACCATGATTAAAATAATCAGCCAAACCTTTGGCAATAGATTCAGCGAATTTCTGCTGCTGATCTGCACTATTCAAGGCATTTTCTTCATTAGGATTGGAAATAAACCCTAACTCGAGGAGCGTTGCCGGCATATTCGTATGCAAGAGCACGTAGAAATTAGCCGTCTGTACGCCGCGGTCGGCAAAGGTCGTAACTTCCATATTTTCGTTATGAATATACTTTGCCAAGCTGTAATCATACGGCGTTTTACTGTTATAATATGCCGTCACACCGCCAGCATTCGGCGAATCAAACGAATCAATATGGATGCACACAAAGACATCGGCTTTCGCTGCATTCGCTACATTGGCACGCGCCTGAAGCTCTTCAACAGCACCGGCATAAGGGCCATACACATCGACGTCCGTCGTTCGCGTCATAATGACCGTTGCGCCAGCATCATTTAAGAGTGTCTGGAGGCGTTTTGAAATAGCCAAGGTAATATCTTTTTCCTGAGAATACGAACCAACTGCACCGGAATCACTACCGCCATGACCGGGGTCAATGGCAATGACTTTCCCTTTTAGGCCTTGGGTCAAGCTGTATGAAAGGGCTGGGTTCGTAGCCGGAATATTCTGAGCAGGCTGTTTATTCCACTTATCTTTTTGCTGTTGCTGCTGCGTCTTTTCGACTTGCTTCTTCGATTCATTGGAAATACCAATGGACGTGTCATTCCAGTGGCTCCACTGCTTTACTTTCCCTGATTTATCATTGACATCGATGACGACGCGCGTCGTATTCTTTGTCAAGCCAGGCAAGGTAAAGACTTTAATATCATCTTTTGTGACCTTCGTCGGCATGCGGAGCGTCACATCCGTCCCGGACGAACGCGTTTCTAAGGACATACGGGAAACAATGTTCTTATTGGTCTTAAAGCTTTTATCGACACCTTTCGCAACTTTTGCATTTGGCAAGGTGACAAAGACGTACTGGCCATCTTTGTCGATATATAGTTTAGGGTTCATGACCCCATTAACTTCTAAGACCGTTCGAAAAAAGGGAATGTTCGCATCATTCCGCGTTGCCGTCCGGATACTCGTAATTTCCGGCTTCGCTGCCGCTTGTGATGAAAAGACTGGAATCATGCACAAGAGCAGGAGAAGAGGCAAAAGAAACAACTTTTTAAGCACACTTATCTACTCCTTTCTATAC
Source organism: uncultured Megasphaera sp. (assembly GCA_900540735.1). Classification (GTDB taxonomy): domain Bacteria; phylum Bacillota; class Negativicutes; order Veillonellales; family Megasphaeraceae; genus Megasphaera. The sequence continues at coordinate 11,848 of UQHB01000017.1, read as the reverse complement.
ACTAGCTGTACCATTATACCACAGCAGACATGGCTATGTCACATCGTTGCATTTATTTCATAGAAAAGTGTAACATTACTGACCTAAGTCGTGTCGAAGTTGTGCTATTTCGGCGCGGAGTTTTTCTTCTTCTTCTTCGTTCCGCTCGATGGTAATCGTAAAGGCCATGCCTTCTTCTGCCCCGTCAGGCAAGGTCCAGCACGGCAGCTGCAGTTCCCGTTCGCCGTCATCAAGGTTGAAGTACGCTGTCTGTTCTGTAATTCTATCGATACTAGCAATGAGGGTTTCTTTCATTTAGCCTCGCTCCTTTGTGATACTATATGATTTGCCGTCGCTCGTAATGGTAATGCTGCCGTTTTTGTCGGTCCGGTACACGTCGACCTTGTTTTTCTGGAGCGTATCGAGGGTCGGCTTGTGCGGAAATTGGTACTGGTTGTTGACACCGCACGAAATAGTCGCAGCCTTTGGGGCTACGGCTTTGACGAAGGCTGGTGACGACGACGTTTTACTGCCGTGATGGCCCACTTTGAGAATCGTCGCCTGCAAGGCATCGCCTTTATAGTCTTGGAGCAGTTTATCTTCTACTTCTTTTTGCGCGTCCCCGGTGAACATAATCGAGAAATCACCATAGGTCATTTTGCAGACAATAGAATTATCATTGGTCAGGCCTGAAGCCGACACGCCTGGTGTATTGTCTTTTGTAAAAGGCTCACTTGGTGAGAGAACAGCAAATTTCACATCACCGCCGAGGGTGATGGTATCCCCCTTTTTCAAGGCTTTATAGGGAATTTGTTTGGCCTTAATATTTTTTAAATAATTCTTGTACATCGCCGTGTTGGCAGACTGGCCATTATCGTAGAGCTGTTTAATCGTAAAGGCTTTAAAAAGTGCTGCCATACCGCCCATGTGGTCGCCATGAGGGTGCGTAATGAGGACAATGTCCAAGGTCTTCACGCCTTTGGCCTGCAAGTCTTTGACCAGTTCGTCCCGGCTGTCTACGTCGCCTGTGTCGATGAGCATATTTTGCCCTTTATACTGAATGAGCGTCGCGTCTGCTTGGCCTACGTTGAGCATCGTCACTTGCAGGTTCTTATCGGACGCAGCCAGGCTGGAGACGGCGTTGGCACCGCCTTGGACGGCTTGGGAGACACTAGACGCACAGCCGGAGAGCAAGAGCATGAGCGAGAGACATGCCGAAACAATATAGGATATAAATTTACGATGAACCATCCCTTATTTTCCTCCAATCATAGGCCGTTGTAAGAGCGGCACGGCCAAGGACTGTTCTAAATTCCCTAAAACAGACGGAATTGTGTCAGCTACGTCCATAGGCGTAAAGCCGTACGGGCCAATCTTGTCGCGGCACGCATCGCCAGCAGCACCATGAATATACACAGCCGCACACGCAGCACTGCAGACATCATCGATACCGTTGTGACCAATGAGAGCCGCCGTCATGCCCGTGAGAATATCGCCCATACCGCCGCAGGCCATACCGGCGTTGCCGGTCGGATTGATGTAAACGTTGCCGGTCTTCGCAGAGACAATAATCGTCGGAGCCCCTTTGAGGACGAGTGTGACCTTCCAAGCTTTGACAAAATCCGTCGCAGCCTTAATAATATCGGCCTTGATTTCAGCCATGGACAAGCCGCTCAGACGGCTAAATTCTGCCAAGTGCGGCGTAAAGACGAGGGGAATATCTAAGGTAGAAATAAATTTTTGTTTCCCAACGAGGAGATTGAGCGCGTCTGCATCGACGACAGTCGGGCAAGATAAGCCTTCGAGCACAGCTTTGACGAATTTCTTCGTCTTATCAGACGTACCCAAGCCTGGGCCAAGGGCTGCAACAGACCAGTTCTTACTTTCTTTGAGAATTGATGCAGCGTCTTCGTCTTTAAATTGACCGCCTTTGCCGACACCGCGGACCATGATTTCCGGTTGGCGCGCAATGCAGTACGGTGCAGTCCGTAAGGGCACACGCAAAAAGACCTTGCCTGCACCGGCACGGACGGCACCATGAGCGGCCATGAGGGCTGCGCCAGCCATATCCATGGAGCCAGCCACAATGCCAATCGTACCGTGTGTCCCTTTATGGCTGTCTGGGCTGCGTGGTGTCATCACTTCAGCAATATCTCCTTGCTGTAACAAATAGGCTGGTTCGTCTTCTGCCTGCGTCAAGAGCGGAGCCGGCATGCCAATCGCATCGACGACGACTTGGCCAGCACACGTACGGCCAGGATAGAAGACTAAGCCTCGTTTGAGGGCCCCAAAGGTCACGGTCAAATCGGCAAAGAGAGGGCCGTTATCGTCTGTATCGGCACCACTGACAGCACCTGTATCGGCGTTGACTCCAGTCGGTATATCGACGGCAATGACAGTTAAGCGTCCTTGAGCTGCAATTTCATTGACCATCGCGACGATGCCCGACACGGGCGCACGCAAATCACCGTGAAAGCCCGTCCCTAAGATAGCGTCGACGACGACATCGCTCGTCACGAGGCGGTGCCGCAAGAGCGAACAATCGCTCGTTGTATCTGCAAAGGAAGAAATCATAAGGCTTTCGCCATCTTCCATTTGCTCAATCGTCTGTAAATGGGCTTTAGCTTCGTCGCTGTAGCCTGCTTCGTCGCCTAAAACATAGACATAAGCCCGTGCACCGGCACCGATAATATGACGGGCCAGAACAAAGCCATCGCCACCATTATTCCCTTTCCCGCAGAGAATCACCACATTTTTGCCGTTCCAGCCGTCTATAAAATTGCCCCCTTCCAGGGCCACAGCATGTCCGGCATTTTCCATAAGTACTGCCGGGGCAATAGCATACTTGCCATGCATGGCCGTTTGATCCATGTGCCGCATCTGCGCGGCTGTATTTACTTTTTGCATCATCTTCCTCCTATTCTTTAGGCCAAACCACTTGAGCAATGGCATAGGCCCCGTCATGACTAATGGAAAGAGCCGGGTCTGCTGTCGACCATTCGGCGGCTGCGACGGCATATTCGCCGGTCAAGTGGAAATAGGGCGCGCCGTATTCCGTATGAAGTACTTCTACGTCGGTCCACTTCCCTTTCCGAAAGCCTGTGCCTAAGGCTTTAAAAAATGCTTCTTTCGCTGCAAAAATCCCGGCCAAGGATGCATACTTCGTTTTTTGCCGCGTCGCGCAGTGAGCTAATTCTTCTTTCGTAAAGAACCGCGCCAGCGACTGGGGATGACGGTCGGACATCTCTTTAATGCGGCTGATTTCGACAATATCGATTCCACAAAACATAAGCCATTCCTCCCATAAAAAATACCGCAATTCCCGAGGAACTGCGGCATTATCTTACCATTTCTGCATTCGGATACATACGCCCAAGCCCTCTAAGACGACGCGAAACGTCGCAAAGGACACGGTCATATCGTTGTACACGGAATGGGTCACTTTATAGCATATACGTACTTCTTGCGCTTGATAATCGTAGACGAATCCGTGTAAGTTAGACTCGAACGTATACAGCGGTGCCGGCACCTGGAATTGGGGCGGCTTTTCTACGGCGAGTCCATGAAGCAATCGTTCAATCAAGACCGTCTTAGGCAGCTCAGACTGGAGCATTTCATCGACAAAGCTATCCAACACAGACATGGAGCACCTCTAGTTTTCGCCGAAGAAATGCGCGTGAATAGCACGAACAGCTTCGTCGAGATGGTCTTCGCTAATGAGGCATGTAATGCTGATTTCAGACGTAGAAATGATTTCAATGTTAATATGTAAATCACCGAGTACGCCAAACATATCGGCAGCAATGCCCGGATGGCCAGCCATACCGGCACCGACGACAGAGACTTTCGCCATGTGTTCGTCGATTAAAATGTCTTCAATAGCGATTTCCTGACGGATATGATCGAGTACGTCATGGACAGCACTCAAATCGCTGGCTGCAACGGTAAAGGTAATGTCTGTGACGCCTTCTTTAGCAACGCGGACGCTTTGGACGATCATGTCGACATCAATACTCTTTTCTGCCAGTTCAGAGAAGATTTTATACGCAAATCCCGGTTTATTAGGAATCCCTAAAACTGTAATTTTAGCGACGTTCTTATCTTGCGCTACGCCGCGGATGAGATACTGTTTGATTTCCATAGAACAATCCCCCTTGATAATCGTACCTGTTGCTTCTGAAAATGTGGAACGCACGTGAATTGGAACGTTAAACCGACTGCCCATTTCTACAGCTCGTGGCTGCATGACACCGGCACCGAGTTTTGCCATTTCGAGCATTTCCCCATAGGTAATTTCTTGAATTTTCATCGCTTTCGGAACGACACGGGGGTCCGATGTATAGACACCGTCAACGTCTGTGTAAATTTCACAGACATCGGCATGAATAGCACCTGCAATCGCTACAGCAGTCGTATCGGAACCACCACGGCCCAGGGTCGTAATATCGCCATGGTCTGTAATCCCTTGGAACCCAGCAACGACAACGACATTGCCTTCGTCTAAGGCTTCCATAATACGTTCTGGCTGCATTTCGAGAATACGGCCTTTGTTAAAGGCATCACTCGTTTGGATACCGGCCTGGGCACCGGTAAAGGAAATTGCTTTCTGACCGGCTGCTTCAAAGGCCATAGCCATTAACGCAATCGATACTTGTTCGCCCGTAGAGAGAAGCATATCCATTTCTCGTCCATAGGTCTTCGTCGTAATTTGCTGTGCTAAGGCCACTAATTCATCTGTCGAGTCCCCCATAGCCGAAACGACGATGACAATTTTATCGCCCGGTTTTTTACTTTTCAAGACACGTTGTACAATAGCACGCATTTTGTCTGGCGTTGCGACAGAGCTGCCGCCAAACTTTTTCACGATTAATGCCAACTTTAATCCCTCGCTTTTAATTTGTATAATTACCCATACATGGTCATATACTGTTTACCCACATTTTTTAACCATATATTGAATAATATCATGGACATCTTAAATTGTAAAGGAAAATCGCTGAACATATACAAGTTAAACGCTTAATTTATTACGTTCTTGCATATAAACTCGGTTTGCCCTCGACATCAGCACATTTCGTATTACACCCTGCTGTCGAACAGACCCAAAAGGCACCGTACGGGCCGGAACGTTTAACGAAATGACCACTCTTGCAGCGCGGACAGACATACTGGCCGTCACCACCATCTTGCGGTGCTGCAGCCTTCGCCTGTCCCAGTGCCGGTGGCCGTTGTTCACCGTCTAAAGGCTCTGTATAACGGCACTGCGGATAGTGGCTGCATCCATAGAAATCACCGTATTTCCCATGCCGTTTCACTAAAGGACTGCCACACTTAGGACACTGTTTCTGGACGCTCCCAGGAAAGAGCATCTTCGCCGCCGCTATGACGAGACGCTTTAAAAAGCCGCATTGGTCCATGAGGAAGGACTGTAAATTATCGTTGCCCGCACTCATGTTGTAGAGCCGCGTTTCCCAGACTGCCGTTTCGTCGGGATAGAGCATGTCTTCTGGGAGAGAATCACAGAGCAAGTACGCCGTATCTGTAGGCTTTAAATACTTTTTCTTTCCTTCTTCGACGAGGAACTTGCGCGTAATTAATTCATTAATAATCGTAGCCCGCGTCGCTTCCGTACCAATGCCCTGTACGTCTTTTAAGGTCTTTTTCAGAGATTCGTCTTTGACGTATTTGTAAATTTCTTTCATTGCCGCCAGGAGCGTCGCCGCTGTAAACCGTGGCGGCGGTTTGGTCGCTTTCGTTTCGACGCGGCCGCGCACATACTGGACAGGGGCTCCCTTTTTGACGACAGGCAAATCCTTTTTCTCGTCCTCTTCCTTGGCATCTTGTTGGTACAAGAGCTTCCAACCCATTTCCGTCACCGTTTTGCCGTGCGCCACGAAGGTTTCGTCTGCACAAGCAATGGTAATCTTCGTCTGGTCGTACTCATGGATAGGATAAAATTGGGCAATATAGGCCTGGGCAATGAGGTAGTACACGTGCTGTTCCATAGCGTTGAGGTGCGCAAAATTACAGGGCACCGTCGTCGGGATGATGGCGTGATGGGCTGTAATTTTGCTGTCGTTCCAGGCGCGGCTTTTTATCTTGGGATTCGCGCCCTTCGCCCAAGCTGCGAGTTTTCCTGCCGTAAGATTTTGGAGATTCCCGAGAATTTTCGGCACGTCCCGCCGCTGATTGAGAGGTAAATATTCGCAGTCTGAACGGGGGTATGTCGTCAATTTTCGTTCGTACAGCTTTTGTGCTGTATCGAGGACCTGCTGCGGACTATAACCGTACCGCTTGCCAGCGAGCACTTGGAGAGACGACAAAGATAAAGGCAGCCGCTGGGCTTCTTTTTTCTTCGTCGTCTTCCGTTCTGTAATAGTGCCGTCTGGACAGGCCTGGAGTTTCGTGAGGACTGCTTTCGCGACAGCTTCTTCGAGACATCGCCCTTCTGGGTCGAGGCCTTGCGTCGTATCTCGTGGCTGCCACTGAGCTGTTATGATGCCGTTTTTATGCTGGAAATCGGCTTTTACAATATAATAGGTCACAGGCTTGAAATTCTCTAACTCTCGTTGACGACGCACAACGAGTGCGAGGGTCGGCGTTTTTACGCGGCCTATAGGAAAGATGACGCGGTGCCCTTGCCGCTGTGCCGCCAGCGTGTACGCTCGCGATAGATTCATGCCAATGAGCCAGTCCGCCCGACTCCGGGCTAAGGCGGACTCCTTTAAATGGACAAAATCGTGGTTATTTCGCAAATCAGCCAGTGATTCGTGGATGCTCTTTTCATCGAGAGCATTGAGCAAAATCCGTTCGACTGGCTTCCTGTTGCCGACGTAGTCTAAGATTTCGTCAATGAGGAGCTGCCCCTCCCGGTCCGGGTCACCAGCATTGACGATTGTATCAGCCTGTTTAATGAGCTCGCAAATGACGTGGAATTGGGCTTCACTACTCGGCGTGACCAGCAATTTCCAGTTCTTCGGAATAATGGGCAAATCGTCGGCATTCCACTTCTTATACTTTGGGTCGTATGCTTCCGGTTCGGCTTGCTGCAACACATGTCCATACGCCCACGTGACGATGCCGCCGCCTGTTTCAATATAGCCGTTCTGCCGTTTTAGCGGCCCTGGGAGACATTTCGCCAGTTCCCGGGCCATACTCGGTTTTTCTGCAATAAATACTTTCATACAAGCTCACTCTCTACAGTTTCTTTGGATATTTCGCGTTTCATCATCGTTTGCTGGACGTAAAAATAACATCCTGCCGTGAAAATGCAGGCCGCAATCCAACAAATCGGGCTAGCCAGACAAATGCCGATATAGCCCCACATGCTCGCCAAGACAAAGGCCGCTACAGCGCGCAGGACTAATTCTAAAATGCCGCTAATGAGGGGCACACTGGAAATGCCCATGCCCTGCAAGGCATTGCGGTACACAAAGATTTGGCTCAGGAAAAAATAACAAGGCACAGACAGGGACAAATAGAGCATGGCCTGGGCCAATAATTCATCGTCATGAGTCGTCGTGAAAATGCCAATTACATCTTGGCCAAAGCCAAACATACCGGCTACAGCGACGCCGCTAAATAAAAAGGTTGCAATCGAACATTGGCGCACCCCTTTTTTAATGCGATCAAAACGGCGGGCACCGTAATTTTGCGCCGAAAAGACAGCCATAGCAATGCCAAAGGAAATCATAGGCTGCATAGCGAGCTGTTCAATCCGCGTAGCCGAGACGAAGCCGGCAATCGTTTCAGAGCCGAACGTATTACACACGGACTGGATGAATAAGACACCGAGGCCAATAATGGTAAACTGAATGCACATAGGCAGACCAATGCGTAAATGCTGCCACGCAAAAGCCTTGTCAAACCGCCAATCTTCGCGCCGTACATGGAGCATGGGGAACCGTTTTGCCATGTAGAAAAAGCAGAGAATCGCCGAAATCCCTTGAGCAATAATCAAAGCAATAGCCGAACCGGCAACGCCCCAGCCAAAGACCATAATAAAGAGCAACGCTAAGATGACGTTGAGCACAGATGAGACGATTAAAAAATAAAGCGGCGTTTTGCTGTCCCCTAAGGCCCGGCAAATACAGGATAACAAATTATAGAGCATCATGGCCATAACACCGTAAATGATGATGCTCATGTAACTGTACGCATCGTCGTAGAGCTCAGCCGAAATATTCATAAGCTCCATAATCAAAGGCATCGCCAAGGACAAAATCACTGTCACCACAGCGATAATGCTAATAGAAAGCATGGCCGCCATGGCTGCACTACGGCGCACACCGTCTGTATCCCCAGCACCAAACCGCTGGCCTGTGACGACAGAAAAGCCTGACGCGAGCCCCATCGTAAGGCCTAGTAAAATAAAAAATACCGGTGCCGACGCACCGACCGCCGCCAGGGCATGAACCCCCATAATCCGCCCGACAATAATAATATCTGCAATATTATAAAACTGCTGGAATAAATTGCCAATTAAAAGAGGAACCATAAAAGCTAAAATCAGCTTAATAGGGCTCCCCTCTGTCATTTTCCGAACCATAGTCGTCTCCTTTATATATCGTTGTAACGTATTGTTTATTATACCATAGTCTAGCTCTTTTCTTCAGCTTTTGGCGGCGATTGTAACAAAACTGTTTGAAAGGCAGAAATCCCAAAAGACGGCAATAAGGTCCGCAAGACAAACTGCTGATGCCCTTTTAAGGCATCATAAAAGAGTTTCCATTTAGACCGTTCAAAGGCCTTTGTGTAATGATAAATGCCGTTTTTCGCATCCCCTAAGGCCATATACTTCCACGACATCCGTCCCGTCGCCACATAGGGCGGAATGGACGAGACCCCTGGAATCGTGCCAGCTGCAATTTTTCGCTGCCAGCGGCAATGGCGTACATCTTCACTTTTGTAACGAAACGAGCGAAACCATTTCCGTAAGGTCTCTTTGCGCTGCCATGACAAGCCCGGCACGTGCGCAAAAACCACATCCAGCGTAGGCCCCGTCAAATTATGGCGAAAAGCGACGAGGGTTTTGTACATGCAGTCTGCCGCTTCTACGAAATCCGTCGTGTTGTGCCGCCGTACAGCACCGCGGGCATCAGCAAAAATAATGGCCCAATTATTGAGATAGGGCATATCAGGGTACACCGAAGCCGCCGCGTGCCCTAAGGGTAAAATATTGATGCACCGCAAGCGAAGATTTTGCAAATAATGAATAAAACCAAAAGGAGTCCACGGATTTTCGACGCGATGGAGCCACTTGACGCGGTTCTGGTCGCGGACAACACCGCAAAACCCTTGATGAGCCCACGTATCGGCATAGACATGGAGCGTAATCCCTAACCGCTGTAACGTCCGCTTTGGACCGCGCAAATCCAGGCAATGCAAAACCATCTCTTTGGCGACGTAACTATTGGGCTGGCAAATGAGGCGTTCCACCATGTCCCGGTCTGCCCCGTCCCCACAAGGAAGATTGCAATTTCCCGGCAAAAAATGGAAGGGCAGCCACGCCATTTTATTCGAAATCTCGTCCGTATTATGAATAAAATCATACGCTGCGTGAGACGAACTAATGACCGTGTACATGGCTCCCGTATCAAAACGAATAGGCCCTTCATCAGCCGCATCATCGACGAACTGCGAACTGTAGGCAATCACGTACGCTTCATGTTCACTGTAGCCTGCCCACCGGGCCACAATATAGGTCACGTCATAATGGAAATCTTTTTGCATGGTCTGCCGCCTTTATAGGATATATATGCATTGTTATATGTGCTACGTATATTGTAACATATGTCAGATATAAGTTACGTAAAATTTTTATAAAAATCTTTTGACAAAATCTAGGTTCCATGATAATATAATAAAGTATTTTCACGCATGGAGCGGTATCGAAGTGGTCATAACGGGGCTGACTCGAAATCAGTTAGGCCGCAAGGTCTCGTGGGTTCGAATCCCACCCGCTCCGCCAGAGCAAAAGCGGCATCACGAAGCCATTTATAGGCTGTTGTGATGCCGCTTCTTTTTGTGTTACTTTAGGTGAAATACCGGGCTGTCCCCCCTGTTGTCCCCCCTAATACAAAAATAGCCAATACACGTACTGAACTACGGAGTACACACATTGGCTATATACGCATATATTTTATTAAACTTCTTCCGTTGGTTGTGGACCATATAGGCGTTCCATCCCGGCACGCGTTACCAGCCAAATACGCCCAGCCTTTCGTGCTTCTGTTGGTAAGAATCTCGGCGGTGCCTTCTTGTATCCAGAGCAGGCCTGCTGTACTGTAATCGGGGCTTTTCCCCATAGTTCTGCTGCTTCCGCAGCCGTCATAACTTCATCTAATACATTCATAATGCCACCTCCTTAAAATAATCCAATAGTTTTACATAGTGCGAGAATAGAAATGAGTAATGCAAGGATACTAATATACAGCGTTGCATTCATTGTCTCAGACATGATATACTAAAGAAAAGATATTGAAGAACCTGCCTCTCTTCCCTCAAAGAGAGGCAGGCCATTAGGCTATCGGCCTAATTTGCAGCCTTGCATCAGCAGGATTATCGCCGTTATGAGATTTATCACTGCTGTTGTAAGGTTTATCTTTTCTGGTAGTTTCATGTCTCTCACCTCCTTTCGATATTTATATTATACATGCTTTAGCGTTGTTTGTCAATAGTTAAACATTGAATAATAGTAAAAAAAATAGCGCGCCAAGCTAGATATTCTCTAGTCTGGCGCGTTTTTCTATGCTCTATTTATTTTCCTGTTGTTTCGTCCGCTTCAGCTTTTTCCAAAACTTTGGATACTACTTTTTTCGTGACGGTCCAGACAAGGCTAACACCGGTGTTGATGAGCTTTGCACGCATCTTCACCCAGCCAGACGCAGACGTTGCCGCTTCTGCTGTCTGTGCGTCCTGAAAGTCTTTGATAGCGTCATCAACGTAAGGGAATACCGTGCCTTCGACGAAGGTTTTGGCGTTGCCAGCCAGTTCCTGTAATACGTCATTGACCGATTCCTTTACGATGTCTAATACTTCATTATTTTTAGTTTCTGCCATGGTTATCTCCCTCTCTTGTTTAATTCTTTTTCAATTTGTCCTAACACCAAAGGCCCGGCATTATCGAGCAAAGCTAAATACCCTTGATTACGAATCTTTACCCAGGCCGATTGGGTGGTGCGAATTTCATCCCGCAACTCGACTTTAAGCTTTTCTTTTCGCTTATCCAAGGCCGATTTTACGACAAAGGACAACAGCGTTCCCCAAATACTCATGGTTTCCTCCTATAAGGTCTGCCAGTAATCCGTAACGCCGCGAGCAACAGCACGAGCTAACGCGTCTTGGTAATTAGCCAAAACTTTTTCGTCGTGGTCGTTGCTGATAAAGCCCAGCTCGACGAGCACGCCAGGCATGACAGTGTTATTTAAGACATAGAGGCCATTACGGCCTGGCACAGCTTCTTTGATACCACGATTTACCATGTGCAAACTATGCACGATTTGGTTTTGAATGGCTTGCGCCAGTTTTGCCCCCCGTGCAGAGCCGGGATAATAGTACGTTTCTGTTCCTAAAGCTTGCGGATTATCCGCGGCATTGCAGTGGATGGAAATAAACAAGTCTGCGTCACTGTCGTTTGCGGCCATGCAGATATAGCCTAAATCATCGTCTTGCAATACTTGCGCTTCAACGCCCGCGTTTATTAAATATTTCATCGCTGCGTTACCTACAGCATAAGCCACATCAGATTCGCGCAAGCTTGTTGTCGTATTAACGGCACCTGGGTCGGGATTGCCGTTCGGTGCGTGTCCTGGATTAATAAATACTTTCATGGTTTATCCTCCTTTTTATTTGCGGCCGCTGATTTAAC
>UQHB01000016.1 GCA_900540735.1 uncultured Megasphaera sp. | reverse complement strand
TACTTTCGAACCCATGTGTACAACATTCCCGTATTTATCCCAGCTTGGCATGCCAAGCTGGGATAGAATACCCGGCAGATATTTTCGCAACTAACGCTATTTGCCCATCGGCGAATCATGTCTCGAAAATGTTGGGGCTGTACTCCTTTTGGTGTCAAAGGCCAACTGCCTTGGCGATACAATGTTACGCACTGTCTTTTGTATTCATATTTTATGCGTAGGTAATTAGGATAGTTACGATTAAGATAATCACGATTATCCTAATTGTGATTATCTTAATTATTGTACGTCGTGGAACATGAATTCCACCATTTGGCGCATGCCGTAAGCGAGTGTGTCGATTTCCAGCGTTTCGTGTACTGTGTGTTCGCCTTGGCTGCGGCAGAAGCCGAAGGAAATGGCTGGAATACCGAGGCTAAAGGGAATATTGGCATCTGTGCTGGCAGAGACAAAAGTCGTCGGCAAGTTATGGGCGTCGCGGATGGCTTTGATGCGGTCGCATAATTCGTTGTGTGCTAGGCCATTACTGCAAGGACGCTGGCCAATGACGGTCGTCGTAATCTTCCGTTTTGGTGATTTCGCTTCGTCTAAGAGAGCAAGGAATTTGGCATCGATTCCATCTAATTCGTCTTTCGATTCAGAACGCAAGTCTACTGTAAATTCTACGTGAGCCGCAATGGAGTTGACTGTCGTGCCGCCTGTAATGGTGCCGATATTATACGTCGTTTTTGGGTCTTTCGGAACGGTTACGCCATAGAGTTTTGTAATAATAGATGATGCAATGGCAATGGCGTTTTCGTTGCCAAAGTGCATCCAGCTGTGACCGCCTTCGGCATCGATGGCGACGTTATATCGTTTTGAACCAACGGCGACATTGACGAATTCATCGTATGTGCAGTCGGCCGCAACGACTTCAGAGACCTTATCTTTCCACACTTCCATAATAGCTTTCATGCCTTGCAGATTGCCAAGCCCTTCTTCGCCGACGTTAAAGGCAAAGAGAATGCCCTTTGGCAGGGTAATATGGAGGGCAAAAATCATACGGATAATGAAGAGGAGCCCAGCGACACTGGAGCTGTTATCACCGCAAGACGGCGCAGCGAGGATGTTGCCGTCGATTTTCGGTGTAATCGTGTCGACTTGATTAAAGACCGTGTCGATGTGGGCGTTGTAGAGCGGGCATTTTACGCCGTCTTTTACTTGGCACGGATAGAGGATGTTGCCTACGTCGTCGATGTAGGCTTCTGCAGCACCCATTTCGTGGAGCTGCGATAAGACCCAGTTGGCCTTGTTGGTGGTGTGCCCCGTTGGTGAGACAATAGAGGCAACCTTTGAAATCAAGGGAACTAATTCGCTTTCGTGAGCTGTAATATATGCTTCTATACTATCTTGTAAGGGTTTGTTCATGTAGATACACTCCTTTATAAAAAATCTGCTCTTAGTATACACCTACAAATGAAATATGCCTATCAAAACGCCTTGAAAACAGCGAGAAATACATAAATTTATTGTTTAAAATAGAAGTATAAAATAAAAATAAAGAATATAAAATTAAAATATTCAAAATAAATTTAAGAAAACTATTTACTTTTCAAAAAATAAGTTGTACTATAGGACCATGCAATGGCGCATAACTAAAAGCCATTGCTTTTTTGTTTTCCATGACTTTCCGTCATATTACACACGTATAGGATGTGGTCATCTGTTTAGGGGTGATTGAATCAAAGGGGGTATAACAGATGGGAACCTATGCATTAAAGCGATTGGCCATTGCCATTCCTGTGCTGATTCTCATATCGATTGGTGCCTTTATCTTGGTGCATTTAACACCAGGCGACCCGGCCGATATGTTCATCACACCGGATATGACACCGGACCAAATCGAATTGACGCGCCAGTCTCTAGGCCTTGACAAGCCGCTGGTCGTACAGTACGTCGATTGGATTAAAAACTTCGTCACTGGGAATATGGGATTTTCCTTTAGTGACCGTCAGCCTGTGCTCGACATTATTGTACAGCGTTTAGGGCCGACGTTATTGCTCATGATTGTGAGCTTGATTGTAGCCTATGCGTCAGCTATTCCGCTGGGCATTATTGCAGCACTGAAGAAAGATACGTTGCTGGACCGCTGCATCATTGGTTGGACTTTCCTCAACGTGTCCTTTCCGCCGTTCTTCTTAGGCTTAGCTTTGATTTATATCTTAGCCGTACAGCTTGATATTTTCCCGACTGGAGGCCTGACAGAGCTCGGCAGTGACAGCGATGTTGGTGACATCATTGCACACCTGGTCTTGCCGGTCATCGTCATGGCGTCGCAGTTCTCGGCGAATATGATTCGTTACGTTCGTTCCAGCGTCATTACGGTTATGGAACAGAATTACATTCGCACAGCTCTTTCTAAAGGGTTAAGCCGTAAACAGATTTTATATCATCACGTCTTACGGAATTCATTAATTCCTATTGTGACGGTCATCGGTACGGACTTACCGAAGATTATCGGTGGTGCTGTCGTTACGGAACAGATCTTCCAGTGGCCCGGCATTGGCTCGTTGACGGTCGCAGCCATTAACGCTCGTGACTATCCTGTCTTAATGGCTATCGTTATTTTGTCGGCGGTCGCTGTACTCGTCGCCAACTTCGTCATTGATTTGTTATACGCTGTCATTGATCCGCGTATTACGTATAGTAAATAGGAGGGATGCCGTATGGATCCAAAAGAATTTGTCTTACTGCATCCTTCAGGACAGATGCCGTTAACAGGCGTAGAAAAAAAGAATGCAGCCAACGAAAAGACCTTGACGTGGCGGCAAATGACATGGAAACGATTTTGTCAGAATAAAGCCGCTGTGTACAGTATGTTTGTATTTTTATTGATTGTTTTAATTGCTATTTTAGCACCGCTTATTTCGCCCTTTGACCCGGCACAGACCGTAGGCTCCTTTGATGAAGCACCGTCTGCAGCCCATCTCTTAGGGACTGATGACGTAGGCCGCGATGTCTTGAGCCGTCTCATTTATGGCTCGCAAGTATCCTTAATCGTTGGCATTGGCTCCGTTGCCATTTACACTATCATCGGTGTTACCTTAGGATTGATTTCGGGATATTTTGGCGGTGTTGTCGATAGTGTCATCATGCGGATTACAGAAGTATTTATGGCCTATCCGCAGTTCATGATTATCCTCGTCATTGTCAGCTTAATCGGTCCGAATCTCTTGACCGTAACGCTGGTCATGGGCTTTATGGGCTGGACGCCGATTTGCCGCTTAGTCCGCGGCGAAGTCATGCGCATTAAATCGATTGATTACGTCGCAGCTGCTGTCGTCACGGGCTATTCACCGACGACGATTGTTTTTAAGCAGATTTTGCCTAATGTCTTATCGCCGATTTTAGTCAACTGCACGTTTGGCATTGCCCAAGCGATTTTGATTGAAGCAGCACTAAGCTTCCTCGGCATGGGCGTACAGCCGCCAGCAGCTAGCTGGGGCAACATGCTCACCAGTGCGCAGTCCATTACGATTCTCTCCGAAGAACCGTGGCGTTGGATTCCGCCAGGCATTGCTATTTTGATTGCCGTCTTGACGATTAACTTCTTAGGTGACGGCTTAAATGAGGCTATTAACGGTGATGCAAAATAAGAGGAGACACCGTAATAGATAGATGTTTGTTTTTTAGAAAGAGGGGTTTTCTATGGGATTCTTTAGTTGGATTCATCGTAAAAAGAGACTCGTCCTAGGCCTGGCTATGGTCTTAGGTGTTGCCGTCCTCGCTGGTTGCGGCGGTTCTGGCGGCAGTAGTAAAAGTAAAGATATGTTGACCATTGGCATGACCAATGCGCCAGCCGAATTTAATCCGTTGTTCAACCCGGATATTGCGGCACAATTTACGATTCGCTTCATGTACGATACGTTGCTCGGCATGCCGGAACCGAATAAATTTACACCGCAATTAGCTGATAGTTTTGAATCGCAAGATAATCAGAACTTCGTCGTCAAATTAAATGAAAAAGCAAAATGGACAGACGGCCAGCCTATTACGGCAGATGACGTCGTATTTACATTAAATACGATTGCTAACCCGAAAGTCAACACGACGAAAGGCTCGTACATTAGCATGCTCGAAGGCGTTAATAACGTCGGTAAACTTGAAGGGGCTGAAACGATTTCAGGCGTACAGAAACAAGATGACCACACCGTCCTCTTGAAGACGAAACGGCCTGTTGACCCGAACTACATTAAAGGGATGTTAGGCTTTGAAGTTTATATTATTCCAAAACACGTCTTTGAAAAGATTGCACCAGAAGATATTCAAAATTCCGATGCTGTGACGAAACCGACAGTCAGCAGTGGCGCATTTAAATTCGTCGACTATAAGACGAAAGACCATGTTGAATTAGCGTCCAATGATGATTACTACAAAGGCAAACCGCAGTTGAAGAAAATCTTCATTAAGATTATGAACGGCACGAACCTCGTAACCGAATTAAAATCCGGTAACGTTCAGCTCGCAGCATCTGGTGGTATCGGCGTTGTACCAGTTAAAGACTTGGATATGCTGAAGAAAGAAAAGAGCTTAACTGTCGACACATTCCCGTCGCTGAACACGCAGTATCTTGAAGTCAACAACGGCAATCCGGACTTTAACGTTCATTTCCGCCGTGCTGTGACGATGGCTATTAACCGTCAGCAGATTATTGATGACCTCTATAAAGGTGCTGCCAGCCTCGTCCCGACAGTCTACACGAAAGTTAGCCCAGTCTATGATGAAAGCGTCAAACCGCTTCCGTATGACCCAGAACAGGCTAAACAGGAATTAGCTCAGTCCGGCTTTGATACATCCAAAGAAATTACGCTCCAAGTACCGATTGGCAATACGCTCCGTGAACAGTCTGCCGATTTGATTCAGCAGAATTTACAGGCTATTGGCCTCAATGTAAAACAGCAGAAACTTGACTTCCCGACAGTCTTAGCCAATGCGAAGAAAGGCGATTATCAGATGATGCTCTTAGGCTATGCCCTCAACGTTGACCCTGATTACAGCCAGTACTTCTTACCAGGCGGCGGCAGCAACTTCCCGCAGACGAACGATGCTAAACTCACGGCAATGATGACCAATGCAGCACTAATGGCTAATCCAGATGAACGGAAGAAAGCATACAGCGAAATCCAGACGTACATGCGTGATAACCAGTTCGTTACATCCTTGTACGAACAAGACCAGATTAATGTCCAGAGTACAAACCTCAAAGGGGGCATTAAGAAATTCTGGGAAGGTTCGCTTGATGATTTGTATCAATGGCACTTTGAATAATCGTACATTGTCATAGTTGTTTTGCCGACACCACAGCAGCTCCTTTGCTGTGGTGTTGTGCTAGACGACGGAAATAGAGGTGGGACGTATGAGAGAAACAATTTTAACAGTGAAAAATTTACATATATCCTTTCAGACCTTAGAAGGGAAAGTATCGGCTGTACGAGGCGTAACATTTCATTTGAGAAAAGGGGAAACACTAGCTCTCGTCGGCGAATCCGGTTCCGGTAAATCAGTCTCCATGAAAGCCATTAACCGTGTACTACCGAGCAATACCATTTATGAAGGCGGCGAAATTATTTACGAAGGAAAAGACTTATTAAAACTATCAGAAGCGGAAATGGAACACATTCGCGGCCGGAAAATCGCTATGATTTTCCAGGATCCGATGACATCCCTGAATCCGACGATGAACGTAGGCCAGCAAATTGCTGAATCCATTTTAGTCCATGAAGAAATGCCGAAAAAAGAAGCCCTAGCCAAAGCTATTGAGCTACTGAAGATGGTCGGCATCCGCAATCCTGAAGAAAGCTGGAAAAATTATCCTCATCAGTTTTCTGGCGGCATGCGCCAGCGTGTTATGATTGCGTTAGCTCTGGCGTGCAAGCCGGATATCCTCATTGCTGATGAACCGACGACGGCTCTCGATGTGACTATTCAGTCGCAGATTCTCGATTTAATCGACGACCTAAAGAAAAAGCTGAATATGTCGGTCATCTTCATTACGCACGACCTCGGTGTCGTGGCGCACGTAGCCGATGAAGTCGCCGTCATGTACGCCGGTCGTATCGTCGAAATCGGTACAGCAGAAGAAGTCTTCTACAATCCGCAGCATCCCTATACGTGGGGCCTCATTTGCTCCATGCCGACCCTCGATACGCATGATGAATCGCTCTATAGTATTCCGGGAGCACCGCCAAACTTATTGCATGTGCCGAAGGGCGATGCCTTTGCGCCGCGCAACGCTTACGCTATGCCTATTGATTACGAACAACAGCCGCCATTTTTCAAGGTCTACGGCAGTGAAACTCATTTTGCGGCAACTTGGTTACTGGCTCCAGAAGCACCGAAGGTCACGCTGCCAGCAGAAATCGTGCGGCGTCAGCATATTTTCAATCATTCAACGCTATTGCATTCGGTGTGATTTAGAGAGGGGGAGATTGTATGGTTGAGGGAAAAGAAGCAATTTTAACCGTACAAAATGTACAAAAAATATTTAATCCAAAGGAAAAAAGTGAAGTCCGCGCCGTTAACGACGTGTCCTTCACGATTTATAAAGGTGAAACCTTTGGTCTTGTCGGTGAATCAGGGAGTGGTAAATCGACGACAGGCCGCATGATTATTAAGTTAGAAGATATTTCTGGCGGTACCATTACGTACAAAGGCCAAGATATTACGAAGATAAAAAGTAAACACGATGTCTTAGCGTTTCGCCGGTCTATGCAAATGATTTTCCAGGATCCCTTTGCGTCGCTTAATCCGCGTATTCCAGTCCGCAAAATCTTGGGCGATGCGTTGAAACTGCACGGTATTTGCAAGACTGAAGACGAAGTCAATGCGAAAGTCATGGAGCTAATGGATACAGTCGGCCTCAATCGGGCCTACGTCAATCGCTATCCGACAGAGTTTTCCGGCGGCCAGTGCCAGCGTATTGGTATTGCCCGAGCTCTCTGTGTCCAGCCTGATTTCATTATTGCTGACGAATGCTTGTCTGCTCTCGATGTGTCTATTCAGGCGCAGATTGTCAATTTACTTAATGACCTTCAGAAAAAGAACGGCATGACCTATTTGTTTATTGCTCATGACTTAGCTATGGTAAAATATATTAGCGACCGTATTGGCGTTATGAAAGACGGGCGAATCCTGGAAATGGCACGGGCTGATGAATTGTATAATCATCCTCTCCATCCCTATACGATTTCCCTCCTTTCTGCATCGCCACTGACGGACCTCTTGGCTGAACGGAAACGCAAACAGATTCATTACGACCCGTCTGCGACGCAGTATGGGCCAGACGAACACCCGACGATGCACGAAATCAGTCCGGAACATTTCGTCTATTGCGTCGACCGCGAAGTCAAAGGGTATCAAGAAAAATTAGCCTAAAGGAGTAAGATAGATTGGAAAATATTTTTGCAACTACTGTAAAACAGGTCTTGCCTAAAGTCCTCAAATGGCGGCATTACTTGCACGAACATCCTGAATTATCGTATGAAGAATTTCAGACGACAGACTATTTAATCAAGCAAATCGAAGCTTTGCCGGGCGTGACCTATACGCGGCCTACACCGACCGGTGTCGTTGCCCGTCTTGTCTGCGATAATCCTGGTCCGACCATTGCCCTCCGCGGTGATATTGATGCGTTGCCAGTGACGGAATTGTGTGATCTGCCTTTTGCGTCGCAAGAAGCTGGAAAAATGCATGCGTGCGGTCACGATTCGCACGCAGCTATGCTTATGGGTGCCCTCTATACGCTCTATGCACATCGCCATGACCTGCGCGGCATCTTTGTCTTTCTCTTTCAGCCAGCAGAAGAAAAATTCCCTGGCGGCGCGAGAGCCTTCATTGAAAAGGGCGTTCTCGATGGCGTCGATGCCATTATTGGCCAACATACGGATCCAACTTTGCCGACTGGTGTGATTGCGACGAAGCCCGGTGCTATTTCTGCCAATTCCGATGTCTTTACCATTACGATTACCGGGCGCGGCGGTCATGCGTCACAGCCGCAGAATTGCCTTGACCCCTTGCCTGTAGGCGCACAAATCGTGACGGCTCTACAACAAGTCGTGTCGCGCCGCGTTGGTCCTACGGACTCGGCTGTCCTCAGTGTGACGACCTTCCATTGTGGTACAGCTGATAACATCATTGCCGATACGGCGACCATTCAAGGGACCGTGCGGACATTGACAGATGGCACGCATAATATGATAGAACAAGCCATTAAAGACATTGTACGGCAATATACAGAAGCCTTTGGCCTTACAGGTGACGTAAATTATGTCCGAGGCTATGCAGCAACGCTCAACACCCCGGCTTATGCGCACGCTGTGCTCAATGTTACTCGTGACCTCTACGGAGAAGATGATGCGCGCCTATCTAAGCTCGGTCTTGGGGGCGAAGATTTTGGCTTTTATTTACGAAAGGTACCGGGATGTTTCTATCATTTCGGTATTACACCGCAAGATGCAAAAGAATGGTATCCAAACCATAATGCTCGTTTCTACATCGATGAAGCATCGTTCCCAGTAGCTCTCAATGTTATGGTCAACAGTGCTGTGAAGTTCCAAGATATTGTCGAAGAAAATGCAACAGCATTGTAGTTTTGCCTTGACTATTATAGAAAAATATTCCATAATATAAGTACAAACGGATAAACATTTAGAATAGAAGCCCTCCTGATGGCCGTTAGGAGGGATTTCTTTTATATTTATTCAGTAATACAGTGTTGTTGGCTTGAATGGTGCAGGGATGGCATGAAAACGAGCAGCCCTGTCAAGGCCATGCAGGCAATGAAGCAAAAGCCAATAATCATGGCGAGATGAAATTTACTCATCATCGTCGGCATATATTCACCGAGAGAAACCATGATGGATAAGCCCAGGGAGCCACCGACAAAATGACTGACATTGACGAGGCCAGAAGCAACACCGGAAATTTCTGGCGTCGCTTCTTGAATCCCAAGACTCGTCAAAGGGCTCATGATAAAACCTTGGCCTAGGCCGGAGAGGATGAGCAAGGGCGTGACCATAAAGGCATAAGAACTTATACTCGTCAAGAAGAACGCGTCTACGAGGCTGGCTGCTAAGAACATGATGCTGAGGGCAATGACTTTCACTGGCCCTGCGGTCTTGGCCAAACGAGGCACGAGGACAGCTGCTACAAAGAGGGAAAGCGTCATCGGTATAAAGCCTAAGCCTGCTTGAAAGGGCGTAAAGCATAAGACGTGCTGTAAATACTCGGATAAGAGGAACCAAAAGCCCATCATGGCGCACATATAGAAGAGACGCATGACGCACGCACCGGTACGGATGGAACTAGCAAAGAGGGACAAGGGCATAATGGGCACAGTCGATTTTTTTCGTGATACACAAAGGTGACGAGTAAGATAAGAGCCGGTATGAGCCACGGCAGGACGTGGGCTGCACCGTTAATGGCATAGACGAAGGCAAAAATTCCTGTCACTGAGAGGAGAGTGCCGACCATGTCGAAAGGTTCATGCCGTTTCGGTGTGTACTGTAAGTATTTCAACGAAATAGCCAGCATGAGCAGCGTAACTGGGACGTTGACATAAAAGCCGACGCGCCACGACCAGACGTTGGCTAAAAAGCCACCCAGTACTAAGCCTACGCTTGAGCCTAGACCGGAAATGGAACTGTACCACGAAACGGCTTTCACTCGTTCTTCTCCTGTAAAAGTATCCATTAAGAGAGCCAAGGACGTTGGTGCGAGCATTGCTGCACTCACGCCTTGGACGACGCGGGCGACGAGCATAATAGAACCTGTCGTAGCAGCACCGGCTACAGCAGACGCTGCCCCAAAGAGGACTAGAGCCGTATTTAATACGCGCTTCCGTCCAAAGACATCACTTAATTTACCACTTAGTAAAATACACCCTCCAAAAGCTAAGACATAGGCATTTTGCACCCATGATAAGGTGACTTGTGTGAGCTGTAAATCAGCAGCAATTTTCGTTAACCCTGTAATGACGATGGAGCTGTCAATGGCAATGACACCGTAGCTTAATAAAATCAGTAAGAGAATACATTGTTTTCTTCTCGACATAATCCATACTCCTTTCACAATAGTTGCTTAGAGTATAGTCCTTTGCTACAATAATATAAAATACCTATTTATAATTAAAGTTCATAGAACAATCCTATGATAAACGGAGGAGACCATGGACATTCGGGCGTTGCGTTATTTTTTAGCTGTCGGCAGATTACAACATATTACGAAGGCTGCTGAATTTTTGCATATTTCCCAGCCGTCTTTATCAGTACAAATTCAAAACTTAGAAGCTGAATTAGGCAAACCTTTATTAAAACGGGAAAATCATCGCATTTCTCTTACAGCAGAAGGAGAACTATTGTGTAAGCGTGCTGAAGAAATCCTTAGTCTCGTCGACAAGACGACTCATGAAATACAGACGGCTGACGACTCTTTGAGCGGTGACATTACCATTGCTAGCGGTGAATCAGAAGCCATGGCCTTTGCTATGCAACAGGCAGCGACGTTACGGCACCAATATCCGCGGCTGGCGTGGCACTTTTTTAGTGGTGATGCTGTCGCTATTGGCGAGCGCATCGAACACGGACTTGTTGATTTTGGTGTCTTCTTAGAGCCTGTAGATGTGACGAAATACGAACGCTTACCTCTCGATACGTCTATGACTTGGGGGATTCTTATGGAGCAATCCAGCCCTTTAGCAAATCTCAATGCTATTCGTGATACGCACATGCAAGGATTGCCCCTCATCGTGCCGGAACGGTTCGAACTGCGCCGTCAATGCGTGAACTGGCTCCATCAAGACATATCGACCCTCCCCATTGTGGCGACGTACAATCTAATTCACTTAGCCATTCCGCTCGTAACGCATGGTTTTGGCTATGCCCTCGTCTTAGATAAACTCATTAACGTAGATAAGCATCCGACCCTTCGCTTCCGCCCTATTGAGCCAGCCATGACTGTACAAATTAGCTTAGTGTGGAAAAAATATCGCCCTTTATCGCGGCAGGCACAAGTCTTTTTAGACGCCTTGCGGCAAGCCTAATAGGTTTTGCTGAAACGAAAACGCCTCGCTCCATGTATGAATGGAATGAGGCGTTTTTATCTACCCTTAGCCTAAGATTTTTTGTAAATCTGCTTCTGGTGTGCTAATAGGGCTAATGTGGAATTTTTCCACTAAGAAGTTAAGAACATTGGGCGAAACGAACGCTGGCAAGCTTGGCCCGAGGTACATGTTCTGAATGCCTAAGTAGAGGAGCGTCAAGAGGATGCAGACTGCTTTTTGTTCGTACCACGAGAGGACGAGCGTTAAAGGCAAGTCGTTGACACCACATTTAAAGGCTTCTGCCAGGGCAACAGCTACTTTAATGGCACTGTATGCGTCGTTGCACTGGCCCATATCCATGAGACGGGGGAGCCCGCCAATAGTGCCGAGGTCGAGGTCGTTGAAGCGGTATTTGCCACAAGCAAGGGTCAAGACGACAGAATCTTTCGGAGTTTGTTTTACGAATTCTGTGTAGTAGTTACGGCCCGGTTTTGCACCGTCACAGCCGCCGACAAGGAAGAAGTGTTTAATTGCACCTGCTTTGACAGCGTCGATGACTGTATCTGCTACGGAAAGGACTGTGCCGTGACCAAAGCCGGTCATGACGGAATCGCCGCCGTTAATGCCTGTACGGTGCTGGTCTTCGCTGTAGCCGCCAAGAGCAATGGCTTTTTCAATAACTGGTGTAAAGTCTTTGTCTTCGCCAATGTGCGTAACGCCAGGGAAGGAGACTACTTCTGTCGTGAAAACATGGTCTTTATAAGACGGGCGAGGCGGCATAAGGCAGTTCGTCGTAAAGAGGAATGCTGCCGGTACGCCGTCAAATTCTTTTTGCTGATTTTGCCAAGCCGTACCGAAGTTGCCTTTTAAGTGGCTGTATTTTTTCAGTTCTGGGTACGCATGGGCCGGGAGCATTTCGCCGTGCGTGTAAACGTTGACTCCTTTGCCTTCTGTTTGTTTGAGGAGTAATTCTAAGTCTTTTAAATCATGGCCTGTGACGACGATAAATGGTCCTTTTTCAATCGTCAAGGAAACAGTCGTTGGAGCCGGTGTGCCGTATGCCGTCGTATTGGCTGTATCGAGCATTTCCATGCACGTAAAGTTCACTTTCCCTGTTTCAAGGACAATAGGGAGTAATTCGTCCATACCCCAGTCTTGTTTCAATGCGCTCAAGGCTTTGACGAAGAAGGCGTTAACTTCGTCGTTGCTGTAGCCGAGCATGAGTGCGTGGTATGCGTAGGCTGCAACGCCGCGGATACCGAAGAGGATGAGCGATTTTAAGGAGCGAATATCTTCGTGCGCTTCCCAGATGTGGCTCATATCATAGTCCGGGAGAACTTCCCCAACTAATTCTTTTTCGGCAGCGTGGATGCGGTCAATCATGGCCTGCACCGTAGCTGCATTGAAGTCGACGTTCGTAATGGTCGTAAAGAGAGCTTCGATGATGAGGCGTGTCGTTTTTGCCGACGGCGCATCAGGACAGGCTGCGCATAAGGAAATCAACGCACCTGTAATGTCATCTTGTAAATTCGCAACGTCGGCTGGTTTACCGCAAACACCGGCGCAGCCTTGGCAGCCTACGCCGCCAGCAGTTTGTTCACATTGAAAGCAAAACATATTTTTATTCATCCGTCATATCCTCCTAATGTATTATTTCTGTGGAAACACAACGACTAATTCCATTTTAAAATCTTCTACAGCAGCCACGGCGTGGGGCGTGTTGGCTGGCATGACGACGGTTTCACCAGTATTGATGATGTGTTCTACGCCGTCAATGGTCAATTTGCCTGTACCGTAGAGGGCTGTCACCATAGCATCGCCAGTGGACTCGTGTGTACTAATTTCTTCGCCCTTAGAAAAGGCAAATAAGGTCATGCTGACTGCCGCGTTTTGGGCGAGCGTACGGCTGACGATTTGGCCTGGCACAACCGTTACTAAATCAGCAAGGACAACAGCTTTTGCATGGTCAATATTTTTAATATATGTAGACATGAGACATACCCTCCTGTGTTGTAGTTTTGAGCACATCCATAGTATAGCAGGAGCTATAAAAAATAGCTGTTGGATTTACAACATATGCTATAATAAAAGAAATTTTTTCTATGAAGAGGAGCAGGAGCAGACTATGTATATTTGTATAGATATAGGCGGCACAGCGATTAAATACGCCTTGGCTAATGCTGCGGGAGAATTGCAAGCCGTGCAGGAAATGGCGACAGGTGCAGAAAAAGGGGCGGCTGAGATCGTAGCCCGTGTGGACCAGATTATTGCGTCGTTCCAAGGGCAGAACGTCGAAGGCGTGGCCATTTCTACAGCTGGTGTAGTCGATGCGGAGAAAGGGACGATTCTCTATGCCTTGCCAGCCGTCTTGCCGGGATATACGGGCTGGAACTGGAAAGACCATATAGAAGAGAAATTTCATGTGCCTTGTGCTGTCGAAAATGACGTAAATTGTGCGGCTTTAGGTGAATTATGGCGCGGTGCCGGACGAGGCTATGATTCGTTAGTGTGCGTCACGGTCGGTACGAGCATTGGCGGTGCCATTGTGGTAGATAAAAAAATCCTGCACGGTGCCTCACACAGTGCAGGAGAAATTGCCTTTATGGAAGTGCATGGCCAACAGCTCTATACGCTGGCGACGACGACACGCCTCGTTGCCGATGTAGCGCGCGCTAAAGGTGTAGAAGCGACGCTCAATGGGAAAGACGTCTTTGCCTTAGCGAAGCGTGGTGATGTGGCTGCGCAACAAGGTATCGATGCATTTACAAAACATTTAGCAGCAGGCCTTATAAATATGATGGCCTTGCTCAATCCGCCCCTTATCGTCCTCGGTGGCGGAATTATGGCGCAAGGTGAAGTGCTGCGGCCCTTGCTGGAGCGATATATTCGCCAAGGGACAGCACCGGCCTTATATGAACATACGAAGCTAGCCTTTGCGTCTTTAGGGAATCAAGCCGGTATGGTTGGGGCCCTCTATCATTTTTTGCAAGAACAAGACTAAGACCGCTGCGGTTTCGGCAAGGCTCCTTGCAAGTGCTGCCACATGAAGGCGATGAAGAAGCATACCATGACAGCTAGGACGACGAAGAAAATATAAGCATAGCCAATGTAACTCGACAATGCGCCTAAAGCGATAATGCCCAGGCTCGTGCCAATGTCCATCATGTTATAGAAGGTGGCACTGGCGTTACTGCGCCGTTCTGGTTGGACTGCATTAAAGAGCCACGTCATGAGAGCCGGCATAATGAGACCGCCGCCGAGGCCATAGAAAATCGACGAAATAAGGAGCGACGTCAGGTCATGGACCCAAAAGAGAACGAGTACGACGAAGAGGGTGTACGCAATCGTACCTGGTAAGACCACGTAAAAAGGCCCTTTCGAATCGTAGAGACGACCGCCAAAGGTTCGTGATAAAAAGACAAGAACTGTACCGACGACGAAGAAGAGACCGCTGCTCGGAATGTCCTGCGTATTGGCAAACATGGCGATGAACGTATTCGTACTGCCAAAAGCAAAGCCCCAGAGCATCGTAAAGAACGACGGAAAGCCTGTGCCTGCTTCGACGAAGCGATGCCAGAGAGATAATTTTAGTTTTGCTTGCTGCACGTGATGGACGACGTTGCTCTTACCCGTCGCATAGGTTGCAATGAGGGCTAATGACGGCGTAATTGTAGCTAGTAAAAAGAGAGCCGTACTGCCGTATCCTGTCAGCAAGGCCACACCTGCTGCCGGAGCGAAACCCATGGAAATCGTATTGCCCAGGCCAAAGAATCCGACCCCTTCACCGCGCCGTGACGGCGGAATAATATCGACTGCTAAAGCTGCGGCAAAGGTCGTCCCTAAGCCAAAGCCCAGCCCTTGGATGACGCGGCCAATGGTCAAGAGGGGAATAGACGTAATGAAGGGATAACTAATCGTCGCTGCTAGTGATAAGAGAATGCCTGCATAGAGACAGTTCTTCTTGCCCAAGCGATGGACTACGTCTTCTGTGAAAAAGCGAATGCCAATAGACGATAAACTAAAAATCCCGGCAATAATGCCGATTTCTGTGCCTGTTGCGCCGAGCGAAGCAACGTATAAGGGTAGCGTCGGCAAGAGACTATGGAAACTGACGAAAAAGAACCCGTTTGCCATCATAATGGCAATAAATTTTCTGGTCCAGAGAGCGGTTTGGGCCATGGAATACACATCCTTTATTTATAATAGTCACACAAAGACAAAACTTCCTGCATGATGCAGGAAGTTAGTTTTAATGTTTCAAATTGTCATTCATTTGCGAAATGGCTTTTAACATGGTCTTTAATTGCTTTTCCGACAAACCGTCTAAGGCTTTTTCGCGATGAGCCTGGACAGTGGCTGCTAAAGTCGGGAATAACTCTTCCCCAGCGGGTGTTAAGGAAATGTATTTTTCCCGTTTATCTTTGAGGGACGATTTGCTGACGAGCCCTTTCTTTTCCATTTTGCTGAGAGTTTTCGAAATAGCAGCCGGTTCGATTTCCAGAGCCTGGGCGATTTCGGACTGGAGCATGTGGTCGTGATGAGTTAAGTAATTGAGCACTGCCCATTCAGAACTATAAATGCCAGCAGGACTAATATTATCGTTTAAAGTTTTCGTAAATAACCGCATCATAACGTAGAGGCGGTGAATGAGTATATCATCATCAAAGGTTTTTTCTTTTTTGGCCATAATGTCATACCTCTTTCGGAAAAATAAGGAAAGTATATGATTAATGCGTTAAGTATATACAACATGTTATACTATACGGGGAAATGGCCAGACTGTCAAGACTTCAGGATAAAATTATGGCCTTATGATTCTTCGATTTCTCGTTTCTTTACAGGAACGGGATGGAAAAAATACTGTCCTAAGAACGCGCCTAAGAAGAGAACCATGACTGCGAAAATCACATAAAACATGGTTATGTAGCCAACGACTCCGGCCACCGAGCCAAGAATCATAATGCCGCCGCTCGTCCCAGTATCTAAGGTGTTGTAATAGGTCGCACTAGCGTTGCTGCGCCGTTCTGGCCGGACCGAGTTAAAGAGCCACGTCATCAGAGACGGCATAATCAGGCCAGCCCCTGTACCATACAAGACTGCACTGACCATGAGCAGGGCAAAACTCGTAGCTTGCGTAATGACGAACGTTGCCATTGTATACGAAAGAATCCCTGGGAAGAGAATCCAGAAAGGCCCTTTCGTATCGTAAATACGACCGCCAAAGGTTCGGGTCAGAAAAATAAAGATTGTGCCAACGACAAAGAAGAGACCAGCGTTTTCAATGTGCGCTTCTTGGGCCATGAGAACAATAAAGGTATTTACACCACCATAAGAGAAGCCAAAGAGCATCGTAAAGAACGCAGGAAAGGCCGTCCCTTTTTCGAAAAAACGGCTTAACAGGAACACATGGACTTTTTCATGCAAGGGCTGTGTATGGGCTGGCGTACCGCTAGATGCTGCACTGACGATGGAAAGAGCGGCGACGGCAATCGAAAAGGTGAAGAGATAATTTGCATTAAAATCTGTCAACAAGAGTACCCCTAAGGCTGGCGCACTGCCCATAGCGACAGTACTGCCGAGGCCGAAATAGCCAACGCCTTCACCACGGCGCGATGCTGGGATAATGTCAACCGCTAAGGCTGCTGCAAAAGTCGTGCCCAGACCAAAGCCAAAGCCTTGGATAATGCGCGCTGCGACGAGCATTTGTAACGACGTAAAGATGGTAAAACTAAAGGTTGCCAAAATCGTTAAGAGAATCCCTGCATAAAGACACTTTTTCTTACCAAATTTGCGGACTACATCGTCTGTAAATAAACGAATGAAAATGGCTGAAATCCCGAAGATGCCCGTAATGATACCGACAGCACTGCCAGAAGCCCCGAGGGAGGCGACGTACATAGGCAGGGTTGGCAATAAAGCATGAAAACTACTAAAGAGCAAGCCGTTGGCAATGACAATCATCACAAATTGCTTGGTCCAAAGGGGAGTACGTGACATGAAATCAAGTCCTTTCTGATCATAACTAGTTAATTAAAATACACTATATATTTTCCTAGTTCAATACAAGAGTAATGTCTATACTATAGGAGAAAACGTGCAGACTGTCAAGGCATGGATATAAAAATCATCTTGCGTAATACGGCGTTGTACGATAAGATAAAGAAAAAGATGTTGCATAAAGGAGATATAAAACATGGAAGAAAACAAAGTATACGCTATTTTTAAGACCAACCGTGGCGACTTTACGGTTGAATTATTTCCGGACAAAGCACCGATTACGGTAGAAAACTTCAAAAAACTCGCAGAATCTGGTTTCTATGACGGCACTATTTTCCACCGCATTATTGCGCAGTTCATGATTCAAGGCGGCGACCCGACCGGTACAGGCTGCGGCGGCTCGGAACAGACTATTCCCGATGAATTTGATTCGTCCTTAACCTTTGCAGAACCGGGCATCCTCGCTATGGCTAATGCTGGCCCGAACACAGGGAGTTCCCAGTTCTTCGTGACTGTCGTACCGACACCGTGGCTCCAGAACCATCACACTATTTTCGGCAAAGTCGTCAAAGATTATGATGTTGTCGAAAAACTCAGCAATGTACAGACTGACCATAGAGACAAACCGTTGCATGACGTCGTTTTAGATACGGTTGAAATTACGACGGCTTTATAAAAAATGACATATTATACGTATATAGTGGAATGTGCAGACCACTCGCTGTATACGGGCTGGACTCTTGATGTCCCCAAACGCGTAGCGACACATAACGCTGGCCGTGGTGCCAAATACACCCGGTCCCGGCGGCCTGTGTCGCTTGTTTGGTTTGAAGGGTTTGCGACGAAGCACGAAGCCATGCACTGGGAATGGCAAATCAAGCAGTGGCCGCGGCCGAAAAAAGAAGCCTTGTATAAGAGTGGTATACGCCCTACTATCCTTGACTTGACGTAACTCCAACGTTGTAAAATACGCATAGAGGCAGTACAATAGAGTATAGCAATATGTTGAGAAACTATGTCATTCAGAGGGGGCGGCAAGATGATAAACAGGAAGACAATTGTAACGGCACTAGTCGCCACCTGTATCGTCGGGACGGCCTGGTGGGCTGGCGTGCGCTCCCGATCGGTTGATGACGATGTAGTCGCTCCGCCCATGGAACAAGCCAAACAGATTTATCTCGATAGAGAACCACCGGAACCCTTTGCAGAGCAGCCTGTCGTCACAACCCATTACACGGCGGAGCATCCAGCTGTAGGTCATCCTGTATTGCGCTGGAGCCGCATTGATGGAGCCGTCATGTACGACGTGCAAATCTTGACGAAAGAACAGCTTCTCAATTCTGACGGCTCTATTGCCGAGGAACATTACAAACCAGTCATGCCGATTCAGCGTGTCTATACGGACGGCTGCGAATTGGCCTTGCCTCAAAGCTTTACAGGCCATGTCTTCTATTGGCGCGTCCGCGGTATGGGCCTCAAAGGACAAGCAGTCAGTAAATTTTCTGCTTTAGAAGAGGCTCACGTCGATATTTACGTGCCAACCACAGAAAAGCCGACTCTCCTTTCAGTGTACAACAACAGCAATGGCCACGTCTTGCTCTACCCGGTCTACGATTGGTTTGCTGTGCCCGGTGCGGCATCGTATGAAGTAGAAGTACTCGATGATGTCCCAGAAAATCCAAATGGCATTGCTCCGTCTATCCATCGCATTGCGTCCTTTATGTCTCAGTATTCGCAGCAATATGATGATACGCCGCGCTATGGGACTAAGCCCTTTTACTGGCGTGTCCGTGCTCTCGACGGAGCAGGCAACCCACTCGGTGTTTACTCCGATGCTCAGCCCTTTGTGACCAATCCTGATGATAACCACAGCGTTGCTATTTATGGCGACAGTATCAGTCATGGTGGTGGCAGTATTTCCTATTCACCGACGGACTGGGAATTTAGTTACGCCCATTACTTAACGTTTCTAACGATTAATTTATCTCATAGCGGTGATACGAGTGCGACGACGAACGACCGCTTTGAAGCCGATGTCTTGCCCTTTCATCCGAAATATCTCATTATTCTCATGGGCTCTAACAGCCTCCGCGAAGGCACACCGGCAACGGATGTCATTGCTGATATGGAGAGCGTCAAAGAAAAATGCTTGGACCACGGTATCTATCCTGTGTTACTCACAGTGCCGCCAGTTAATCCTGATAATATTGAAAAAGCATGGCACATGCCAACCGTTTGGGATTGGCAAAGCCAAATTGCCATGGTCAACGCCTATATTGAAGGGCAAGTCCATATTGATATTACGCCCGGTCTGGCAGATGAACAGGGCTATTTACGGACGGACCTTGCGCTTGATGGTTTGCACTTAGATCCACCGGGTAAAGCTATGATGGGAGCTGCTATCAACGCTGCTTGGCCTGCTATCCTGTCCTTGCCGCCGTCGGCGTGGGAAGAATAAAGAGCGCATCTGTACATTTTATGGTACAATACATACATCAAGGCTCACAAGGAGGTTTGTATGGAACATATCGATTGGATGGACGTGGCGCAATATCTTTATATTACTGATGAAGGACTAGGACACTTTTCAAAGCAATTTACAGGGGCTTTAGAAGACGTACTGGCTGGCAAGGAGTCGTCTCTTTCGGCTGTGCCGTCCTATTTAGGCTTGCCTACAGGCAAAGAAGAAGGAACCTATTTAGCACTCGATTTTGGCGGGACGAACGTGCGCGTTTCGAAAATTCGTTTATTAGGCAACCATTGTTTTCTCATAGATAAGCAAATTAGCAAACCTCTGCGCGTACCTGGGCAATATGATTACATGGCTGCCGGGACGACAGGTGAAGAACTATTCGATTTCATTGCTAAACTCGTTGGCCAAGTTGCTGGCGGTAATCGGCCCTATGCCTTAGGACACACCTTTTCCTTTGCTGTGACCCAAGACGATGTGCACGATGCGCGCCTCGTCGAATGGTCGAAAGAAATGGCTGTCCAAGGTGTAGAAGGAGAATACGTCAACGCCCTCTTAGGCCAGGCACTTGCGCGCCAAGGGCTTGGCAATATTCGGCTTGTAGCGTTATTAAACGATACGACAGCAGCACTCTTAGCGTCGGCCTATCAGCATACACCGGCCAATATTGGCATCATTTGCGGTACAGGCTTTAACATTTGCTATTATGAACCGTCGCGGCAAATGATTCTGATTTTAGAAGCAGGCAATTACGATGGTGCGTCGCGCTCTAAGTGGGATGAAGTCGTAGACCAACAGTCACAAAAGCCAGGCTATCATCAGTTAGAAAAACTCATTAGTGGTGCGTACTTGAGTGAAATTTATCGGCAAACGGTCATGACTTACTACAAGACAGACGATGTGCCGCACTTTACGACGCGCGACATGAATCGGATTGTAGGCACAGAAAATATCAAAGAAGGACGGCTCATTATGAGCTGCCTTTGGAATCGTATCGTAGCTCCTGAAGACGTGCGTCCACTGCGCAATATTGGTGCGGCTATTTTCGTGCGGTCTGCCCAGATTTGCGGTGCTGCTGTCTATGCCGTGCTCCATCATCTCTATCCAGATGGCAAAGTGCCGGCCCAGACTATTGCCGTTGAAGGGAGTGTGCTCGAACACGTGCGCGGTGGCCTCTTTATGATGGAAGATGCCCTTCGTGCGAGCCAGGCAAGTTACGGCTTTAGCCGTACCGAATCAGTTCTTGCTGAACCTGCTATCGTCAAGAATGGCCCTTCTGTAGGTGCAGCTATTGCAGCAGCTATGGTGACGGCAAACCAATAACCCTATATCTACTACGTCGACGTGCTTAAGCGTCGGCGTTTTTTATTAAAAAAGAAGGGCCTCTATTCTAGTTTGGCCGTGTTTTATGATATAATATACTATCATACTGCGTGACAGGTGGAGCTATGCTGCAAATCGACAAAACGAAGAAAAAAGCGTATTACGTACAAATTTATGAATACTATCGCCGCGAAGTAGAAGAAGGCCGCATGCCTACAGGTATGAAGATGCCTTCTGTACGGGAGCTGTCGCAGACCATTAACGTCAGCAAAATGACCATTGAAAAGGCCTACTACCAGCTGGCCAGTGAAGGCTATATTATTCGGCGGACGAAAGCGCGCTACGAAATCGCCTTTGCCGGTAAAAAAGCAGCGAGCCATCCCATGACGTCACCGCCAACGTGGCAAAAGCCCGTGTATCCGGTGTATCGTTATGATTTTGGCAGCGGCGATATGGACATGGAGCATTTCCCCCTCGACACGTGGCGTAAATATATGAACCGCGTCTTATCAGAGCCTGATTATCTCCGCGCTTGCAATGATGAACAAGGTGTGCCGGACTTACGCGAGGCCTTGAGCCAATACGTGTATGAAACGCGCGGTGTCCATGCAGCACCGGAAAACATCATTGTCGGTGCCGGTACAGCTGCCTTGCTCGGTGTCTTGACGACGATTCTCCGCGATGACTGGAAGACTATTGCCGTAGAAAATCCGGGCTTTCGCCTGGGCCGCGAATTATTCCGCAGTGCAGGCTACAATATCGTGCCTATTTCGATGGTCCACGATGTCATGGATGTAGCCGCCTTAGAGCAAAGCGGCGTGTGTCTGGTCTACGTCAGTCCGTCCCATCAATTCCCGACGGGGACGGTCATGCCTGCCGGCGTGCGGCACCGCTTGCTCCAGTGGGCTGAAGAAAAGCAAGGCCTGATCATTGAAGACGATTACGACAGCGAACTGCGTTACTATGGCCGCCCTGTACCGGCTTTGCAAGGTCTAGATCAACGGGGCCGCGTCATTTACATGGGAGCCTTGTCGAAGGTCTTGCCCTTTTTTGTGCGCTTAAGCTACATGGTGTTGCCGCCAGTCTTAATGGAGCGGTATAATGAACAGCGCAGCCTCTTTCGGCAAAGCGCGTCCGTACCGGAGCAATGCGTCTTAGCCACGTACATCCAAAGAGGCGAATTGAAGCGGCAAGTACGGCGTTTGCGCAAAGATTACCAAGAAAAAGGCGAAGTCATGCAAGAATTACTGCGCCGGGCTTTTGGTGAGGCTATTTCCGTGAGCCGTATCGTCTCCGGGGTCTACTGCCATATTACACTGCGCAGTCCCTATTCAGCACAAGAATTACGCCGACGGGCCGAAGAAAAGGGGTGCCGTGTCCTTTCGATGCAGTCTTTTTATGAAACTCCAGGGACAGCAGAAACGAAAGAGTTTCTCTTATCCTTTTCTAAAATACGAATACATGAATTACGCCATGCCGTAGCGGCGTTACGCGACGCTTGGACGGAGAAAGAAGGTTAAAATGGCACAACGTTTACGCTTTATTCATTGTGGTGATTTGCATTTAGGCAGTCCTTTTAAAGATATTGCTATGCTCGATGATAGATGGCAGCGCATTGTCGGTAAAGCTCCTATGCGAGCGTTTCAAAAAATCGTCCAACTGGCTATCGAAAAAGAAGTCCACGCCGTCCTCATTACAGGCGATGTCTATACGAGTGCAGAACACAATTTAACAGCCCAGCTCGATTACGTGCGGCTCTTACATAAATTGGCACAACATCATATTGAAGTCTATGCCGTCCTTGGCAACCATGACCCTTTAGAAGCATGGCAGGCGAAGATTCCCTTTCCGCCGAACGTCCATATTTTCAGTACGGAAGAAGTAGAACGCTTCCCCTTGACTGTAGATGGGCAAGAAGTAGCTGCTGTCTACGGCCAAAGTTACGCCAAACAAGAAGAACGGGAAAACTTAGCCTGGAAATTTGCCCGCAAAGCTGGCGACACCTTTGCCATTGGCATGCTCCACACGCAAGTCGGCAACACACAATCGACGTACGCACCGTGTACGCTCCAAGATTTAAAAGAAGCCGGTATGGATTACTGGGCTCTCGGTCATGTCCATCAGCACCAGATGTTGTGTGAAAAGCCGTACATCATCTATGCTGGCAATCCTCAAGGTCTGGACTGCACGGAAACGGGCGAACGAGGCTGTTATTACGTCGAAGTCGGCCCATACGGCACGACGGATATTCAATTCATCGACACGAGTATCGTCCGCTGGGAAAGCGTTGAAATCCCCATTGATTCTCTCGAATCAGTCTCGGAATTACGCGAAGCCGTGCGGTTGGCAAAAGAAAAAATCCGTCGTGACATTGCAAAACCGACGTTCTTAACGGTCAATTTCACAGGCGCAGGCAGCCTCTATCAGGTTATTAATAACCCGGAAGCCACGCAGTACTGGATTGATAGTTGGCGCGAAGAAGAACAAGGGAAATACGCCTTCGTCATGGTCGAACGGATTCGCAATATGGCACGGCCGAAAATCAATTTAGCAGAACGAAGCAAATTACCGGATACAGTCGGTGATTATCTCAATATTTCTGATCAAATTGATTCGCTCAGTGACGAAGAAAAACGCAAAGCCTTGCGGGAAATCTTACAGCAACGCCCTGAATTTGAACGGCTTGGTGCTTATGGCCGGACGATTTCTGATGCACGTCTTTTAGAAGCCTTTGAAAAAGCCAAATGGCTGGGCATGCAGAAATTGCTGGAACATAAAAGAGGATAAGACGAATGAAAATTATAAATATGCATTTAGATGACTTTGGCATCTATCATAATGTTTCGTGGCAGCCTCCGGAATCGGGGCTGATTGTCATGCATGGCAACAATGAAAGCGGTAAGACGACGCTCATGAAATACGTTCGCTCCATGTTCTTTGGCTATCTCCGCGGCGATTGGCGCGGCTACTTTGGGCACATGGACATTCGCCGTGAAGACGGCCATGAATATACGATTTACCGCAATGAAAAAGAATCTTATCTAACTGATGGCGATGAAAAAATCTTGGAAGAGCCAGCTGATTTATGGTGGCATAGTTTAGACCGGCAAACGTACGACAAGATTTTTGCCATGGGTCTGGAAGATTTACAAGGCTTTAAAATCTTGTCGAATGAAGAAGTGCGGAGCCATTTCTTTAGCATGGAAAGTGGTGTACGCATTGGCATGACCCGGCAAGACTTGGCGAAAACCATGGGCGAACTCCTCGTCGCTTCGTCTCAAGGGAAAAAGCCCATTAATGCCCTCTTAAATGAACAAAAGGAATTTGATGCGAAAATCCGCGGTCTTGCCTATGATGAACAAGAATTTGCTGATTTGCAGACGAAAGAACGGTCGACACACGAAGTCGAAAACCGCATTCGCTTGGAAATTGAAGAAACGAAACAGCAAATCGAACGGATTTCGATGCCCATTGCTGCGTGGGATGTGTATAAACGAGGCCAAGATGCGTTGAAACAGATGCAGACTTTAGCAGATGTGGCCCAATTCCCTGTGGATGGGGCCCAGCAGTGGAGCGAATTAGAAACGCAAATCAAAGACATTAACCGCCAAATCAAAGCCCTTGAAGAAACGGCTCGCACAGGCCCGGCCTTTCAAGAAGAATGGAAGCGGTGGCTCGTCGACGGCCAGAGCCTGGATGACATGTACCAGCACGTCATGCCGTGGAAACAAGGCCTCGAAGAGTTAGCTGCCCATAAAGACGAAGAAATGGATTGGCAATTTGAACAGAATAAACACGTCGAATCGTTGAAGCCTTATCTAGAAGGCGAAGCCGTGCCGGAAACAGTAGACTGGCAGCGCGGTATTTCCTTAGCCGACGATTTACAGCGGTATACGCAAGAACTGGAAAAGTGGCAAGCGTCTAAGCCGAAGAATGTATCGTCTTTACCGGACACAGACGGGGAAGAACCAGAACGGACGCAAGCAGAATGGGAAGCCATTGGCAAAGCCGTTGCAGACATTCAAAATACGCTCATGGAACGGCAAAAAGTACAAGAACAATTGGCGTGGCTCGAAAACGAACCGGTCAATTCGTCTCATGGCTTCTTGTATTTATCCATTCTCTTCTTCATTGGTGCGGCAGCCTTATTGTGGCTCGTCTTTGACCAAAACTTTGATTTAGCCATCGGCATTGGCGGTGCTGTTGCCTGTGCCGTTGTCGGTGTCATTTGCTACATCAAGCAAGGTGTTGGTGCCGACCGGGTGCCGAAAAAAATCGATGAACTCCAAGGGCAATTAGCGGTCATTCAAGCTCGTTTGGAAGACGGTGCTGAAGGGGCGAAAATCGATTTATCTGTTACCGAATCGAACGCTGTGTGGTCGAAAAAGCTGGATGAAGTCCGCAAAGCCTACCTGGACTGGAAGACCGCAGAAAGCAAGAATGCTTGGGAAAAAGAACAGAAAGTAATGTACGATGCCCTCTATGGCAAGTGGGAAGCAGCCGGTAAAAGCTGGAAGGATAAAATGCAAGCATGCCAAGCCGCGTGGAAAGCATGGCAGCAGACGACGGGCTTTACGAAAGTAAAAGCGAGTGACGCTAAGACTGTGAAAGAAATTTGGGATGCTTGGCAGACCGTTACGGCAACGCTCACGCAATGGCAGCAGCGGAAAGAAACCTTAGTCCGCCAGATTACAGTATGGCATGACACGGCAGAACAACTCTTCCGTGAAGTGGGCGTAACCTTGCCGAGTACGCCGGAAAACGCAGAAAAGGTCTATAAGCAGTGGCAAGACATTCGCGTCCAAGCGGAAGTGGCGAAAGAACAAGACAAACAAGAATCGCAGCGTCGCGACCAAATTGCCCAGCGCAAACGGGACCGGGATATGAAAGAACAGAATCAGCATTTACTCCTGACTAAAACTGGCGCGCAAACAGCTGGCGAGTTCCGCAGTAAGCTCCTCAAATTCCGTCAATTCCAGCAGTATAAAGAAGTCTTTGACCAGTCCGAAGCCCATCTCCGCTTGATTGCCAAGAATCCGAAGAATCTGGTCGAACTGCGCCATGAACTCAAGATTCACAACATCAAAAACTGGACTGAAGAACGGGAGTACTACGAAAAGAAAATTGCTGATGCTGAAAAGAAACGCAACGAAGTTGCTGAAAAGCGGGGCAGTATCATTGAACGGCTGAGCCAAATGGCCAAGAGCAATGAATACAGCAAACTCCTCCAAGAAAAGCAAAACCGCAAGGCTGAACTAGATACGAAAGTCAACGATTGGCTGACCTATGTCTTTGCGCAGTACATGCTCGGCGAAGCCCAGACGTACTACGAAAAAGTACGCCAGCCTGTAGTCATTCGCACGGCGAGCGAGTACTTACACCGTATGACGCAAGGACGGTATACGCTGCAAGCCAGCTTTGACGGCAAAGAGCTCTACGCTGTGGACAGCTCGCAGCGGCGCATTCCGGAAAAGCAGTGGAGCAGCGGCCTTGGTGACCAAGTGTATTTGGCTATCCGCATTAGTTTAGCTGTAGCCTTTTCCAAACAAATCGAACCGATGCCGATTATTCTCGACGATATTCTCGTACGCTTTGATGAACAACGGCAAAAAGAAGCAGTCCAATTCTTGGCGAGCCTCGGCAAAAAAGAACAGGTCTTCCTCTTTACGTGTTCGAAGGCTACGCGCGATATTGCTGCTGCAGTCCAGCAAGAACTGGCCGGTGAAACCGATACGGTTCATCTCTACACCATTTCCCAAGGAACCATTGCAGAAGGATAATTAAAAAAATATATTGCCAACCCTTCGTTTTTGTCATATAATAAGGCCATGAAAATTGGAGCACTGCTCCAAGAAAAGTGAATACACATATGGCAATGAAGCCTGCCAAGACACGCGTCTTGGCAGGCTTTTTTTGTTAGGGGGAGATGTTGAAAATGGAAGTTACGTCGTCAAAGGTACAAGCAAAAGCTGTACCGGAAAAGAAAGAAAATCTATCACGTGTATTAAAGCCTGTTCATTTATGGGCCTTAGCCGTAGGTCTCGTCATTTCAGGGAACTACTTCGGCTGGAGTTATGGCATGGAAAAGGGCGGTGCCTTGGGATTGGCTGTTGCCTTGATTCCGGTCACGATTTTCTATGTTACTTTTATTTTGTCGTACTCTGAATTAGCTACGGCTATTCCGCAAGCTGGCGGCCCGTCGGCCTATGCTCGTCGTGCGCTCGGTAAATTCGGCGGCTATTTAAACGGTATTTCGTGTTTAATTGAATTCGTCTTTGCGCCACCAGCTATTGCCTTGGCTGTTGGTGGCTATGTGCATGCTATTTTCCCGGGTATTAGCGTCATGGTTGCCACGGTTATTGCATTCTTGCTCTTTATTTTTGTCAATTATTTAGGCATGAAAGTGTCGGCAACCTTCGAATTAGCTGTGACCGTCGTCGCTTTAGTGGGATTAGTCCTGTACTGGCTCTTAGCGGCACCGCATTTTGAATTGTCCCGTTTAATGGCACAGCCTTATTTCCCGAACGGTGTCCAAGGGATTATGGCTGCTGTTCCTTTTGCCATTTGGTTCTACTTAGCCATTGAAGGCGGCGCGATGAGTGCCGAAGAAATGGTGGATCCACAGCACGATATTCCGAAAGGTTTCTTGAGTGGTATGGGGACGCTCCTCGTCATGGCAGTCCTCACCTTGGTCATGACTGCTGGTGTTGCTGATATTTCTGTCGTCGATAACGTCGATTTCCCCTTGCCTATGGCTTTGAGCACGGTCTATGGTGCTGGGTCCCTTCCTGTTATTTTAATGAGTATTATCGGCCTCTTTGGCTTAGTCGCTTCTTTAAATGGTATTATCATTGGCTATTCCCGTCAGACCTACGCCCTTGCACGGAGCGGTTATTTACCGAAATTCTTAGCAAATCTCAGCCCTACACACCGCACACCGTTCTGGGCTTTGTTATTACCGGGCATCGTTTGCTTAGGTACAGCTCTTACGGGCCTTACGGATGTAGTCATTACGATTGCTGCTTTTGGTTCGGTCGTCATGTACATTATCAGCTTGATTAGCTTATTCGTCCTGCGCATTAAAGAACCGAAAATGCCGCGGCCTTTCAAAGTTTCTTATCCTGTCGTCCCGGCGATTAGCCTCGTTATGGCTGTATTCTGCTTTATTAGTTTCTTCATGGCATCCTTTGATGTCGTACCCTATGCGATTGGTGTATACGTCGTAGCCTTGGCGTACTACTTCATTTGGGGCAATAAACATATTCGTCCTTTTGCTGATGAATTTGGTTCCTTAAATGACCTTGATAAATAATGGAGATGAATGGGTATGGCTAAGAGTCTCCTCAGTGTAGGCATTGATTTAGGGACGAGTACGACGCAGCTTATTTTCAGCCGTATTTACTTAGTCGATGCGTCTATGTGCGCTGTGCCTAATGTAAAGATTGCGAAGAAAGAAATTTTGTATCGCAGTGCCATTTACTTTACGCCTCTTGTGAGTTCTACAGAAATCGATTTGCCTGCTGTAGAAAAAATCTTGCAAGAAGAATACAAAAAAGCAGGTGTCGCGAAAGAAGATATTGAAACAGGGGCTATCATCATTACGGGCGAAACGGCGCGCAAAGAAAATGCCGCTTCTGTCCTCTCGGCACTCTCATCCTTTGCAGGTGACTTCGTCGTGGCGACAGCTGGTCCTGATTTAGAAGCGGTCTTAGCTGGCTACGGTGCTGGTGCTGCAGAACGGTCGAAGCATACGAATGGTGCAGTCGTCAACTTCGATATTGGCGGCGGCACGACCAATGCCGCTGTCTTTGCGAATGGACAAGTTACAAAGACCTTTGCCTTAGATATTGGGGGTCGCCTCATTCGCCTAGACAAGGCCTATACGGTGACGTACATTTCGCCGCGTATTCAGCCGCTCTTACAAGAATTAGGAATTTCCTTACAAGTCGGGCAGGGCGTAGACCTTGCTGTGTTGCAACAGGTAACCGATGCCTTTGCCCAAGTCTTGTGGAAAATGTATCATGGACAGGCTCTTACGGCTGGCGAAGGGGCTCTTGGGATTACACCGTTACCGTCGCAGCTGGACTGCGTTGATGTGACCTTTTCCGGTGGTGTTGCGTCGTGCGTGTATGCTGCGCAGGAGGTTACGACCTTAGCAGATGTCACAACCTATGGGGATATAGGCCCTCTCTTAGGGCAGTCTATTCGGCAGCGTTTCTTTGCACAGACGACG
The DNA here is from genome assembly GCA_900540735.1 of uncultured Megasphaera sp. Taxonomy (GTDB): domain Bacteria; phylum Bacillota; class Negativicutes; order Veillonellales; family Megasphaeraceae; genus Megasphaera. The sequence goes on along the minus strand of UQHB01000016.1, from coordinate 30,162 downwards.
ATGGTGCCTCCAGTAGAAACGATTCGCGCTACCGTCATCGGTGCAGGCAATCATTCCTTACATATCAGTGGCAGTACCGTCTATATTGATGAAACGGTCTTGCCTTTGAAAAACATTCCTGTCGTCTACGGCGAAGGATTAGATGCTACGGACATTGCCACACAAATGGCTTTGTTTCCACAAGACATGGTTGCCATTTCCTTAGTTGGGAAACGGTCGCCGTCGTATACGGAAATCAAAGCCTTAGCTACGCTGTTACACGATGCGGTCCAGGCCTATGTCCAACGCGAAAAAATCATCGTCATCTTGCTGGAGGCCGATGTTGCCAAAGCCTTGGGCATGACGCTGCAGCAACTATTGCCGCAGACGACGGTCATTTGTCTGGACAACATCCACGCCCGGAGCGGTGATTACATCGACATTGGTAAACCTGTGAGCAACGTCGTTCCGGTCGTCGTAAAGACCTTGATTTTTAAAGCCTAAAGAAATATGAGGTGTTTGGCGTGAAATTAAAAACGAGTTTGTTTGGAAATATATATGCCTTTCGGGATGTAAAAGATGTCCTCGCCAAGGCAAACGAAGAAAAATCCGGTGATATTCTGGCCGGTGTAGCCGCAAAAAACGGAACCGAACGGATTGCAGCGAAAGTCGTCTTAGCCAATATGACACTCAACGACATTCGTAATAACCCTGTCGTACCCTATGAAGAAGACGATATTACACGCAGTGACCAAGATGCCGTCGATGAAGCAGTCTTTAGTAAAATCAAAGGCATGACGGTTGGAGAATTTCGGGAATTTATTCTCCGCGAATCGCCAGAAACATTGGCCTCCATTCGTCCGGGCCTAACTGCTGAAATCGTCGCAGCTGCAGCTAAGCTCATGAGTAATCTCGACCTCGTAACAGCTGCGAAAAAACTGCCTGTTACGGCGACATGTAATACGACTATTGGCCTTCCTGGGACGCTTTCGTCACGGCTCCAGCCGAACCATTCGACTGATGCTATCGATGGGATTATGGCTTCCGTCATGGATGGCATGAGCTATGGCGTTGGCGATGCTGTCATTGGCCTCAATCCGGCTATTGATTCGATTGATAATATTTCTATGATTTTAAAGAAATTCAAAGAATTTATGGTCAAATGGCAGATTCCTACACAGAACTGCGTCTTAGCCCACGTGACGACACAAATGAGAATCCTTGAAACGACCGATACGCCGATGGACTTAATGTTCCAAAGTTTGGCAGGCTCCCAGAAGGCAAGTAATGCCTTTGGTATTGACGTAGCCCTCATGGACGAAGCCTATGCACTGATGAAAGAAAAGAAGAGCTCTACAGGCGATAACTTCATGTATTTTGAAACAGGCCAAGGGTCAGAACTTTCGTCAGACGGCAACAACGGTGCCGATCAAGTAACGATGGAAGCGCGGTGCTATGCCTTTGCCAAACGGTATCATCCGTTCCTGGTCAATACAGTCGTTGGCTTCATTGGGCCAGAATATCTCTACGATGGCAAGCAAATGATTCGCGCTGGCTTAGAAGACCATTTTATGGGTAAACTGACAGGCATTCCCATGGGCGCAGATATTTGCTATACGAACCACATGAAAGCGGACTAGAATGATTTAGAAAATCTCGGTATGATGCTGACCATGGCCGATTGCAACTACATTATGGGGATTCCGGCTGGCGATGATGTTATGCTCATGTATCAGACGAGCAGCTATCACGATGTCAACGCCTTGCGCGCTCTCAGTCATAAGAAACCTATTGCGTCCTTTAATAAACGTATGGAAGAATTAGGCATTTTAGACGACGGTCATTTGACGGCAAAAGCTGGCGACCCGTCAATTTTTATGAAATGAGGTGAAACCATGAGTGATATAATCGAAGATATTTGCGCACCAGCCGAAAAGCAAGCCGTCCTCGTCGATAACCCTATTAGCCAGGCCTTTGATGAACGGCTGCGGACCATGACGAACGCCCGTATTTGTATCGGTCATGCTGGTGATAGATTTAAAACGGAAACGCTCTTGCAATTTCGTGCAGACCACGCCATTGCTATGGATGCAGTTTGGTCGTCTGTGGATGAGTCCTTAATTGATCGACTGGGCTTCTTTAAAGTCCAGACCATGGTCCATGATAAAGAAGAATACATTCGCCGTCCTGATTTAGGCCGTATGTTCTCAGACGAAACCATCGCTAAGATAAAAGCGCACTGCATCCCTAATCCGGATGTCCAAATCATTGCAGCTGACGGCCTTAGTTCGTACGCCATTAACGCCAATCTTGAAGATATTTACGGCATCCTCTACGATGGCTTGACGGCGAAAGGCTATAAACTAGGCACGCCGATTTTCGTCAAATACAGCCGCGTAGCCACAGAAGACAAAATCAGTGAAGCCCTTAATGCCAAAGTCGTCATCCAGCTCATTGGCGAACGGCCGGGCCTTGCTACAGGCGAAAGCATGAGTTGCTATATGGCCTATGAAGCAAGCAGTAAAAAGACAGAAGCTCAACGGACTGTCGTTTCTAACATTCACCGCCAAGGCATCCCGCCTGTCGAAGCAGGGGCGCAAATCATCCATTTAACGGACATTTTGATGCGCGAAAAGAAGAGCGGTACCGATTTGAAATTATAATTTCATATACACAAAGAGAACCCCAAGGGCTATTGCGCTGCAGTCCTTGGGGTTCCGTTTTATCCTACTTTTGAATTAATATAAGGATTTGTAAATCTGGTATACATCGTCAGCTGTTAAGGGAACGAAGTTGTTTGCCATGAGACGGCCTTGGTTTTCCATGACAGAATCGGTAAATTCTTGTAAATCTGCTTCGGTTACGCCGTATTCGTGGAGGGCTTTCTTCGGCAAGACGACATTTAAGAGATTTTCTAATTCTTCGTATATATCGCCTTCGATGTAGCCTAAGATGTGAGCAATGAACTTGTTCATCGTCGCAATTGCACCGTCCGACTTGATGGACATGTAGTGGTTCATAACGCCTGTGAACATAGCGTAGTTCGATTCGCCGTGGGCGACATGATATTTGCCGCCTAAAGGATAGCTCAAGGCATGGACCGCAGCGCAGCCAGCGTTCCCGAAGGCAATACCGGCGTAGTTACTAGCAAGTAAGAAATCGCCAAGAAGGGGAATGCGTGCTTCCGGTCCGTGTTCACGAATAGCCATGTAGCCTTTGAGAATCATTTCGATAGCTTTGTAGCTGAACATCTTCGTCGTTGCGTTTGCTTTGGGGGAAAGTGCCGATTCTACAGCATGGACGAGGGCATCGATGGAGCTTGTCGCAAAGACCTTATACGGCAAGGTCTGCAATAATTCCGGCACGAGGACGGCTTGGTTTGCATAGAGTGCATCGACAGCTAGGCCTTTTTTCGTATCCCTGCTAATAAGAGCAAGAACGGCAACATTCGTCACTTCACTGCCTGTGCCGCACGTCGTCGGTACAATGACTAGTTCGCGACCTTTTTCCGGCGTAATTTTGCCGTCATATAAGTCTAAAATCGGGCTTGGCACTTTGAGAGAGAAGAACTTTGACAAGTCGATAATCGTACCGCCGCCGACAGCGATGATGCGTTTCGGATTGCCTTTGAAGTCTTTGTACATGGCTTCGGCCATTTCGTCAGACGGTTCGCCAGCACCGTATTTTTCTTGGAATAAGACGTCGCATTCAAGATTTAATTTTTCGAAATAAGGCTTGTAAATGTATTCGTTTGTAATCATTAAGTCGCCTTTGCCAATGTGCATGGTTTTGGCGAATTCAGCACATGTGTCGAAACTGAGGATGTGCGGTTTTACCATAAAAGAATCCATAGTCATACCTCCTATTGAATATACTTTTATTCTAAGCCAAGGGCACGGCGAATGCAATACGAGAATTTTCTTTGCAGAACCTTATATTTTCGTTACAATATAGAGAGCAACAAGGGACGGCAATATACAGAAAGATGGTGACCTAATGATACATGAAGATATGACGAAAATGACTATGCTAATAAGAGCGATGGATACGGTACGTGATGCAATTGTCATTGTCGATAAAGACTCAACGATTATGTATATCAATGACGCGTATGCGCGGATTTTAAATGTCACTAAAGAAAAAGTATTGCATAAACAAGTCAGTGTTATTGAACCAGGGGCCATGATTCTTGATGTGCTCCAAGACCAAGCACCGCGGTATCAAGAGCCTGTAGAAATCAAGACGCGGGGCAAACACATTATGGTTAATATTACGCCTATTTTTGAAGACGGCATACTACTTGGAGCAGTGTCCGTTTTTGAAGACATGACAGAACTAAAGAAAGCCCAGCAACTTAGCCATTCTATTTTTAAAGCTGCTGGCCAAGAGGCAACTGGTGAACGAGCTGCCTTTGCGCATATTATTGGCAGTCATCCTAAATTTATGCGTTGTTTACGGCTCATAGAACTCGTTGCCCCGACGGATGCTACTGTCCTTATTGAAGGCGAAAGTGGTGCTGGGAAAGAAATCATGGTCGATGCAGTCTTACGGCTCAGTGGTAAGCGTAAAGAGCCATTTGTTAATTTAAACTGCTCTGCTATTCCGGAGAATTTACTAGAAAGTGAACTCTTTGGCTATACAGGTGGTTCGTTTACAGGTGCTGCCAAAGGTGGCAAGGTTGGGAAATTTGAACTGGCTAACGGTGGAACCATTTTCTTAGATGAAATCGGTGAATTACCGCTCTTTATGCAAGCTAAACTCTTACGGACGTTGCAATCTGGTGAAATTCAAAAGATTGGTTCTCAAACGACACAGACCGTAGATGTACGCGTTATTGCAGCGACGAATCGTAATTTAAAGGATATGGTACAGGCTGGGACCTTCCGGGAAGATTTATATTTTCGCCTCAATACCTTTACCATTCATATTCCACCGCTTCGCGAACGAGGCGAAGATAGTTTACTTTTAGCGGACTACTTCCTCAAGAAATTTACGACAAAATACCATAAGCCCGTATCCTTTCATCGGAGTGTTTTGCCGGTTTTGTTACAGTATTCGTGGCCAGGTAACGTACGCGAATTAGAGAGTTGTATTGAATATGCCGTCATTGTCTGCAATGAAGCTCAAATCCAGCCGTCTCATTTGCCGGAAGCACTGCAAAGTCATCAGGGGCAGAGGGCATCAGTTGCAGCAACGATACAGACTGCGCAGCATATGCCGTTGCGCCATTGTCTGAAAGATGATATTGCGACGATGGAACGAGACCAAATGATTCGAGCTCTCCAAGAAACGAGTGGCAATAAGACGAAAGCCATGGCTTTGTTGGGCATTAGCCGGCGCACCTTTTACAAGAAATGGAAACAATATGAGCTAGATGACATATCGTCTATAAAGTAAACATACAATCGTATATAAAATAAACAAGTTATCCCTCCGTGTATACAGTATAAGAGCGGTATACACGGAGGGATATTTTTTACGAAAAATATTTTTAGCGGCTAGAAGACTAGGATGTATGCTGAAAATAGAGAAAAATATTGTACTGATTTCATACAAACTTTTTCTGTTGGCACGATGATTTCATATATATTAGCGTCAGACATTAGACAACGTTACGTAACAGATGCATACACATTATACGAAAAGAGGTTATGTCCATGAAAACGATTCGCATCGGTGGCGGTCAAGGCTTCTGGGGAGACTTGACCGACGCGCCTATTACGATGGCAAAACAAGACAATGTAGATTATATTTGCTGCGATTACTTAGCAGAATTGACGCTCTCTATTATGCGGCGGCAACAAGAAAAACGGCCTGAAGCAGGCTATGCGCGTGATTTCATTACCTCCTTAAAAGGCATGCTCCCCTATCTCGTCGAAAAGGGGACAAAAGTTATTACTAATGCAGGCGGCATGAACGTCAAAGCATGCGTAGAAAAAGTAAAAGAAGTAATCAAAGATGGCGGCTATAACCTGAAAGTTGGCTACGTTCTTGGCGATGACATTCGTGAAATGATTCTCGAACTACGCGCAAAAGGCGTGACTATGAAACACATGGATACAGGCGAAGACATTGACCGTATTTTACCGAACATGGTCAACGCTAACGTCTACTACGGTGTCGAACCGATTGTGAAGTGCTTAAAAGATGGTGCCGATATTATCATCCTTGGCCGCTCTACTGATACAGCCATGTTCGAAGCACCGCTCATGTACGAATTTGGCTGGGATATGAATGACTGGGATGCGAAAGCGACAGGTATTTTGGCAGGCCATCTCTGCGAATGCGGTGCCCAAGCTACTGGTGGTAACTACGATTACGATTGGGAACACGTACCTCGCCCAGAATTTCTTGGCTATCCTATCGTCGAAGTCAGCGAAAAAGGTAGTCTCATCTTGACGAAAACAAAGAATACAGGCGGCCTCGTGACTCCGCAGTCGACGAAAGAACAGCTCATTTACGAAATCCATGACCCGGCAGCATACATTACACCAGATGTTATTGCCGACTTCAGTAAGATTACCGTAGAAGAAGTAGAACGAGACCATGTTGCTGTGCGCGGAGTTACAGGCAGACCGGCTCCGGATACATTGAAACTTTGCGTAGGCTATCTCGAAGGATACCGCAATATTGCTTACTTGCCGTACAGCTGGCCGCGGGCTTATGACAAAGCTAGAATGGCAGCCGATATTCTCGACAAACGAATGGCTATGAAAAGCTTAAAAGCCATTCGCACCCACATTAGCTACCTCGGTGTCAATGCCCTCCATGGCCCGCTCGCACCAGAATTGAATGCGGACTTGAATGAAGTCATCTTGCGCTATGCTATCATGACAGAAACGAAAGAAGAAGGCTTAAAACTTACACCGGAAATTGCAGCTGTCAGCAACTTAAACGGTCCGGCTCAAGGTTGCTTCTTCGGTGGTAGAATGCGTCCGAGTGAAGTCTTTGCCCTGTGGCCGACGTTGATTCCGCGCGATGTCATTACGATTACGCCCTATGTTGAGGAGGTATAAATCATGAAAGTACAATTAAAAGATATTGCCCATGGTCGGTGCGGCGATAAAAGTGATACATCGAATATTTGCTTATACGCACGGCATCCGAAATATTATGCTGCCATGGCTGCACAGCTTACACCCGATGCTGTACGCCGCCACTTTGAAGGCCTCGTCTTTGGCGATGTTGTACGTTATGACCTTCCTCAACTCGATGGCTTTAACTTCGTCATGCATCATGCCTTAGACGGTGGTGCCACACGGTCCCTGCGTCTTGATACGCTCGGTAAATGCATGGAAGCGGCATTGCTGCGTATGTATATTGAAGTAGATGACGAATAGGAGGGGAGAGCTATGTCCAAACCGTTAGCAGGTATTCGCGTCTTAGATTTAACTCGTGTCCTTTCCGGCCCGTATTGTACGATGCTCTTAGCTGATATGGGTGCTGAAGTCATCAAAATCGAAACGCCTGTTCATGGCGACGATAGCCGTGCATATCCTCCTTTTGCTGGAGATATTAGTGCGTACTACGCTAACTTAAACCGCAATAAAAAGAGTATCGTCCTCAATTTGCGCGATGAAAAAGCAAAAGATGTGCTCCGTGAATTGATTAAAAAGTCTGATGTTTTTGTAGAAAATTTCAAACCTGGCACTATTGCTAAAATGGGATTTTCTTACGAAGAAGTGAAAAAATTAAATCCTAATATTGTCTTTGCTTCTATTTCTGGTTTTGGGCAAACTGGCCCATATCGTTCCTTGCCGGGATATGATGTCATTGCCCAAGCCTTGAGCGGCATGATGAGTGTTACTGGTTGGCCTGATTCTCCGCCGACGCGGACTGGTACGGCTATTGGCGATGTCTTAGGCGGCTTGAATTGCTGCATCGGTATCCTTGCGGCATTGCAAGGACGGAATACACAACATCATGGTGAATACGTTGATATTGGACTTGTCGATTGCTCCGTGAGTGCCATGGAAACAATTACCGAAATTTACATGGTCGAAGGCCGTATTCCGAAGCGCGCTGGCAATCAGTATGAATTTATTTATCCTTATGACTCCTTTGAAACAGCTGATAAGTGGATTGTTATTGGTGTCGGCAACGACGCTATTTGGGAACGGTTCTGCGAAGCTACAGAACATCCTGATTGGTTTGCTGATGAACGTTTCAAATTAAATAAAGATAGAGCCAATCAGAAACCGATTCTCTATGAAATGGTTACGTCTTGGACGAAACAACATACAGCGGCTGATATTATTCAGCTCTTGCGTAGTCATAGTGTACCTTGTGCGCCAATTCACGATGTTAAAGATGTCGTTGAAGATGAACACATTGCAAAAGCACGGAAAATGATTTGTGAAATCGACCATCCTATTGACGGGAAAATGCGTGTTACTGGCAATCCTATTAAAATGACGGAAGCAGAAGATTATTCTTATGCCAAAGCCCCAACCTTAGGCCGCGACACCAAGGATGTCCTCGCTGATGTACTCCAAATGAATGAAGATGATATTGCCTATTTTACTAAATAACCCATCCCTATGAGAAAGGGGGAATACTATGCTGGCGATTGTAGGGTTCATTACAGTCCTCGTGCTCTTGGCAGCTATTATGACTAAAAAGCTGTCTACTATGTCAGCCCTCATAGCTATTCCTGTCATTGCGTGCCTTGCCATTGGGCAAGGTGCGTCTATGGGCAAATATATGCTGGACGGTATTAAAATTGTTGCCCCTACAGGAGCTATGTTTATTTTCGCAGTACTATTCTTTACCATTATGGGTGATGCCGGTGTCTTTGAACGCATCGTCAATGCGATTATGAAAGTCGTTGGCACAGACCCTATTAAAATTTGCGTAGGAACCTTTATTATTACGTCCTTAGTCCATCTTGATGGTTCTGGCGCAGCTACCTTTTTGATTACTATTCCGGCCATGTTACCGATTTTTGAAAAATTACAAATGAGCAAGAAAGTTTTAGCAACTACTGTGGCTCTTGGCGCAGGAACCATGAATATTGTCCCTTGGGGCGGTCCTACGCTCCGTGCTGCAGCTGCCTTAGAATTACCGGTTACGGACTTATATGCACCCATGGTTATTCCGCAACTTTGTGGGATGCTCTGCGGTATCTTGATTTCCGCTTGTTTTGGCATCAAAGAGAAACGGCGGTTAGGCACGGTCTTAGCGCATATTGATTTGTCCGTATCGGCTTTATCTGAAGAAGAAGCGGCATTGCGTCGCCCTAAGCTCTTTTGGTTTAATGTTATCCTCATTATTGCAACCGTCGTTGCCTTAGTACATGGTACATTGCCGCCAGTCGGCTGCTTTATGGTAGCCTTAGTTATTGCTTTGGCTGTCAATTATCCTAGCTTAGAGCTCCAAAGCAAACTCATTGATACACATGCCAAGTCAGCACTCATGATGGCAAGTGTCCTCTTTGCAGCTGGTATCTTTGCCGGTATTATGAAAGGTGCCGGTATGCTCCATGCGATGGCTGAAGGGTTAGCCAGCATTTTGCCAGATGCCTTGGCGTCGCACTTTGCTGTTGTGATTGGTATCATTTCTATGCCGGCAAGCTTGGTCTTCGACCCAGATAGCTTCTACTTTGCTGTCTTGCCGGTCTTGGCGAAGACTGCTGAAACTGTCGGTATGGCTGGTGTTGACTTAGGCCGTGCTGCAATTGTGGGACAAATGACCTTGGGCTTTCCGATTTCACCACTTACGCCAGCAACATTCTTATTAATTGGCTTAACGGGCATCGATTTGGGAGAACACCAAAAGCATACGTTCTTCTGGTCATGGCTCGTATCACTCGTAATTTTAGCAGTAGCCATTATTTTACAAGTTATTCCGTTATAAGAACATACGAAAAAGACTCTGTTACGCATTGTAGCAGAGCCTTTTTTCATCGTATATAGATATTGGTTTACAGCAATTGCCGTAAGCATGGTTCTACCTGTACGCCTTCGCGATAATCAGAACCTGATTCATGCGTATAATTAATAACGTAACTAAGGAAATCCGTGGCTTTAGCAACTGCTTTATGCAAATCTAAGCCATTCATGAGCGAACCTGTCAAGACGCTCGTAAATACATCGCCTGTGCCGCAAGTACTAAAGGGGATTTTGGGTGTTGTACATTCATCGTAGGTCGCGTGGTCAGCATCGTAGCACGCGACTTTAATTTCGTCTTCTGTAGCAGGGACACTCGTAATGACGACTTGTTTCGGCCCTATGGTGGATAAGCGTTGGCAAAGGTCTTGCAAAGTTTCACTGCTCTGGATATCACTGGAGTACGGTTCATCCAGCAAGAGCGTAGCTTCTGTATAGTTTGGCGTAATCAGCGTAGCTTTACTGATGAGTTTACGCATTTCCGGGACAATATCCGGTTTGAAAACAGGATAGAGGTTACCATCATCGGCCATAGCTGGGTCGACGACGACGAGCGTGTCCTTTTTGGCAAAGCGGTTGATCGCATCTAAGACGATGGCAATTTGTCCGGCATCGCCGAGGAAGCCGCTATAAATGGCATCGTACGAAAAGCCTAAATGCTGCCATTTGTCCATAAATTCGGTCATATGCGGCGTAAAGTCTGAAAAAGTAAAATTGCCGTACGTCAGGTTATTACTGAAGATTGCTGTTGGGAACGGGCAGACTTGGATACCTTGTGCAGACAGCACGGGAATCGCAGCCGTCAGGGAGCAACGGCCAAAAGAACATAAATCATGAATTGCGAGTACACGTTTTGTTGCCATGATACTTCCTCCTTAAAACTTAAACTGTACTCTTAGTATAACGGTTAAAATAGATGACGTAAATGAGACAGATGAGAAAATTTCTGTCTCTGTCTACATGAAGTTATTGTTATCTATGGAACGAATGTGATATAATAAAAAACAATTCATCACATTATAAAATAAAACAAAAGGGGGAAAATAAATAAAATTTTATTTTTTATATAATGTGTGATAACTAGTTAATCGTTTAAGGGGGCATGTATGATGAGAAGTGATTCTTCTCCTACGCAGGGAGGCATTAAAATACTGGATGTATTTATCTTGGGTTTCGCTTTCTTTGCTACGTATTTTGGTGCAGGTAACTTGATTTTTCCACCGCAATTAGGCCTTGATAGTGGGGCCGCTGTTTTTGCTGGCTTATCTGGGTTGACGCTTTCTGGTATTTTTCTTCCTATTTTTACATTAATCGTCATTGGCTTAAATGGGGACGTTCATGCGATTACAGAACATGTAGGCAAATACACGTATAATATTTTGCTTGCAGCCTTGATGATTGTATGTACATTCGTCTCGATTCCGCGTACCTGTGCGACAGCTATTCAGCTCGGCATTCAAGGGAATCTTCCGAGTACACCATTTATTCCGTTAGTTATTGTGTATTTCATTATTTGCTACTTCTTCGTAAAAGAACAAAACGATGTTATGGACCGGATGGGCAAGTATTTAACACCGCTCTTAGCGTTGATTTTAGTCGTCGTTTCGATTTTAGGGATTGTCAATCCCTTGGGCACACCTATTGATCCGCAAGTGCCACAGCCTTTCGTCAATGCTTTTTTAGGCGGCTATAACACGGGTGACGTACTCGTCAGCTTTATTATGGCAGCCGTTTTCATTAGCTCCATTAAGGGCAAAGGGTATACGACCATTGGCCAGCGCAATAAAGTACTCATCTATTGTGGCGTTGTCGCTTTCATTTTGCTCTTGATTATTTACGGTGCTCTCTTATACATGGGGGCTTGCGTCAGTGGCGATTATCCAAAAACGATTGGCCGTGCAGAATTGCTCGTCGCTATTATTCAGCGCGTTGGCGGCTGGGTAATGATTCCTATGGGTATTGCTGTTGTTTTGGCTTGCTTGACGACGGCTATTGGCCAGATTGCGGCTGTTGCTGAATTTACGAGTACGAGAACGAGCAAATTAGGATATAAGACCGTCGCTATTGGCTGCAGTATCTTGTCGGCGTTGACGGCTCTCCTCGGTGTCGACGGCATCGTTACGTATGTTGGCTGGATTTTTGGCGTTACCTATCCGCCGTGCTTGGCGTTACTCGTCTTAGGGATTTTGTCCCGTGTCGTTCCTAACGACGGTGCCTATAAAGGGTCTGTATATTTGGTTACAGTATTTGCCTTTTTAGAATCCTTCCCAGGCTTATCTAGCTTGGGCTTTGCCAAAGCTATTGTCGCAGCTACACCGCTTTCGACGTACGGTTTTGGCTGGATTATTCCCTTTATTATCGGCTTTGTCGGTGGTGCAATTCTCTACAAAGTGACCGGGAAAGATAAGTTAGCAGTGCAGCAATAATACGCACGAATTCAATATACGTCAAAAGGCATGAGTCCTGTAGAGTACGGGATTCATGCCTTTTGATGATGGAACATTAGATTATTTTAATTTAGCGAGAATATCTTCTTTAGGTTGTACGCCGACGATGCGGTCAATAGGTACGCCGTCACGGAAGATGACGAGGGTCGGAATGCTGAGAACGCGGAACTGTTTAGCCAAATCCCGTTCGTTATCGACATTGATTTTGCCGACTTTAACGTCCGGCCGTTCTGCTGCGATTTCATCGACAATAGGGCCCATCATAGAGCACGGGCCGCACCAGGTTGCCCAGAAATCAACGAGAACGGTTTGGTTAGATTTTACGACTTCAGCGTTAAAGTTATCTTTTGTAATGGTCAAAACTGCCATAGTAATCACTCCTTAGAATATGGTTACATCTTGTAGATGATGACTCTATTATAACAGGAAAAGAGCACCTTGTCAGTAGAGAATATAAAAACTGCGCAATTCCGAAGAACTGCGCAGTGTCGTTACCACTAGATTAGAAGGCCGGTAAAATAGAGCCTTGGTATTTGTCATTAATGAATTTCTTAATCGCGTCGGACTGATAAATTTCTACGATCTTCTTGTACGTAGCGTTGTCTTTATCTTCGTCACGAACGGCAATGATGCAAGCATACGGCGATTCTTTATCTTCTAAGTAAATAGAATCTTTCTGCGGATTGAGGCCAGCCGGAATGGCGTAGTTTGTATTGACACAAGCAAAGTCTACATCGTCTAAGGAACGAGAAATCTGAGCGGCTTCGAGTTCTACGAACTGGAGGTTTTTCGGGTTGCCCGTTACGTCTGCTACAGAGGCATCAATAGAGTCCCCGTTTTTGAGGGTAATGAGACCTGCTTTTTGCAGTAAAAGGAGGGCCCGGGCACCGTTCGACGGGTCGTTTGGAATCGCAACTTTCGCACCGTCTGCGATTTCGTCTATAGATTTATATTTGTGCGAGTAAATAGCCATAGGCATTAAAATCGTTTTGCCAATAGAGGTGAGTTTTAACCCTTGTTTCTGGACTGTACTGTCGAGGTACGGCTGATGTTGGTACGAGTTTAATTCCAAATCGCCTTCAGCTAAGGCTTTGTCAGGCTGTACGAAATCGTTAAATTCAACGACTTTAATGGTAATGCCTTGTTTTGCTGCTTCTTTAGCGACTTCGTCCATAATTTCTGCGTGCGGTCCAGCCGTTACGCCGACTTTGATTTCTTTCTTGTCGCCGCCGCCGTTATTGGCAGAGCCAGAATCAGAGGAGCTGCCGCAGCCAGCAGCGAAGAGTGCCGTTGCTGCAATGAGGGATGCAGCGAGGAATTGTTTGAAAATACTCTTCATGAATGAATCCGTCCTTTCAACGTAAAATAGTTGTGTCTATCGTACTCGGTTTAGATTGTATTGTCAAGGTGGAATGATGTATTTTTCTATTCCACATCGATTAACTTACCGGGATTTAAAATGAGCTTTGGATCCATGGCACGTTTAATCGTTTTCATCATGGCCAGTTCGCCTTTTGGTGTAAATTCTTCCATGTATTTGAGCTTCTTCGCGCCAATGCCGTGTTCGCCAGCGAGACGGCCGCCAACGCTGTATGCATATTCATAGACTTGCTGATGGAATTCTTCGACATTTTTATTCCACGTGTCGTCGTCCATATCCATTTTGAGGAGGACAATGTGCAAGTTGCCGTCGCCAATGTGGGCGTTGATTTTGACTTGGAAGGGATAATTCTTGCCAATGTCCATAATTTTTTCGATAGTCGGCGCAATCTTATGGACTGGGACAACTACGTCGTCTGTAAGGAAGACTTTACTCTTCATTTCGCACGATACTTGGACGTGACGGCGCATGTTCCAAATGCGTGCATCTGCTTCGAGGACATCGACAGCACCGGATTCTTCGCAAATAGAGCACGTTTCGTCCATCTTCGCATCGAGTTCATCTTCACGGAACGTTTCGACTGTAATGATGACGTAAATGCCGTCTTCGTAGTGAGGCATGTTGCTGTACTGGCAATAGTCGGCTGTGTCGCGGACGTAAGAGTTATCCATGTATTCGACGCTCGTCGGGTCAATGCCAGCTTTTAAAAGCTTCGGCACCATGTAAAGGGCTTTCTTTGGGTCTGTGTAAATAGCCAGAACATCGAAGCGATACGGTGGCAAGGGAATGAGCTTGACTGTGACTTTCGTAATGATGCCAAGGGTCCCTTCGGAGCCGATGATGAGTTGTTCTAAGTCGTAGCCTGTAGAGCATTTCTTGAGGATGCGGCCGCATTCGACAATGTCCCCTGTAGGTGTGACCACTTCGAGGGCATAGACTTGATGACGCGTTACGCCGTAGCGAACGGCGCGGAGGCCACCGGCATTGGTGGCAAGGTTACCGCCAATGAGGCAGCTTTCGGCACTAGACGGGTCACCGGCGTAGAGTAGGCCGACTTTTTTCGCGGCGTTCTGCAGGTCAATCGTGCGCACACCGGCTTCGACGGTCATGTACATGCCTTCTTCGTTGAGTTCAATGATTTTATTTAACCGTTCCATGGAAAGGACGAGACCACCGCAGACCGGAATGGCTCCGTCTGCCAGGCTCGTGCCGCCGCTGCGGACGGTAATAGGAAAGTCGTATTCGTTTGCTAGCTTAACAATGCGCGAAATTTCTTCGGCATTCGCCGGGATGACGGATGCGTCTGGGACATGGAACATTTGCGGATTTGTTTCATAGTCTGTCTGGTATTGGACTAGAATATCTTTATCCGTTTTGACGTATTTATCGCCTACAATGGCTTTTAATTTAGCAATGATTTCTGGTGTAATCGGTTGGTATGTTTTCACGCCAATTCCCCCTCTGTGTAAGTTGTCCTTATTCTAGCACGTTCATCGTGAGAAGTATACCCATTTTCTAGACCTTGCCCCGTGTGAGCGACGCAAAGATGGCGACGAAGCAAAGTATAGCAAAGAGCGTAAAGGATTGTTGCAATGTCGCTGTTAAGGCAGCGGCATAGGGCGAGACCAGTGTCGTTTGCTGCGTTAAAATGAGGGTCACTAAGGCCATGCTAATGGCTTGGCCTAAATTGCGCGCTAAGGCGAGCATGCTCGATGCAAGACCGTGGTATGCTGGCTTTACAGAGCCCATGATGGCACTGTTATTGGGCGCACCGAAGAGGGCAGAGCCAAGGCCGATGATGCAGAGAATGGCGACGGTCAAGATGAGGGACGGCGTGACTGTATAAGCAAAGAGGGAAAGGCCGAGCGTCGTCAAAAGCAATCCTAAAGAGGCAATGTAGCGGCTGCCGTAGCGGTCGGAAATGTCGCCGGCTTTCGTTGAAAAGAGAGCCATTAAGAGGGGCTGCACGAGGAGCAAGAGCCCGGCTTCAGCAGGCGAGAGGCCGAGGACGAGCTGCCCATAGAGGGAAACGAGGAACGAGACTGCATAAGTCGCACTGTATTGAATGAAGGACACTAAATTCGACATAGAGAAGGTTAGATTACGGAAAATATAGAGGGGCAATAAAGGGTGGTACGATTTGCTTTCGTGTACCATGAAGGCTCCTAAGAAGATGAGTCCTAGCCACAAGAGGGGGCTATTGATGGAAAGGCCGTAGAGACACAAGATGATGCCGGGAATGACCAGTGCCGAACTGACGAGATTGACGAAAGGCGCACCTTTAGCATACCATTCTTCTTTGATGGGACGAATGAAGAGAAAGCTTGCGAAAATGAGGAGAAAGGTTACGCCGAAAATACAACGCCACCCGGCAAACTGAGTGAGCATACCGCCAATAACAGGGCCGCACGTCAGACCGCAGTACGTCAGGGCTACAGCTGTGCCGAGTCGCTTTCCTTGATGTTCGGCTGTAGTCGTCGTCAAGAGGAGAGGCATGTACGACACGTAAATGGCCGCTAGAGCCAGGCCTTGGCAGACGTAGCAGACGACGAGCCACGTCAGGGACGGCACGAACATAGCTGCTCCTGTACTGAGGCCGAAGGCGGCGAGAGCTGTCGTGTAGACCCGGCGATGGCCGTAAATGTCTGAGACTTTGCCGAAGGGCAGTAAAAAGGCAGCGGCTACGATGAGGAAAATCGTAATGATGCGGCTCAGTGTATTGGGAAGGACCGCAAATTCTGCGGCCATCATGGGAATGGCAATGGTCATAGCTGTCGAGAGAAAGGGACCGGCAAAACTGACGAGACATATGGAAATAAAAATACGCTGTTTAGTAGTCATAGACATTCCTTCTTTCACAGGTCATAACGAGCAATTTTCTTATCTCTATTATAGCAAATTTTCATCTATAAAATATATCTATCACGACGATTAAATAATTTGTCAAACGAAGCTATTACCTTTACAATAGAGATTATAGAGATTAAAGAAAGATTAGGTGCCTCATATGGATAAAGAACATAGATTTTTTGAAAAATACGCTCCAACTTGGGACCATGACCGCAATGAAGATGCAGAAAAACTACAATTCTTGCTGCACCTCATTGGCATTCCCCAAGGTGCGCACATCTTGGATGTCGGTTGTGGTACAGGTGTGCTCGTGCCCTATTTGCAGCACATCGTCGGCGCAGACGGGACTATCGAAGGGCTGGATTATGCTGAAGCTATGATTGCTAAGGGCAAAGAAAAATTTGCCAGCCTCCCTGGCATAACTTTTACAGTAGGCAATGTCCTCACGTGCGACCTACGCGAAAATGCCTATGATGCCGTCACGTGTCTAAATTTTTATCCTCATATTCAGCGAAGCGGTCAAGCCTTTATGAAGCGCATGTATAAGGCTTTGAAAATCGGCGGCAAACTGGCCATTATGCACGACATTTCGCGGCAAACGGTCAATGCCATTCACGACGAAGCAACGCCCCTCGATACAGAGCCCTTGCCGCCAGTCGATGTCTTAGAAGCCATGCTCATTAGTGCCGGCTTTTCTGTCGTTGCCGCTATGGATATGGCCGATTATTACATCGTCATTGTGGAAAAGAAAGAAACTGTAGCCTCAGCGTACCAAGATACGACAGGACCCGATGAAATGGCTCATTTACAAGCCCATTTGCAAGGCTTGCCCCATGAGCACAACCATAGCCATACGCAGACGAAGATGGTCATGAATCGCTTGGCTCGCATTTCCGGCCATTTAGAAGCGATTAAGCGGATGATTGAAGACGGCCGCGACTGCAGTGATGTGCTCATTCAGTTGTCTGCTGTCGATTCGGCTATTGTCAGTGTGAGCAAAGTCATTTTAAAAGACCACATTGACCACTGCATTGTCGATGCTATTCACGAAAATGATTTAGAAGCTGTAGAAAATCTGAAAAAAGCAATTAGTACGTTTGTAAAATAATAAAGGGATGTGATTGTCATGCAATTTCGCGTGTTAGTAGGCGATATTACGAAATGGCCAGCCGATGCCATTGTCCATTCGGCAAGTACAACGCTCTTAGATGTAAGCCCCCAAGACCATGTCATTTTCCGCGCTGCTGGATTATCCTTAGGTGGTGCGTGCCAGGCCTTGCAGGGGTGCCCTGAAGGCGATGCGAAAGCGACGAAAGGTTTTAAATTACGAGCAAAATACATCATTCACGCTGTAGCTCCGTACTGGGTCGGCGGCAAACGGGACGAAGAACGGGGTCTCATTTCGGCGTATCGCCATAGCTTGCAAGTCGTTGCAGAAAAGCAGTGCAAGTATGTAGCCTTTACGTCGCTGGCTACAGAAGATAAACGCTATCCGCGCCACTTAGCGGCTGCTGCAGCCGTGCCGGTACTCCTCGAAGAAGGACAAGGCTTAGACCGTATTGACATAGTCTGCGATAATACGGACATGCAAAATGCCTATATGAAAGCGGCCATTTACTGGTGGCTCCAGCACGTCACAGCGGCGCCGAAGGGCGAACTGCGCAAGACCGTAGAAGAAGGAGCAGCAGCTCTCGTCCTCATGCCGCTCCAAGACATGACGCCAGATCCGCTTGTCTTAGCCGATGCAGTACGGCAAATGCAGACTATTCTCGATGGTTTTGCCCGTCAACCAGACCGGTCTCTCGTCGACAAAGAACAGACGGTGAACCGCATCATGGCGACCTATGCAGACCAACACGTGACGACGGCATCGCCCTTAGATGCGGTCATTCAAGCCTATAAAGATAGCAAAAAAGCATGGAAAGGCGGCAAATAGGATGAGTAAAAACAGAACCCATGCTGTAGATGTAGCTATTACATGCCCGGCGTGCCACCAAGAGGGGACGTTTGCCACGTGGAACTGCATTGACGGCACGAATGATGGGGCCTTGCGCCAGCGCGTCCTCACGGATGAGGGCCTCTTCTTTTATACGTGCCCTCATTGTCAAGCCCATGTCCATATTGAAGCACCGTGCCTCTATATTAATAGCCGCGAAAAGTGGATGGTTTGGCATTTGCCGGATTTGACGGAACAAATTACATCAGCTGAAGTGACGGCCTTTTTAGGGCAGCCAAGCTTTGCCAAATACATTTGCCGCGTGTCGCGGACGTGGGGTGAATGGCGCGAAAAAATCATTGAACTCGAAAGCGGGTACGACGACCGACTCTACGAAATCATTAAATACGGAGCGTACTCTCTCTTAACGAAAGTAGACCAAGGACAACTCCCCCTTGAGGCCTATCATATTGACTACACGGACACTATCGAGACACCGCAGGACGTGAGCCTCGTCTTCCTTCGCCAAGATGACCACGGCAAAGGCTATGGCTACGCTATTAACGAGAAAGTGAAAGAAGTGACGCAAGACATTTTCTTACCTATTTTAGAAAGACTGCCCAATGCACCAGCGACAGGACGCTTTGACCGTTACGACTACTCGTGGGCGCAGCAGCTCGTTCAGTACGTCATCAAGGCTGCAGCAACGCAAGAAAATGCAAAGGAATACGGCCAGCTCATCGGCTTTTGGGTACAGACCTTAGGCCAAGAAATCTTCCATAAAACCATTACACCACCACAATAAACTTTAAAGGAGCGACGTATGATTCAACAACTCCATCACAACCCGGATATTTACGAAATCCACGTAGAATTACCGAATAATCCTTTGCGCTATCTCAACTCGTACGTGATTAAAGGAAAGACAGAAAACCTCGTCATCGATACGGGCTTTAATCGGCCCGAATGCAAAAAAGATTTACTCGACGGCCTCGGCGAACTGGACATTGATTTAACGCAAACGTCTCTCTTTTTGACCCATTTGCACGCAGACCATACTGGACTTGTCGGACTCTTTGCGGATGCAGGTTGCCCGGTGTACATGCATCCTGACGATTACCAGTATCTCGTCGATTCTGAAAGCGGTGAGACCTGGAAATTTACAGAAGAAAACTTCATGCGCGAAGGCATGCCTGAAGAAGACATTAAGAGCCAGTTTTCCAATCAAGCGCGGAAGTATTCGCCAAAGATTACCTTTGCCAATCATCCTGTCGTCGATGGCGATGTGTTGCACATAGCCGACGTGGATTTACATGTCATTCACACGCCGGGCCATACGAAGGGCATTTGCTGCCTCTACTTGCCAAAGGAAGAAATCTTTTTTACGACGGACCATATTCTCTTTGACATTACGCCGAATATCCAAGTTTGGTCGAATATGCGCGATTCCTTAGAGCAGTATTTCAAGAGCCTTGATAAAGTCAAAGACTTACCTGTGAAGCTGGTTTTGCCCGGACATCGCCATAATAATAATGCCATTGCGCCGCGTATTGACGAAATCAAAGCCCATCACGCACGGCGGCTCAAAGAAGTCCTCCATATCGTAGCAGCTCATCCCAAGTCCACGGCCTTTGAAATTGCACCGCACATGACTTGGTCTATGCGCGGTAAAAAATGGCCTGACTTTCCGCCAACACAGAAATGGTTCGCCATGGGTGAAACGCTGGCACACATTGAGTATCTCTTACATCATCATAAAGTAACACGCACAGAAGATGGCGGCGTGTACCGCTACGACCTCGTGTAGCTCCAGAAAAGAAGGTAGACAAAACTACCTTCTTTTTTCTATATATGATACAATATGAGCAACATATAGCATACAATGATGGGAGATAGACAAATGGGACAAGCAGCAAATGTGATTATGGGCTTGAGCGTAAAAGCCATGATTTTTCATCAAGGAAAACTGTTGTTATTACAGAAAAACGATGCTGAAGGACTGCAGCACTGGGAATTTCCCGGCGGTGGTTTGCAGTTTACAGAAAACTTCATTACAGGCCTTTCGCGGGAAGTAAAAGAAGAAACGGGATTGTCTATTCGCTTAGCCGCACCAGCAGGGATTTGGAGTTACCAAAAGAAAGACGGCCAATTTTTAAACGGCGTTATTTTTACGGCTATTTCTGATTCGCCGGACGTGACCTTGTCAGAAGAACATTTGCAGTATCATTGGGTCATGCCGGAAGAGTTCCCGACGTATCGCATTCACGGGTCCTTGTGGCGGTCGCTCCAACAGATGAGAGAATTTTCCTATGAAAAGAGCCATGACTTATTGTGGCCTTTTTTTCGGCATTTAGATGATTAAGGAGTAACGATGGATTTACTACGGCAACAAGAGGCACCTTTTGTAAAGGCCTTAGAAGACTATTGTGCACAGCACTTTGTGCCTTTTCATACGCCAGGCCATAAGGTCGGCGTTGGCGCGTCAGACTATCAGCAGCATCTCTTTGGTGATGCCCTGCGGCGTGATTTAGGGCTCATGTATGCGCTCGATGATTTATTCACGCCTGTAGGGCCCCTGAAAGAAGCAATGGAACTAGCTGCTGACTTATACGGTGCTGGGCGGACGTTCTTTTCCATTAATGGCACGACAGCTTGTGTAGAAGCTATGATTTTAGCCACGTGCCAGTGCGGCGATACGCTCTTGATTCCACGGGAAGCACACAAGAGCGTCTTTAGTGGTTTAGTCTTGAGCGGTGCCAAACCGGCCTACATGGAAAGCCGTTTTGCTGCAAAAGAGCAAGTATCTCTCGGCCCTGATGTGGGGAGCCTCAAAGCAGCAATGGCTGCTCATCCAGAAGCAAAGGCTGTACTCTTTACATATCCTACGTACGACGGCATTGCCTGCAATCTTACGGAACTGGCTGCCTATGCGCATGCGCACGGCCTCGTCGTCTTAGTCGATGAAGCGCACGGTGCGCACTTGCCCTTTAGTGAAGCGTTGCCTCGTGGAGCTTTGGCCTGCGGTGCCGATTGTGTCGCCCAGAGTACGCATAAGCTCGCTGGCTCGCTCACGCAAACGTCCATGCTCCATTGTCACAAGGATTTTGCTGGTGTCGAAAAAGTTGCTGAAGCGATGCATCTCGTCCAATCGACGAGTCCCCATTACTGGTTCTTAGCGTCGCTCGACAGCGCGCGACAACAGTTAGCTCTCCATGGCCAGAAGCTCGTCGGCAACGCTGTGGAACTAGCAAATTGGCTCCGCAAAGGGCTCAATGCTATCCCCGGGATTCGTTCCTTTGGCAGTGAAATTACGCAGTATCCTAGTGTCGCCGCCTTTGATGTGTCGAAAGTGACCATTAATTTTTCTGGCCTCGGCCTCGACGGCAGAGCGGCAGAAAAATTATTGCGTCAGCAACACATAGAAGTAGAAATGACTGCAGGCAATCACGTCCTTGCATTTATTTCCCTTGGTGATACTATGGAAAGTGTGAATCGGCTCCTCGCGGCGTGCCAGTACATTGCCGCTATGGCTCCGAAGACACAGATACAAGCCTTGCCGGAAGAATTGCCCTTGCCACAACCAGAAGTCGTCATGGCTCCTGTCGATGTGTGGCATGCCCGTCGTGAGGCCGTTCCCTTAGAGACAGCAGTAGGCAAAATCGCTGCTGAAACAGTCATGTTTTATCCGCCTGGCGTACCCGTCGTCGCTATGGGCGAACGGATTACACTGGCGTGCGTTTCGTATATACAGCGAAAAATGGCTGCAGGCTACAGTCCGAACGGCCCGGCTGATGAACGGTTACAGACGATTCAAGTCATACGAGAATAAGGAGATACGATGAAAGGTAAACTCATTGTCATAGAAGGCGGTGACGGCAGCGGCAAAGCGACGCAGACGAAACTTTTAGTCGACCATTTGCGCCGTGACGGCCGTGCTGTAGAAGCTATTTCATTTCCAGACTACGAAAGCGATTCCAGTGCTCTCGTGAAGATGTATTTGCGCGGCGATTTTGGCACTGATGCGGATGCCGTCAATCCCTATGCGGCTTCAGCTTTTTACGCTGTCGACCGCTTTGCGTCGTACCAAATGAAGTGGAAGTCCTTCCTCCATGATGGGGGCATCGTCGTGGCCGACCGCTACACGACGAGCAACATGCTCTATCAAATGATTAAAATGGACGACGCTATTGCGCAGAACTATTATTTAGATTGGCTCTGGGATTTTGAATTCGATAAACTAGTCTTACCCGTACCGGACCAAGTAATTTTACTCGACGTGCCCTTAGCTGTTACAGAAAAGCTCATGGCTCAACGTCAAGGAAAGACTGGTGGCACTACCGGGGATATTCACGAAAAGAATGAAGGCTTTCTTGCCAAATGCCACGACGCGTACCAGTTTTTAGCAGAAAAATATAATTGGAAATGTATTCCTTGTACAGCTGCAGGACAACTGAAGACACCGGAAGCTATTCATGCCGCTGTCTATGACGCGGTCACAGCAGTGCTGCAAAAATAGTAGCGTATTCGTAAGGAGGTAGACATGATGAAAAAGCAATTAGTAATTGGTATGATGATTGGTTCTCTTTTAGGATTTAGCGGCGGTGCAGTCATGCAGAGCCAAGCCTTTGATTTAGGTTCCCTCATTAAAGTCGGCGGCGTTGGCGTTCTCGTCAGCAAATACGGCGACGCTATTAATGATTTCCTCAACAAGCTCCTCATGAAAAACGGCGTTGGTACA
The DNA here is from genome assembly GCA_900540735.1 of uncultured Megasphaera sp. GTDB lineage: Bacteria > Bacillota > Negativicutes > Veillonellales > Megasphaeraceae > Megasphaera. The sequence goes on along the minus strand of UQHB01000016.1, from coordinate 6,944 downwards.
GATTATGCGACGAAAGTCGTGCCTGTCCTCAGCGTTGGTGGCGGCGGGTATATTGGTGCTGTTCAAGTCGTCGGCCCGTCAGCACAAGTAGCGCAGGTCAAAGCCGTTGGCCAGCTCGAAGGCAGTTACAACAACAGCCTCTTTAGAGCCAAAGCCCTCATTCCAATCGATTCCATGGACGTTACCCATCTGAGCCGTGTCCAAGGTGTCGGTGTATCTGCGATTATTGATTTAAAATTCTAATCGTATTCACCTAAATTTTCATCATGAAGATACAAGCAAATTGGCCGTAAACCTAGACTTTGCGGTCAATTTTTTTTATAATAAATTAGTTAGGTAACATCTCGCATAGAGCGAAGGGAGCACGGCATGGACAAGGCATTTTTTCAACCGATTATAGGGCACGACGCGATCAAAGAACGGCTGTGCCGCGTCATAGATGAAGGCCGCTTGCCGCACGCCTTGATTTTTGCCGGCCCTGCAGGTCTCGGTAAGACCATGCTGGCTGTCGCCTTAGCATCGACGCTCATTGGCCGCCCTGTCTTTCCGGACTTAGCTGAAAGAGAGGCTGTGCCCTTGCTAGCAGACCAAGATGATGCCTTTTATGTCGGCCCTGTTGGGGCTATGCTAAAAGTCGATCAATTCCGCCAGCTCCAGAGCCAATTAGTTTTACAAGGGAAAATCGGGCAGCCTCGCGTCGCCATTATTGACCACGTCGAGACCATGAATACAGAATTTGCGAACCGCATGCTGAAAATTCTCGAAGAGCCGCCTCAAGGAGTCTGCTTTATTCTTATTACAGACCAACCGGCCTTGCTCTTGCCGACGATTATTTCTCGTTGTGCTATGGTGCATGTTGATTCTGTACCAGATGAGGTCATGTTGAGGGATTTACTGCGCCTTCGTGGCGGTATGGACAAGGACTATGAACAAGCCATCGTCTGGGGCGATGGCATCGTCCGTGCGGTCCTCGACTATCTCCAAGGGGCTGGTCAAGAGAGTGCGAAATACGCTTTGGACTTTCTCCAAATCATGGCGACTCACGCGTGCCCTTATGCGAAATGGCTGTCTCTATCGGGCAACCTAAGCGATACAGTGTCCCTTGAAATTCTTCGCTGGGCCATCATGTTTTTACGGGACATGATTGTCCTGCGCAGTGGTGCAAAGGCAGCGTATATACGCTTAACGTTATATAAAGATGAAATGATAAACCTATTACCATACTGGACTGACCAAGGCCTGATGACGAATATTGCCGTCATGGAAACGGGACTTGAAGCGATGAAACGCCACGTCAATACGCGTCTCGTCTGGGACTACGTGTCGCTCCAGTGCATACAAGCCAAAGGAGGGGATTAGGTGATAGTTGTTGGTGTACGATTTAAACGGGCTGGTAAGATTTATTACTTTGACCCGACAGATATACCGCTTGATTTAGAAGACGGCGTGATTGTAGAAACGGCACGGGGCATGGAATTTGGCAAAGTCGTCATTGCGCCGCACAGCGTCAGCTCAGACGAGGTCGCCCAGCCCTTAAAGCCTATTATCCGCCGGGCTGCAGTGAAAGATTTAAAACAAGTCGAAAAGAATAAAGAACGAGAAAAGAAAGCCTTCGCCATTTGCCTCGAAAAGATTGCTAAACATAAATTACCCATGAAGTTAATCGATGTAGATTATACCTTCGATATGGGGAAAATTATTTTCTTCTTTACTGCTGATGGACGCATCGATTTCCGGGAACTCGTCCGCGATTTGGCATCGGTCTTCCGTACGCGTATTGAATTGCGGCAAATTGGCCTGCGGGACGAAGCGAAAATGCTTGGTGGTATTGGTTGCTGCGGTCGGCCCTTGTGCTGCGCGTCTTTCCTCGGTGATTTTAAGCCTGTGTCGATTCGCATGGCCAAAGGCCAGGGAATGTCTTTAAATCCGACGAAGATTTCCGGTATTTGCGGTCGTCTCATGTGCTGCTTACGCTATGAAAATTCGCTCTACACGTCAGGCGAATTGAAGTGCTGCAACTGCCAGCAGCGCAATGCAGAACAGCAAAAGCCGCCTGTCGTCGGCCAGCGCGTCATTACAGACGAAGGGATTGGCTCAGTCCTCCGCGTCCACATGAAAGACCACACCGTCAAAGTACAGCTCGAATCGGGCCATAACGTCAACGTGCCGTGGAATGATATTGCCCCGGCCGAAGATGACCATTAAGTTAGGGCCGCACGAGCGGCTCGACGACCTCGTCCTGGACGGGATGAAAGTCATTCAACGGGATGACCAGTTTTGCTTTTCTTTAGATACAGTGCTGTTAGCCCATTTCGGGGCTGTGCCTCACGGCAAGGCTCTCGATTTAGGGACAGGTACGGCGGCCATTCCTTTGATTTTGTCTGCTCGTGGGGCAAAAAATATTACCGGTGTAGAACTCAATCCAGTCATGGCCGAGATTGCCCAGCGTAACGTCTCGCTGAATGGCAAAGATGAGGTCATTTCCATTCGCCACGATGACTATAGAAATATTAAGACTTGGGCAAAGAGCGGTGAATTTGCTGCTATTTATGCCAATCCGCCGTATCGCGAAAAGAGCCGCGGTGCTTATAGCGATGTCGAAGGTATTCGCCGGGCGTGCCATGAAGAAACGGCTGCTCTCGATGATGTGGTCACAGCTGTGCAATATGCCCTAAAATACCGGGGCCGCTTCCGCATGGTTCATATTACAGAACGGCTGACCGATATTTTAGAAGCCTTGCGAAGTCACGGCTTAGAGCCAAAGACGCTGCAATTTATCCATGGCCGTCCTAAGAAGAAGGCGAAGCTTTTCCTCGTAGAAGCCATTCGCGGCGGCAGTACAGGCGTTGAGATTTTACCGCCTTTGATTGTCCATAATGCTGACGGCTCATATAGCGATGCAGTCAATCGCTTATACGGAAAGGAGTAAAGTATGGCTGAAATATTTCAAAAAGGGACACTCTATTTATGTCCGACCCCGATTGGCAATCTCGAAGACATTACGTACCGTACAGTGCGTTGTCTCCGCGAGGCAGACCTCATTGCGGCCGAAGATACGCGCCATACGAAACAGCTCCTCTCAGCCTATGATATTGACACGCCGCTGACGAGCTATTATGAGCATAATAAGGCAGAAAAAGGGCCGGAACTCATTCAAAAGCTGCAAGACGGCCTGATGATTGCCCAAGTGAGCGATGCCGGTATGCCGGCCATTTGTGACCCAGGCAGTGATTTGGTGAAACTGGCTATCGAAGCAGGTGTGCCCATTGTGCCCCTTCCTGGGGCAAATGCAGGCCTTACAGGCCTTATTGCATCGGGCATGGATACGACGCGTTTTACATTTGTCGGCTTTTTGCCAAAGACCCAAAAGCATCGTCTCCCTGTTTTAGAATCGATTAAAGCCTACGAAGGGACGCTCATTTTCTATGAAGCCCCCCATCGTATTGGCAATGTCTTACAAGAAATTGAAGCCGTTCTCGGCGATAGAGAAACCGTTCTCTGCCGGGAATTGACGAAAAAATACGAGCAATATCTGCGCGGCACTTTGTCTTCGATTCGCCAAGAATTGAAAGAACAAGGAAGCCGCGGTGAATTTGTCATTCTCGTCGCCGGTGCGTCTCCACTTACCGAAGACGCTGCCCAAGGTGACGTTGATTATGCGTCGCTGGTACAAGAGCTCATGGACCAAGGCGTAGATAAAAAAGAGGCTATCCGCACAGTTGCTAGACGCTGTGGCGTGCCCAAACGTAGTGTATACCAGGCTGCGATTACGTTATAATTACCCGGCTCATTTGCCGGTACAGGAGGGAAATTACCTATGTCTGAAAAACAAACGTATTACATTACTACCCCGATTTATTATCCAAGTGCCAAACTCCACATTGGGCACACATACTGCACGACCATTGCGGACTCTTTAGCACGGTTTCACCGTCTCCGTGGGGACGATGTCTTTTTCTTGACCGGCTCTGATGAACACGGCCAGAAAATCCAGCGTGCTGCAGAAGCCAAAGGCGAAACGCCGCTTCAGTACGTCGACGACATCGTTGCCTTGTTCCAAGATTTGTGGAAACGCCTCCACATTTCGAACGACGATTTCATTCGTACGACCGAACCGCGTCACGAAAAAGTCGTCCAGAAATTGATGCAAATGTCTTACGACAATGGCGACATTTATAAAGGGGAATATAAAGGCTGGTACTGTACGCCGTGCGAAACGTTCTGGCCAGAAAATAAATTGCCTGAAGGCAAACACATTTGCCCAGACTGCGGCCGTCCGTTGGAATTGGTCAAAGAAGAAGCATACTTTCTCAAAATGCAGAAATATGCTGATCGTTGGCTTAAATTCATTGACGAACATCCTGATTTCATTCAGCCTGAATCGCGGCGTAACGAAATGATTTCCTTCGTCAAGAGCGGTCTCGAAGACCTTTGTGTATCTCGTACGTCTTTCGACTGGGGCATTAAAGTGCCTTGGGACCCAAAACACATCGTCTACGTTTGGTTCGATGCCTTAGCCAACTATTTAACGGCTATTGGCTACATTGACGACCCGGAAAAATATAAGAAATTCTGGCCTGCCAATCTTCATCTCGTTGGCAAAGAAATCGTTCGCTTCCATACGATTATTTGGCCGATTATGCTCATGAGCTGCGGCCTGCCTATTCCGCACAAAGTATTCGGTCATGGATGGCTCATCGTCGATGGCACGAAAATGAGTAAATCCCTGGGTAACGTCGTCGACCCGATTCCCTTGATTGAACGGTACGGTGCCGATGCCTTGCGGTATTACTTGCTCCATGAAGTCCGTCTTGGCCAAGATGGTAACTTCTCGTTGCCGTCGTTTATTAACCGCATTAATTCCGATTTAGCTAATGACTTGGGTAACCTCTTGCAGCGTACCCTCGCTATGGTTGAAAAATACGAAGGCGGTATCGTCGCAGGGCCGACAGCCAAAGACACTGTAGACGATGAATTAGCGCAATTTGCCACAGAAACGGCGAAGAAATTTGATACCCTCATGTGCGACATGAAGATTAACGATGCCATTAACGACGTATGGGCCCTCATTCGCCGCAGCAATAAATACATTGACGAAACAACGCCTTGGGTCCTCGCTAAAGACGACGCACAAAAAGAACGCCTCCAGACCGTACTCTATAACCTCCTCGAAGCATTGCGCATCATTGCTACCCTCGTCATCCCGGTCATCCCGGTCAGCGCGGCAGAAATGTGGAAACAACTGGGCCTTGGCGATTTCAAAACAGCTACCCTTGATGCAGCAAAAGTATGGGGCGGCTACCCTGTAGGCACGAAGGTTCAAAAAGGCGACGCTCTCTTCCCGCGGTATGACTTAAAAGAAGAAATTGCGGAAGTCAAAGAAGAAAAGAAAGAAGAAGCCTGCCCAGCTGCCAAGAACCCGACGAAACCGGAAATCTCCATCGATGACTTTGCCGAATGCGACCTCCGTGTCGGTAAAATCGTAGGCTGCGAAAAGATTCCAAAAGCGAAAAAACTCTTGAAATTGCAAATCGACTTAGGCACAGAAACACGGCAAGTCGTCAGCGGTATTTCTAAATACTACGAACCGACGCAGCTCATTGGTCATCACGTCATCGTCGTGACGAACCTCAAACCGGTTAAACTCTGCGGTGTCGAATCGAACGGCATGGTCCTCGCTGCTCTTGATGGTGCTGATGCACTTCAAGTCGTGACGGTTGACGGCATGCCTGCAGGAAGCCAGGTGCGGTAAAATGTTGTTTGATACACATTGCCACATCAATGACGAAGCGTACAAAGACGACCAGCACGACATGATTCAACGGGCCTTAGATACGGGCCTTGCGTACATGATGTGCCCTGGTACGGATATGCCTACGTCTGCTTCTGCTGTGGCCTTGACGCACCAATATCGGCAAGTCTACGCTGCTGTGGGCATTCATCCCGAAGAAGCGGCAAAGGTTACGCCTGAAAGTTTCGACCAAATACGCAAATGGGTACAGACCGAACCGAAAGTCGTCGCTATTGGTGAAGTCGGCCTCGACTACCATTGGCCTGAACCGTCTCATGAAATCCAGCAGGAAGTCTTCATTGAACAAGTCAAAATGGCTGTCGAATTAGACGTGCCTATTGATATTCATGACCGTGAAGCCCATGGCGATACGATGGATATTCTCCAGAAATATGGCAAAGGCATTCGTGGGGTCTTCCATTGCTATTCCGGGAGCCTCGAAATGGCTGAACAATTAATCAAAATGGGCTTCTATATCGGCTTTACAGGGACTATGGTCTTCCCGAAATCGAAGAAACTCAAACGCATCGTTAGTGAATTGCCAATGGACCGCATCCTCATTGAAACAGACTGCCCGTACCTTACGCCGCCGCCATATCGCGGCAAGCGCAACGAACCGGCGTACGTGCAGTACGTAGCCGCTGAAATTGCGCGCCTCCGTGACATGGATGTGGCCGAAGTACAACGGAAGACTTTGGAAAATGGGAAACGCATTTTTGGAATCGTTGGTGACGAAGGATGAAACGTCCGAAAATAAAAATTACGATTATCGACAAAATCGGCAAAGGTGGCTGCCATCGCGGCCATCATGTCGGTGAAACCTTTGATTACGATACGGACCGGGGCAAACTTTGCCCGATGGCCATGCACGTAGCCTTTCCGTATATCGACATTTTACGTTACGGCGGCTCTATTCCAGGCCAGCCTGAAGGGACAGCCGTCTTTTGTTGTCCTGACGTCGATGTCATTAACGTCTTCAAAGCAGAAATTGTCAAAGAATAAAGGCAGCAAAAAAACGGGGCTGTCGCACGTAATTTGTGCGGCAGCCTTTTTGTGTATACATAAAAATAACTCCCGGTCTATGCAAAACCGGGAGTTGGTGTAGAATAAAGATATGACCAAATACCTATCTACACCTTCAGATTATACAAGA